>JBFHFE010000004.1:0-245280 GCA_041583785.1 Draconibacterium sp. | reverse complement strand
TGTTTACCGGTAAACATATCGTGGGCAGAAATACGGCTTGGATTTTCTTTTGGAGAACCCACTTTTATGTACCCATACCGTTCGTTAGGCCCTTCGGCCATGATGGATTGCCACCACTTTTCATACCCTTCTGCCAGGCGGGCAAGCACTTCTGGATTTTCCTTGATAACATTTGTTGTTTGACTCCTGTCGACGCGCATATCGTACAACTCGTTTCCGTTAACCAAGCGCCAGTTGTCGTCCATTACCGTATAAGTTTTATACTTTATAAGGTTTTGCAAACGTTGGGTATCCATGTACAAAATACGATTCGCCCAGTTGGTATTTGAGTTGTAAAGCAGTGGTTTTAAACTCTTGCCATCGAGTGGTTTTGCCGGGTTAAAATTAAAGCCAAGCAAATCGACAAAAGTGGGAAGTAAATCGTAATGCGCAACTAGTTGGTGAATGTCTTTTCCACCGGTTAACTGTCCGTTGGGCCAACGAATAAAAAGAGGCACTCGATGTCCACCTTCGTACACGCTTCCTTTACTTCCCCGTAATCCAGCATCGTAAACTTTGTTACCACCTGCGGTTCCATTGTCGGTAGTAAAAATTAGAATGGTATTTTCAGTTAAGTCAAGAGCCTCCAGTTTCTCTTCCAAGCGTTTAAAGTTATCGTCGATATTGGTAATCATTCCATAAAATCGCTTGTAGGGTTCTTCAATATTATCGTCGTCTTTATAAATATTGTAATATTCTTCGGGCAAATTCCAGGGTTTGTGCGGCGCATTGGTCGAAATGTAACAGAAGAATGGATTATCCTTATTTTGCTCGATAAAATCCAACGCTTCAGAAAAGAATACATCGGTACAATATCCTTCGTATTTCTCCAGCTCGCTGTTGTGCCAGTAGGTATCGTCGAAATAATCGTTCCACCAGTAATCGGGACCTTGAGTAATGCCGCCGCCGCCATGTCGCACTACCTCGTGAAAGCCTCTGTCTTCGGGGCGGTAAGGGTAGTTGTCGCCTAAATGCCACTTGCCAAACATGCCGTTAGTGTAGCCATTTTGAGCAAATATCTGAGGTAAGATAACTTCGTCGTCGAAAAGAAGCGAACGCCCGGTAATGGTATGAAAAACATTCACCCGGTTGGTGTGCCTTCCGCTCATTAAAGCACCGCGAGTTGGGGCACAGGTGGTTGAAACATGATAATTGGTAAAACGAACCGCATCGCTATAAAATTTATCGATGTTTGGAGTTTTTATGTAGGGATTTCCCATACATCCCAGGTCTCCGGTTCCCTGGTCGTCGGTGATCACAATAATTACGTTTGGTTTTTCTTTTGCCTTTAAAGCTGTTGGAGAAAGAAAAAAGAGCAGTGCAAAACCAAAACAAGTTATTTTCAGAATTTGATTAGTCATCTGTTTAAAATTTAGGTATAATTATCGTGACCAAGTTGGGTCTTTAATTCGTTTACCGTTACATTCTAACGTTTTGACTTGTTGGTTGTTATCCGAAAGCCATTAACAAATTCACCCGGCAATGTTTTAGGTAAAAAAATGGTTAACGCGTCTAAGGATTGTTCCCATTTAATTTTCTGAGTGCTCCCCATCAAATCAATTTGGGTAATCTCCTCTTCGAGTAATCCTCCCTCTGCCAATGCTTTTATTACAATATCTTGTGTGGGAGGAGCCAATACAAAGGCATAAAGCACACCATCCTTCGTTACAAAACGGATATCTTCCTGAGAATAGTCGCTATGGTTTTCTCCCTGACGTCCATCTTTCACCTCTAAAGGCCCTTCGCCAAATATTTTCCACGGGCGGGTGCCGTAAATTCCTTCGCCATTAATTTTTAGAAAATCGCCAAAAGCAGTCAAGTAGTCAATTTGTTTTTCAGGAATTGTACCATCGCCTTTTAACGCCACATTGAGCATAACCACACCGTTTTTACTGATGGCATCAACTGCGTTTGCAACCATTACCGGAACACTCATTTTATTTACTGCATTTTTGCGGTAGAACCAGTTTCCGGAAAGATCGGTAGCCCACATCCAGGTCTCAGGCTTTATTTCACCTGCCCCTCCTCTTTCGAGATTATAGGTAAAAGCCGAGCGGTCTACTGTTTTATCTTTAAAAGAAAGCACAACCGTTTGCCTGCCGTTATTTTCCTTTAAATCGCGGTTAATGTATGACGTAAACAATTTAACGCCCAAGCCCTTACCTTTTGTTTCATCAGGGAAAGGAGCATCGTTGTTAAACATGTCGGGGTCGTATTTTTCTATGATCTCCCAGCACCGTTCATACCAGTGTTCGTTCCAGCTATCCTGGCTGCTGTAATTGTTCTCATCGTAATCCATATTAAAAAGCTTCCACTCCAAGGTTCCCTCTTTCTGATATTTTCGGGCAGGACGCCACCAGCCCGGCGACCAATACAAATGTGTAGATACGCCAAATTTAAGTTCGTATTTTGTTGCGGCTTCTTTCCATTCTTTCAGCACATCGCGATGTGGCCCCATATCCACCGAATTCCATGGATGCGATGAGTCGTACAAATCAAAGTTATCGTGATGGCAAGCCACTGGCATAATAAAGCGCGCTCCATTATCTTTAACAAAAGCCACCAAGGCATCAGGATCCCAATTTTCTCCTTTAAAGAGAGGAATAAGTTTTTCGTAACCAAACTCTTCCGGAGGACCGTAACGTTTGGTGTGCCACGCGCACAATGCCTGGGCATTTTTATTATTTCCGCCATACATATTACGGCCATACCACGAGCCGTCGTTGGGTCGATCCTCGCCGGTTGCAGAAGGAATACCCCAATGAAACCAAACCCCAATCTTGCCATCCACAAACCACTCGGGAACCTGGTAATTCTGAGATAGCGACTCCCAGCTTGGTTTAATCTGACCTTGTACGGTCATTCCTCCCAATAGGAAGACCATAACAAATACACTTATATACTTCATTTTCTGTACTTTTTTTCGTTGTTATTCGTAAACCCAATTGCATAAAAACCGATTGAAGCAATCTCTATTTTGCAAGCTGATAATCCTGATAAAACATGAAATTCCCATTCTCTGACCCGGCAAATTATGGGTTTATAATCCGGTTGTTGATTTCTGCTCTATCGTTGTGTAATTTTTCCAGCATTTTTCACCAACACTGCTATCTTCTGCACAATAAATATCTTACAGCATCACGAGCCCGCTCCGCTGTTACAAATGGAGCAATAGCTTTGTTTCGTTTGCCCAACCAATCGTCTGAGCCTATAAATGAAATATGGAAACAGGCTTTTATTACCGCTGTAGTTCCAGAAGCACGGCAAACATATCCTGCTATCAGTGCAAAAATTAAGAATAATTGTAGCTTCATTGGTTTAGTTTTATTGTGTCACCGGTAAATACCAGCAGATTTTATTTTTCTAAAGGTATTTACATAGTAATTTCATCTTATTGTGCTTTTTATTTTCAAAGAAATAAGACGTGACTGATTCCAGGCCGCCGGGATACATTTCAACTATGTAGATCATTCAATTCTATACATTCATTTTATAGAAACAAGAACAACCTGAGCTTAACAGCTAAAAATCTAATGTAAAGTTCGACAAAAAACAGTTTTAGCGCTTGCTCAAATCCAACTAATGCTTTCTTAAATCAAGCTTTTGTGTTTCAAATCATACATCAGGCAAAAAAAAACCGTTCAGATTACAGCAAAATCAACTTTTAACTTGCAATACGAGACTGTTTTTCGCTTACCGTCTGATTTGTTTTAACATCTACTTTAAGAGAAATGGAAGCAACTAAAACTCAATATGCAAAAGTAAACATAAGCTTCTCCCGGAATTATTATGCATGGGTGCATTGCGCCAGCTTGATTCGAAGTTCAAGTAGATACCCGCTAACCATTGTTCATTTGCAACCATACTTATTGTTCGACGCGTAAACCTATTTCAGATACATCAATTGGAACAATTCCCATCTTCAAGGCAGGAGAATCCGGGTTAAATCTGAAATCTCCATTTTCAGGATCAACAAACAAAGGATCTACCGACAAGCTGTTGGCATCGATGCCCTTGTCTTGTTGCTCTTTTAAAAACGATTCGCCCAGCCTGTTATCCGCTTTACAAAAGTAAATGTTGTAATCGGTATCGGCCTCAATGGCTCTGGCAATTGGTCTGCCACGGGCATCCTCCGTTGACGAAGCTTTTCCCGGCGCCAGCTCGCTAATAAATTCTACAACCTTTTTCGACGAATAAAATATATTTCGCTGAATGGTTGCTCCCGTCATAGGTCCCTCACGCAACGACAAATAATAGCCGCGGGGTGGTTCAATGATGTCGGCAACAATATTGTTTTCGCAATGGTTATTGAGCTTTATCATAATCCCCTGGGAAGTACATCGGTAAATCAGGTTTTCGGTAAAGTAGGTGTCCATTTGCCCTCCGTCGGTGCGAATGGCACATTGCATAATCATGGCCGCAACCAGGTCGTGAATATAATTTCTGCGGAAAACATTATTGGAACCTGCTCCTCGTATATAAATGGCATTTCCATCGCCCATTTTTTCCATCACATGATGAATTTCGTTGTATTCAATCAGATTGTTTTGTGTGTGCAGGAATGGGCTAACGTCCTGAAATGTTGGTTTGGCCGGTATCTCTCCTATTTCATTCCCTCTGAGTGTTCGAGCCAGTTCGCGGCCTCCCTTTTTTTGAAAAAAATCAGTCATGCAGCCCGAAAGGATTAATCCCGTATAGTTTGTATGGTGGATAAGGTTATTTGCCACGCGGTTTTCACCACTTTGCCACAGAAAAATTCCGGGTGAATGCCAATATATTTCGCCTACATGATGAATATTGTTGTTGTAAATCAAATTGTTTTTGTTCACATCCTTGGTTCCCGGGCCGTAACCACAGAGCAGGATACCTCCCCCACCCAAATGTTCGATGTGGTTACCCATTATTTTATTATTTTGCCCGTAAAGATCAATACGTATTGCACCACTTCCACTGTCAAGAAAATGACACTTTTCTATGGCACAGTTCTCTGCTCCACGAAAACGAAGCAAAGCGTTGTCCTTATCCAGCATATCCCAATCGTGTTGCAAACCAGCATCATCTGTATTTAGAGTATAACGTTCGCCGTGTTTAAAGGTGAGGCCGCTAAAACACAGGTTGCGAACCGGGGTATCTTCTGATCCTTCAAAATCGATATTCCCTTCAACACGGACAAGCTCGTTTAATAGTGGAGCCACTACCCGAGAATCGCTCCTGGGCCAAAGATATACCTTACCTTCTTGTGTATTCAATGCCCATTCTCCCGGTTCGTCGAGTTCCTCAAGGGCATTTTCTAACCAGCAAGATTCTGTAGTTTTCAAGAAATGCAGGAAATTCATAGCGTAAGTGGCATCAATGCTGGTGGTAGCAACCTGCGTTTCCACATCAACCGATTTAAGTGGCAAAACATTCATAATCCAGGCATGATGCGGACGAACCACCATTTCCATATCTTCCACATTTTCCCAATCTTTCAACAAGCCTTCCGGACATTTAATTTGGTTGCGACTACCTCCTTCCAATGGAATAAACATTGCTGACCGCGCGCGTGGCAAGCGTCCATCATCATCGTAAAGCGTGCGAAAACTTCCTGAAACCGTGGCAACCATTACCTTGCCCTGAGCTGCCTTTGGCAAGCCAGGGAGTGTGCCCTGAACTTTTTCCCACCCATTAATTTCGTAACCGGAACTCAGTACAGGTGTTTCTCCGGGATAGGCTTTGTAGCTGATTATTTGTTCTCCTTCGCCTGAGTCTTCCAAACCAAACACAAGCGTTTCGTCTAATTTATAAGTTCCTCCGCGCAGCCAAACTGTAATGTTGTTTTGGGTTGAAGACTTAATCTGTCGAACATACATCTTTGCCCCTTCAATACTGGCAAAAGGAAGGTCTTTTGTTCCGGAATTGGAATCATTTCCCAATGGAGAAACATAAATGTTTATCTCGTTTCCTTGAGCAAAAGCTCCCTGAAACGAAGTAATAAAACTCAAAATTATTAAAACGAATATCTTCATTATCTGTTTTTTTTGTTGCCGATGTCAGACTTAAACAATCTTCTCATAAACAGCACATTTAATTTTTCAAATTCTTTCAGACTTTCAGCCTGTTTCAACTGACTAAAATTTTTATCCTTCATTCTATCGGGAGCTCCCCCAAGAGAGGAACTATCGACCGATAAAGGGGTAATGAGATTGTTATTTGCGATTTATCGCCATTACAATCCAATTTTAAGCGCGTAACCATTAGGATCCGTACGTTCAGAACCGATGATTACTTCCAATCCTTCGTTGGTTTGTTTCCAATCCAGTTTTTTTTGATTACCAAGCATATCCAGCGATTTTATTTCTCCAACGGCATCTCTGCTCAGGCTCTTAATAAGAATTTTCTCTTCCGGATATTCAAAGGCTATCACAAACAATTCGTTCTCCTTTTGGGTGAACCAAAAATCCTGCGGAGTAAATTCTGCTTTAAATCCTTGTTCTTCGCGGGCTTTTGTTCCACTCATATCCAGTTTGGTAGGGCCTTCGTGAGTTACTTTCCATTTGCGGGTACTATAAATAGCTTCGCCGTTTACTTTTAACCACTTGCCTACTTCCAACAAATTATTTACCGAATTGATTGGCACTTCTCCTGAAGATTTTGGTCCAATATTCAGCATATAATTACCACCTTTACTCACAATTTCGGTTAACCAAAAAATCAATTCCTTTACCGATTTCCAATCGTGATCGTACGATTTATATCCCCATGAATTATTTGTTGTTCCAACGGTTTGCCAGGGTTTGGTAATGGACAAATGATCGGCAGGAATTTTATTGTCTCCCGGAATATCGAAATCGCCTAAATCGTTACCCACCCTTGAGTTCACCAATAAATTGGGCTGCAAATCGTAGGCGAGTTTATAAAACTTCATACTTTGATCTGGTGTTACATATCGAGGATAATCGTACCATAAAGTAGTCATATCGGGAAACTTTGCCAGAATTTCTTTCACCTGCGGATAAGCTTTATTTTCGAGGTATTCCGAAAAAGTATTTGGGCTGGGATCCCAATCGTTACGCCCCATCTTCAATTTTGCACGGTCGCTTATAGGTAAGCCACTTTCTACTAATTCGTTGTAACCACAATCGTTGCCGTCCATCCAATCAATATTATGCGAATAGTACAATCCAAAATCAATACCGTATTTTTTACAGGCATCGTACAGTTCCTTAACAATGTCTTTTTTATAAGGACTCGCATCCATGATATCATATTCACTCACTTCTGAATCGTACATGGCAAAGCCATCGTGGTGTTTCGATGTGATTACCAGGTATTTCATACCTGCATCGAAAGCCAGTTTTGCAATGGCATCCGCATCGAATTCGGTAGGATTAAATTCTTTGGCCAACTGAGCATACTCGTCACGAGGAATTTGCGCACCAAATTGAATCCATTCGGCCACTCTTGGACCGCGCAGCTCTTCCATCTTTTTACCCTTCCAAACTCCGCCCGGAATGGAATATAAACCCCAATGGATAAACATGCCGTATTTGGCATCGTTAAACGCCTCTTTTGCATCGGCTTTTGAAGCATTCATATGCTCCCAGTTTGGCTGTGCAATTGTATTGCAACTAAAAAAGATAATTACAAACAATGATGCAAACACTCGATTAATCATAGGTATTAGTTTAAGTTTAATAATGTTCTGTTATTTGTTCTTTCTTGCAGGTGACAAACAGTGTTCTCTTGGCTTTGTGGGCAAGGACAGCTTCCATGCCTCAACCATTTGCGACAGCTCCGCCAGTTTTTCGGGATTACTTTCTGCTAAATCTTCCTTCTCTGCCCAATCGTTGGCCACGTTATACAATTCTTTTTTCTCTCTGGAGATATCAACAACCAGCTTCCAGTCGCCATACCGAACTCCAAGGGTTGGCCATGTATATTCTTTGCTCGTGCCTCCCTTCCATTCCCAGAAAATAGGTTTCATGCGTTTAAATCCCTTTCCCTCGAATGCTGCCAACACATTTTCGCCATCCAGCAGATAATCCTTCGGCGCTTCAATACCGGCAATTTTGAAAAATGTTGGAAGCAAATCCACTGCTGTAATTACCGATGTGTTATCCACTTTCCCTTGTGGAGTACGATTGGGCCATCGTACAATAAAAGGAACCTGCACACCGCCCGCAAAAAGGGAGCGTTTTTGTCCTTTTAGCCCACCGGTTTTTCCTACTGAGTAATATTTTCCTAAACCATCACCTTTTTCTTTTTCGTCAGGTGTACCTTCCCATTCCGGACCATTATCGGTTGCAAAAATAACCAGGGTATTTTCATCAATATTTAGCTTTTGCAAAAGATTTAGTATTCTACCTACCGCTTCATCTCCTTCGGCAATTATTGATGCATACACTTGCTCTTGTTCGTTTAAATAGCTGAATTGCTTCATAAAACGTTCCTGAGGATAATGATTCAGATGCGCCTCGTGGAGCCATAAGTTGATAAAAAAAGGCTGGTCTTTATGTTTTTCGATGAACTTCTCTGCATAATCAACGCCAATAGAACCAGCTTTGGGGATTTCAATGGTTCCTGAGCCATTAAAGGTTGCATACTCATCGTAACCGTATTGGTCTTCGGTGGGCATTCCTTTATCTGATCCCAGGTGCCATTTTCCAAAGTGACCTGTAACATAGCCTGCATTTTGTAATTCACGCGGCAACGACATTCCTTTCACATCCATCCAGTCGGGCATACCTCTATTGATGTGTGCTTTCACTCCCTGAAAATGCTGATGAATACATTGTCTGGCAGGGAATTGACCAGTCATTACAGCAGTACGGCTAGGAGAACAAACCGGGCTGTTAACTGTAAAATTCGAAAAATCTATGCCTTCGCTTGCCATTTTATCGATATGTGGGGTTTTTACAAACGCACTCCCGTGGCAGCTAAGGTCCCCATATCCCCAATCGTCGGCAAAGATGAAAATGATGTTGGGTTGATTCCTCTTCTCTTGTGCTTTAAGGTTTGTAAAACCTATTAATAGAAAACTAACGAAAAGAAACTTAATGATTGTTTTCATTTGTGTTTTTATTTTTTGTAAATACTTTTTGTTCCCAGGAAATTGACCTGTCGAATAAAGTACCGTATTGTTGATAATAATTATAATTCACAGCCTCGCTTTTCCATTTCTCCAGCTCCTCATCGTATTTAGTGCGCATTTCCCTAAGCCGGGTACTTGTTTCAGTATCGTTAGCCAGGTTGTTCAATTCCAGCGGGTCACTTTCTAAATTGTACAATTCTTCGGTAGGTTTCATTTTATCGTTTCCATACCACCAGTAGGTGTATTTCCATTCTTTTGTAAGGCATGTAAGACTTTGTGTGGGCACTGAGCCCCAGGCATTAATAAAGGCCAGCTGTTTGTGAATATCCTTATTCGGATTTTTTAAGAGAGGCACCAGGCTTTCTCCATCCATATTTTTGGGAATTGCAACTCCTGCCAGTTCGAGAATAGTAGGCGCAAAATCGATATTTCCGGTAAGTGCAGCACATTTTAGTTTTTTACCGGCTACTTTACTTCGTGGGTCGTAAACCATTAAGGGAGCCCGCGACGATTCTTCCATTGGCAGCACTTTGCTGCCGTAACCATGCGAACCACAGATATAGCCATTGTCGCTGGTATAAATAATCACCGTATTATTAGCGAGACCTTGTTTTTCAAGCTCTTCCAAAATCATTCCAACTGCCACATCTACTCCATAAACAAGCTGGTAATATTTTGCCATAACACCATCATAATCGGTATCGTAATGCCACTCCTCGAAACGTGTATACTGCCTTCCCTGTTTACTTTGCTCCGACATGTGTTCTCCAGCCTCCCGACCAAAGTTTGCGGGTTTGGTGAAGGTTTTTCCGGCATACACATCGTCAAATTTAGGATCAGGAGCTACTGGCCGGTGAGGAGCTTTAAAGCTAATGGATAAACAGAAGGGCTTATCCTGTTTTACTGCTTCCTTAATTACATCTTGCCCAAACGCTCCATACGACAAAGTAGAATGAGGAAAATCCTTCGCATATTTCTCCATCGATTCATTTTCCTTTGTCACGTAAGAACTTTGTCCCGGTGCGCCTCCCCAAATATCAAAGTCATCTTCACATAAACCCAGGTCTTCCACTTCGAAACCAAATTTACCGGCAAAAGCTGTGAGGTAACCAGCCTCGCGAAGCAGCACGGGATAGGATTTCTTCCAAACTTCCGGCTTCATGTTTCCATGGTCGAAATTTGTACCTGTTTTATACTCGTACATACCGGTAAAAACGGTTGCCCGGCTTGCCATACATATAGATGTTGTATTGTAGTGATTAGAAAAAATAATCCCTTGTTCACCGATTTTATCCAGATGTGGTGTGGATACCTCAGTATTACCATAACAGCCAACCGACAAAACATTCTGGTCGTCGGCCATAAGGTAAATAATATTGGGTTTTTGTCCTGCACTCTCAAAAACTGCAAAAACAAACATTAAAAAGAAAACTGTTAAATGTCTCATATTATTTTAGTATAATTTTTTTCACATCCACTTCCTCGTTCAATTTGATTCTAAACAGGTATATGCCTTTTTCATAAGTGCTCATATCAAGTTCAAATGAGCCATTCATAGCCCCTTGTATCAACTCTACACCATTTATCGAATAAACAGAGTAAGTACCTATGGCATTTGCATCCACAACCACACTAAAAATTCCATTGGATGGATTCGGGCTAATGGTGTAATTGAATGAATTTTCAATTTGCGTAATTCCGGTAATACTTGAAAAGATTGCGGTAATACTTTTATTGCCATCCATATTCAAAGTTATAATATCTTCATTAATAGTTGCCCCAATTGTATCGCCACTCCAGCCTTCAAATGCATATCCCAAATCAGGCAGAGCAACAAGCTCAATTTCAGTACCCATCCTATAAGCTGACTGGTTATTTGGAGATTGGTCAACCTGCCCATTCTCTGATGTTATACTTAGCGAATAAAATGTCCCCAGAGAATATGCTACACTAAGTCCTTCCACAGACCACTTGTTTTTAATCGGATAAGCACTTTCCCCAACCCCTAGCGAGAAATGCCTCACATTAGGAACATCTATTGTATCAGGACTTGTAGCAACATTTCCAAGATCGGTAGTATCAACATTGACGGTATATGCAACTGCATCTTTACCTCCTCCCGATTGTGCGTTCACCACGATAACAGAATCCATTAAAAGCTCTTCAAAGTCAGATTCCGAAAGATCTCCTCCGTTAGCATTAAAATTTAATACCTGAATATTTCCTATTTGTACCCAATCTGTTGAATCTCCATAGAAAAGGTTACTTTTTGTAGCATCTCTTCCATCACCGCCAAGCCCCCAGGCTTGAGATGTTGAAAGACCACCTGAAGTGCCACTCAATATGGCTTTACCTGCCCCAGGTGTTACATCCACTGAAATCTGGAAAGTGGACAGGCCATCGGGAGCGGTTATGACATCAGACACCATGGTTGCAATACTATCAACGCCGTAGTTGGTATCGGCAGTTGCCTGAATTTGCACATTAAGGTAATCATCCGATAAATCAAATATGGGTTGGTTAACTGTAATCTCTACAATTCTCTCTACCGAATGCGTACCATCACTTAAGGTAAGCGTATCGGAATATACACCTTCGTCTGATACGGAAGGGGTACCATATAATTTCCACACCCCTGGAGCGACCTCTGTAATACTAAGCCAGTCAGACTCTCCATTTTTTGTAATTGTTAGATCGTCTTCTTCATCAAAATCGTAAAAATCTTTACCAAAAACCAAAACTTGAGAATACATTTCTGCTATGTCTGCACTTTCAAATATTAAGCTATCAGCATACCAAACAGGGGAGCCATCTCCTGGATTCGCAAAATCACAAATATTGTCAAGTACTTGCAAATCCACCTTTCTGGTTACTCCTTCGGTAGCATCCTCTACTCTGATACTAAAAGTATAATCCGTTGGTTCGCTAACAGTTGGTAAACCACTCAATACATAATTACCGGGGGTTGTGACTGACTCTGTAATCGTCATCCACGAAGGTAGCGAATCGTTATTGATTAAAACGACAGAAGCATCTTCATCCGTATCCCAAAAATCATAACCTTGAACCAATTCACAATAATAGGCCTGCCCTATATAAGCATCAGGAAGTATAGTGGCTTGTCTGGACCAATTTGGCATTCCCGAATTCTGAGACTGTTTCAGGTCATTATCTGCCAGCGTTAACTGAGTAAGCGCGTAATCCTGAAGCGTAAGATCGTAACCAGGATTAGCCAGATTGACAATAACGAGAGGCGTTCCCCAGGTTATGGCTCCTCCATCTATGATCCCTGTACTGTTCCATTCCACGAATTCTTCGTCAGTCAGGCAAGGAGTTGCTCCGGAATTCCATGAAGTGGTGCTCTGTTTGGGAAAGAAATGGGAAACCACATTATCGTTCCAATCACGGTCATCATCTAAAAAAGCTGAGCCAGCATAATCTCTCATCCATTCAATTACATGATAATTGTATGTGTATAGAGTCTCATTTTCAACCATATTACCTGCTCCACCAAACGGATGTCCAAAAGTGTAATCATCAAAATAAGTTGCTGTAGTAAAAGGATTTTCAACCCTGTCGCCCACACTATTATTAAAAGCAACCGCAGCGTTTGGATTTCCCGCATGCACGGCATTGGCAAATGCTTGATATATTCTCTGATCTTTTAAATCGTCAGAAGCAGGATCGTCGCCACACTCATCCTCCATAATATTATCTGCCGAATCAAAACACCAGGCATCAATCAAATCCCCATAACGTATTGCATACTCTTTAAGGATAAACTCAGCATAGCAAAACATATACGGACGTCTGGTCGCAGTGCTATTGGTATGGTACGCTTGACTGTTTATGAAAGTCTGAGCTGTTAAGCTTGTATCACACCAATTCATCCAACGATCAGAAATATCGGGATAATCATCCGGAATACTCGTTGTGTCACGTGCCAATAAATTGTATGAATTCACATATACCTCTACTTTCAATCCGGCTGCTTTAAGTGCTACAAGCCAACTTAAAAACGGATCATCTACTGTTGAACGCGGAACCACCAGATTAACCGGGTCGCCGTTGTCATCTGTGTCCCCCTGCCACAGACTTTCAATAATTTCATTTGGAGCAGAGTGTACAGGAGAATAGATATTAGGACAAGTCAGTCCGATTTGAACATAATCAAGGGTTCTAATAGCTTCGATCTGAGCCACGAACTCATCAATCGTTACCCCTTCAATTTTCCCATTGTAAGTTGTCTCCGGCAACCACAACAGCCCCCAGGCTCCTCTCATCCAATCGGCGCGTAATCCTTGCTCATCGTCAGGAACCTGTGCTTGTACATTAAATACAGACAATAAAAACATTATAGCAATAAAAAGTATTGCCTGTATTTTTCTCATTTTAGTTAGTTTCATATAGATTATTCTTAGTAGTTATTCTTCACAAAAAAATCAATAGTCTTTTGCATAATCACATCCGTTGATGGCTCTATTTCTCCCCCAACTTTACGCCAGTTATGCCCGGCATTTTTTACGGTAAACAATTCAACCCTTGCTCCAATGCTGTCGGCTTTTTCCTTCATATGATAGGCATGTGCCACTGGAATTGTTGTATCGTTTTCGGCCGCCGACATATAAACTGGTGCACTATTTTCTGTTAAATAATACACCGGACTCATTTCCTTGAACGAGGCATACTTTTGTAAAGAGTCTGCTCCAACCTTCATTATTCGGCCATAGAAGCGATCAGGATTTTTTGTGGGGTCATTCGTCTCAAACAATTCTCTTTGAGTAAAGTCGCTTGGTCCGTACCACGAAACACCTGCCACTATTTTATATTTATATTCATATAATTCTTTGTCTCCCTCAAATTTTAAAGGATCGGCTAGCGTAAGCATTTGTGCCAATTGTCCTCCTGCTGAGTCGCCCAACACATATACACGGTTAACATCCAAGCCTAAGTCTGAATTATTTTTAGAAAGATAGCGTACGGCATCCATAACATCTACAACACAATCTCGCATAACAACCGACTTATGGCGAGTCAAGCGATAATTAACCGTGACTACTGCAAAACCTTGTTCCACCAAATTTTCAAAAGTTTCTTTGAATAGGCCTTTGGTACTGTTTTCCTTACTGCCATTAAACCAACCACCACCGTGTGTATAAATTAAAACAGGAAACGATTTATTTTCAGTTTGTTTTGTTGGGTAATAAATATCCAGGTACAAATCCTCTTCCGGAGTAGATTTATATTTTATATTTCGTTTTTTTTCTCCCTGGGTTTCCAAATACGGAATATCAATTCTTGAGTACTCCTCCAACGAAACAAGTTCATCGCCATTCGAATCAAAAGCTTTAAATTGTTCCCAGCGGTTTTTCACCTCCGATTTTTCAAGAACCTCATCCCCATTTTTATCGAATGGTAAAAATTGTCGTTTGGCATATACTTTTGCGTATGGTTCCTGCGCCTGAACCGTCCAAACAAAACACACTAAGAATAGATAAAGAATCCTAAATCTCATTTCAGTTTAATTTTTCCACATAAACATAAAATGCATTTGTTAAGGTTCCATCCTCCATTTCGAACCAGGCTGTCAGGTCGTTTTTTCCTTTCTCTGTTTCAATTTCAATGGATGCTGCTTTTTCAGCATTATCAACCTTAACCGAATATTCTTTCTCGCCAATCTTTAAAAATGCTTTTTTGAATTTTAACGCCATCCCTTTACCTCGTGCATTGGTATAAGCCGTTGCATCTACTGTATCGTTCGCCTCACTTCCTAAGGCCAGACCACTTTCTTCCGGCCACCGGTTTAGACTAATTTTATACCTGCCTTGCTGCGTAAAATTCACTAAAAAGTTTGCTGGAATTAGCGCATTTCCTTTTCGTATCATTTCCTGATTCCAGTTAGGGAGTTGACCCTTGGAATGAATATCCATACACGTTAACACATCAATTGGATCAACTCCCAAATCAATAACAGTGTATTTTGTTTCCTTAATAACATCGCTCCACCAGGTATTGTAGAAATTATTCATTTCTTCCACCCTTTCAGGATACAGGGCTGCCACGTTATTTTGTTGACCAGGATCATCGCTTACATTATACAGCTCACTCCCGTTTACTAATCGCCAGGCGCCATCCATCACACTACTTTGTTTTCCCTTTATTGGCCATGGAACACGCTGTGTATCGGTAACCAACATTCTATGCTTCAGTTTTTCTCCTGTCGATAACAACTTGCTTAAATCTGTTCCATCCAGCACTTTTTGCGCTGTAAAATTGATTCCCGCCAGTGTCGTTAAAGTCGGCATCATATCTACGTGAGCCGTAAGTTCGTTTATTTTTTCACCACCTGTTAATCCACCATTCGGCCATCGAATAATAAAAGGAACTCGGTGTCCGCCATCGTATTCGCTTGCTTTGGTTCCACGCATTCCGGCATTATAACCGTATATTTTTCCGGTTTTATCATCTGTTTTATACCCATTGGAGGTTCCATTATCGGTAGTAAAAATAAGAATGGTATTATCTGCAATTTTCAGTTCGTCCAACTTTGCCAGTAATTTCGAGAAGTTGTAATCAATATTGGTAATCATACCATAAAACCGCTTCTGACTTTCTAAAATAGTGCTGTCGTTTTTATAAATATTGTAATACTCTTCCGGAACGTTAAAAGGCGAATGCGGGGCATTTAAACTCAGATAGCAAAGGAAAGGTTCATCTTTTTGGGTTTCAATAAATTTAATCGCTTCACGAAACCACACATCGGAACAATAACCTTTTACTTTCTCTGGCTTTCCGTTTCGTATGTAGGTATCGTCAAAATAATCGTTGTTCCAATAATCGGGCGTTTGACCAACGCCACCACCGCCGAGGTAAAAAGCCTCTTCAAAACCTTTGTCGTTCGGAAGCGAGGGATGATTATCGCCCAGGTGCCACTTTCCAAACATTCCGGTTTTATAGCCATTTTCTTTGAATACGTCGGCCAGAGTCACCTCATCGCCGTTTAAGGAAGATGCTCCCATAATGGTATGCCACACTCCGTTTCTGTTGCAGTTACGTCCGGTTAAAAGGCCTGCCCTGGTTGGTGCGCAGGTTGTTCCCACATGGTAGTTGGTAAGGCTTACTGCCTCGCTGGCAAATGCATCAATTGTCGGGGTTTTTATTACCGGATTTCCTGTATGTCCTAAATCTCCGTAACCCTGATCATCCGTCATTACGATGATAACATTTGGTTTTCTATTGGTTTCCTGCGCACTTTTAGGTGTACAGCTATTAAATAAAAATAACGCTATTGCGAAAACAGCAATTATTGAATTGAACTTTTTCATCTTTTAAATATGATTCGTTTACACTTGTTCGGTTTTATTACTACCAAATCGGTTTTATCACCATGGATTTCAAACTGGAAGTTTCCGGGCTACCTTCAACAAGAGATACTGTAACCGAATGTATTCCTGTTGTTTTAAACCCGATAATACCCATTGGATAGCTCTCGTATTTTTCGGTGGCCGCCTGCTGGTTTTGCACAATTACGCCTTCGTCGGTTGCGGCATGCCACACCAAACGTCCTTCTCCTTTATAATTCAAATCCAAATAGTAATAACCGGGATTAAGCACGTTAACCGTCCATACCACTTTTCCATTTTCTTCCCAATTGCTTACCTGAGTTGTGCGTTTCCATTCGCCGAACTTTTCCATCCAGCGAATTGATTCCTGCCTTGCACCTGAAACTTTGGCAAATTCAGTTAACAATTCGGTTTTAATATTCGGATAGATACCCAGTGTTGTATCCACTTTGGCATTTTTAGCTTCTGTATCTAGTTTCAATTCAATTACTGAAACAGGCGTATCGGCAGGATTACCAGGAACATTAAATACTACCCAGTCGTTGTTTCTACTAAAAGAAATTTCTTTTGAAGTATTTCCGTTCAGTAAACGTGCAGAAATAATATGGCTTTGCATTCCGGGTAAATAAAGTTTCCCATCCTGCGGCCAGTCAAAAACTGAGAGGAACATCGAATTTCCTTGTGTAGTTACATCGCCCCACGAAAAAGCATGTCCCCATGGAGAACTACCGGCACCGTATATTACCTGAGGATATTTTTTTATCCATTTCCCGGTTTCTTCAAGAAATTCAACACCAATTTCGGGAACTTTCCCTTTTCCGTCGGGACCAACATTAAACAGATAAGTACCACCACGGCCAATGGTAGAAATTAAGCGATGCAATATTTCCTTTGGTCCTTTAAAATTATTATCGTACCAGGCATACGACCACGAATCATTATTCGTATCGCAGCTTTCCCATAACCCCTCTAAGTTGCGAGAAGGCACTTCCATATCGCCATGCGTTAAATAATCTCCCAGTCCATAGCCAATCCGGCTGCACAACATAGCTTCAGGCTGAAGCTCCCTTATCAGGTCTGCCAATTCAATAATATGTTCTTTTTTCATTCCCCCCGGGGTATCAAACCATATGAAGTCGATTTTTCCGTAGTTGGAGCAAATCTCTTTTACCTGGGGTTTGCATTTTCTGTAAAAATAATCGTCGAAAGTAGCCGGTGTTCCATCAGCATTTGTTGTTGGTCCTTTGGTGCCTCCGGGAGTTGTCCAATCCATATTGTGCGAATAATAGAATCCAAAGCCCAACCCCATTTCATGGCACGCATCAGAAAGTTCTTTCATCGGATCACGTGCAAAAGGAGTGGCATCCACTATATTAAAATGATCGGCTTCCGAATCGAACATAGCAAAACCCTCGTGGTGTTTACTGGTAATAATTATGTATTTCATGCCCGCATCTTTAGCCAGTTGGGCAATAGCGTGAGCATCAAATTCAAGAGGATTAAAGTCGTTGGCAATCTTTTTATACTCTTCCGGTGGAATTTGGGCTACCCTATCGCTCATTATCCATTCGCCAATGCCATAATAGGTCTTTCCATTCCACTTCCCTCCCAAATGAGAAAACAAGCCCCAATGAATAAACATTCCGAAGTTACTTTCATCGAATAATTTGCCACGACCGGCTTTTAAAGCATCAACAGAAACAGTGTTTTCTCCCCACATAAGGTCCATGCTTAACTCTTTTTCTTTGCCTTTTGGTTCCTGTGCCTGCCCCATTGTCACACAACATAAAACTGTTATAAACAGTAAAACTTTCTTCATACTATAATGATTGTTTAATTTCAAAGATCCGCCGGTAGATAGATGGAACTCGTTCTCGTTTTTAAATTCAAAACAGGTGAACTTAACTACTTCGTTTATCTCTCATCGCTAGAAAATAATGATATGGATAAAGAAAAATTGGTTTAGAAATCAACTGCAACTATCTGGTTACAGCTAGTTACAGTTGATGTGTATTGTATTCGTTCTTTCTATTTATTTTTACTTATTCCCACAAAGGATTCTGAACCAGAAGTCCGCCAATTTGCTCACTCATCTCAAGTTCATCGTTAGGTATTGGGTAAACACGGTATTTTCCGGTTGCTGCTGCCGAAATAATATCGGCTGCATCCTGAGCTCGCGTAATTGCCTTCGAATATCCACCTGCAGCTTCTTCGGCAGCAGGGGTTGCAATAACGGTGGATTCAAACATTCCCCAACGGATAAGATCTTTTTTTCGGCAAGTAAATCCTTCCCCTGCTAATTCCCAGGCTCTCTCGTTACGAATATCCTCGTGTGTCATTTCGGTTAAAGGATCTAAACCTACCCTTTCACGAACCACATTAATAGCTGCCAGCGCGGCAGGTGTTGATGTTGAGTCGATCATAAATTCGGCTTCGGCAAGGCATAAATAAGCTTCCGACAGCCGGAATATTTTAAACGAATTACTAGAATATTTATTTATATCAGCTGTTTCCATTAAAGGATCCTCAAGCGGAGTAATAGACCGCATTAACTTGGGCATATATATCCAGTTAAAGTCAACGGTTGTGCCACTTTCGTAGGTATAACTGTCCCAAACATTGTAGAGTTTTCTGGCATCGTTATCAGCAAAAGAATCGGCAAAACTTTTCAACAAGGTCATTCCTCCCGTACTCTGCCAAATATCTAAACTCGACATAACCGTTCTTGTACTTGTATTTTCTCCGGCAGAATTATAATGCGCATTAGCATGACTACCGTCGGAATATGCTTTGGCTGCCGTAGAAAGATTTTCCATTCCAAAAATAATCTCATCATGTCTTTCATTTCCTTCGCGGTAAATATCAGCGTAATCATCGCTTAGTGTATGAGGAGAATTCGTAGTTACTTCGCTAAGTTCTTCCTGCGCTTCGTCCCATTGTTTTAGCCACATGTGATAGTAGGCTTTCAACATACGAGCTGCCCAAATTGTAGGTCTTGAGTCGTTTTCGTTCCATTTATCTTCAGACATATATCCCGAAGAGATGGCCTCCTCCAAATCAGCAATCATACCTTCCTGAATTTCGGTGGCATCAGTTTTCCCCAATAAAGAAACATAATCCATATCCAACTCATCTCTCCAGTATGGCACATCGCCAAATTGAGTAGTTAGCTGCCAATAAAATATGGCTCTGTAAAACAGTGCCTGAGCATAAGTATTACCAATAACCTCGTCAGACAGCGAAGATTCGACAATACGCGACAAAAGGAAATTACAATCTTTAACCCCTTCATATGCACTTGTCCAGGTGTTGGCAACAACGTTATTATCTGCATCGTAATCGTAAATACCCGGTTTCATGGATGCCGAAGCAGTACTACGGCCATACACTCCTATGTCGGTGCCTAAAAAATCGCCCATGTTGGTACCATTGGGCATCTGTCCTTGTATACCGTTCAGAGCCAGGTTTGCCTCCGCTTCGTTATTAAAATAATTGTCGGGAGTAAGCAGGGCGCTGGTATTTTCTTCTAAAAATTGGTCACAACTGGTTATTATGCCGCAAAAAACAGCAATAAATGCTATAATATAATATTTCGTTTTCATTTTTATTTATTTAAGAGTAAAACAAGAATTAGAAAGTAACATCAATACCGATCATATACGACCTGTTATTTGGGTACGCGATATTGTCAAACCCTCGCTTAGTTGCATTGTCGCCATAGCCACTTACATCAGGGTCATAACCCCAGTAATCTTTATCTTTAATCAAGAACAAATTGGTACCTGTAAGGTAAAAACGACAATTGCTAATTCCCTTTACCAAACCTTTCGGCAGTGTGTAACCTAATTGAAGTGTAGCCAATCGGATAAAACTACCATCCTGAATAAAGAAACTGTTAGACTTTAAGAAATTACTGCTACCAACTGTGGGGACAGTGGCATTTTCGGTGTTCTCACTTGACCACATTTTTTCTCTAAGTTTGGCAAACGAGTTTATTGTGGTTTCAGTTACAACGTAAGCCTCCATATTATACACATCATTTCCGTAAGAAAAAGGGAGAGTCGCGTGAAAATCAAAATTTTTGTATTTAAAATCGGTTTGAATCCCTCCATAAAAATCAGGATTAGCATTTCCTATCACAACATCGTCGTATAAAGAACTGTATTCGCCATCAGGTTCGCCATCAGGGCCACTAATATCTGCTAATAGTGCTTCTCCGGTTTCGGGGTCAATTCCTTCGTAAATAGCTCCAACAAAAGTACCTACAGGCTGTCCAACAATTAATTGACTGGCGCAGTCGCCCGAAGGAGAAGGAAGGTTAACCACATCGATAGAAGACTTATCTCCTAAATTAAGCACCTTATTTTTGAACGTTGATACATTAAGCGAAGTTCTCCACTCAAAGTCTTTTGTACTAATAATTACGCCGCTCAGACTTACATCAATACCTTTGTTTTGAAGAGAGCCGACATTCTGTGTTCTCTCGGTGTAACCGGTTTGTGATGGCACTTCGGCATCGAGCAATAAATCGTGTGTTTTTTTATAATACAGATCTACTTCGGCAGAAAGCCTGCCTTCAAAAAGACCGATTTCCAAGCCCAGGTCGACTTGTTCTGTACGCTCCCATTCCAGATCTGTGTTTTCAATATTCCCTTGTGTTACTCCTGCTACCTCTTCCCCATTTATAATGGTTGCAGTACCCGAAGAAGAATAGGTTGCCAGTGTGCTGTATGCACTCACCGACTGATTACCGGTCCAACCGTAGCTGGTTCTTAATTTCAAAACATCAATGGCTTCAATATTCTCGAAAAATGGTTCTTTTGCCACATTCCATGCGATTGCACACGAAGGGAAATTTGCATAAGCGCCTCCAAGCCTCGACGACCCATCTCTACGAAAGGTGGCAGTAAGCAGGTATTTTCCCATGTAAGAATAATTAGCTCTTGCCAAAACCGAAAATATTGACGTTTCGGTATAACCTGAACTTATTGAGGCCGTTTCAGCAAGCTCAACAGCATCGACACCTACGCCATCGCTTGGAATTTCGTCTGCATCGATATAGGTAGTAGTAGTGTGATCCCTTTGGAAAGTAATACCTCCCATTATGCCTATCGAATGATCGCCAAAAGTTTCTTTATAGTCGATTGTATTTTCGTTAAGTAAACTCACCGCCTTATTCTGTTCGATACTTCCATAGGCCAGTAAGCCGTTGTAACCATTAATAGGATTTGTTGAAGGAGAAAACTTATCTTCTTTGGAATATGCAATATCTCCTCCAAAGGATGATTTCCAGGTTATTTTATTAAACAATAATGCCTGAATATAGGTGTTTAGCGATACCCTGTCTTTGGTTAGATCGTGAGTATCCAGTTCATTATCTGCCAACAAGTTGCTACCATACGAACTTGTACCATAGCCATAAATATTATAGTCTCCATTGTCATCATAAACAGGTTTCAAAGGATCTTCGCGTATTAAACTTTTAAGGTTAATATCATTCACATCTTTATACGTCTCTATAAGAGAGATATTAACACCTGTTTTGAATATGTTTGACAGTTTGATGTCGAAATTAGATCGTAAACTATAGCGTTTATAACCGGTACTTTCTACAATACCATCCTGAGAGAAATATCCGGCAGACAGGTAATATTTTGTTTTTTCTGTTCCGCCAGATACCGAAATCTGATTATCAGTAATTGGAGCAGTACCAATCATTACATCTTGCCAATTTGTATCCTCGCCAGGTAAATCATCCAAATCAAAAAGGTCAGTTCCTTCTTGCTCATTTCTCCAGGCAGCATACTCATAGCCACTTTGTACATCAATTTCTCCAGGTAAAGACTGAATACCATAGGATGATTTAAAGTTGACCTTCATCTGGCCACTTTTACCTTTTTTAGTTGTAACTAATATTACACCGTTTGCTCCACGTGCTCCATATATAGCTGTTGACGAAGCATCTTTTAAAACTTGTATAGACTCAATGTCATTCGAATTAATAGCTGTACTGGCTCCAATAAAACCATCAATAACATAAAGAGGGGCATTCCCTGCGGAAATAGAGTTTCCCCCACGAATACGAATCGATGGGGCACTTCCTGGCGAACCATTGGAAGTGGTCACCTGAACCCCGGCAGCCCTTCCCTGTATTGCATTTTCAAGATTTGCAGCAGGAGCTTTATAGGCCGCTTTCGCATCAACCTTCGAAACAGAACCTGTTAAGTCGCTTTTCTTAACCGTTCCATACCCAATTGCAATAACTTCCTCAATACCAATTGCATCGGCAACCAGCGTTAATGAAATTGTTGTTTGGTTTCCAACTTTAATTTCCTGTGTAACCATACCAACAAAAGAGTATACCAATACCGAATTATCCGAAATGTTGTTTATTGAATAATTACCATCGATATTGGTAGTAGTTCCCATAGTTGTGCCTTTAACAACTACCGTTACCCCTGGGAGTGGTTCTCCCTCAGAATCGGTTATAGTACCTGTAACACTTTGCGCTTGTGCAAAAGCCGAAACAGATATAACCCAAAGAAAAATAGCTAAGATTTTTTTCATACCAAGTTAATTAAGTTTGATTATTTGTTTTGAATAGACAGATAGATATCGCATATCTGTAAGTTTATTGATTTGAGGTAAAAGTCATTGATATTTAACAAAAAGGCTTTCTCAAAATGAAAAATTACTTGCTACAATCGAACATCGGAATACAGAAACTATTACACCCTGAATATAAATACATTACACATAGTGCTTGCTCAAATCAATCAGATCGCTACAAGCTGCATCTTGTTTGAAATTTACAGCACAAATTAACATAATAAACAGGAGTATATATGCATACAAATTGACAATCAACCCTTAAGGGGGCTAAACATTACACGTAAAGTTTAACGGCTTTTTTGAAATTCGGAAGGTGAAACTCCGTGTAATTTTTTAAATGAAGTTGAGAAATAGGATGGCGATTCAATTCCTATTTTATACATCACTTCAATGGCGTTTATGTTTTTGTTCGATTTCAATAATTCGGCAGCTTTTTGTAAGCGAAAATTTCTCAAATAAGCATTAGGAACCTGTCCTGTTAATTGTTTTAATCTGCGATACAGATGAGCTGAACTCATTCCTACTGATTTAGCCAATTCTTCAACCCCAAAAGATGAATCTGACATATTCTTTTCAATTGAACTGATAATGTCCGCTAAAAAACGGCGGTCTCTTTCCGTCATACCGAGATCTTCTTCTGGAATAACACGATTATGCGAGAAATATTCAGTTATCCGCTTCTTGTTCTCAATAAGCCTTTTTACTCTAATTTTCAGGTGCTTTATCGAAAATGGTTTACTTATATAATCATCAGCACCCAGTTCCAGCCCCTCCATCATTTTGGCATCGTCGTCAAGAGCGGTTAATAAAATAACAGGTATGTGGCAGGTTTTCAGATCCGATTTTACTTTCTCACAAAACTCAAAACCATTAAGTTTTGGCATCATTACATCGCTAATAATCAATTGCGGTACATTTTCGTTTAACTTTTTCCAACCATCTTCTCCATCAACTGCCAGTGTAACTTTATAGGTATTTTTAAAAGCTTCCTGTAAAAACGAACGAACATCTTGTTCGTCATCAATTATCAAAATGGAAGGGAGCGAATCGTTACTATAATTTTCCTGTATAACATTCACTTCAGAAGGCAGCCAGTCCGTAACAATTTCTCTGTGGGCCAGGGCGGCATCTTCTCTTGCATCAGCTTTTACTGTAATGTCAAAAGGCAACTCAATCTTAAAAACAGTTTTTTCGCCCGGTGTACTTTCCACTGATATTTCTCCTTTCATAAGTTCTACCAGCGATTTACATAAAGCAAGCCCTATTCCGGTGCCACTCCAATTTCCCCGATGATCGTCGACTCCACGATAAAAGCGATCGAATATTTTTTCCAGTTTCGCCTTAGGGATTCCAATTCCGGTATCACTTATTTCGAAATACAAAATCTCATTACTCCCAACTTCACGAAAACCAGCTTCAATGCTAACCTCTCCATTTGGTTCGGTAAATTTAACGGCATTTGAAAACAGGTTCATAAGAATACGTTCCGTATTGTCGATATCAATAATCACCTGTCGGCTGGGGGCGTTCACCTTATGGAAAAAATTAATATTAGAACGTTTTGCATTTTCTTCAAATGCCTCCAACAAAGGAAATAGGAAATTTCCCAGGGTTGTTTTGGTGTATTTTAAATCGAGGTGTCCCGTTTCTGCTTTCCTATACGAAACAAGTTGGTCGATGAGCCGCTGAAGCCGCAAAATATTATTTTGAATTATGGAGAAATATTTCAAATCTTCTTTACGCTGATATCGTTCTGAAATCTGCTCAAGGGGACCGATAATTAATGAAAGCGGCGTTTTAAAGTCATGTGTAATATTGGTAAAAAACTGCAATTTAGCCTGATCCATTTCATGAATGCGCTCATTATCTAACTGCTCAAATTTTAGTTTTTGCTTTAGTTTCTCAAGCCTGATTAGGTACAAGAAAATTCCGTAAGCCAACAACAAAATACATATGACCCAAATGGATTTACTCCACCAACGCAAATACCAGGGAGCTAAAACCTGAATCATTAATTCGCTTGTGTTTTCAGTCCAACTGCCATCTCCGTTTGCGCCTTTGTATAAAAACCGGTATCTGCCAGCATTCAAATTATAGGTGGCAGTAGTTTTTCCTCCATCAAATTCAATCCAATTTTCATTCACGCCTTCCAGCATATACGACAATCGGTTTTTCTTTGGAGCCGAATAATGTTGAACAATGATGTCTAAGGAAATATTTCTGTTTTTATGATCTAAAACCAATTTTCTGGTGTCGGTAATCGAATTTTCAAGAATAACTTTCTTATTAAACTCTCTCCCGGCAATTATATGGTGATTATTTATCTTTAATCTGGAAATTAACACCTTTGGGAGTATCTCATTTCTCTTAATTTGTTCCGGATCAAAGACAGTTAAGCCATTTAGGCCCCCCATCAGCATTAATCCAGTTTTGGTTTTATAAAAAGACGATTGACGAAAATTAGTATTCAAAATTCCATCGTTCGCATTGTAAACTTCAAATTCTTCAGAGACCGGGTCAAAACGACAAATCCCCATATCGGTGCTCATCCACAATTTTCCACTGTTATCTTCTAAAATTCCATAAACAGCTTCATCGGGTAAACCATCTTTTTTATGATAACTTTTTATCTCCTCCGGTTCTCCAAATTGATTTAGCTTAATTTTCATTAAACCACCTCCGAAAGATCCTATCCAAACATACTTGTTTTTACTAACATAAATACAAAACACTTGATTATGACTAAGTTTAAGGTTCTCATCCTTAGAGCACGAACTTAAATGATTTTTTAGAACAAATGATTTGTTGTCTTCCATTAGCCGATAAATCCCATTCTGTGTACCAAACCATAAATTTCCAAATCCATCTTTGTTAAACGCCAAAACCGTATTATTTTCTTCCAACTTAAAAAGGCGGGAACCAACCGGAACGGGCTTATCATTTAACACCCACTTCCATGGCTCATTCAACAAATAGGCATCAGAACCTCCAATTAATAGCTGATTTTGATTTATTTGTTCAATTACCCTATTCCCTAAAGTTGAAAAAATCCCTTCATCAGAGTTGAGATAAACCTGTCTGAGTTTCTCATTACTCTCATCATAAAAATACAGTCCTTCCTGAGTTCCAATCCACCAATACCCTTTTAAATCCTGGAAAAGCCGCACAACAATTTTGTTCTTTAATTCTCCCAGCTGTTTTTCAAGTCGGTCAAACTTAAAGCGGTGTCCTTCGGCAATATCAGTTACATTATTTGTCCGGCAAATTATGTTATCGAAAAACGAAATCCATATACGCCCTTTATTATCTTCAACTATATCGTTTATTAAATTGCTTGATAACGATTCGTTATCATAAGGATTATGCGCATAGTTCTGAAAAGGTTTTTGATATTTATCAAGTTTATTTAATCCGCCTTGTGCCGTACCAATCCACATTACGCCAAATACATCCTCGTAGAAACAGTTAATTCGGTTACTGGCTAAACCGAACACATTTTTTGCATCAAATTCGTACTTTACAAAAGCTTCTGTTTCACTGTTATACTTTAGTACCCCATTTCGTCTTGTGCCAATCCATAAATTTTTGTCACTATCAAAAAACATGGTCATCACATCTAATGCATTGCCCTTTTCCTGTTTCGACGAATTAAAGAATAGCCTGATAGAAGTTAAACGATTATTTTCCGGAACAGTCTGATGTATTCCATTATTTGTACTAATCCATACCGTGTTATCGGTTTTTATTATTTTAGAAATACCATTCCCAACATAATCCAATACCAACTCCTGGATGGTGTACGAATAGTTTTGCTTTTCATTATATGTAACCTTATAAATCTTTGATGGGCTTGCAACTAAGAGTACCGAATCAGCGAGAAACTCAATATCAGCTATACTTTCTCCATTTAATTCTTTTTTCAGATCAAGAACTACAGCCTCATCCACCATGGTTGAAATATGAAGCTCTGTGTTGAAAATATGGAGTTTGGTAGCTTTCCCTACCCATATTTTTTTCTGATTATCTTCCTTGATAAAGGCTTCATTATTAATTTCATAATTTAAAGGAACAAATTGTTCTTTCCCTGTAAAATATATACACAAACCCTGGTCTGTACCAATCCAAAGCTTCCCGGCTGAATCGTTTAAAAGATGTCTGACTCTGTTCCCTGGAATAGATTCAGCATTGTAGTAATCGTGGTAAAAATATTCAAAGGAATAGCCATCGTAGCGTGCTAAACCATTGGGCGTTGCAATCCACAAGTAGCCGTTTTTGTCGGAAGTAATAGCATGAACAGTATTTTGAAAAAAACCTTGCTCGCTAACAAAATGTTCTATTTTCTGATTTCCGGGAACAATATCACTTGCGAAGGAGGAATAGATTCCAAATAATAAGATGAATAGATTAAAACAAAATTTTTTCATGAAGTTTAAATCGCTCTTAGTAAAAATTTGATTTTTTAAATTTAATCTTTTTGAATTACGAGAAGTCAATTAATCACCAAATTTATACTATCACAACATTCAATTGATTCATAATCTGCACTGTACAGAGTATTATTTTTAAATCTTTTTAAATTAACTCCGCATGGGCAAATATTATATCTTTCTCAATTTTTTTTTGAAGCCTGCCACACAAATAAATCCATCGACTACTATTCATCTATCAATTAAAGCGCTAAATATATTCGGTCTGATAAGCTGAAGAAAATAAATATTTTATGTACCACTCCTGGCCTGAAGTTGTTAGGGAAGGTAAACAAAATGATAAAAACGAACCAATTAATACCAATTGGGATATAAAATGCCGCATTAAATAACTGATTTCTTTTTTACTTATACCTGACGAAGAAAATTAGTACAGCTTTAGCCCTGTTACATTTTTTCCACGCCCTAAAAACGAAAAAGAATCAATTTATATGCGGCATTTTAGTCTTAATTTGGTGTAAAATTCCCCATTGTAAATTCCGGTCAAAAATATACATCTCTATTTTTCCTGATTTACGGGAATACCTTCAATTAATGCTGATGTTCAAGCTGAGGGTCTTCTTCTTTTTCAGTTCTGTCGTACTTGCAGCACCCCGGAAGTTTGTTGTACACCTCATCATTTGCTTTGTGTAGTTCGGTATCGTGACCAACTTTAGCAATAGCCAGATGTACTTGGTGCACATTGGTTTTAGTGTCATCCAAAACCACTTCAATTTGTTTGGTTTCTTTATTCCAATCGGCTTTCGACACACCATCTACCGAAAGAGCCGCTTTTTCAATGCGTTTTTCGCACATCCCGCAGTTTCCTTTTACTTCAAATTTCTCGGTTTTGTCTGCTGCAAAAACCGTAAATGCTCCCATTAAAAACAGGGTTACTAAACTTAAAACTTTTGTTTTCATCTTTTCTACTTTTTAAATGGTTAATAATAAATGTTTAAAATTTTATCTTTTGTCAGGAGACCAGAGCTAACGAATGATTATAGAAATTTCGATTTATGCATTTATCCAACCCCAGCCGCGAACACACATCTTCACCGAATTCAATTGCTATAAACATTTAAATTCTCCGAATTCGTTCCTAATATTTAAATCGTTCATACAAACAACACTCCGGTAATTCTTTGTAAACAGCATCGCTTGCTTTCTCTTTATCAGTATCGTGGCCAACTTTAGCAATCGCTTTATGAATGTTGTCGGCCGAAACGCCTGTATTGTAATTCAAAAGCAACATTTTACTTTCCGAATCCCATTTTGCCGATGTTACACCAGATACGGATAAGGCAGCTGTTTCAATCCGGTCTTTACACATTTCGCAATTTCCACCCACTTTAAAAGAGGCATGCTCGCCCTTTTCTTGTGATTGTTTCGTCATCTCTCCATGATGATGTTCTTCTGCAACTACACCACCTTCAGGATTCATCATGCTTGGAAGCCCTTGCAACTGAGCGGCTGCATCAATTTTAAATACCCCGTTTACGGCAATTTCTTCGCCTACTTCTAATCCTTCGGCAACTACATAAAATGCTCCTGCTTTTGGGCCTAAAACAATTTCGCGGAAAATAAACGAAGGATTTTCCCTATCCTGAACTTTTACATAAACCACAGCTCGTTTACCTGTCCATAACAATGCCGTTTTAGGAATGAGAATTTGTTCGCCTTCTGCGGCTATCTTTGACAGAATGCTTCCATTGCTTAACATTCCAGGCTTTACTTCGAGCCTGGAATTATTTAATTCTACCCTCACCTTGGCAATGCGGGTGCTGGAATCAATAAAGGGATCGATAAATGAAACTTTACCTTTAAAACTTCTGCCGGGCAACGACTGAATGGTAAATTCTACCTCATCCTTTAACTTAATCCATGGTAAATCACTTTCGTAAGCATCAAACAAGGCCCAAACTTTGGTTAAATCAACCACTTTAAATAAAGCGGTTCCTTCTTGTACATAATCACCTAATGCAACGTGGCGCATGCGTACGGTTCCTGTAATAGGTGACAGTACATCGAAGTAGTTTTGTGGCTCACCTTTTTCTTCAATGGCATTTATTTGTTCATCGGTTAAATCCCAAAGTTTAAGTTTACCTTTTGCTGCGGTGTACAATGCAGGCCGAGATTCTTTAAACGATAAAGCTTCTAAAAGTTCGCGTTGAGCGGTTACCAAATCTGGTGAATAAATGGTAGCCAGTTTCTCACCTTTGCGTACATTTTGACCGGTGAAATTGACAAACAATTCTTCAATTCTCCCCCCAAAACGAGCTGTTAATTCAGAGATACGCCTTTCGTCTTCCTGAATTTTCCCTTGTAAATGGATTAATTTTTCAGGAATTCCGGTTTCAACGACCATGGTTTGAATAGCAGCCAGTTTTGCCGCCGATTCACTCATCATTATTTCATTTGGATTAACATCGTCGCTTCCCGTACCCATTGCCGCCAAAGGGATTAAGTCCATGCCGCAAATGGGACAATCACCCGCTTTGTCTTGTTTAATTTGTGGGTGCATTGAACAAGTCCAGCTTGACGGTTCTTCCGATTCATGCTCATCTACTTCAAGCTCCGTTAATTTTTGTTCCTGATGGTTTAATGTATTTGAATTTACTGAGTAAAAAAATAGCCACCCCACAAGGATTCCAAGCACTAAAGCTCCAGTTACAAGCTTTAAATTCTGTTTTATATTTTCGATAATTTGTTTCATAATATTATTAGTTACCCATTATGTAATTGAGGAACGAAATAGCAGCCTGTTTGTCAGCAATCGCTTTTTCTTTTTCTAAATGATATTTCAATACCTTGCGTTCCATTCTTAATATTTCCTCAAAATTTTTATTCCCTGTTGTGTACTCTGTTTCCAGTATTTTAATTGATTTTAATGCCAGGTCGTGTTGTGTTTCGTACAACTGAATCCTTCGGTTTGCATCGTCATAATCTTTCCACCCATTTTCGAAAAGCGTTTCCAAAAGGTTTTTTTTATTCTCTTTTTCGAATGATTTCGCTGCTTCCAGATAAACCACTTCCTGCATTTTTGCTTTGTATTTATTTCGGTACAGCGGAATGGTTAAACCAACCGATGGAAATATGAAGGCGTCTTTTCCTGCCAGGTTATTTTCACCTTTGCCAATAAAGGTATAATCGAACCCAATTTTGAAATTCGGGCTACCACTGCGTTTGACCACATCGCGTTTGTATTCTAATGCTGCTTGCTGTAATTCAATGGATAAAAGTTGATGATTATACTTCGAGACTGAATCGAGCGCTGCTTGTTTTGAATAAGGAAAGTCATTTCGCCACAAATCGGCAGGTACAGAAATCGATTCAATTTCATCAGTGTTTAAAAAGTTCTTAAACATCACTTCAAATACATATTCCTGGTCTTTAAGCAGCGCGAGTTGATTCTTCAGTTCGTTAATCTCCATTTCAATGCGGTATTCATCAACCATAGAGACCATACCTGCTTCAACTTTTATTGTTGCTAACTTTTGAAAGGTTTGTAATATTTCAATATTCTCAAGCGTTATTACTATTGCCTTTTTATTGAAATACAGATCAAAATAAGCTCCACTTACTTCGTAAAAAAGCCTCGATTTTGCCTCCTCAAACAATTCGTATTTCACTTTTGCTAACTGTATTGCAGCATTTTCTTTGGCAGCAAGTGTTCCAAACCATGGAAAGAATTGCGATGCAGCTATTTTAAATTGCTGCGGACCAACACGGGTTTCAACCGGGCGAATGAAATATGCGAAAGAAAGCTGTGGGTCGGGCAAAGCTTTAACCTGTGGTGCAACTTCCAAAGCAGCCATATACTCGTTAAACTTTGCCTTTAATTCAGGATTATTTTCCGATGCAATTCGTAAATAATTGGTTAAATCCTGCTGTTGTGCCGAAACCATTGTGGCAGTCAACACAAACAATAGGAGTGCTATTATCTTGATTTTCCTCATGGCTTATACTTTTTATTGTTTCAATTCCTTTTTTAGCCTGCGTTCCTGCCACATACTATACAGCACCGGAACCACAAACATGGTTAAAACCTCGATTGTCATTCCACCAAACAGTGGAATAGCCATCGGCACCATTATATCAGCACCTTTACCTGTTGATGTTAACACAGGAAGTAATGCTATAATTGTTGTTGCAGTGGTCATCATAGCCGGGCGCACTCGTTTCGCACCAGCCTCCAGAATAAGTGCTCTTAGCTCTTTCACGTTTTTCGGATTGTTCTTTTCCTGAAGTTGTTTAATGTAAGTACTGATGAGCACACCATCGTCGGTGGCCACGCCAAACAGGGCAATAAAGCCCACCCAAACGGCAACACTCAGGTTTATCGTTTTTATCTGGAATAAATTCTGGAGGTGTATTCCTCCCAATGTTGCATCCATAAACCAGGGCTGACCATATAACCATAACATGATAAAACCGCCGGCAAACGCAACGATAATTCCTGTAAAGATTAATGTGGTAGCAGTAACTGAGCGGAACTGGAAATAGAGAATCAGAAAAATTACAACTAATGATATTGGTATAACAATCATTAAACGTTGTGTAGCCCTGATTTGATTCTCGTAGTTTCCGGTAAATACATAGTTTACCCCTGCAGGAACAATAAATTCACCCGATTCAATTTTTTCAGATAAATAGTCCTGTGCATTTTCCACCACATCCACCTCGGCAAAGCCATCTTGTTTATCGAAGATTACATAACCTACAAGAAATGTATTTTCACTTTTAATTAATTGCGGGCCCCTTACATAATGCATGGTAACTAGTTCTCCCAATGGAACATGAGAGCCGCTTGTTGTTGGGATTAATATCTTTTTTAAGTCATCGGGATTATCCCGAAATTCGCGGGCATAGCGTACGCGAACCGCAAAACGTTCCCTTCCTTCAACTGTAGTTGTTAGTTGCATGCCGCCAATAGCACTACTTATTATATTTTGTAAGCTTTTTATGGTAATTCCATATCGTGCAAGGGCATCCCTGTTTATCTCCATTTCTAAGTATGGTTTGCCCACTACACGGTCGGCAAATACCGACAGGCTTTCAACACCCTCAACCTGCTTCAAATGATTTTCAATTTCAAAGCCAACTTTTTCGATGCTTTTCAAATCGGGACCATATACTTTAATTCCCATTGGTGCCCGCATGCCTGTTTGAAGCATTACCAAACGGGTTGAGATAGGTTGCAATTTAGGAGCCGATGTTAATCCGGGAATACTTGCTTGTTTAATGATTTCGTCCCAAATATCATCGGGTGATTCAATTTCATCTCTCCATTGCCGGAAATACTCACCGTTTCTATCTTCAATCAGATTCTCTTTTTCAATTAACCGAAATCCTTCTTTGGGATCGTACGATGAACCATCAGCCAAAATAAATGCATCATTTTTATCGGTTTTAAAACGCATTCGGTGCCCTTTCTCATTCAGTATGTATTCCGGTTTATAATTGATAATATTCTCATACATAGAAGTTGGTGCAGGGTCAAGAGCAGAATTTACACGCCCCCATTTTCCAACAACACTTTCAACTTCAGGAATAGCATTCACTTTTTTATCCAGTATTCTGATGACTTCCAAATTTTCTTCAATACCGGAATGTGGCATGGTGGTAGGCATCAATAAGAACGAACCTTCATCGAGCGACGGCATAAATTCTTTGCCGATACCCGGCATCTTTTCTGATAACGTGGTATAAATGCTGGTATTTTTTACAAAACCAGGCATAAACCCAAAGAGCTTATCGAAACCTTGCCAGGAAGTTATTCCAAATACTACAATCAGTATTGGGAGGGTTAAAAATTTCCATTTATTGTTTAATGCCCAATTCAGGAGCCTTGGGTAGAACATCACCATCATGGATAAAGCACCCAAAACAATGGCAACAATTACGATTACAAACAGGAAGTTGGCAAACAAACTGTTTTGCGCCCCAAGTGGCAACCATGCTTTTGTCAGAAAAAAGATGATGGTAATACCTGTGATAATGATGTTGATGTAGTTTGTCCAGCCTTTTCTTTTTTCAGACCAACTATCAGCAAAAAATGCATTTACACCGTATGCAGTTAGAACTAAAGCGATGTAATATCCGCTAAAAATTGAGATAAGAATTCCTGCAACAGCTAATAGGATATTAAGAATTTTTCTGTACTTGATTTTATCGAATCGTATGGAAAAAACAAAGTTGGCAAGTGTCGGAATAATTATTAAACCAATAAGTAAAGCGGCAAGCATTGTAAATGTTTTGGTGAATGCCAACGGTTTAAACAACTTACCTTCTGCTGCTTCCATAGCAAAAACAGGTAAAAAACTAACAACGGTTGTTGCAATGGCCGTTATTACCGCACCAGCAACTTCTGTTGTGGCTTTATAAACTGTATTTAAAAGTTTTTTGCCTTTTGCCCCAATATTTTCAGGCAGTTCGATATGCCTTATTATATTCTCAGTAAACACAACGCCCACATCAACCATAACTCCAATTGAAATGGCAATACCCGATAGTGCTACAATATTGGCATCAACACCAAAACGACGCATGGCAATAAAGGTTATTAATACACCTACAGGCAGCAAACTTGAAATTAGTAAAGAAGCCCTTAAATTGAAAACAAGAACAATAACAACAAGAATACTGATTAGCAATTCAAGAGAAATAGCTTCTTCGAGTGTGCCAAGGGTTTGTTTTATTAATCCGGTGCGGTCGTAAAAAGGAACAATGGTTACCTTTGAAACAGTGCCATCTGCCAATGTTTTTGAGGGTAAGCCCGGCTCAATTTCAGCTATTTTCTCTTTTAGGTTATCGATGGTATGTAACGGATTTGCACCATAACGGGCAACTACAACACCGCCAACAGCTTCAGCTCCACCCTTATCTAATCCTCCGCGACGTGTAGACGGACCAAAGTTTACTTTTGCCACATCTTTAATGCGAATGGGAACATTATCATTTACCGTAACAACACTCTTTTCAATGTCTTCAAGATCTTTAACAGAGCCCAAGGCTCTAATAAAATACTCAACCCGGTTAATTTCAATGGTTCGTGCGCCAACATCGAGGTTGCTGTTTTTTACGGCAGCCATTATTTGAGCTATATTCACCCCATGCGCTTTCATAGCAACCGGGTCAATATCTACTTGATACTCTTTTACAAAACCACCAATGGATGCAACTTCAGCAACTCCTTTTGCCGATGTTAAGGCATAACGCACATAAAAATCCTGAATGGTTCTTAACTCATGTGGGTCCCATCCTCCCGATGGATTGCCCTCATTATCGCGCCCCTCTAACGTGTACCAGTAAATCTGACCTAAGGCAGTGGCATCAGGCCCCAAAGCAGGCCTAACATCTTCGGGCAGTGTGCCCGGAGGTAATGAATTAAGCTTTTCAAGAATCCGGGTTCTGCTCCAGTAAAATTCTATATCTTCATCAAAAATGATGTAGATACTCGACAACCCAAAAATGGAGTTGCTTCGAATGGTTTTAACACCCGGAATACCCAACAAAAATGTGCTAAGCGGATACGAAATCTGGTCTTCTATATCCTGTGGTGAGCGACCAGCCCATTCGGTATAAACAATTTGTTGGTTTTCTCCAATGTCAGGAATGGCATCTACCGGAACCGGGTCGGACGGAAGGATACCGGTATCCCACCCGAAAGGAGAATTTATAATACCCCAGCTTATGAAAACAACAAGTGCTAAAAAAGTAAGCAGTTTGTTTTCAAGAAAAAACTTTATGATTTTATTCAACATAATTTTCTTTTATAATTCTATTTTAAACATTGAATAAATGCGTACGCATTCATGCCGTAGTTACTATACTACGTTCTTAATCAAATGTTTACAAAATCATAAAAGATAAGTTTGCCTTTGGGCCAGTAAAGTCAGAATTTTAGGTGGTGGAGGTGAATCGATTAATTTGTAATCTTCAACCGTTGAATTTTCCTCAATAATTAATTTGAAAACGACAAATGATACGGCCAATAAATCAATCTGAACCGATTCTGGTATTTCTACTACTGCTGAAACAGAAAAATCTTCGTCCAGTTGAAATACTTCGGTTTCGTTTTTGCAGCAATCGTCCGAATCACAGCATGAATCAGCCTCCAGAAATATAGAAGTTGAGATTAACTCATCTCCGCAGTAATGTTTCGATATGGCAAGTCCTGCTGTTGAAAGTAACAGCAACATTGAAAGTATGATATGACCTGCTTTTTTAATCATTTTAATTTAGCTGTATATAATAAACGAATAAAACCTGTATTTTGTGTTATATAATTTTGGTTGATGTTTATATAATTTTGTGATTACGAGCACAGAATGGCACTTACATGTATTAACCCGGGTTTAATATTTTTGACCCTCTTTCAACTAATTTTTACTCGTTGAAACCGGGTTATTATTTTCCAAGCTTTAAAATACGAAACGCTCCTCTTACAACAACTAAAAACACAATTGAACCAACTATTAAATCCGGGTACTTTGATTGGGTAAGCAATACCAAAATCCCTGCAAGAATAATCCCTGAGTTTATTATAACGTCGTTTGATGTAAAAATCATACTGGCTTTCATATGAGCTTCTTTGCTTTTCGACTTCTGGAGCAGGTACAAGCAAAACGCATTGGCTATTAAGGCCAAAATTGAAACGCCTATCATAATTCGGTAGTCTGGCACTTCTTCAAAGCCAATAAAACGACGTATTACTTCAAAAATCCCCAGGAGAGCCAGGGCAAGCTGAAAATATCCGCTTAACCGTGCAACCTTCTTTTTCCGCAGAACTGTTGAGCCAACAGCCCACAGACTTAATCCGTATACAAATGAATCGGCAAGCATATCCAACGAATCGGCAACCAAACCCATTGATTTAGAAAGAAGACCGGTTGTAATTTCGATAATAAAAAATCCAAAATTTATGAGGAGTACCGTCCACAGCAGTTTGGATTGTACATCGGAACTTTCAACCACTACTTCGCTCCCATCGACCGACATTGTAGCTGTATGTTTGGCTCCAAAATTTAAAGATTCTAAACGAGCCAATATATCCATATCGTCTTCTGTATGAAAAATGGTTAGCTTACGGTTTTCAATGTCAAATTCCAGTTTTTTGATAACTTTTAATCCATCCAGCTTCATCCGAATCATATTTTCTTCGGACGGACAATCCATTTTTGATATCTGATATTCTGATTTTAACATAAAACCCTAAAGCTTTAAAAATATTGAAAATATAACACAATTACAGGCAAGTATAACCAAGTGCCTCTATCGTTTCTTTTGCCCTTTTAATTTCTATTTTATCTCCTTTAAGGGTAACTGTTTTTTCTGACAGGTTAACACTCGCACTTTCCACAAAAGACAATTTTGCAAGATTATTTTCAACATTTGCCTTGCAATGGTTACATGTCATTCCATCTACTTTAATTGTTTTAATTTCCATTGTATTACTATTTATTTGTTTCTTCGAAGCTATATACTTTTGAATATATCCGTTAATAATAAGTCCCAGTAAAACCACTCCGGATGTAATTTGCCACCATTCAAGATCTTGCCCGTGGGCATGCCCCAAATGTTGATTGGCAATTTGGGTAAACCATTCGATTGGTAGCACATAATCAATTAGTAAACCAAAAGACAAAGCACCCATGATAATTGTTCCCAAATAAGAAAATAAACTTCTTTTACCTAAAACTTTTCCAATCATGGTAATAGTTGCCGCATTGGTTGCCGGACCTGCCATGAGTAAAACAAAGGCTGCTCCCGGACTAATACCCTTTAAAATTAATACTGCTGCTAACGGAATTGAACCTGTTGCACATATGTACAAGGGAATAGATACCACTAATATTAATAGCATCTGCACAATTGGTGGCATATTTAACAATTCAAAAAACTCATTAGGTATTAGTGCAGAGATTATTGCAGCCAATACCAATCCAATCACAAGCCATTTGGAAATATCCTGAATAAACTCAACAAATCCGTATATAAATACATCAGAAATCTTTTGCCTTAGTGTTTTCTTTTTTTCATTTTCTTGTCTAAAAGTTCTTTCATCGGGTTCTTTTTTCGTAAAAGTACTTGTTATCAACCCTCCGGAAATTCCGGTTAGTAAAGCTGCCAAAGGCCGGATAATGGCAAAAGGTAACCCCATTAACGAGAATGTTGCCAATATTGAGTCGACACCTGTTTGTGGAGTTGAAATAAGAAAAGATACAGTTCCTCCCTTTGAAGCTCCATTTTTATAAAACGCCGTTCCGGTTGGTATAACACCGCAGGAACATAAGGGTAATGGTATTCCGAATAGTGAGGCTAACACTGACGAACGCAATGGTTTACCGTTAAAATATTTCTCGATGCGTTGTTTCGGAATAAAGGCATATAGTAAACCGGCAAAGAAAAAACCAAGCAAAAGATAAGGAGACATTTCACTTAAAATGCCTACAAAATCCTTAAAAAACCTGATTAAAAAACCTGTTACTTCCATCGTTTGCAATTTTATAGAACAAAATTACGGAGCTTGCTATAGAACGCTATTACACGATTTTGGAAAAGAATTATATCATTTTTGGATTATACACTATCCAGTGGTTTTCGCCTATTCTCTTTCAATTTTTTAAAGTGCGATGGCGTTAATCCAGTAACTTTTTTAAATTGGTTGGAAAGGTGTTGAACACTACTGTATCCTAGTTGAAACGAAATTTCATTTAATGTCAATTCATCATAAACCAATAATTCTTTTACTTTTTCAATTTTTTGATTGATGATGTACTTTTCTATAGTAATTCCTTCTACAGAAGAAAAAAGATTGCTCAAGTATGAATAATCATAACCCGTTTCGCGGGAAATATAATCCGAACTATTTATAGCTTCTAAGCTATCTTTTGTATGATGAATTTTCTCAATTATCAAGGTTTTAATCTTGTCAATCAAACGACTTCTTTTATCATCAATTAGTTCGAACCCATTTTCTTCCAGGACTTTCTTAATCGCTCTAATCTGCTCATTGCTCAATACTGAAGTTGTAGAAACTTTGCCCAACTCGATTTGTTGTATACCTATATTTAGCCTCTCAAATTCTTCCTTTAGCACTTTAATGCAGCGTGGGCAAACCATGTTTTTAATATGTAATACAGAAACGCTCATACTTCAAAAATACACCTATTTTATAAAACTTGAGGTTATTATACTGCTCGCATGTAATTCACAGATGGGATTTAGGAAAATTTAAATAGCACAAAACCAAACGTTGGGCTCACCCTTTGAATTCAAAGTTAGCCAAACAGCGTATGAAACGAAAAAAGGAAGAAACAGTTAAAAACCTGAATCTTCCTTTTTATGTACCCGGGGCGGGAATCGAACCCGCACTCCGTTGCCAGAACTGGATTTTGAATCCAGCGCGTCTACCAATTCCGCCACCCGGGCAATTACCTTTGTTTGAAATTGGTGTGCAAAACTAATTATTTCAGTTGAATTTACAAAAACAATTTTGAATTTATTCAGGTCTCCGCAAAAAGACTCCTCAATTCACACTGTAATAGTCTTGAATACGGTTGCTCAAACTGGATTTTCAAAACAAATTCAATAAAAAACGACTTCTCTGAATTACAACAGAGAAGTACAATATTCAATTCGTTATCGATTATTAAAGTGACTCCTTTTGTGCGTCAATCCGCTTAACAACCTGCCCATATATAATCAACGATATTGCTGCTACCGAGGCTATTCCCACAAAATAATACCAAATATAATGAGCATTTACTGCAGCAGCCTGCCATTCCTCATGAGTGTCAAACAACAGTGGGTCGGGACAATATTTTGTAAGTAAATAACCCGATAATCCGAAACCAAGAATAGAAGATAGAAACGAATGCAAATGGCTAAAACCGAGATAAAGCCCTTCCTCTCCTTTCGGTGCTTGTAATGAAAAGTATTCTAAATATCGTGGAGAAATAAATGTTTCCGCCAAACCCTGAAATACAATTCCAACTATCATCATAAACGCAACAGGATGAAAACCTAAGATAGGCATACCGTTAAAAAGGTTTCCCGATGCCATTGACAAAGCAGAAACAGGCATAATAAACATTCCGACGGTCATAGAAAATAGCGATGTTTTTTTGCGCATCAACTGCGTTACAATACCCACAGTAAGAAATACAACTAGTGGATTAACGTTGGCAAACCACGAAATGGCACTCCCCTCGCCTGCCAAACGTAAAACATATTTAGGCATAGTGGCATACAACTGATGTTGAACCATCCAAAAACCTGTAATAATAATTATTAGTATAACCAACCTGACATTGGTTACTACTTTCACCAAAGCCGTTATAATTTCGCCCAAAGTTTTTATTTCGCCATGCTTGTTGCTTGCTTTGTAAAAAAAGAAAACCAAAATTACGGCTAAAAATGTGATGCCAGCTGCAAAATAATTTAAGGTTACCAAACCTTCATTTCCCAATGCATCGCGCAAGGGCTTAACGATTGTTTTTCCAGAAAATGCACCAATATTTACCATCATGTAGAAAAGAGAATATCCCTGAGCCCGTGTTTCTTTGGTTGTTTCACGTGCAACTGTTCCGGTAATGCATGACTTTATAAACGAGCCACCAACCATAATCACCAACATAATTGGAATAATTATCCATTTCAAATTACTCTCGCGCAAACCATTAAACTGTGTTGTTTTTGTATACTCAACCAAACCTGCCGATTCTAACATTGTGGGCAGTACACCCATAGCCAAATATCCAATCGAAAGAAGCGAAAAGGCAATGAGCAGGGACTTTTTAAATCCAATTTTATCTGCCACCGCTCCGGCAAAAGTTGGCAACAAATATAATCCGGCAGAAAAAGACCCGGCCAGCATAGCTGCTTGAAAATCGTTAAATCCTAAAATTCTTGAAAGGTAAAGTGTAATTACAATAAACACCCCATAATATGCCGCTCTTTCGAGTAATTCGACCACGTTAGCAACCCAAAATGCTCTCGAAAATTTCACTTTTTCAGTTTTACCCATTATCCTTTTTTTTTTGTATTAAGCTCACAAAAATAATAGCTTAATCGGTTCTGCAAAATGACATTTTATTAATAAACATAATATAAAACATTTCCCTAAGCCACTGTTTTACCTATCTTAGCTATAGCTGACAGAACTGTTTTACCATGAATTTATTGGAAGAAAAAACACTATTCAAAAATATAAAGATGGGAGACGAAAAAGCTTTCGAGCTGCTTTTCAAATCCTATTACGGCCTTTTGTGTGCATTTGCCACCAACATTCTACATGACGACATCGGCGCCGAAGAAATTGTACAGGACTTTTTTGTGAAACTCTGGGAAAAAAGAACTCAAATTACGATTGAATCATCGCTTAAAAACTATCTCTTTCGTTCGGTAAAAAACATATGTCTTAACGATATTAAGCATAACACTATTAAAATAAAACATGCAAAACAAATTATTGCTGAAGCTGAAAACAACCATTTTCGCGATAATTTTATTGAAGTTGACCTAAAACAAGAAATAGAAAATAGCATTGAAGCTCTGCCCGAAAAACGCAGAGAAATTTTCAGGCTCAGCCGTGAAGACGGACTTAAATACCGCGAAATTGCTAAAAAACTAAATATTTCGATAAAAACAGTTGAAGCACAAATGGGGCTGGCTATCAAAACATTACGACAAAAACTAAAAAAATATAATACCTTTTTATTCTTTCTTGTGCTGAAGTAAATAAAATAGAATAAGGGTAAATCGGTTGTGTACTGTCATTTAAGTGTAATGAAGAAAAAAGAGAACAACGGAAGTTTTGATTGGGAATTGGTTACCCGGTATTTGAATAACGAAACCAATTTGCAAGAAAAAGAGGAGGTAGAGGCCTGGTTAAACCATTCGGAGGCTAACCGGGAAGCTTTAGAGCAAATAAAAAAAATGCTCTGCAAAATTGACACGTATTACCAGGCTAAAAAGTTTAATGCAAATGCAGCCTGGACAAATGTACACGCACAAATAAGCCCACTGAAAGTTAAATATGTTCAGCACAAAAAGAAAAGGAAGGAGGTACTTGCACAATTTTACAAATATGCTGCCATAGTAATTATTGCTCTTTTATTGGGCTCTGTTGGCTATTTTATTGGTTTCCGAAATCAGGTTCCTGCAATTTACAGCGAAATTATCTCGGCTGAAAACCAGGTATTAAACGAGTATGAATTACCCGATGGTTCAGTAGTAACACTTAACAGCGATTCTAAACTTATATTTCCAAAAAAATTTAAGGGCGACATTCGCGAAGTAAGCATTATTGGTGAGGCATTTTTCGATATAAAACCGAACCCCGAAAAACCCTTCGTTATTAATGCCGGCAATGCACAGGTAAAGGTTTTAGGCACCTCTTTTAACGTGTGTGCCTACCCGGGAGCCGAAACTGTAGAAGTAATTGTAAAAACAGGTAAAGTGCAGGTAATCAGTAAAAATACTGATATGTATGCCGAAAATAAAGAAGTGTTTTTGAATACCGGAGAAAAAGGAACGCTGTTTACCAGTAACCATATTCTGAAAAAATCGGTAAACGCGAATCCTAACTTTATTGCCTGGAAAACACACGACCTTATTTTTAATAAAGTTTCGTTACAAGAAGTGATAAGATGCCTGGAAGAAGTGTACCACATCGACATTATTGTGACAGAACCAGGGCTGAATGACCTTATATACGAAGGTCATTTCGACCAAAAACCGATTGATTTTGTTTTAGATGTAATACGGCTCACATTTAATCTGGAATTATCGGTTGAAAATGAACATTATACGCTATCGAGCCGTACGCACAAACAATAAACTTTAAAGTCATGAAACAACTTATTTATAAAACTTATATGATTATTGTTTTGATGGCGATTGCTCTGGTACTTTTACCCAAATTTCAATACGCTCAGGAAAAAAAGGGCCAGGCACTCGATCAAAATATTAGTATCTACGCCGAAGATGAACCCTTGGCTGATATAATCGAAAAAATATGTAAATATTTAAACCTCAATTATTCGTACAATGCAGAGCTTATTGCTGACAAGAAAATAAGCCTTAACATTTCGAACAAGCCCATTAAATATGTCCTCGATAAATTGATGAAGGATTTCTATCTGCTCTTCGAAATTGAAGACAATCTGCTGGTTGTGCGCGATTATGTTCCGCTTGACAAAAGCATCGATTTAAATATGAACTCGCAGCATTATACCAACAACCGCGGATTTCTTTTTGACAATCAACGCGACAAGCGTATTACATTTAAATTTATTTCGGCCAGCAACCTCGTAATAATTCCGGTAACAATTAACGATTCCGATACTCTAAACTTTATTCTCGATACTGGGGTGCGTTATCCAATTATCACCGAGCTGCCTTTTGTTAATAAACTGAATTTAAACTACATGATGCCGGTTGAGATTAAAGGTTTAGGAGAAGGAAATACCTTAACAGCTTATCGTTCGGGAAACAACACCATGCAAATTGACGGATTAACAGCCCGTAACCAGGAAGTTCAGATGATTATTGACGAAAATTTTCAGATTTCACACATGCTGGGTATTCCTGTTCATGGTTTAATCGGCTTTAATTTATTTAAAGATTATGTAGTAGAAATTGATTACCTGAACGAAAAAATAACATTAAACAAACCCGAATACTATAAATACCGCGATCGGAAAAAAGACATTATTATGCCTTTGCATTTCGATGGAAACAAACCTTTTGTTCGCACCATAATTGTTACCGACGAACTGCAGGATGTTCCGGTTAAATTGCTTGTTGACACAGGTGCAAGCGATGCTCTTTGGCTTTCGGAAAGCTCAGATGAAAGAATTAATCTTCCGAAAGATAACATTGAAACCTTCCTTGGCAAAGGCCTGAGCGGCGATTTATACGGAACCAAAGGAAGAATCGATGGAATATGGGTTGGGCCCCTTATTTTATCAAAACCCATTGTAGCATTCCCAAATTCTGAAATAATCGATCAGCTCATTTCTTCGAACGACAGAAACGGAACCATAGGAGCCGAAATTTTACGACGCTTTTTTGTTACTATCGATTATCGAAACAGCCGCTTAACTTTAAGGCCTACTCATAAAATTAAAGAAGAATTTAATTACAACATGAGTGGTATGGAGGTAACCAATCCAATGCCCGGCTTTCCAATATACACCATTACCGACATTCGCGAAAACTCGCCTGCTTACTTTGCCGGTTTAAAAGAAAACGATCAGATTTTATCGATAAACAGCAGTCATCATAAAACACTAAAACTTAACGATATAAATCTTATACTTCAAAGCAAAGAAAACAAAAAAATAAAGGTAAAGGTCTTACGAAACGGAGAAGAATATAAAACTTCTTTTGAGCTTAAAAAGATGTTTTAATGCTTAATTTCAAGTATATAATACTACTAACCATCTTGTTGTTATCCTTTACAGTAAAAGGTCAACAACAGGATGGTTCTGTTTTTGAGCACCGCATTACCATCACTCAAACCAACCAGCCCCTCGACTTTATTCTGGAACAAATTAGCTGGCAGGCAGGCGTATTTTTTTCATACGATGCATCCATAATTAATTCAGAAGAAAAAATCACTGTTGCAGCTGAAAATAAGTCGCTTTACACTGTTCTCCACCAGCTACTAGATCCTAAAGTTTTCGATTTAAAAGAATTAGGGAATCAAATTATTATTACAAAAAAAACAGAACTTGTTTCACATGAAACAATTGCTATCGATTCAATTCCTGTAAAATACTTTTTTCTTTCAGGAAAATTGATGGAAAACAAAAAAGGCCGCCCGGTAAAATATGCCTCAGTTTCGGTATTAAATAAACCCATCGGAACCATAAGCAATACCGATGGGGAATTTCTGTTAAAACTACACCCCAACCATATTCGCGATACCCTTATAATTTCGAGCATGGGTTATGCACAGATACGCCTTCCGGCTTCTACACTGCTTGACGAAGATTTATTTTTTCTGAATCCCATTTCCATTCGTATTAAAGAGGTAAAAGTAACAGCCATTTCCACCGACAGGTTACTGGAAAAGCTGCGCGATAATTACAAAAAAAATTATACTGCATCCACAAAATTAATGACAGCTTTTTACCGCGAAACTGTACAACAAGACAACAATTATATTAACGTATCAGAAGCCGTAATGGAAATTCTGAAATCTCCTTATATTAATACAACCCGGAGCGATTTGGTGCGGCTTATAAAAGGAAGAAAAAGCCCCGACGTGCAGCCTTTTAAGTGGATGAATTTTAAATTACTCGGAGGCCCTTTTACCATCACCCAGCTTGATGCGATTAAAACGGTTGAAACCTTTATTGATAAAAAATATGAAGAGGTCTACAATTACGAAATTTCGAATGTTATTTGGTATAACAACTACCCCGTTTATGTTGTTAATTTTCGGCCGGCATTAACCACCTTTTATCCAGCTTTCGAAGGTAAAATGTACGTTCACCGCGAAACATTTGCACTACTTCATGCAGAATACCGGATAAGTAAAAATGGCTTAAAACAGGCCGAAACAATAATGATTAAACGCAAACCCAAGAACGTTAAAGTACGCCCTTCGTATGTTCAGTATGAGGTAAATTATCAGCAATACCAAGGCAAATGGCATCTAGCGTCGGCTCAAGCTTCGGTTAAATTTAAAATAAGAAGTAAACGCGATAAAATTAATTCTGAATTTCATAGTGTCTCCGATATTTTAATTACAAACATACAACCTACTAATTTAAAGCGTTTTACCAGAACTGAAAAATTTACCCAAAACGATATTTTTGTGGATAAATTAGGTAAATACGATGAACAATTCTGGGAAAATTACAACATTATTAAACCCAACGAAAACCTCCGAAATGCATTTAATAATATTTCATCTTATTAAAATTGTTTGTTTTATAAGGTAGAAGAAAGAACTCGCACGATCTTAATACATCGCCTAAGTGTGAATATTTTTCCGCTCATTTCATTTAATTAAATGATGTTAAGTTTGTTTCGAAATGAAATTACAGAGCTCATTTAAGGGTAATTTTGGTATTATGCTTTGTTTTCGAGGTTTTTGAGTAATTTTGAAGTTTATAAACAGCAAAAATGGAACAATACAGCACCCGTCAAAATAAAATATCAAGGCTAATTCAGCGCGAAATGGCTGATATTCTGCTAAAACTAAATAAAACACATTTCCCGGGAAAACTAATCAGCGTAACCGTTGTACGTGTTACCAAAGACCTGGGAATTGCCCGTATTTACCTTAGTATCTTCCCGTTTGAATTTTCAGAACCAATTCTGAAAGACATACGGCAGATTAGTAAACAATTACGCGGAGAACTGGGACGAAAAGTTGGAAAAAGTTTACGTGTTATTCCCAATTTAGATTTTTATATCGACGATAGCCTCGATTACATTGAAAAAATTGATCAACTTCTTGATTAATCGTCAAACAATTTTTTCTATTTAAGCTTGAAAAAATAATTAAACGATTGAATTTACCATTTTTCATAGCGAAAAGATATCTAGTTTCTAAAAAGAAGCAAAATATAATCAACATAATATCCAGCATTTCGCTTGCAGGAATTGTGGTCGGAACGATGGCCATTATTATTGTAGTTTCTGTATTAAATGGCTTTACTGACTTAATAGCCGTTTTTTACAGCGATTTCGATCCTGATTTAAAAATTTCTGCTGTAGAGGGGAAAATGTTTAACCCCGATACAATTAATGTTGACGAACTAAAAGCTATTCCGGGGGTAGTTTCTTACGCCGAAGTAATTGAAGAAGTTGCTATGTTAAAATACGGCAAACAACAATATTTTGCTACGGTAAAAGGTGTTCCCGACAATTACGCAAGTTATACAAACATTGATAAACGATTAATCGACGGTGAATATTATCTGAAAAAGAACGGTATAAATTATGCTATTCTGGGCCGCGGAGTGGCAAATAATCTGGGAGCAGGCGTTTCTTTTTTAGAACCTATACATATTTATTTTCCGAAAAGAGGTAATAAAATTTCATTAAATCCTGCCCGCGCATTTAACACCGATTATATTTTCCCATCGGCAGTATTCTCCATCCTCGAAGATGTCGATTCAAAATATATTTTAGTCTCCGATACCTATGCAGCAGAGCTTTTCGAAAGTGGAAAAAACATTTCAGGCATTGAAATTAATGTCGAAAATTCTGCCGATATTAAAAATGTTCAGAAAGCTGTTCAACAACTTTTGGGTGACAAGTTCCACGTGAAAAATAAAATACAGCAACGCGACTTGGTTTTCAAAACCATGAAATCGGAGAAATTCTGGGTATTTATTATACTGGTATTTATTCTTCTTCTCGCTTCCGGTAATATGATCGGTAACCTTACCATGCTTTATATCGATAAAAAACAAGATATTTCTATACTGAGAAGTATGGGTATGACGATTAAAAATATCAACCGAATTTTTCTTTACGAAGGATGGCTAATTTCGTTTATAGGAGGCCTTATAGGTACTATTTTAGGTGTTATTACGTGTTGGTTACAAATTGAATTTGAACTCATCAAACTTCCCGGAGCAACAAATTCCTTCATTATTTCTGCTTATCCGGTTAAAATTATTTATACTGATATTCTGCTGGCATTTGTAGCCATAGTCTTCATTGGATTTTTTGCTTCGTGGTATCCCGTAAAATTCATGTCGCAAAAACATCTTGCCGAAACAAACATCGATTAACGCTATTACATCAGCAACTTTACATACTAAAGTTCGGCAAGCTATTATTTTTAAAGCACCTAACTAATACCAATTGGGATATAAAATGCCGTATTGGATACGCCAATTACTTTTTGCTTATTGAGTTGAAAAATTTTAGCATGGCAATAGCTACGGTACAATTTTTCAATAAAGAGAAACCAATAAGTTTACTTGCGGCATTTCATGTTCTAATTGGTCTAAATTCTAAACACCCGAGTTCAACTCTAAATCTTGCCTCAGTTTCTACTATTTTTTTGCAGAAATTAATGCAGATTTATGACGTACTATCGGGAGCTGCTCTCATGAGGAGCGCAAGCTCTGAATTAACTTTCTGCATTACGTCATGATACCTTACTTTCGATACTGTTGTTTTTCCTTTGCAAGCGAAAATAACGACAGACAAAAGCCAATAAAAACCTTATATAAACGACAATAATCAACCAGGTTGAATGCATTTTTATGTATTGAAAATTGGTGCAAAACCAGGCCACACAACCATAAGTATGTTTTTCGAAATGAATAATTCAAATTAACTGATTTTCGTTAGAATTTGCCCTGTATTTTTGTTTTAACTTGCATTCGGAAACAACTAGCAAAACATTTAATTTGATGAAGGCACTTGTAAAAAGCAAAGCTGAAAAAGGCATCTGGATGGAAGAGGTTCCAATACCTAAAATTGGTCCAAACGATGTTCTTATAAAGGTAAAAAAAGCAGCCATTTGTGGTACCGATTTACACATTTATAAGTGGGATGAGTGGGCACAACAAACCATAAAAACACCTGTTATAATTGGGCACGAATACATGGGAACTGTGGTTGAAGTGGGATCTGAAGTAGACCGGGTAAAAGTTGGCGAACGGGTAACTGTTGAGGGCCATATAGCCTGTGGTTTTTGTCGCAACTGTCGCCGTGGCCGTCAACACATATGCGATAATACCATTGGAATTGGTGTAAATCGCGACGGTGGTTTTGCAGAATACATTTCTGTCCCGGCGAAAAATGTTTTACACATCGATCAGCGTATTTCAGATGAAATGATGGCTATTATGGATCCATTTGGCAACGCCACCCACACTGCCCTGTCCTTTCCACTTTTAGGAGAAGATGTGCTTATTACTGGAATTGGAGGCCCCATTGGCGCCATGGCCACAGCTATCTGTAAATTTGCCGGGGCCCGAAATATAATAGGCACCGATTTAAGTAAATATCGTCGAGATTTGGCTCGAAAAATGGGTGCAACACGCGTAATCGATCCTACAAAAGAAAGTATTAAAGAAGCAATGCTTGTTCATCATATGGTGAGCGGTTTCGATATTGGCCTGGAATGCTCCGGATCGCCGGTTGCATTTAACGATATGGTAAACCATATGTATAATGGTGGAAAAATAAGTTTGCTTGGGCTTCTTCCTCAAAGTACAACAATTAACTGGAGTAAGTTAATTTTTAAAGGATTAACACTTAAAGGTATCTATGGCCGGGAAATGTACGAAACCTGGTACCACATGGAAATGATGCTCACCACCGGCCTTGATATTACGTCGATTATTACTCACCGTTTTAAAGCTGACGATTACCAGAAAGCATTTGATATAATGGAAGCCGGTGATTGCGGAAAAATTATCTTGGAATGGGATTAAAATACAATAGAGATGAGTGTGAAAAACTCATCTCTATTTGGTTTCACGTGAAAAATTACCATTTGCTATCGAAATTTCCTGATAAACAGCAGAAAAACTACCTTTGCAAAAAATATTGAATTTTGAAAAAAGGACTGGTAATAAAATCAACGGGTAGCTGGTATACTGTTGAAGATGAAAACGGCGACACCTATGAGTGTAAAATAAAAGGTAAATTTCGCATTAAAGGTATCAAAAACACAAACCCTGTTACGGTTGGCGATCGTGTCGGATTTACCCTCCAAAATGCTTCTGCCGATGAAAATGAAGTGAAAATCGGTTTGATAACTACAATATCGGAGCGAAAAAACTACATTATCCGCCGATCAATTAATCTTTCGAAACAAGCACACATTATTGCAGCCAATATTGACCAGGCTATACTTGTAGTAACATTAAATTATCCAGTTACCACTACTACTTTTATCGATCGCTATCTGGCTTCTGCCGAAGCGTATCGTATACCGGTTCTAATTGTTTTTAATAAAATAGACCGATATAATCTGAATCAAAACAAGGAATTAAAGCTTTTACTTGATACCTACGAAAATATAGGTTATAAGTGCCTCACCACTTCTGCAAAAACCGGTGAAGGACTTGATAAACTCAAAAATGCCATTAAAAACAAAACAAACGTATTTAACGGACATAGTGGCGTTGGAAAATCAACGCTGATTAATATTTTACAACCAGGTTTAAACCTGAAAACTATGGAAATTTCGGATATCCATAAAACAGGAAAACACACTACAACCTACTCTGAGCTTTTTAAACTCGACTTCGGAGGATACATAATTGACACACCTGGGATTAAAGCTTTTGGTATGTTAGACATGGAACCCTGGGAGATCTCGCACTATTTTATCGAGATTTTTAAAATTTCTGAAAATTGCCAGTACAATAATTGTTCGCATACGCACGAACCAGGTTGTGCTGTTAAAACTGCTGTTAAAAATGGAGAAATTGCCCAATCCCGGTTTATTAGTTATTTAGGGCTATTAGAAAACGATGACAAATACCGTCCTGCTTTTTAAAAATATTTTTTCTTTAACTTTTGAATTAAACGATGAATGTAGAAATCTATCGGAAGTAAGGGAAATTTTTATTTTCATTACTAAGAAACAAAACGCATAAATTTAAAAAACGATAGATTTTATTTATTGCGCCTTTTCAATAAATCCTCCTCCCACCAAACGAGTTCCCTTGTAAAAAACTGCCGTTTGCCCGGGTGCAATCATCGCTTCAGGTTTTAATAATTCGACCTCAGCTACAGTATCGTTTAAAATATTCAATCTACAAGGGGTTTCCTGTAGCCTGTATCGCACCTTAACAGTCAGTTCGTTACATATACTATCTATCTCATTATCAATTAAATAATAATCCTTAATCCAGATTTTAGAACAGTATAAATCCTCGTATTTTGCCAACACAATTTCATTATCATCTAGACGAATTTCCGAGACAAATAATGGAAAATTGAGGTTTAACCCTAATCCACGACGTTGACCAATGGTATAATGTGTAATTCCTGTATGTTTTCCCAAAACCTCCCCTTTTGCATTTACGAAATTTCCAGGAACCGACTTAATACCTCTCTTTTCTAAAAAATTTCTGTAATCAGTTCCTTCAATAAAACATATTCCCAAACTATCCTTCTTTTGCGAAAGCGATATAAAACCCTTTTCTTTTGCATACGATCTGATATACGATTTTTCATAAGCACCCAGTGGAAAAATTAGTTTATCTATAATTTCTCTGCTAAGCCCCCATAAAAAAAACGATTGATCTTTGTCCGAATCCATTCCTTGAAAAAGGTATTTTTTGCCTTGATGTAAACTAACTTGTGCATAGTGTCCTGTTGAAATATGACCGCAATTTTCTATTTCAGCATACATATTTAGGTATTTGAATTTTAAAATTGGGTTGCAATAAGCACAAGGAAAAGGCGTATGTCCCTTCTGATATTCGGAAATAAAATAACTAACAACGATTTTTTCAAACTCCTTTCGTAAATCAACCGTAAGGTGTTTAATATTTAGCAAAGCGGCCAGATTGCTTGCATCGGCTATAAAATGATGATTTTGTTCATCCGTTCCACTAAAAATAAAGCTAATTCCAATCACTTCAAATCCTTGCTCCTGCAACATCATTGCCGAAACAGAACTATCAATACCACCACTCATACCCAACAAAACCCGATTATTCATTTTTTGCTGATTGAAAGTACTGAAATACTACCTGCGCTTTAGCTTTACCTATAGAGGCTGTCAACTTTTCAAGGCTTTGGTTACGTATATTTTTAACCGATTTAAAATCCTTAAGAAGCTGCTCACTGGTCTTATCCCCTATCCCATTTATTGAATTTAATTCGGAAGCCAAAAAGGTTTTGGAACGCTTATTTCTATGAAAAGTAATCCCAAAACGATGGGCTTCATCGCGCAGATGTTGAATAACTTTTAGCGTTTCGGAATTTTTATTGATATAAATAGGTATTGAATCACCTGGAAAATAAATTTCCTCCAAACGTTTGGCAATACCTATAATTGAAATTTCTCCTCTTATACCCAACTTATCAAGCGCATTTAGAGCCGATGAAAGCTGCCCCTTTCCCCCGTCAACTACAATTAACTGAGGTAAAGATTGCTTTTCGTCTAAAAGTCGCTTATACCGCCGGTAAACCACTTCTTCCATAGAGGCAAAATCGTTGGCACCCTCGACTGTTTTTATATTAAAATGTCGATAGTCCTTTTTAAAAGGTTTTGCATTTTTAAAAACAACACACGCTGCCACAGGCTCGGTTCCTTGCAAATTACTGTTATCAAAACACTCAATATGAACCGGCAGCTCTTTCAATTGAAGATCAGATTTCATTGTATTTAAAATACGATCTGTACGTACTTTTGGATTTTTCATCGCAGCCTGCTTGTCTTTCTCCATTCGAAAATACTTAGCATTACGCTGCGAAAGCTCCAAAAGCTGCTTTTTTTCGCCTCTTTGTGGCACCTTAAAAGTGACACCGTCTATAACATTTTTAAGTTTTAAGGGCACTAATATTTCGCGGGCATTACTAAAAATTCTTTGTCTAATCTCAACTATTCCGGCTAATAGCAATTCCTCTGAAGTCTCATCCAAAACCTTTCTAATCTCCAGCGTATAGGTTTGAACGATGGCACCTTTAATAATTTTAAGATAATTAATAAAAGCAAAATCATCATCCTCTTCAATAGAAAATACATCAACGTCAGTTATTACCGGTGAAACGACAGTTGAGCGGCTTTGATAACGAATCAACGCCTCATATTTTTCTTTAATTTCAATAGCCTCTTCAAACCTCAAAGTAGCCGATAACTGAGCCATTACTTCTTCCAAATGTTTAATTACACCAGAAACATTACCCTTTAAAATATCTGTTATATCAGCAATACTTTCTTTATACTTTTCATTCGAAATATGTCCTTCGCAAGGTCCTTTACACTTTCCAATATGGTACTCTAAACAAACCTTATACTTCCTGTTTTGAATATTTTCTTGCGAAAGATTATAATTACAAGTACGTAATTTATATTCCGATTCAAACAATTCAAGAAGTGCCCTTACTGTATATGATGAAGTATATGGACCATAATATTTTGATCCATCCTTTATAAGATTCCTTGTTTTAAAAACCCTTGGAAACTGTTCATTTTTTATACAAATCCAGGGGTAGCTTTTATCATCCTTTAATCGAATATTATAACGTGGCTGGTACTTTTTAATCAGGTTATTTTCCAAAAGCAAGGCATCTTGCTCACTTTCTACAACCATGTGTCTAATATCGGTAATATTCCGAACCAGCAAAGCTGTTTTCCGATGCTCATGATGTTTTGAAAAATAGGAATAAACCCGCCTATGCAGGTCTTTTGCCTTACCAATATAAATTATTGTATTTGAATTATCGAAAAACTGGTAAATGCCCGGTTTATGCGGCAAAACAGAGATTAATGATTTTAAATAATCAAGATTACTATTTACAGTTTTATACTTCAATGCCTAATATTTTACCAAAACCTGCGGTTCGTATTCTCTCAATAACTCTTTATTAGGCGTTTTAATAAACTCCAAATCGCAAATAAAACTAAAATACACTTTTTCTACCCCACATTGCTGAGCTAATTTTAAAGCAGCTACGGCTGTTCCACCTGTTGCTAAAAGGTCATCATGAATTAAAACAACATCGTTTTTATCCAAAGCATCAACATGCATTTCAACACAATCGGTACCATACTCCAACTCATACGTTTCGCTAATAATGCTACAAGGTAATTTTCCTTTTTTACGCACAGGAACAAAACCAGCATCTAATTCATTGGCAACCGCTCCCCCAAAAATAAAACCCCGGGCTTCAAGGCCAATAACTTTTGTAATTCCTTTTCCCCTAAAATTATCAGAAATAGTATTGGTAACATATTTCATTGCATCCTTATTTTTAAAGAGTGTAGTAACATCTTTAAAATTCACTCCCTGCTTAGGGTAATCGGGAATCTCTCTTATCTCTTTCTTTAAATCCATATACTTATATTGTTCCACGTGAAACGTTATCGACCTAATAATACCAACAGAACGTTAATATCGGACGGAGAAACGCCTGAAATACGCTTGGCCTGCCCTATCGTTTTTGGCTTTATTTTTTGTAATTTCTGTCGAGCTTCGGTAGAAATCGATTTTAATTCATTATAATTAAACTTATCTTCAATGTCAATGTTTTCAAATTTATCCAACTTCTCCGCTAAAAGTTTCTCTCTGTTTATGTAACCTTCGTATTTGATAGCAATCTCTGCCCCCTCAATAATTTCTATCATTCTTTCTTCTGGAACACGCTCTAGAAATACTTTAAACGGGGTAATCACTTCAATTAAATCAAATATCGAAATCTGAGGGCGTAAAATTAGATCGAAAAGTTTAACACCTTGTTTTAATTCGGAGGTACCTTTTTCGGTAAGTAATTGATTTACAAAACGTGGCTTAATAGAAAACTCTTTAGCAAACCTAATAATACTGGAAATTAAGTCATTTTTCTCATTGAGTATTTTAACACGTTCTAGCGAAGCCAGCCCAATATTATGCGATTTTTGCGTTAATCTTATGTCTGCATTGTCCTGACGTAACAAAATTCGAAATTCGGCCCGACTTGTAAACATCCTGTAAGGCTCATCAACTCCCTTCGTAACTAAATCATCAATCAGCACACCAATGTATGCTTCATTTCGTTTTAAAATAAAGGCTTGCTTATTACCAACGCTATTTAAATGAGCATTAATGCCTGCCATCAATCCTTGTGCGCCGGCCTCCTCATACCCGGTGGTTCCATTTATTTGACCAGCAAAAAACAAATTTTTAATAATTTTTGTCTCTAAAGTATGACTGAGTTGTGTGGGATCAAAATAATCATATTCGATAGCATATCCCGGACGAAAAATTTTAGCTTTCTCTAACCCTGCTATTTTTCGTAATCCTTTTAACTGTACATCCCAAGGCAAAGAAGATGAAAACCCATTAAGATAATATTCAATAGTATTTTCGCCCTCAGGCTCAAGAAACAACTGATGCCTCTCTTTTTCAGCAAAAGTAATCAACTTTGACTCTATACTAGGACAATAACGCGGACCGGTACTTTGTATCGTTCCATCAAACATAGGAGATTCATTAAAACCTTTTTGCAGCTCCTCATGCACTTCTGAACTGGTATGTGTTATCCAGCAAGATCGCTGTTTTAACTGACTTTCAGTACCAGGTAAATAAGAAAATTTAAAGTGACCTACATCGCCTTTCTGTTCAACGAGTTTGCTAAAATCGATTGATCGTCCATCAATACGGACAGGCGTTCCGGTTTTCATTCTTCCGGTTTTAAATCCGGCATTTAACAATTGTTCCGTAATATTATAAGCAGCTGCTTCTCCAATTCTTCCACCTTTCATTTTTGCCGAACCAATATGCATTAGTCCATTTAAAAAGGTACCATTAGTAAGTACAACAGTTTTCGATTTAAAAGTTATACCTATTTGTGTTTTTACCCCTTTTACAATATTATTTTCTATAACAAGCTCTACTACGGATTCCTGCCATAGATCTAAATTTTTGGTATTTTCAAGAACATTGCGCCATTCTTCTACAAAGCGAAACCTATCGTTTTGAGAACGAGGACTCCACATCGCGGGACCTTTCGATCGATTTAACATTCGAAACTGAATAGTACTTTTATCAGCAATTATTCCCGAATAACCACCTAAAGCGTCAATTTCACGTACAATCTGACCTTTGGCAATTCCACCCATTGCAGGGTTACAGGACATCTGACCGTATTTGGTCATATCCATAGTAATAAGCAGGGTTTTTGACCCCATATTAGCTGCAGCTGCGGCCGCTTCACATCCAGCATGCCCGCCTCCAACAACTATAACATCATAGTTCTCCATCATATTGTTAAACCCTTAAAATCAACCGTATTTATATAAAAATCTTCCTTCTCGGTCATTAAAGTCTGCTCTTCGTCCGTTTTATCATTGTACCCAACTAAATGCAGTACTCCATGAAAAACAACCCTGTACAGCTCCTTTAAGAGCCCTGACCCGAATTGTTGAGAATTTTCTTTAACACGATCGACACTAATAAATAAATCGCCCGAAATTACATTATCTTCCACATAATCAAAAGTGATTATATCTGTATAATAATCGTGATTTAAATATTGTTTATTTATTTCCAACAAATATTCGTCGGAACAGAAAATGACGGAAATTTCACCTATTTCTTTTAATTCTTTGTTTATCAGGCTATTAAGTTTTTCAACTAGTAAATTTTCAGAAAAAGAAAATGGTGTAATATCTTCAAAAAAAAATTGTGTGGATTTCATTTACATTCAATTTGAAATTGCAGGCTGTTACCTTTTTTATTGAATTTAACAGATTTTGCGAGTGATTTAATAATGTGAATCCCCCTACCCGATTCTTTTAATAAATTTTGTTTTGCGGTAGGATTAGGTACGCTCCAGTAATCGAAGCCCTCCCCTTCATCGGTAATTTTTATAGAAATAATATGATTTTGACAGTTAACATGTAATTGTACTTTTTTTAAGTGGTCGCTCTTGTTACCGTGAACAATAGAATTTATTGTGGCCTCAGAAATACAAAGCAATACTTTGTTATAACAAGAATCAGGAACATTGTACGATGAAAAAATTTCCTGAATAAACGATTCTACACGTTGAAGTTCACAATGGTTAGAATCTATTACTAATATGTTAGGTGGCGACTTTATCACTGCTTGCTCTGGATGTTTTTTAAATATTGTTTGTATTTATTATTGTAAAAATTATTTAATTGGTTCGAATTTTTATTTAAAAGTTCGAGCGAATAATTTTCATTCTCTTTATACTCAAAAAACTTAACAGGGTTACTATAAAAATCGTTAGCACTTTCCGATTTGCGTTTATCGTCATATTCTCTTTCCAATTCAGCTTTTTCAGCTTCCAGCAAACGAGTGGTTATTAAGTTCTGACGAGCAATCATTTGAGCATTAATCGACTTATTCATAAGCTCCTTTCTGTTTTGTTCAAGCATATCATCAATTTGTTGCAAAGTTTTCTTCGAATCACTACCAACACTACCATTGTTCATCAAATTGCGTAACATTTGCTGCATCATTTCGTGTTGCATTAAGCTTTGCCCTATTTGTTGGCTCATATTTCCGGTACTGCCATTTTTCATCTGCTCAATCATCTTTTGCAACTGCTGTTTGATACTTTCCGATGATTCCTTAAGATTTTCCATTCCAGGACTACTTTGTCCGGGATTTTCGCATTGTTGATTACCAGGCTCACCATTAGCTTGTTGCTTTTCAAGATTTTCTAATGCTTCGTCGAGTAAAAGGGCTAAATTATTGGCTGCTGTAATTACAAATTGCTGACTACTCCTGGCATTGGGAAACAAGGCTTCTTCCATTTGCTCTTTGGCTTTTACCAAATTTATTTCGAGAGAAACCAGTTCATTATTAACTATACTTGTTATTTGCGGAGTGCGCTTAGCTAGAGAATATAACGAATCGCGAACAATTTCACTCTGATCGACAATACGTTTCTGCTGCTGATTTAACTGAACAAGATAGGGATCGTTTGCACTAATCCCCTGCAAATAAAGTAGAATTTCCTCCTGATTAAAGGATAACAAAATAAGATTACTTAGTATTTGACGCAAATTCTGAATATTCTCCATATTTTGTGCCTGACTATTTGCATCAAGCATTTGTTGCATTCCAAAGGCCATATTCTTCATTTGTTCAGCAACCTTTTTTAAATCCAAGCCTGCCTTTTTCCTTTTTTTGTTCGTAATGCTTTCCTTACTTTCATCAATACTTTTATTAATTTCCTTAAAGTCTTCATCAAAATCATCGAAGGTGATTGGCTTTTCTAATTCTTTATTTAAATCCAAAGTTTGTTTAATTTGTTCTTCCAAATCTTTTAACTCTTTCTTTTGTTCTTCAACAGCATTCGCAGCATCCTCAAAATTTTTATTTTCATCAAGCTCTTTAGCCAAATTTTCCTCTTCAAGAGCCATTTCTGTTACGTTATCGATAACATCCTGAATTTTTTGTTCAACTTTTAACTTCTGAAGCATCTCCAAATTTCTATCCAACTGCTTCTGAAGATCGTCCATTGTAAGTTCCATGTGTTTCGATAACTGGTTTAATTTTTTGCTGTCAAAATCCTCAGCTAGTTTATTAAACTCCTCCATAAGTTTTTTCAGTTCATCGGAAAATACATCCTCCAATAGATCTTCAATTTGTTTTTGCTTTGACAGGATATCGTCATTTTGCTTATCAAACGATTCCATAAACTTATTTAAGTTTTCGTTGTCGCTTTTAATTTGATTGTATAAATTTTCCAGTTGGTTTTGTTTCTGAACAATATCGTTTACCATCTGCGATTTTTCCCAATCTGAAATACTGGTATCCATATTTTTATATTTCAGATTTTTTAAATCATCTTTAATTTCTTGCGCAAGACGCTGACTTTCGTTTACATCATTTATTAATGCTTCGAATTGTTTTTGTTCCTCAGCTAATAACTCTTCTTTATCGGGAAATCGAAAAATAAAATTATTTGAGGTTGTTGTTTTAAATTGATTTAAAACGTCGTTATCAGTAACTGAAAAATAATAACTAATATCTCCTTCCGGTTTTGATAAATCTGCAAAATCGAAACTAAAATAAAATTCCTGATCTCTTAGATTTCGAACAAAAGGTATGGCAACGAGCGAATCACGATTGTTGATATTATAATGGAAAAATAAACTCGTAAAACCATAGTCATCGCCAATAAAACCTTTAAAAAAGAAACGCGTTAATTGTGTTGAATCCATTACCTGCAATACATCAATCTCCGGAAATATATCGGGTATCACCTCAACCGAATAAGACAAGGCAATTTCGGGCTCTGTAACCGTGTTTTTAATAAAAATATTGTATTTTGAAGACTGAAAAAAACGATGTTCCACGTGGAAAATATCGCCTTCCTCCTCGGCCTCAAGCATTACCGAATCCTCTAAAATAATATACAAGGAATCAACATCAATACCGTTGAAAGTCCAATTTACAGTTGTACCATTTGGTATAGTTAAGTCGCCAATATTATTTAATAATTGAGATGGTAATTCTGTATACTCCGGTGGAGTAATTTCGTTCGTAAAACTTATAATTCCTGGCTTTGGTAGTAATTGAAGAATAAATTTTTCAGAATTAAACTCTAAATCAGTAAAATAAAACTGAACCGGATTAATTACCGCATCCATTTCAAATTGATACAATCCGGGTTTTATTGTTTTCATGAGGTAATTATTTCCCTCTATATTAATATAAACTAACTGCGGAATTACATCGCCCGAGGTACTAACTTTAATTGAAAACGCATCTCCTTTCTTTGCTCTCAACGATTGATTTTCGAGCTTAAACAGAAAAGGTGCCGGCTTTATAAACTCTTTATTATAATGTAGTAAACGATGAGTTGATTCAGTAAAAATATTTTTATTAATAAACAGGATAGAAATAGTAGTTAAAATACTGATAATCAAATACATAAAAGCTATTCTGATATTCCTAAACTGAACTGCTTCTTTAAAATCGAAAACTTTTAATTCGTTAATTTTCTGGTCAATACTGGCTAAAATAATGTCGCTGGAATATTCGTTTTCCTTTAAATCTGCTAACTCAATAATATTAAGCAACTTATCCTGAATACCGGGAAAGTGCGTCTGAATAAGAACAGTTGATGACTTTAAATCGATCGGTTTTAAAATATTCAATAAACGAAGCAATGGTGAACCAACAAACTGCAAAAACAACAAAGTACCAAATATTATATATCCAAAAAAGCAAAGTTTACGCAAATCAGACGATAAGTAAACAAAGTATTCAACAACTGAAAATACTGTAAATAAGGTAATTAAAAGAATTACCGATATAACTGTTCCCTTAACCAACTGAAATAAATAATACTTCAGTTTAAACGAATTAAGCTTATTAACAAGTATGTTGAAATTTTCTGTCATATTTTTACAGACTACTATTTTCCAATGCGTTACTTTTTACACAGATTGTTAATAACTGTGGATAAATTGGTAAAAAAACAAAAATAATCTTTTAAACTAATATTTGGCATTTTGAACTATTTCATCATATAACAGTACAAAGCAAAAAACAATTAATTTAATTTCACTTTTTAATTGAAAAATATTCACAACTAATTAACCTGTTAATAGCAGCTGCTTAAAACTAACAACAGCTATTAACAGTTGTTGAAAACGTTATTTATTCTATTATTGTTTAGCGTTTTAAATAGAAAATATACTGTTAAGAAAACATTGAAAAACCGGTTAACAGTTCTTTTAAAAAAAGTGACAAATAGAAATTAACACTAACTAACAGGATATAATAACTAGTATTACTTTTATATTTGTTTAATTAAGAATTATAATAATAGAATATGGACATCCTATTAGTTGAAGATAACCTGTTAAACCAAAAAGTTATTTCCTTTAATTTGAAGAAATTTAAATACAAGGTTGTACCTGCTACCAATGGAATTGATGCATTAGATTTATTAAAAAGCCAAACTTTTGATTTAGTTTTAATGGATTTGATGTTGCCTGGAATGGACGGTTATACTATAACACAGGAAATTCGGAAATATGAAAAAGAAAAAAATGAACAAAATCCGGTTCCTATTATTGCTATAACTGCCAACACATTGGATAACGACCGCCAAAGATGTTTTGATGTAGGTATGAATGAATATCTATCGAAACCATTTACTGCCAACCAGCTCATCGAAAAAATACGCATCTTTGTAGCCGAATAAAAATGTAAATGGAAGAAGGATTAGATATAAGAGGAAATTCATATGCCGATAATGAGCGGGAGTTGGATAAACAACTACGGCCATTACAATTCAGTGATTTTGCTGGTCAGAAACAAATTGTTGAAAACCTTGGAATATTTGTAAAAGCAGCAATTTTACGTGGCGAAGCCCTCGATCATGTTTTATTACATGGCCCACCTGGACTAGGAAAAACCACCTTATCGAATATTATAGCGAACGAACTGGGAGTGGGGATAAAAATTACTTCGGGACCGGTTCTGGATAAACCAGGCGATTTAGCGGGTTTGCTTACCAACCTCGAAAAAAACGATGTCCTGTTTATCGATGAAATTCACCGCCTCTCCCCTATTGTTGAAGAATATTTGTACTCGGCAATGGAAGATTTCCGAATCGATATTATGATTGATAAAGGGCCAAGTGCCCGATCGGTTCAATTGGAATTAAACGCTTTTACTTTAATCGGAGCAACTACGCGTTCAGGATTATTAACTTCTCCCCTGCGTGCAAGGTTTGGTATTAATTCTCATTTGGAGTACTACGATGCTAGTATTTTGAAGGGAATAGTAAAACGCTCTGCCAGTATCCTTGCAGTAGAGATAAGCGACGATGCGGCCTCTGAGATAGCTTTCAGGAGCCGTGGCACCCCGCGTATTGTAAACTCTTTGCTCCGAAGGGTACGCGATTTTGCCCAGGTTAAAGGAAACGGCAGCATCGATATGGCCATAACACGTCATGCCCTGGCGGCATTAAATATCGATAAATATGGTTTAGATGAAATGGATAATCGTATTTTAATTTCGATTATTGATAAATTTAAAGGTGGTCCTGTTGGAATTACAACAATAGCAACCGCTGTTGGTGAAGATGCCGGAACCATTGAAGAAGTTTATGAACCTTTTCTTATTAAAGAGGGATTTATTAAACGCACTCCACGCGGAAGAGAAGTTACCGAGTTGGCATACAAACATTTGGGACGTGTTAAATATGGCGACTCTCCTACCCTGTTCTAAACGGATACCCTGAGTTTGACTATTAATAAAACTCAGGTTGATAGCATAATCTGAAAATAAAAATGCGGAAATGTTTAGATTAAGTTCTTCATTTCCGCATTCTTTAAATCAGGTGTTTATTTTTATTTGCTGTCCACAAATTTTACCTCAAACAAGCGGGGCCAAAGTTTGCCGGTAACAAACATACGGTCGTTTTCTTTATCATAGGCAATACCGTTTAACACATTAATTACATCGTTCGGCTTGTGATACATATCAATCAAAGCATCCATATTAATTTCTTCCAAAACTTTACCGGTTTCAGTGTCAATTTTTACAATATAATTGTAGGTGTATATGTTGGCATAAATTATTCCGTCGATGTATTCCAACTCGTTTAAAACACCCATATTTCCACGATTATTAGCTACCTGTAGTTTTTTTACAATTGAGAAATCGTCAGGATTTAACCAGGTTAAAACATTGGTTCCATCGCTCATTATCAGGTTGGTTCCGTCATTGGTAAGTCCCCACCCTTCTGCCGATTTAAACTGAAAACTGTCCACAAGCGCAAAGTTTTTTATATCGTAAACAAAACCTTTTTGTGCTTTATATGTAAGTTGGTAAATTTTATCGTTTAAGATTGTAATTCCTTCTCCAAAATATTTGTCATTCAAAGCGAATGATTGCAAAGGCTTGCCTGTTTTTAAATCAATCTTAAGTAGTTTAGAATGGCCGTATTCTCCAGTTCCTTCGTATAATCCTCCTTTATAAAATTCCAGACCTTGTGTGTACGATGTCTTTAAATGTGGATAATTGTTAATTACCTGGTAGGTAAGTTGTTTTGGTTCAATATCGGAAAGAACATTAAGTACTTTTGTTTTGGTGTTTTTCATCCCATCTGTTTTTTCTGCAATAACCATAAAAGTTGTATTCCCGAGAGCATTTAATTCAAAATCTTTAATTACAAATTCAAGTTCATCGGTCTCTTTTATTAGTTGATTGTGGTAGTAAACTCGCACCTTGGCAATTTCTCCATCGCGGAGTTTGGTTTTAACTTTAACCGAAACTTTATCGCCCCAGGTATATCTTTGTTTAGCAGGTTTAATGCTTATTGTACTTACTGGTTTACGTGCGTGTTTCGATGATTTGTTTGAACAGGAAAAAAAGGTTACAAACAAGCAAAAAATGAGTACTATTGGAAAAAGGTTGCGTTTCATTATTCTTTTTTTTGGAGCTTCAAATATAAAACTAATCAACTAATGTTGTTTCAAGAATAAATTACATTGTAAATGATTTTATCTTTACGCAAAATTTCATCGATTGAATCCATTTAAAAAATTAGCAGGCGACACAGCCATTTACGGAGTTAGTAGTATTGTAGGGCGGTTTTTAAACTGGTGGCTGGTACCCTACTATTCGTTTATGTTTTTACCTGGCGAGTATGCAGTTGTTACGAATATGTATGCCTATGTATCGTTCTTTCTGGTATTATTAATTTACGGAATGGAAACCTCCTATTTTAGGTTTGCATCTCGCAATAAAAATCCCGAGGAGGTATATTCAACATCGTTAATTTCGTTATTTTTTACAACCATAGCCTTTGTATTGTTTGCTTCCGTTTTTAGGAGCGAAATTGCCCGATTAATTCAATATCCCGAACATAGCGAATATATATTGTGGTTTGCTATTATTCTTGGTATCGATTCTTTTACAGCTATACCTTTTGCGCGTTTACGACTAAATAACCGGCCTGTAAAATTTGCAGCTATTCGTTTTATTTCAATTGCTATTACCATTGGTTTTAACTTGTTTTTTATTTCACTTTGTCCCAGGTTAATCGCAAATAACCCCGATTCGATAATTCGAATTTTCTATTCCGAAGATATAGGTGTGGGATATGTTTTTATATCTAATTTGCTGGCCTCTGTAATAACTCTTCTGCTTTTGCTACCCGAAATATTCAGAATATCATTTACTTTCAATAAAAAACTATTGAAGCAGATGTTGAGTTATGGTTTTCCTATTTTAATTGTTGGTTTGGCAGGAATGGTTAACCAAAACATCGATAAAGTGCTGATTCCCTTCTTACTTCCCGACGACCAAAATCCTATGATTCAGCTGGGAATATATGGGGCAAATTACAAACTGGCGGTTTTAATGAATATGTTTATACAAGCATTCCGTTATGCTTTCGAACCTTTCTTTTTTGCACGAAGCAATTCAAAAGATGACCCAAAAGTTTATGCCTTAATCATGAAATATTTTGTGATTTTCGGGCTAATTATTTTCCTGGGAATGGTGCTTTATATCGATATTTTAAAAGTAATAATTGATGTTGAATACCACGAAGGTTTAAAAGTTGTACCGTTAATTCTGATGGCGAATCTTTTTTTCGGAATGTATTTTACCCTTTCGCTATGGTATAAATTAAAAGATATGACACGCTATGGAGCTTACATGGCTCTAATTGGTGCTGCAATAACATTGGTTTTAAACGTTGTTTTAATTCCGGTTATGGGTTACATGGGGTCGGCAGTTGCAGTTTTAGTCTGCTTTTTTACAATGGTAGTAATTTCATACCTGCTGGGGCAGAAGTACTACTATGTTCCCTACAATATAAAACGAATAGGGACCTATTTTTTTATTGCCCTTATTTTGTTTTTTATATCGTTTTATACGTCTGGTTTAGAGTTGATTATGAAATATATGACGCACACAATATTTATAACTATTTTTGTAGTTATTGTTTTCAGCCTCGAAAAAAATGAGATAAGGCGAATAATTAAACCGAAAAAAAAGAACTAAATATCAAAAAGTATTAATTTTGCACAAATGAAGCATTTTGAAGGAAAAGTAATTGCACTTGCAAGCGACCATGCCGGATTTGCAAAAAAGCAAGTTATTAAAAAATATTTAGATGATAATAACTTGAAATACAAAGATTTGGGTTGTTATTCGGAAGAAAGCGTTGATTATCCAATTTATGCACATAAAATTGGTGAAGCCATTGAAAAAGGTGAATTTGAAATAGGAATTACTTTTTGTGGAAGTGGCCAGGGAATAAGCATTGCTGCCAATAAGCATAAGGGGATACGTTCGGGCGTTTGCTGGAACGCAGAAATTGCTGCGCTCGCACGCCGTCATAACGATGCAAATATTTGCGCAGTTCCCGGACGTTTTGTTTCTGATGAACAAGCGATTGCTATTGTAAGTGCCTTTTTAAATACGGAATTCGAAGGCGGCCGTCATGCCCGAAGAATTGCTCAAATTCCGATTGAATAACCGATGACAAAACTGAAAAATATATTTCTTAAAGATTCAAAAATATCCTTCGATAAAAATCACAGAAAGACTTTAAATTTTAACATTTCGAAGTACGACGAGGCAGTAGCGAAAGGTAAATTACGTTACAGAAATATGGATCTTGCCAAACAAAGGGCTTCTTATTTAAAAGAAAAGGTTGTTTCTAATTTGGCATTTTATCTCGAAGAATTTGAAAAAAAAGCCATAAGTAACGGAATTGATGTCATTTGGGCACGCAACGACAAAGAAGCGATTAATGAGATAGTTAAAATTTTAAAAGAAAACGAGACAAAGCTTTTGGTTAAAAGTAAGTCGATGATTTCGGAAGAAATTGAACTAAACGAAAATATTGAAAAAGCTGGAATTGAAGCGGTTGAAACCGACTTAGGCGAGTTTATTGTTCAGGTAGCCGGCGAAAAACCTTACCATATTTTAACACCGGCAATGCACAAATCGAAAGAAGATGTTGCCGAGCTTTTTCACGAAAAATTTAATACCCCACCCCACTCTACCCCGACCGAATTAACTGGTTTTGTTCGTAATGTGTTACGCAAAAAATTTACCTCGGCGCAAGTAGGTGTAACTGGTGCCAATTTTTTGGTTGCCGATGTTGGAGGAGTTGCACTTACCGAAAACGAAGGCAATGGTTTAATGTCGGTTTCTTTCCCGAAACTGCACATTGTAATTTCGGGTATTGAAAAAATAATTCCGTCGGTAAACGACTTATCGTTAATGTTTCCATTGTTATCTGCATTAGGAACAGGGCAACAGGTAACGGTTTATAATTCGTTGTTTACCGGTCCTCGAAAAGAGTTTGAAGCAAACGGACCCGATAAAATGGTTGTGGTTTTGCTTGATAACGAGCGGACAAAACTGGCCAGAGAAGAAAAACATTACAAAGCTCTTAAATGTATACGCTGTGGTGCGTGTTTAAATGCCTGCCCTATTTATAAAAACATTGGTGGATATACTTACAATACTACCTATAGTGGGCCAATTGGCTCGGTAATTACCCCTTTTCTAAAGGGTTTCGATAAATTTAATCATCTGAGTTTTGCTTGCACGGTTTGTGGTGCCTGCACCAATGTTTGTCCGGTTAAAATACCTTTACACGAGTTATTATTATTGAACCGAAAAAGAAGTGTTGAAAATAAACAGGAAAATTTTACGTGGAACGCAGGAATGAAAGCTTATGAATGGGCGTTTAAAAAACGTAAAAACCTTGATATTGTAAATGGTTCGGTGAAAAATACATTGGTTAAAACCAATAAAAATGTTTTGGGAAAGGGAAAGAAATTTCCTGAATTTGCCGAGCTGTCTTATAGTAAAATTATGTTGTTAAAATTAAAATAATTGTCATGTTATCAAACACTTGCAAATACGCCTTAAGGGCGCTCATTTATCTTGGAAAGTTCTCGAAAGATGACAAACGTATCGGAATAAAACAGATTTCGGAAGACCTTGAATTGTCGTCTCCGTTTCTTGGAAAAATCCTTCAAAATTTGGTTAAACAAAAATTATTGGTTTCAACCAAAGGACCAAACGGAGGATTTTCGCTATCGCACGATGCATCGGAAATTACATTGTGGGATATTGTAATTAAAGTTGATGGAGAGGAATTTTTTACCAATTGTTTGATAAGTCTGGAGCCCTGCAAAACACATGATCCTTCGAAGCCACTTTGCCCGGTTCACGCGCAATACGAAAAACTTAGAAAAGAAATCAGGACGTTTTACAAAGAAACCACATTGGAATTGATTGGTAAGGATATTGAAAAATATGAGGATTTAGTAAAATTGTAAATAATTGTAATATAGGTTGTTATCTAGAAAATCACTTCCAGCTTTTTCTTATTAATAAACAAATGATAAAAGATGGTTGCAAACGCCAAGCCAGCTGAATTGGCCCATAAATCGTAAATGTCGCTGTTGCGGCTTTTCGTTATTTTCTGTTGCAAAAACTCGAGTACCATCGCTAAAACCAGAGTAAGTAAAGGTGTCCAAAAGAAATAATTGGGTGTAAATTGTTTTACCGGTCGAAACAGCAGCAAACAAAGGATAAAAAACATTCCGAAATGAACGATTTTATCGAAATGTGGGATATCTATAAATGGTTTTGACGGCAGCTGACTGGCAGGCATAAAAAGCAGGTAGCACATTATTATTAACCAGACTGCAAGTCTCCAATAGTTTGTAATATTCAAATTCATAATATGGCAGGTATTTATATTCATATTCCTTTTTGCCGGCAAAGATGTAACTACTGCGATTTTTATAAAATTGTAAATACATCGTTACAGCAAAAGTTTCTTTCAATATTAAAAGAGGAGGTAAAAGTACGTAAAAACTATCTTCAAAATGAAAATGTTGAAACGATTTACTTTGGAGGCGGTACACCTTCGGTACTCTCCTCTTCAGAATTGGAAGACATACTTGTTCTATTAAAGAATAAATTTAAAGTTAATTCTGACGCTGAAATTACCTTTGAAACCAATCCCGATGATTTAACTCCGGATTATTTGAGTGGCATACGGCAAGCAGGAATTAACCGCTTAAGCGTGGGTATTCAGTCGTTTCAGGATAATCATTTAAAAATTATGAATCGCCGGCATACTGCCACTCAGGCTATTAAGGCCATTGAAGATGCTGCAAAAGCAGGGTTTAATAATATTAGTGCCGATTTAATTTATGGTTTGCCCGGATTATCCAGCCAAGAGTGGGAAGAAAGTTTGAAACAGGTTTTTAGTCTGCCTGTTCAGCATCTTTCAGCCTACCACCTCACCTACCACGAAGGAACAACTTTCTACAATTGGTTAAAAAATGGAACCTTAAAAGAATTAAACGAAAAAGCGAGTGTTAATCAGTTTAACGCATTAATCGATTTGTCGGTTAAAAACGGTTACGAACACTACGAAATTTCAAATCTCGCTAAAAATAACCTTTACTCGCGGCACAACACTTCATACTGGATGGGTAAAAAATACCTGGGTTTGGGGCCATCGGCGCATTCGTTCGATGGCAGTTCGAGGCAATGGAATATTTCCAATGTTGAGCAGTACATTCTAGCTTTCGAAAAACAAATGGATTATTTTGAAAAAGAAGAGCTTTCGGAGAATGATAAGTTCAACGAGTATATTTTAACCCGAATTCGTACAAAATGGGGCGTTTCATTATCTGTTGTAAATCAGCAATTTGGAGCAGATAAGGAAAATTATCTTATCGAACAAATACAAAAGTATAAAAACACGGAAACGGTTGTCCTTCAAAATGGGATTCTTTCTCTAACAAGAAAAGGATTTTTTATTTCAGATGAAATTATGGCAGACCTTATGATTATATAATTGTTAACCAATTAGTTGAATTGTAAAAAACGAGGTATAAATATTGTTAAATATACCGCTCTGATGTAATATTTATCTATCTTAGCGGCTCTTTTTTAAAAACAGATTGCATGCAGGTTAAAATTGTTAATAAATCGAAAAATGAACTGCCGGCTTACAGCACACAATTGTCGGCCGGAATGGACTTACGTGCCAACCTTGATGAGCCTATTGTTTTAAAACCATTGGAGAGAGTTTTAGTTCCAACGGGTTTATTTATTGAGTTGCCACAAGGTTTTGAAGCTCAGGTAAGGCCACGAAGCGGTTTGGCTTTAAAAAAAGGAATTACTGTGTTAAATTCCCCCGGAACCATTGATGCTGACTACCGTGGCGAAATAGGCGTAATTTTAATCAACTTGTCTCAGCAAAAATTTGTTATAGAAAATGGAGAGCGTATTTGTCAGATGGTTATTGCTGCCCACGAAACTGTGGAATGGTGTTTGACAGAAGTGCTGGAAGAAACAGAAAGAGGAGTGGGTGGTTTTGGCCACACTGGAAAAAATTAGAATGAAAAAAACATTTATAAAGGGAGTTGGGATTGCCGTTTTTGCCTTTGCAATTTCATCGTGTTCGGCACCTCAAAAGGTTACCGAGCAAGAAGTAGTTAAGGCAGCGGTTAATGGTTCTGTTACTGAGCTGGCAGAGAACAAACAAAAAGAATTTGAATATCTTTTTATTGAGGCGCTCAAACAAAAAATGTTTGGTAATGCTCAAAAAGCCATTCAGTTATTATCCAGTTGTCTGGAAATTGATCCAAATTCATCGGCTGCCATGTTCGAACTGGCAAATATCTATGCCGTTAATAAAGATTATACAAGTGCTTCGTTGTTACTCGAGAAAGCAATTAGCCTAAATGCGAATAACAAATGGTATAAGCTTTTGCTGGCCCAGATTTATCAGCAAATAAGAAAGTTTTCAGAGGCAGCCGATATTTATATTGCGCTTCTTGAAGAAGAGCCCGAAAACCTGGAATACGTTTATATGAAGGCTGCCCTACTTGCAAGTGCGCAACGTTACGACGAAGCCATAGAAACTTACACTGGAATGGAAAAGCAAACCGGAATTAATGAGCAAATTTCGGTAGCCAAACAACAAATTTATATTTCGGCCGGTAATATAAACAAGGCTTTTGATGAAATAAATAAACTGATTGATAATGATCCTTCAGAAGCGAAATATTACGGTTTACTGGCAGATTTGTACCAGAGTCAGGGCGATAAAGAAAATGCGCTGAAAAATTATCAAAAGATTCTAGAGATTGAGCCCGAAAATGGCTACGTACATTTTTCACTGGCTAATTTTTACCTCGAAAACGATGAATTGGAAAAATCGTTTGCCGAAACTAAAAAAGGTTTTGCAAGTCAGTCTGTCGAAATTCAAACTAAACTTCAGCTGTATATGATGTTGACAGCTAATCAGGAACAGTCTGATTTGAACACTCAACAAGCGGCTGAATTGGTTCAGATTTTATTGGAAAATCATCCGGGTGAAGCCATGGTACATAATGTATATGCCGAAAATCTGATTCAAAACAATAAGCTGGAAGAGGCTCGTGCAGAGCTGCTCAAAGCCCTTGACATAAAAAAAGATGAGTATGCCGTTTGGGAACGTGTAATGTATATTGATAATGATCTTCAGGATTGGGACGGTTTGTATGCGCATACCAAAGAAATTGTTGAGCTTTTTCCAAACCAACCACAAGGTTACTTTTTTAACGCTATTGCTTGTGTTCAGCTCGAAAAATATGACGAGACAGTTACAATCAGCGAACAAGGACTTGATTTTGTTGTTGAAAATCCTCAGCTGGAAGCTAATTTTTTAATGCTAAAGGGCGAAGCGATTTATAAACAGGGAAAAAAAGAAGAGGCATTTAAAATATTTGATAAAGCTGTTGAAATTGATCCTGAAAACTACCTTACTTTAAACAACTATGCGTATTATTTGTCGATTGAAGGAAACAACCTCGACAAAGCCGAGAGGATGAGTGGAAGAGTGGTGGAACGTTTTCCTGATAATTCGACCTACTTAGATACACATGCATGGGTATTGTTTAAAAAGGGAGAATATACTTTGGCTAAGTTTTATATGGAATCGGCCATAAAAAACGGCGGCGAAGATAATGCTACATTGCTCGAACATTTTGGCGATATTCTTTATAAGGCCGGAAAAGTAGATGAAGCCCTTGTAAATTGGGAGAAAGCGAAAAATAATGGCGGTGATTCGGAACTGTTGAACCGTAAGATTAAGGAAAAAAGATATATTGAGGAGTAGATGATGATGATGAGAAATTTCCTTAGATTCCCTTTGTTCTTGTTTATCCTATTTTTGCTCGGGTTTTCAGCCTGTAAAAGCACTAAAGATATTGCAAAAGAAAAGGAGGTAGCTAAACCTATTAGTACAAACCGACTGCTTAAAAAGGTTGAGGATAATGCTTTTAATTATAAATATCTTACCATTAAGAATATTAGGTGCAATTATACAAGCAGTAAATCGAAAGCAGCATTTAAAATCAATCTGAAATCTAAATTCGATGAAAAAATTTTGGTTTCTATAACTAAAATTAATATTCCTGTGGGAAGTATTTTATTAACTCCCGACAGCGTAAAATATGTAAATTATATCGATCGCAATTATTTTGTAGATGATTACTCGTATTTGAGCCAATTTTTACATATCGACCTCGATTTTGCTACCATTCAGTCCATAATTTCAAACAATGCTTTTTCGTATCGAAACGACCCCAAAAACAAAGATTACCGAACATTTTTGTCTTATATTCAAGACAACGAGTATGTCCTTCAATCGGAAAAAGAACGTAAAATATACAAGCTTGATGAAAAGGATAAAGCCAATAAAATTGAACGACGTTTTAAGCGTTTAGACGATCAGGCTTTGATTCTTCAGCGTATGTTTTTTGAGCCAAAAAACTTTTCGCTTACTAAACTTGAAATGGACGATAAAACCAACAGCAGGAATATGAGTCTAGTATTCAGTGATTTTCAGAATGTTGAAAATATGTCCTACCCCGGAGAAATGAATATGAATTTTGTTTCACCCGAAGAGGAAATAAACCTTAAAATTAGATTAAGTGGTTTTTCTACCTCCAAAATCAGCTCTCTTGAGATAAAAATCCCTGAAAAATACGAACAGATAAGTGTAAACTAACATCAAATCAGTTACATTCGTAAAATAATTTTTATTGAATGAGATTATTGTTAGTAACCGGAATTCTGCTTCTTATTCAATCTTTTTGTTTCGCCCAGTCTATATCAGATTTACAAAAGAAAAAATTAGATGCGGGCCAGGAGATTGAATACACTACCCAGTTGCTGAATGAAACCCAGAAAAGTGAAAAGTATTCGCTCGGCCAGCTTCGTTTACTAAACCGTAAAATAGAACAACGTAATACCATTATTTCAAGTATAAGCGACGAAATAGCTATTTACGAGACTTTCATTGCTGATAATATTCAGGCCATAGAAATGCTTAAAAACGATATTGAGCAAATGAAAGCCGAATATGCCAAAATAATGCAGCACGCCTATAAAAATAAATATGTAGGCGATGAGCTTTTATTTCTTTTATCGTCCGACAATGTTAACCAGGCATACCGTCGCTTATTGTATTTCAGGCGCTATACCGAATTTCGGCAAAATCAGGCAAAAACAATAGAAACCGTTCAGGACGTTTTAAAACAAAATATTGAAAAACTTGAGCAGCAAAAAGCTACCAAACAGCAGCTAATAGAACAAACACAAATCGAAAAGCATCAACTTTCGCAGGAACAAGGGCAAAAAAACAACGAGCTTCAGAAATTAAAAATTCAAAAACGAAGCCTTCAGCAAAGGCTTCAGGAGCAACGTAAACTTGAACAAATACTCGAACGCGAAATTCAACACATAATTGAAGAGGAAGCACGAAAAAAATGGGCCTCCGGTGGTTCGGGATTTGCGCTTACACCGGAACAAAAATTAACTGAAGATAATTTTGAACAGAATAAAGGTCGCTTGCCCTGGCCGGTGAACAGAGGTGTGATTCTTGAACATTTTGGTGTCCATCAACATCCGGTATTAACCAATATACAAGTGCAAAATAATGGTGTAAACATTGCCACCGAAACGGGATCGAAGGTACGCACAATTTTTAATGGCGAAGTAAGTCGTGTATTTGCCATATCGGGCGGAAATACGGCTGTAATTATTCGCCACGGAAAATATTTAAGCGTGTATTCTAATTTACGCGAAGTGGTGGTTAAAAAGGGCGATAAAGTATCAACCAAACAAATTATTGGCACTGTTTATACCGATTACGACGATGGGAATAAATCCATACTAAAATTTCAGATTTGGAAAGAAAGTACAAAGCTTGATCCCGAATTATGGATTGGGCGATAGCAGTTAAGCAGGTTCGATTAATAATCTTGTCTCAGTTTCAACTAATTTTTACAAGAAATTAATACATTTTTTTTGGAAACCTACTTTAGCCTGCAGAAAGAAAAGTTGGGATAATGCAGGAAAAATTGAACCCTTCTGTTTTGAAATAGTTTCAATGAAGAATAAATTTTCTAGTACATGTTTCTACCTGCTAAACCGATTAGTACCGGCATTTCGCATCTTTTTAGTTTAAAAAATAGGCAAATATCCGGTCTTCCTGAAACCATAAAGTAAAGCATAATACTATTTTTAAGAAGGGCATAAATTTATGTTTTTTATAAAAAACCGGATAGCAACCGGTTTTTAAATGTGTATATCGTTTTTATAAATTCGCTACTCTGGTGAGAGTTGGAATATCTAAAAATTTGATTTTACGTCCCTGTAATTCTATAAGTTTATCGTTTTTAAACTCTGATAATAAACGAATTACAGATTCGGTAGCTGTGCCAACCATATTTGCCAGTTCTTCGCGGGTAAGTGAAATTTGTAAGGTGTTTTGATTGTCGAGTTCAAAGTTTTCTTTTAAAAGAAGCAAAACCTCTGCCAAACGTTCGCGTACTGTTTTTTGGGCAATGTCGGTAATGTAATCGTTGGCCTCGCGCAGTTCGTGGCAAACAATTTGCAACATATGGTGCGAAAACTGCCAGTTGTTCTGAATCAGGTAAAGCAAGGTATGGTAAGGAATGTGGCACAAAGCCGCTTCTTCAATAACCTTGGCGGTTGTACAAGCTAGTTCCTGGCTCAGTAACGAGCGGTAAGCAATAATTTCTCCCCTTTTGGCAAAACGAATAATCTGCTCTTTACCGTCAATTCCTGTTTTAAATATTTTTATAATTCCGCGCGTAACACAAAAAAATCCTGTAAGCCTGCTCCCCTCACGATAAATAATTGTTCCTTTTTTGTATAACGAACATGTTTTCTCAAAGTTTAAACGGTTAAATTCATCTTCGGTTAACTTCTTAAACAACTTAAAACCATTTAAATTTGCTTCTTCTTCTGTAGGCCTTTTAATTGCACTTCTCATTTTTTGTTCGGTACTTGTGGATAAAAACTGAAACTTAATTTCTAATACTGCTTAAAAATACAATTATCTGCAATATTCGAAAAATCATTTATATACATATTTAGATATTGTATATTTGTACTACAAATTAATTCAAAACTATTTAAATTAGGATGTTATGAAGCATACTGTTGATATGTCGTGGATCGATAAGATGGCCTTTGAGGCTGAAATGGATGGTCATAAAGTTATTGTTGACGCGTCGGAAGAGTTTGGTGGCAGCGATTTAGGCCCCAGACCAAAGAAATTAATGCTTACCGCACTTGCAGGTTGTACCGGTATTGATGTGGTTATGATTTTAAAAAAGATGAAAATTGTTCCAGAGGCGTTTAACGTAATTGTAGAAGGAGAGTTGAGTGAGGGACAACCGGTTTATTATAAAAAAATGAAAGTGATTTACCAGTTTAAAGGCAAAGATTTACCGATGGAAAAACTCGAAAGGGCAGTTAAACTTTCGGAAGAAAAATATTGTGGGGTAAGTGTTGTTTATCGTGAGGCAGTTGAAATGGAAACTGAAATCAGGATAATTGAATAGAAAATAATAAGCGGAAGTCAATTTTTTTGAAGGTTACTTTTTTATATCTTTAGTGGTTTCAAAAAGACTGATTTTATATGTTACAATCAATAAATCCGGCAAACGGTGAAGTTGTTAAAACCTACCAGGCGCATACGAAAGAGGGAGTTGCAGGAATAGTTAATTCGGTTGATAAAGCATGGCATAGTTGGCGTAATACATCGTTTATGTTGCGCAGTCAGTTAATGCAAAATTTGTCGAGTATTCTGAGAAGCAAAAAAGAAGAGCTTGCATTTTTGATGGCTCTGGAAATGGGTAAGGTAAAGAAGGAAGGAATTGCTGAAATAGAAAAATGTGCCGACGTTTGTGATTATTACGCGGCTCATGCTGAGAGTTTTCTGGAAAACGAACCTGTTTTAACTGAGGCAACAAAATCGTATGTTTCCTACCAGCCTATAGGGACCATTTTGGCTGTAATGCCCTGGAATTTTCCATTTTGGCAAGTATTTCGTTTTGCTGCTCCAACGTTAATGTCGGGTAACACTGCCGTTCTTAAACATGCCAGCAATGTTCCCGGATGTGCTGTTGCTATTGAAGAGCTGTTTCGCGAAGCTGGTTTTCCTGATAATGTTTTTCGCAGTTTGTTAATTGGAAGTGCTTTGGTTGAGGATGTGATTAAGCACAAGGGAATTAAAGCAGTGAGTTTAACCGGAAGTACCCCTGCGGGCAAAAGTGTGGCAGCCATCGCTGGCGGCGAATTAAAAAAATGTGTACTCGAACTGGGCGGCAGCGACCCGTATTTGATTTTAAAGGATGCCGACCTTGAAAAAGCGGCTAAAGTATGTGCGGCAGGAAGGCTTTTAAATGCAGGCCAAAGCTGTATTGGTGCAAAACGTTTTATTGTGGTAGACGAAGTATACCCACAGTTCCTTGAGTATTTTATGCTTGAAATGAATGCTGCCTGTTTTGGCGATCCTTTTGATGAAGAATCGACTATGGGTCCAATGGCTCGTATCGATCTTCGTGACGAACTTAATAAACAGGTATTAGAATCTGTAAAAAAAGGTGCCGAAGTAATTATTGGCGGAGAAATCCCGTACAGAAAAGGAGCCTATTATCCCCCAACTATTTTAGAAAATATTAAACCCGGAATGCCTGCTTACGACGAAGAGTTGTTTGGTCCGGTGGCGGCGGTAATTCGTGTAAAAGATGAAGCAGAAGCCATTAAAGTGGCTAATGACACCGAATTTGGCTTGGGGGCTGCCGTGTTTACAGCAAATACAAAACGTGGCGAAAACATTGCTGAAATGCAGCTTGAGGCCGGTGCTTGTTTTGTGAACGATTTCGTAAAATCAGATCCGCGGTTGCCCTTTGGAGGTATTAAGACCAGTGGCTATGGCCGTGAACTTTCTACCCAGGGAATTAAGGAATTTATGAATGTAAAAACAGTGGTGGTGAAATAATATTGGTAGTTAACAGATTATTTGAGGTTGTACATTTTTACTAAAAAATGCATAACCTCAAAGTTTTCAGCAAACAGACAGATTTGAAAATAAAACTAGCGCTACAGGAAGAATGCCAGTTTACAACTTATTCGATTGAAATTAGGTTAAAAGCTTTTTTTTAAATAATTGTTTACCAAAAAACTGTCCCCCAAAGAAAGAACCCAGTAAAAAAGGCGCTAAAACCCATGATAATTCCAATTGATTAAATTTGCGAATAAGAATCACCAGAGGAACCGGGGCATGAATGGCCAGGAACCACCAAAACGAAAGTTTTTTCAAACCGCCACGCCAGTAGCCAAAGGGAAGGTTTACAACAAAGGTTGCCAAACAAGTTATAAAAACACGCCACCAAAGTTCCTGCGCTGCTGTATCGTGTAATATTTTTATTTCGAGTATTGTATTCATTTAGCTGCTTTTAATCGCAATTTTACAGTTGCAAGTGTTTGGTATTCAGTATTATACCGGATGTGTAAATGGTGTTGGTATCCATTTTACTACCCAAAAAAATTGGCAAGCTGTCATCAATTTATCGGCATTAGACCAAGTGTTATATTCATAATTCAGGTAGCATTAGTCTTTATTTTTTCCAACTTTTTTCAATCTCTCAGTAATCATTTCTTTTAACACTTTTATCCAAACATCCTCGGCATTCAAACTGTTCACCAATTGTAATTTTTCACCTCCATTTTTTTTGAACTCTTGCTGATAGTCCTGTTCAATTTCAACAATAGTTTCCAAACAATCAGTAACAAATGAAGGCGCCAAAACCAGTATTTTCTTTTTGCCTTCGTTTAATTTTTGCTCAATAATTTCATCGGAAAATGGGGTTAGCCAGTTTTTCGAAAGGCGCGACTGAAAGCCAACAGAATAATCAGATTTTGTTAGCATTAATTCGTTCGAAATAAGTTCAGTGGTTTCGTAACAAGCCTGGCTGTACGAATAATTTGGTAAGTTAGCAGGCTTACTTTTTTTATCCTGTCGCCTGGGTAGTCCATGAAATGAAAAAAGGACATGGTCAAATAACTCGGGCTTGTATTTTTTAGCCTGTATTACAAAGGCTTTAATAAATCCCGGGTGATGGTAAAACTGTCCAATTTCTAGTTGTTTAATCTGGATATTTTGTTGCTTAATTTCTTTTTTAACAGCCGCAAAAGAACTTTCGGTGGTTGAAAGTGCATGTTGCGGAAACAGAGGAAGAATCACTAATTTTTTAAAGCCGCCCTTTTTTATTTCTGAAAGTGCTTTTTTGTAGTTCGGATTTCCATATCGCATCCCAACAAACACAGTAAAATTACTTCCCAGTTCAAGTTGCAGTTTTTCTCTTACTACTTCTGTAATATGAATTAGTGGTGATCCTTTTTCATTCCAAAGCCTCGTATAAAGGCTTGATGACTTGCTTATTCGAAACGGAATAATAATACAATTTACCAGAAATTTTCGGAGTAACCAGGGAAGATCAATAACCCGTTTATCGTTTAAAAATTCTGATAAAAATTTACGTACAGCAGGTTTTGTTGGAGCGTCAGGACTGCCAACATTCATAAGTAGTATGGCTGTTTTTGACTCTTTCATTTTAGTTTTATTGCCAGTTTATCAGCAATATTCCGCCCTTGTTTTATGCGGTCGGCCATGCCAATTCCATCGCGGATGTTTCCGGCCAAAATTAAACCATCAAAATCCTGTTCTAATTCCGAAATAGCCTCCAGTTTATCTTTCGATTCAAAACTATATTGCGGAATGGCATGTTTATAGCGAAATATTCGTACCAGATTGGGCTTAAATTCCTGTAAGCCCATCATTGTGGTAACTTCTTTCTTCACAAGCTTCATTATTTTTTCATCGCTGTACTCAATAATTTCGGGCTTTCGCACACCTCCCAGAAATACAGAAAGTAAAGCTCCGCCTTTGGGGGCACGGTTTTTCAGAAACGATGATAGCAGCAAAATTCCTAGTACATCGCGTTTTTCTTCCGAAGGAACTAACCCTCCAAACGACTGAATAGGAATGCCTTCCCATTGCTTAAATCCCAGCGAAACCTGCGTTACTCTGGCGTATTCCAGTTGATTAATTCGTGCCATCTTCTCGGTGGGTAAGAAAGGGAAAAGGGTAGCTAAACCAGAAGCAGCTGCTGTGGAAATTACATGCGAAAATGCTTCCTTGTTTCCTTCAATAAAATATTTTTTATCCGAATATTTAATAGAAAGTGTTTTGCAGTTTAAGCAGATATTATCTTCCCCAATGTGCTTTACCAGAGCTTGTACCAGGTTTTCCAAACCACCTTCGGCAGAAAAAACTTCTTTTGTGGCTTTTTTATCACGGTCGGTTTTGGGTTCTTTTGCTTTTTTATATCCACCTTTTATAAAACTGCCATATTCCTGCTCCAGCTGATACAATTTTGGAACGGCATACTTTGTAATCAGTTTTTCAGGGTCGCCCGAATAAACTCCGGAAATAAAGGGATCGACAGCATTGCGAAGAAAAGTTTTGCCCATCCGGCGACGAACAAGATCTGCGATTGTTTCTTCAGGGTTGGCTCCCTTTTTTCGAAATGGTTCGCCCAATAATCGTAGTTTATCCGAAAAAGAAAAGAGTGGGGTAGTGATGCCTCCAATTAATCCTGATGGAATAGTATGCCATTTGTTTCCCATCCAAATCCAGCGGGCTTTGGCATTTTCGTCTGCAATTTCAAGGGTGCAGTCGCTTTTTAAATCTTCGAATAACTCTGCGGCCTCTACACGCGACATTGAGCCGGTATTTGGTCCCGATTCAAAGGTAAATCCATTTTCATGGTGGGTTCTGATAACTCCTCCCGGGCGATCGTTTTTTTCAAAAACCTGCACCTTAAAGCCATGTTTTTTTAGGTAGAAAGCTGTGGTTAATCCGGTTAATCCTGCACCTATTACGGCAATATTTGTCTTCTTTTCGCTCATTTTACAATGCCTTCGAGAATTTTTGAGTTGCTGTTTTCATTGCTGGGTCGAGACTTGAAGCAATGTTTCGGATAAAATATTTACCTAAATCAGTAACAGCAATTTCATCTGTTGTGAAAGTAAGCAATCCATCGGAAACAAAGACATTTAAATTTGTTTCATCGTAAGCAATTGTGTCTTTTATTTCCCTTTCGGTAAGCTTAAATAGCTGCGCCACTTCTTTCCACGAAACATAGTGGTTGCACATTACTTCGTTAATAATATGGCGAATTATTTTCTGCGGGTTTTTCAGTAGATAACCCTTTTCGATAGTGAAAGCACCACTATTAATTTTTTCAATGTAAGTGTTTGTATCCTTGGTGTTTTGCGCATATGCACTATCGAGTTGACTTATACCGGTAGCACCAAAAGCATATACCTGTCCGGTAGTTTCGCGGGTACAGTAGCCCTGAAAATTACGATGCAAACTGCGGTTTTCGAGTGCAATATTTAACTCATCACCGGGTTTGGCAAAATGGTCTAATCCAATGGCTTTGTAGCCGTTATTTGTAAGTAGTTTAAATGCGGTTTCAAACATGGCCAGCTTACTTTCAGCCGATGGTAAACCCTTTTTTTCCAGAATTTTTTGTGCTTTTTTAACCCAGGGAACATGGGCATACGAGAAGGTTACCAGCCGATCGGGCGAAATTTCAATGGCTCTGCTAATGGTTTCAGCAAACGAAATTTTATCCTGATAGGGCAAGCCATAAATAAAATCGAGGTTTACGCTGGTACCTTTATGTTTGCGAATCATATGTACCAATTCTTCAACCGGTATTTCAGGAGCATCGCGGTTTACGTTGTCGAGCACTTCCTGCTTAAAATCCTGAATACCCAAACTAAAACGATTAAATTTTAGCTGAACTAGTTTTTCAATGTACGCTGCATCTAACATTGCCGGGTGACATTCCATGGCAATTTCAGCTTTGTCAATAAAATTGAAATTTTCGTGAATCAGCAGCATAACTTCTTCCACCATATTAATTGGCAGCGAGTTGGGTGTACCTCCTCCCCAATGTACTTGCGATACTTTGCGTTCTGAATCCAAGTATTTATGCACCATTAAAATCTCTTTTTTAAGTGCGTTAATGTACTCCCTCATTTTGTTTTTATCGCGCGTGTGGTGGGTATTACAACCGCAATAGTGACAAATTTTTGGGCAAAACGGAATGTGAATATAAATGGAGATATTTTGGGTTGCTTCGGTGTTAGAAAGTTGAAGCCATTGCACATAATCTTCAGAAGTAAATTCCGATGAAAAAAAGTTTGCCGGTGGATAACTGGTGTACCGGGGAACCGGAGTATTGTATTTTTCTATAAGTTGTTGTGGTATCTTCATAATGCTTATTTTACTTTTTTCGCAATATTATTTAAGTACTTGTTTTTTTTCAAAAGCTTCATCGCGCAGATAAAAATCTTTTTTGAAAATAAATGGAAGCAAAATCAAAAATAAGATTCCCAAGCCAACCTCAATGCCGAATAATCCGCGATAAGTCAATGCATCGGCAATTTTTCCGCTCATGATGGCAATTACCAGGCTGCTAAGGTGTGTGATTGCAATTTGTACTGTAAAATCTGTTCCTTCGCGGCCTTTACGTACCACTTGCATGCCCATCGTGTATACAAATACCGACGACATGGCATAAGCCCCCCAAAGCAATGCCACACCAATGTAAACAAGGTAAATGGCATGGTCGGTATAGGTTAGTCCGAAAAAGTATCCAGCCACCAAAACATTTACAACCGGAAATAACCAAATGGATTTAATGACACCTTTTTTGCGGATAAAAATACCGGCAGGAATAGTCATTACTACCCCGCAGGCTGTTCCAAAAATTCCCGAAATAATGCCAATTTCCTTGATATCATAACCTAAATCAACAAAATAAGGTTTTATCATGGTCAATATTCCGATAATGCCTGAGTAGAACAGGAAAAGCAACAATAGGTGACCTCCAATATTTTTTTGCCTGAAGAAATAAATAAATTCGAGTGGTGATACATTTTTCGACGAACGATCGAGTTCTTTTCCGTTTCGGGCATTGTACAGCGAAACCGGTATGAGAGCAAACAGCACAAATAAGCCAAGGCATCGTAGAAGCCACAGCCAGCCCCAATAATGATAAACAATTAACAGAACACCACTTCCCATCATAGTACCGATAAAACTTCCGGCCGACTGCATACTGTTACCCAGGCTGCGTTCGTTCTTTTCTAGTATAAGTATGGCAAATGCATCGGTGGCTATATCTTGTGTGGCCGATGCCGTAAAAGCAATCACCATTAAAGCAATAATAGTGGTAAAATCGGTTTGTAAATCGAGATAACCAATACTCATGATAATTAAAGCATAAAAAACTTCGGAAGCGAGAATCCATCGCCGGTATTCCCGCTTGTTTTTGCTGGTTCGGTCTACTATTGGTGCCCACAAAAGCTTTAAAATCCAGGGCAATTTTATTAGCTGAATGTACCCGATAGATTCCAGCGAGTAGTTTTCCATACGCATAATAACGGGGATTACCGTCGAGAAAAAACTCATCGGAATGGACTGTGCCAGGTACAGGCTCAGCAGGGTGTAGTATTTTTTGAATTCGCTGTTTTGCATACTGAAATGGTTGGAAAACCGGAGGCGAGTCTTCCTTTTTAGTTTTTAAAATGTTACTTTCAGATTGATGCCCATTGTTGCGGGCTTTCCGAGTTGTGCATACGAATTTCCGAGTGCCTGAAAATAGAACGAGTTATATTCTTCATCCAATATGTTTTTGCCCCAAAAAGCCAAAGTTACATTTTTACATTCGAAACTAATGCGTCCGTTCAGCAAGCCGTAAAAATTTTGGTAAGCAACGTTGGTTTCCTTCCAGTAGTGCTTTCCAAAACCGTTGTAGGTTAAATGAAACCGGATTTTGTTGAGCCAGTTTTTATTAATGTCTACAGAGTAATTTCCACCGATATTGAACGAAAAACGAGGAACGTAAGGCAGGTAATTTCCACTGTAGTCAATGTTTTCGTTTTCATCGTAATCGTCGGTAGCTTCATCTTTAATGTATTCTACAAATTTGGCTTCGTTGTAACCAAAGGCTACCCATGTTTCCAAATTTTTAGCCGGTAAAGCTTTTATTTCAAATTCAACACCTTTGCTTACCGATTTTGCTGCATTGGTAAGCATCGAGCCAGTTCCACTGGGAACGGTTTGGTACACCTGCTGGTTTGACCAGTCGATGTAAAAAAATGCGAGGTTAGCATAAATGCGTTGTTCTAACCATTTTGCTTTTATGCCGGCTTCATAATTCCACGATCTTTCGGGTTCAAACGAACGATCTTCTTCGCGCTCGAATGTGGAATTAAATCCCCCCGAATTATATCCTTTGGCAATGGTAGCATACGGAGCAATGTAGTCTGAAATACTGTATTTAACCGCAATTTTTGGAAGTATTTCAAAAAAGTCCATATCGCTTTCAAATGCATCGGCGTTGCTTTCTTCTCCGCTAATGGTTTTGTCGTAAACATAATCGAGAGTTGCTTTTTCGTAATCGGCACGAATACCTGCAGAAAGCGAAAGTCCTCCAAATTTCAGGGTCGACTGGTGAAATAATGCAATGCCCGAATTGCTGTTATCGTACGTTTTGGTGTACGAATAATCTGTATAAGGTAAATTGGCAATCATGTCTTCGCCCATTTCTAAAAACACTTCCTTATCCAGACTCTGATGAAAGGTAAAAGCACCAAACAACCAGTCGTAGGTTTTATTTTCTTTCGATTGAATATTTATTTCCTGCGAAAACATATCGATGTCTTGATCTTGTGTTACAAAATAATAATCAGAAGAAGTAAAGTCTTGGTCAACAGCCTGAGCGTCGTTTACCGATTGAAAGCTACTTACGGCATTAACTATATAGTTATCAGCAGTATATTGCAGGTTTAGTCCTGTCGAAAATAATTTGCGGTCGTATGTGCTTTCCAAATTATAGTCAATGTCTGCGGCTTCGTTGGTGTCGTCGTTAAAAAGGGCGTAGGGATAGCCTCCCTGGTCGCTGTCTTCGTATTGAATATTTCCTGAAGCTCTGAATTTGTCGGAAGGAGTGAACAGCAGTTTTATACGGCCCGAATACGAATCCATGTTATCCACTTTTTTACCGTTATACTGGTTGGTAAAAAATCCGTCGCGGTGTTGTTGGCTAAGGTTTCCAAGCACTGCAAACGATTTTGTAATGGGCTGGTTGTGGTTGATTTGGGTGTTAATCTGATTGTAGTTTCCATAATCAACCGAAGCACTTGTCGCACGTTTGTTGTTCGGTTGGTTGGTGATAATATTAATTAAACCGCCCATGGCATTTCGTCCGTACAATGTTCCCTGTGGTCCGCGCAAAACTTCAATACGTTCAATATCAACAAAATCGAAGTTAAAAGCTGCCTTTTCGAAGTAAGGTATTCCGTCAACATATAGTCCTACCGAAGGTGTGTTTATTCGGTTTCCAACCCCACGAATGTATACAGGTGAGGTAAGTTTTGAACCGTAATCGGGCATAAAAAAGTTTGGAACTATTGCCGAAATATCGGTAAGGTTTTGCACTTTGTTATTTTGTATCAGGCGCTCGGAAACCAGGGTTGCCGCAGCCGGAATTTCAAAGATATTGCGGTTGTATTTGGGCGATTTTATTTCAATATCGTCCAATTCATAATGTTGTATGGTGTCAGGTTTTTCAGCTTGTTGTTGAGCTTTTGCTGTGGTATATAGTAATAGCATCGCCGCAAAAGCAAATGTTATTTTCTTCATGTAAAGTTGAATATTTGTATTGATATGGACTCCAAAAGTGCTGTCGGAGTTTCTGTTTTATTTCACTGAAATAGTTAAATCAATACAGGGGGAGGACGGTTGAAAAGTGAGTTAGTGGGGAGTTCCTGACAGGTGAGCTTATCGAGGAAAACAGAGTCCCACTTTTGCTTTACCTGAATATTTTTTGAAAGAAAGTGTTGGTAAACAGCGTCGGCCGAAACATAAAAGTTGTGGTTTTTGTCAAGTGTAATCTGCTTAAAATGAGTTGAATGATACTCGATTGTGATAGACTTTTCAGTAAGCTTGTTGTTTTTATTATCAGCTTTATTTACCCCGAAAAGCATAAAATAGGCATAAAACGCAATCATTGCGATATATGGGATGTGCGTTGTAAATATACCTACTGAAAACATTTGCTTCGTCTTTCTTAAAATACCAAGCCACAAAGATAGAAATATAATTGGGTAGGAAACAAATACTTAATATTTTATAAAATTATAACAATTACCTAAATTTGTCTCTTATCTTAAATTATAAGAAATGAAATTTCCTGCCCTCTTTGTTTTAATTGTTATAGTTATGAGTTCGTGTTCAAAAAAAGAGAAAGTCGATTTGATCGTAAAAAATGCTATTGTTTATACGATAGATGAAGATTTTAGCAAGGCTGAAAGTTTTGCTGTTGCCGATGGTAAAATTGTTTCATGTGGAACCTTTCAGCAAATTTCTGAAAAGTATGAAGCGAAAACTATCGTTGATGGTGAAGGTAAATTTGTATATCCCGGATTTAACGATGCACATTGTCATTTTAACGGATATAGCGTGAATTTAATGCAATATGCTGATTTGCGCGGTACAAAAAGTGTGGATGAGATTTATGCCATTTTGAAAGAACATCACAAGAAATTTGGCGGCGACTGGGTGCTTGGCCGAAGCTGGGACCAAAACGACTGGGATGTGAAGGAATTTCCGACAAAGGAAGGTTTAGATAAGTTGTTTCCAGATATTCCGGTTTATTTGATTCGTGTTGATGGTCATGCTGGCTGGTGTAATTCAAAAGCTCTTGAAATTGCAGGGGTTACCGCAAAATCGAAGGTTGATGGCGGAGATATTCTTGTGAAAAATGGTGAACCTACTGGTGTTTTAATAGATAATGCCGAAAGTTTGGTGGTGAAACACCTTCCCGAAATTTCGGTTGAGCAACAGAAAAAAGGCTTACTTGCCGCACAAAAGAACTGTTTTGCGGTTGGATTGACTTCTGTTACTGATTGCGGATTGGGCAAACAAACCATTTTATTAATGGACAGTATGCAGCACTCGGGTGAATTGAAAATGCGAATAAATGCTATGTTAAACCCAACGGAAAAGAATTTTGAGCATTTTGTGAAAAAAGGCAGGTATAAAACCGAGCGATTGACAGTAAATACCATTAAAATTTATGCCGACGGTGCACTTGGTTCGCGAGGAGCATTGATGCTGGAAGCATATTCGGACGATTCGGATAACACAGGTTTACAAATTGAAACACAAGAATACTACAACAAGATTTGCCAATTGGCTTATGATAACAATTTTGTGGTTTCGACACATGCCATTGGCGATGCAGGTAACCGTTTGATGCTAGATACTTACGGTAGATTTTTGAAAGAAAAAAACGATCGCCGCTGGCGGATTGAGCATTCGCAAATTATCCACCCGGATGATTTTGAGAAGTTTGGTAAGTATTCAATTGTTCCATCGGTTCAGGCAACGCACTGTACCAGCGACATGCGCTGGGCTGAAGACAGGGTGGGAGCGGAGCGCATAAAAGGTGCTTATTCCTATCAAACTCTTTTAAAACAAAATGGCTGGTTGCCAGGCGGAACCGATTTCCCGGTGGAAAACATCGAGCCGCTGTTTACTTTTTATTCAGCAGTTTTCCGAACCGATCACGATGGATGGCCTGAAGGTGGCTGGCATATCGAAGAAGGCCTCACCCGCGAGCAAACCTTGTGCTCGATGACAATCTGGGCTGCCCGATCGTCGTTCGAAGAAAACGAAAAAGGAAGCCTTACTCCTGGCATGTGGGCCGATTTTATAATTCTCGACACTGATTTAATGACCGCTTCGCCAAAAGAAGTTTTAAATGCAAAAGTGTTAAGTACATGGAGTGGGGGTGAGAAGGTTTTTGAATTGCTGAATTAAGGTCGGAGAGATATTGTCACAATAAATGGCAAAAATACAGTGTGCTTTTGTAGATGAGAATTATAAAAAGTACATCAATATTCTTTGTTCTTTATCGGTTAGAAGTATCTTCTTACCTTTTGGCTATACTCGATGTATTCTTGCCCGTAATTTTTGCGCATAAAGCGTTCTTCTTTCAGAATAAAAAAATGAATGCAGAAAATTGAAAGAACAGCAATTCCAATAAAAAAAGAGGTAGAATAAACAAGGGCGATTCCTGTAAAAAGTAACTCTATTGAGATAAAAAACGGGTTGCGCGAAAAAGAAAAGATGCCGGTGGTAATTAATTTTCCTATGTTTTGTGAATTGAGGCCAAACCTAAGCGATTGTTTAAAGGCCGCCAGGGTGAAGTGCAGCAGGGTTACTGAAAATATAATCATCAGTATTCCAACAATGGCGATAAATGCAGAGGAATGAAATGAATTACTGAGATGTTGTGGCAGCATCTTTAGGGAAAGCTGGAAAGTATGGATTAGCATTTCGGAGACAAAAACAAGGGAAAAACAAATTAAGAATAAGAAGAGAAATACAGCTTTTAGACCTCTGTTTCCTTGTGAAACATTGATCCCCGATTTCTTCAGCTTCCGGTATCGCCAGATAACCTGGTAACAAAAGTTTAGCACTCCCAAAAGGGCAAGTATGCGAATCCATTCCATTAAATAAAAGTACCCTAACTTTATAATTTGTCAAAAAAAATCCCCGGCAAAACGCCAGGGAACGATTTATTTTATAGCAGTTTATTTTTCGAGTTTAAATATTCGGAAATGAAATACCTATCAGCAAAGGATGAACTTCAGGGCCATTGCCATCTTTAAACAGCGAGGTCATGCTGTAGTTGGTAAACACGCAGAAATCGCCAAATCCAATGCGACCGGTAAGTTCGTATTTAAAGGGATTAATATTGTAGCCGGTTTTTGATTTTTCTTTGTCGCCATCTTCATATTTGTATTTAGTGTGTGACCCCAGGTATAAACTACCGATAACACCACCTGCAAGGTACAAACGCGAACTGCCCATTCGTAGCGGCGTTTTAATCTCTATCATTAATGGTGCTGTAAGGTAATTTACATGTAGTTTCGACTTTTTAACAGTGTTTCCATCACCATCAGAATCCGCAATCCAATCGGGAATTATCAAATCACTTTGGTTGTCTTTAACTATGGTAAGCGAACTATTGTCAAAGGCATAGTCGTTAAAACTTAAACCCAGGCCGGTAACCACCCCAAAATTTTTCTTTTCGTTGGTAAACGCAAATTCAGCGAAGTTTAAATTCCATGTAAGCGACTTTCCAGGATTCAAGTCCATAAAGTCGCCGTATTCGTTTTGTACCGATTGTTCATATAATGAATAATCGGAGTTGGTTATTGCATTAACACCTACTTCGAGGCCTGCCCAGTGTGGATTAAATTTGCCCGACCATCGTTGCCAGTTCGACTCCTTAACCACCTTAACATAGGTGCCGTTGTTTCCATCTATTACTTTAAAAGTACGCCGGCCAATCCTTACGTGCGTAGTATCGCCCCAGTCATCGGTAATAACCTCAATACCCCGGTCTTCGCCAAGTTTAACGTGCACCTTGTCATTGTCGTCAACAACGGTTACTACATTTTTCTTTAAAACTTTTACGGCAGTAGTATCGGTTTGTGCAATTAAATTCAGGGCCAGAGTACAAACGAAAATCAGGGTTAATATATGTTTCATTGTTTTCATGTTTAAATGTTTCTGAAGCTGTGACGGGCAGCTGGGCAAATAGTTACAAAAGAATAAAAATAAGCCCGGAAATTTGCTGCAATTTATTTTTCCCTGCAAATGTACAGAACTCAATATTCAGTTTTTTATTCTGTTTCGGCTTTTTTACAGGGAATGGAGAAAGCCAGCAGGCGCGAGTCGTAGTTATATTCGGTAACTTTTCCGTTTTTATCGGTTTGATATGTAAAGCGTTCGTTCGAAATGCTGGTAAATAAGTTAAGTCCGGCTTTGGTAATTTTATTGATATTGAGTTTTTCTTTCATTTTATTGGCTAGTAGCCATTCTTCATCGTAATAATTTTCGGGAAAAATCAGGTACATGGTACCAAGAGTGGCTTCTGTTTTCTGAATGTTTATGGATGCAGAAATTGTTTTTATCTCTTCCTGAATTTTAGCCGGCAAACGTGCAACAATTAGGTCGGTGGTTTCTAAGGTATTCTTTGTGGTTTGGTGGCTGTTTTCGATTACTTTTTCCCTTGAAAGTGCAATTTCTTTGGCCGGTTGTGTGGTAACATTTGTTGTTTTGTTATTGTCGCTTATTGGTAGTTTATCAACGGCATTTCTTTTCTCATCAACAACCATAACTTTCTTTTCAGCCTTGTTCTCGATGGAAGCCAGCTGGTTCTCCAAAATAACTTCAGGGGTGGGTTTCTCAAATAAACTAAAAAAGGCAATGGCCAGTATCAATAGGGCAGCCACTCTGCCTGTCCATAATAAAATGGTTTTTCCGATTGCTTTTTTGTAAAGTGTATTTTTTTTGTTGAAAGTAACTGACTCGTCAGCTTGAAGAATGGTTTTGCTGAAAAGTGCAACTTGCTTTTGTTTTTCGTGATGATGGGCAAGATACTTTTCGAACTCCTGCTTTTCATTTTTCGAAATGTCGCCTTCGAGGCTGGAAATAGCAGCCTGGTTGAATATTTTTTCAGAGTCGTATTTTTCTTTTTTAAGTATATTTTTCTTATTGAAAGTAATCGTTTCGGGCATGGCAGCTACCGGTTCATAAAGCGCGAGTTCTTGTTTTAAATCTGGGTTTTTCTGAAGAAATTCTATAAAACTATCAACCAATCGTTCATCCAGGTTTCCTTCCAGATAATCAATAAAGTAAGCTTCGTAATTATTTCTGCTAATTTCCATTTTTCTTTTCTCTTTCCCCTTAAATTTTGGGTGTTGATGGCTTTTACGCAACCACCTCAATACTGCCAATATATTTTTTTAAATATACCCTCGCCCGATAAATGTAAACCTTTACCTGCGATTCGCTCAGTTTCGTTAGTACGCTAATTTCTTTGTAGCTGTACCCCTCATAATCGCGCAGTAGTAATACCATTCGCTGAGTTTCTGGTAACCTGTCTACCGCCTCTTTTAAAATTTCGTGTAAATCGGAATAATTGTTTTCATGGCCTTTTTCCGGTAAACTTTTATCTTCAATAAATGTCACTCTTTTATCTTTCCGAATACGGTCGATCATAGTGTGGTAAGCGGTTGTAAAAAGGTACGATTTTACTTTATCTGCTGCTACATTCTCTTTGTTTTTCCAGAGCTTTTCGTAACTGTCCTGCACAATATCCTCGGCCGTTTGTAGGTCTTTAATGCTTTTTAGCACAAAGCGGTACAATCGATCTGAAAAATGGTCAACAGCCTGGTTGTATTCGTTTATTGTCATTCGTTTCTGAACCGTATTCGTTGTATACGACGGCCAAGTTGCCGAGATGTTACAGGGGAAATAAAAAAAGCTTCGAAAAATTTCGAAGCTTTTTTATAGGACTAGTCATAATTACTAGCCAACTGGTTTTTTATTATAATGTTAAAGCAGATTGTTGTCTGCTTTAATCATATTATTCAATTATTTCAACCCATCCAAACTTATCGGGCTCGTCGCCGTATTGAATTGCACGAAGTTTATTGTAGAGCTTAGTTGACCATTCGCCGGCTTCTTCCTGGTTTCCATATTTAAACCATTTGTCGTTATCGGCATCGTAAATTCCTTTAATTGGCGAAATTACAGCTGCCGTACCACAGGCGCCCACTTCGTCAAAATCTGTTAGTTCTTCGTACGGAACTTTGCGGCATTCAACATTCAAGCCTAATTCTTCAGCTAAAACAATTAAGCTTTTATTGGTGATTGATGGCAGAATTGAATCCGATTTAGGAGTAACGTATGAATTGCCTTTTATTCCAAAAAAGTTAGCTGGGCCACATTCGTCGATGTACTTTTTCTCTTTACTATCAAGATAAAGCACGGCAGAAAATCCATTTTGCTTAGCCTTTTTACCGATAACCATACTTGCCGCATAATTACCGCCAACTTTGTACTTTCCGGTTCCTTGTGGTGCTGCACGGTCGTATTCGCGCATAATTACCAGATTAGTAGGTTTAAAACCTTGCGGAAAATAAGGTCCAACAGGCATAACAAAAACCAAAAACATGAATTCGTCGGCAGGTGCCACTCCAATTTGCGGACCAGTACCAATTAATAGCGGACGAATATACAATGCTGCTCCCGATTCATAAGGAGGCACAAAGCGTTCGTTCATTTTAACTGCCAAACGAACAGCTTGTTTAAATTTCTCAGTCGGAAAGCGTTGCATTAAAATACCATCGGCAGAATCCTGCATACGTTTGGCATTATCGTCCATACGGAAAATACGAATTTTTCCGTCTTTCCCTTTAAATGCTTTCAGGCCTTCAAACGCTTCCTGCCCATAATGCAGTGCTGTTGCCGACATGTGGATGTTAATTGTATTCGAAGAGTTAATCTCTAATTCTCCCCACTCGCCGTTGCGGTAATAGCAACGAATATTATAATCGGTATTGCGATAGCCAAATCCGATGTTTTTCCAATCTATATTATCCATTTTTAGCTGTTTTTGTTCTTAATGGCCGAAAAATTTTGGTTTTATCTTTTCGACTAACAAAATAAATAAATTTTATCCATTAAGAATACGATATTCGTCAATGAAATCTGCTAATGGCAAATGTTTTATAACTGCTTAATGTTTCAAATGATTTAAACATTTGAAAAAATTAGAATCCGATTGCTTTAGGATGTTAAAAAAATGCCATGTTTTTTTTGCCATATAAAGTTGCTAAAATAGTAGGTTCTACTATTGTTTTTCCTATTCAGTTAACAATTTAACAACAAGCTTTTTTACAGGAGTACTTTCTTTTGTTTTAATACAAGGACGGTGTACATCTTCCGGGAAGAATATAAAAAAGTTGCCTGAAGTAGCTTTTTGATAAATTCCTCCCTCGAAAGAATAAAAGGCAAGGTCTTTTTCGGCGTTATAAGGTTCCGAAATTTTAACCTTATCGAGGGTGGTAAGTCCCATTTGTTCTTCGCCTGAAATAAGATATTGAATATCGATATACTTTTTATGCGCCTCGTATTTTGTATCCGCTTTCTCCTTCGAATTGTATTCGCTTACGGCAATAAAAAGCTTTTCACCATCCAATTCATGCTTGCCTTCGGGCAGGTTTTTTAAATCGGTTTCTTTTAAAAAGGAAAATGTTTGTTTCCAGCGTTTCGGATTTTTATGGTATTCAATGGCGAATGTTCTTATGTTTATCGATGCATCGGGTGTGGGCTCCCAATCTTCCAGCCATTCTTTTTTTTGAAACCAGGAGTTCACTTCTTCATCGGTCCATTTTTCAGGACTTGTATTGTTGGTGCTGGCAGATTCAGTTGAAATATTCATAATAAGCTATATTAATTTTAAGTTCAATTTATTTTTTTAATTTTTCGTTGTTTTTATGACGGTCTTTATCTCGTATGGTTTTCTTTTCAATATTTTTCAAAAAGGCTTCATTTAAATCTATTCCGGTTTGGTTAGCCAGGCATATTAGTACCCAAAGAACATCGGCCATTTCATCGCCTAAGTTGTAATCTTCATCCGATTTTTTAAACGATTGATCGCCATATTTCCGGGCTATAATACGGGCCAGTTCTCCCACTTCTTCGGTTAAAATGGCCATGTTGGTTAGTTCGCTAAAATACCTTATACCAATGGTTTTTATCCAGTGGTCTACTTGCTTTTGGGCTTCTGTGAGGGTGATTGATTTGTTTATCATAAAATACAAATATTAAAGCTGGGATTATGATCCCAAAATTCGCATAAAAATTGGGATTTGGCTAATTTGTATTTAAAACTCTTTTTGTTTCGAATCGATAATAATAGTTACCGGGCCATCGTTAATCAGGGCCACATCCATCATTGCGCCAAATTTTCCGGTTCCAACGCTTTTGCCCAAAGCAGTTTCCATGGCAGCAACAAATTTTTTGTACATCGGAACCGAGAAAGTGGGTTTGGCAGCACGTATGTACGAAGGGCGATTTCCTTTTTTTGTGTTGGCCTGCAAAGTAAACTGGCTTACTACAATAATATCGCCTCTTACATCTTTTACCGAAAGGTTCATTACACCATTTTCATCGTCAAAAATTCGGAGCTGTGTTGTTTTTTTTACCAAATAATCTATGTCTTCGTTTGTATCTTCGTTTTCAATGCCAAGCAAAACCAATAGTCCTTTTTTTATTGCCGATAATTTTTCGCCTTCAACAGTAACCGAAGCTTCTTTTACTTTTTGAATAACAAGTCGCATATTTTTGTATTTTTCGACGGCTAATTTATAAAAACCACGAGCCTTTCTCAACTTTTAAATTGTGGCTTTGTTTTTTTAACCTATGAAGACATTTTCTACAACCATATTATTTCTACTGATTTCGTTATTGACTTTTGCCCAAAATGCTGTTTTAACCGGGAAAGTGGTTGATGCCACAAATAATAAACCTTTACCTTTTGTAAATGTATTGGTTAGTGGAACCACAATGGGAACCGTTACCGATGAAAACGGACATTTTGTAATTCAAAATTTGTATGCGGGTTTTGTGCGTGTAGAAGCCAGTTTTGTAGGATACAAAAAGGCGGTTTCTGCCGAAATTGAAGTAAGCCGGGCCAACAGCGCTTTTATTGAAATTAAAATGGAACTCTCGCAATCGGAAATAGAGGAAGTGACCGTTACCGCTTCGCCATTTCGCAAAACTGCGGAAAGCCCGGTTTCGCTTCGTTCTATTGGTATTGGCGAAATTGAAAAAAGCCCGGGTGCCAACCGCGATATTTCAAAGGTTATTCAGTCGTTTCCCGGAGTTCAGTCGACACCGGCTTACCGAAACGATATAATTATTAGAGGTGGTGGCCCGTCGGAAAGCCGGTTTTATCTCGATGGGGTAGAGGTGCCTTTTATTAACCACTTTGCAACGCAGGGAGCATCTGGCGGCCCGGTTGGCATTTTAAATGCTGATTTTATCCGCGAAGTGAATTTTTATTCCGGAGCATTTCCGGCAAACCGTGGAAATGCACTGAGCGGAGTGATGGAGTTCAGTCAAATTGATGGCAACGAGGAGAAGCTAAACGTTCAGGGAACACTTGGAGCATCAGAAATTGCAGCGACTTTTGATGGGCCAATTGGCGAAAAAACAAACTTTGTGTTCTCGGTTCGCCGTTCGTATTTGCAGTTTTTGTTTAGCGTTTTGGAACTTCCTTTTCTGCCTAATTTTACCGACACGCAGTTTAAGCTTCGCACTCGTTTTAATAAGAAAAACGAATTGACAATAATAGGCTTGGGTGCAAACGATATTTTTGAGTTGAACGAAGACATTGAAAATCCTGATGATGAGCAGAAATATATTTTAAGCGAACTACCGGTGAACGAACAGTGGAATTATACTGTTGGTGCGGTTTATAAACACTTTCGTGAAAATAGCTACCAAACTTTTGTGGCCAGTCGAAGCCATTTAAATAACAGTTCTTATAAGTATCTGGATAATGATGACAGCTCGGAAGACAATAAAATTCTGGATTATAATTCGGAAGAGATTGAGAATAAACTGCGTTTTGAAAATACTTCGCGATTTAATGGGTTTAAACTTAATGCCGGTGCCAACCTCGATTTAGTAAACTATAAAAACGATACAGAACAACAACGATATTATTATGACGAGGTGGTAAATATTAATTACAGTACCAACCTCGATTTAGTAAAATACGGTTTATTTGCGCAAATCAGTAAAACGGTTTTAAACGAGCGGTTGGCACTTTCGTTTGGTTTGCGCACCGACGGAAATAATTATTCGTCGAGCATGAATAACCTGCTGGAACAATTGTCGCCACGTTTTTCGGCATCGTATAGTTTAACCGACAGATGGAGCCTTAATTTTAATACCGGACGCTATTACCAACTGCCGGCTTACACTACTTTGGGATATAAAGAGGACGATGTTTTTATAAACAAGCAAAATAATTTAAAATACATTGCAGTAAACCATTTTATAGGTGGTTTGGAGTTTCGCCCGAAACCCTCTGTCCAACTAACTGCTGAAACCTTTTTGAAAGCTTATTCCGACTATCCGTTTTCGGTGAACGACCTAATTAGTTTGGCCAACAAAGGAGACGATTATGGCGTGGTTGGCGACGAGGAAGTGATTTCAAGTTCTGAAGGTCGTGCTTATGGAGCCGAATTTCATGCGAGGATAAATTCAAACAGTGGTTTTAATTTTAACCTTTCGTACACGGTTGTCCGTAGCGAGTTTAAAAATGCTAACGGCACTTATATTCCATCGAGCTGGGATTCGAAACATTTGCTGACCATTACCTCTACCAAAGACTTAAAACGTAACTGGCGTGTGGGCGGACGCTGGCGTTTTGTGGGTGGTTTGCCATATACTCCCTGGGATTTGGAAACCTCGTCGCAAATTGAAGCCTGGAACCTTACCGGCGGGCCTTACCTCTATTATTCAAAGTTGAATACCGAACGTTTTAGCCCTTTTCATCAATTGGATATTCGTATCGATAAATCGTATTATTGGGAAAAGCTTACCGCTAAATTTTACATCGATATTCAAAACTTCTATAATTTTCAGGCAGAACAGAGTGATATTATAGTACGTGCAGAAGATGCTAACGGTAACTATATTCTTACCGATGACGGAACTCGCTATGTTTTAAATGAAATTGAAAGCTCATCGGGTACAGTTTTGCCTACAATTGGGATAATTGTTGAATTTTAATGACCATTAACCCTTAGAAATTCGCGCTAACAGCCTGGGTCTTGTTCTTAAGTTATGCTTTCAACAAATATTAAGAACAGAATAGAACACATCAGAATCAATTATTGTTGCTTCCTAAAAAAAGAGTTGCTAATTTTAACCTCCTAAATCAAAATCAGCGTAAATCTGATTTATGTTTTGTAAATCAACTTAAACTAATAAAAATGGAGAATAGAAAACTTCGTATGGGAATGGTTGGTGGAGGTACCGACGCATTCATTGGAGCAATTCACCGTCTTGCAGCTTTTATGGATAACCAAATTGAATTGGTTTGTGGCTGCTTCAGTGTAAATCCTGAAATTTCAAAAGAATCGGGAAAACTGTATTATCTTCCTGCAGACCGTGTTTACAGCAGCTACCAGGAAATGTTTGAAAAGGAAGCGCAACTTCCTGAAGGAGAGCGCATGGATTTTGTGTCGATTGTAACACCAAATTTTGTGCACTTTGCCCCAGCCATGATGGCTCTGGATAATGGGTTCAATGTTGTGCTTGATAAGCCGATCACATTTACCTTGGAGGAAGCACTAAAATTGAAAGAGAAAATTGACAAAACCGGATTGACCTTTGCCTTAACACATACCTATTCAGCATATCCCGCAGTTAAGCAAGCCAAACAAATGGTTGCAGAAGGCCGGTTTGGAAAAATCAGAAAAGTGTATGTTGAATATCCTCAAGGTTGGCTTTCTTCAAAACTGGAAGATACAGGAAATGCGCAGGCGAGCTGGCGAACCGATCCTAAACGTTCGGGTAAAGCAGGTTGTATGGGCGACATTGGAACACATGCTCATCAGCTGGCAGAATATATAACAGGTTTAAAAGTTACCGAAATATGTGCCGACTTAAATGTATTTGTGCCTAATCGTTTGTTAGACGATGATGGTGCTGCTTTTCTTCGTTTTAACAATGGAGCTCAAGGCGTTTTAATGGCATCTCAAATTGCTGCGGGTGAAGAAAATGCATTAAAAATAAGGGCTTATGGCGATAGAGGCGGTTTCGAATGGGTGCAGCACGAACCCAATTCGTTAGTATTGAAATGGACCGACCAGCCAATGCAGATAATGCGCGTTGGAACAAGCACAGACACGTCCATTGCTGCGCACAATACACGTACTCCAGGCGGCCATCCTGAAGGTTATTTGGAAGCCTTTGCAAATATTTACCGCAATTTTTCACTTACCGTTCGTGCCAAAGCAAATGGTGAAGAGCCTACTCCTGAAATGTTAGACTTTCCCGGTGTTGAAGCCGGAATTCGCGGAATGCAGTTTATCGATACCGTTGTTAGCGCCGGATACAACGATAAGGTAAAATGGGTGAAATTTGGCGAAATGATTGAAGAGGACTAGGTTGGAAGATGAAAGTCAGATGCCCGAAGTTATTTGCTTCTGCTTTCGAAAAATTTCATAAATAAATCAATAAGTACAGATAAGGAACCTCCTTTTTTACTTTGAATATTGAACCTTAAACTTAAATAGTTATGGCAAGACCAGTAACAATATTTACCGGACAGTGGGCCGATCTTCCCATTGAAAGCATTTGTCAGAAAGCCAAAGAATTTGGTTACGACGGGTTGGAACTGTGTACCTGGGGCGATCACATGGAAGTAGTAAAAGCCGATCAGGCATACTGCGACAACAGAAAAGCTCTTCTTGATAAATATGGATTAAAATTATTTTCCATTTCAACACACCTTGACGGGCAATGTGTTTGCGATCCTATCGATCAAAGGCATAAAAGTATTGCCAGCCCTCACGTTTGGGGCGATGGTGACCCGGAAGGTGTGCGCCAACGTGCTGCTGTGGAAATGGTAAAAACCGCAGAAGTGGCAAAACGCCTTGGAATTAAAGTGGTGAACGGATTCACCGGAAGCCCGATTTGGCACATGTTATATTCTTTTCCTGCTGTGTCGGCAGAAACGATTGAAGAAGGTTATGCTGAGTTTGCCCGTCGTTGGAAACCAATTTTAGATGAATACCAAAGTCTGGGAATTAAGTTCGCTTTGGAAGCCCATCCAACGGAAATTGCTTTCGATATTCATACCGCACATTTGGCCCTGAAAGCATTGGATAATCATCCCGCCTTTGGATTTAATTTCGATCCCAGTCACTTTGCTTATCAGCATGTTGATTACGTGCGTTTTATCTATGAATTTGCCGATCGCATTTTCCATGTGCATATGAAAGATGCCTATTGGAGCGATACGCCAATGGGAGTTGGTGTTTATGGAGGCCATATGGAATTTGGAGATAACCGTCGGTACTGGAATTTCCGTAGCCTGGGCCATGGAAAAGTGAACTTCGAAAATATTATTCGGGCCTTAAACGATATTGGTTACAACGGGCCGCTATCGGTTGAGTGGGAAGACAGTGGCATGGATCGCGAGGCCGGTGCTGCCGAAGCCTGCGAATTTGTGAAAAAAGTTGACTTTGCACCGTCGAACATAGCATTTGATGATGCCATGCAGAAAGAGTAAAGAAGACCGTAACGGGAAGTTGTACCAGTATGTATTTAAAATAGAAATTGGTATTACAGCTTCCTGTTTCTTTTTACCGATTATTTAATTGAACTTTATTTATTTTGAGTGATTCATTAACAATATACCACAAACAATTTGGAAACGATTTGTTTGCTAAAACTTCGGGTATTAAGCTTATTGAGGCTTCGCCAGGATTTGCAAAGGCATGTATGGATATTTGCGAAAATCATCATAACTCGGTTGGAATTGTGCATGGTGGAGCACTTTTTACTTTAGCCGATTTTACTTTTGCTGTTGCTTCGAATACGCACGGAAGAGTATCGTTAGCCATTACTGCTGAAATTTCATTCTTTAAAGCTTTGTCGAAGGGAAATTTAACAGCAGTTGCAAAAGAGATTGCATTGAATAATAAATTAGCTACCTACCTTGTTGAAATAAAGAACGAAAAGGAGGAGCTTATTGCTCATTTTAAAGGAACGGTATATCGTAAAAAAGAAACAATAGATTTTGAATAATACAATCTGATTATAAAATGTCGTACTGAAATTCTGATTAGTTTTCGTTTGTACAGACGAAAGAAGGCAGAAAAGCCAGAAGCTTTGGCACCTTCTTTTAACACCATAGAAATGCCATAGAATTAATTTATACACGATATATTGTGATCGGTTTCTACAGGAAATGCTATCCATATTAAATAGAAATAAGGGCTAATAGAAGAAATTTTATTAAACCATCGGCTGTGGCAACAGCTGGAAACGTTTCGGAATCATTGCCCAGGTTGGTCAGTGGCAACGTAGCGATAAACACTGGCAGGAGACGGTTGATTTTGTGCACTCAGGAGCTCTCGGTAAAATTCGTACAGTGCGCTGTTGGTCATATCAGGGCTGGTGTAAATCAATTCCTGTAAAACCTGGCAGCCTGGTTTGCAAAGGTGTTGACTACGATATGTGGCTCGAACCTGCTAAGGCCCGTTCGTTTAATCCCACCCGTTTTTATTTTAATTTTCGCTGGTTTTGGGATTAGCCGCCAACACAGCACGTGGGGCTCATTTAGGGAATTTGGTATTAAAAACCGGCCAGCGTTTGTACTGGGATGCCGATAACAGCAAATTTATTGGCAACGACTCGGCGAATGAACTGCTGGTTCCGAAATACCGCGAACCATGGTCCTTGCCAAAAGTGTAGGCTTATTTTAGAAAAACAGAAAAAGCAAATTTATTACGATTTGTATTTTTTTGTGTGTACAATATCGAGTTTAGGAACCTCAATATTATATTAATTTTACGTCCAAAGAATTAATACATAAATTGAAACGGAGTTCAATCCCAGTTGAATATTTTTTTTGTTGAAGGAAAAAAGAAATTAGTAGTGCGATTGGAGGGCAAAGCTTATCTTGCTTGAGCCATGAAGAACGCAGCAATGGTTATAAATTACTCTTGTTCATTTGGATTTGAATTATTCTCTGCAGGGCAGTTGATTTTTTAAGTTACAAGATGAAGGAATAAGGAGATATTGCGAGGATTTATATCTTTGTTAAAAGAAAAAATGATGACAAACGACACATTAAACGTGCTTATTAAAAGCATCCCAAAAGCCGAATTACATTTACACATTGAAGGAACTTTTGAACCTGAATTGATGATTGCTATTGCAAAACGCAACGGTATTAAGTTAAAGTATCGTTCAGTTAATGAATTGCGGGCAGCCTACAATTTCAATAATTTGCAAGAATTTCTGGATATTTATTACGAAGGTGCAAATGTGCTTCTTTACGAACAAGATTTTTATGATCTTGCCTGGGCTTATCTTCAAAAATGTAGGGAAGAGAATGTGGTTCACACCGAAATATTCTTCGATCCGCAAACCCATACTCACCGAGGAGTGGATTTTAAAACCGTAATTAATGGAATTCAAAAAGCATTGGAAGATGCACACAAAGAGTGGGGAATTACCTACTGCTTAATACCAAATTTTTTGCGGCACCTGAGCGAAGAAGATGCCATTTCGACCTTTAACGAGGCGATGGAATTTAAAGGGTTGTTTGCCGGTTTTGGCCTCGATTCTTCAGAAGTTGGTCACCCTCCGGCTAAATTTCAAAGAGTATTTAAAATGGTGCATGAAAAAGGTTTTAAGGTGGTTGCCCATGCAGGCGAAGAAGGACCGGCGCAGAATGTATCGGATGCCCTTAATTTGTTGCAGGCCACACGTATCGACCACGGTGTGCGTTCTGTCGATGATGAAACTTTGCTAAAGGAACTGGCCGATAAACAAATACCATTAACGGTTTGCCCGCTTTCCAATCTAAAATTGAAAGTGGTAAAACAGATGAAAGATCTTCCATTGAAAATTTTTCTGGATAATAATGTTTTAGCCACCATCAACTCCGACGATCCTGCTTATTTTGGTGGTTATATAAACGATAATTACAAAACAGTTGCAGAAGCTTTGGATTTAAGCAAAGATGAAATTATTAAGCTAGCTGTTAATTCGTTTAAAGCCAGCTTTTTAGATTCGGAAATAAAAGATAAATGGATTGAAAAACTTAATCATGAGTTTTAAGGGGCTGCCAATCGCGTAACTTTCATTAACTTTAAATGTAAAATTTTAATTTTTTAAGAATGACCTATTTAGCAGCAGAATCTCGATACGATACAATGAAATACAAGCACTGTGGAAAATGGGGACTAAAATTGCCTGCAGTATCGTTGGGCTTGTGGCACAATTTCGGAGGAATCGACAACTTTGAAAATAGCCGCAGCATATTGCACCGTGCTCTCGATTTGGGAATCACTCATTTCGATTTGGCGAATAACTATGGCCCACCACCCGGATCGGCAGAAGAGAACTTCGGAAAAATACTAAAACAGGATTTCAGTGCCTATCGCGATGAATTAATTATATCGTCGAAGGCTGGTTACTTAATGTGGCCCGGTCCGTATGGCGAGTGGGGAAGCCGTAAATCGTTGTTGGCCAGTCTCGATCAAAGTCTTAAACGCATGGGGCTTGAGTATGTCGATATTTTTTATTCGCATCGCCCCGATCCCAATACACCACTGGAAGAAACCATGATGGCACTCGACAGAGCTGTTCGTTCAGGAAAGGCTTTGTATGTGGGAATTTCAAATTATCCGGCAGATATGGCAAAAGAGGCTTCCCGTATTTTAAAAGAATTGGGTACTCCTTGTTTGATTCACCAACCTCGGTATTCGATGTTTGATCGTTGGGTTGAGGACGAACTTTTGGAGGTTTTGGAAGAAGAAGGCATTGGCTGTATTCCTTTTTCCCCTTTGGCACAAGGACTGCTCACCAATAAATATTTAAAGGGAATTCCCGAAGGATCGAGGGCAACTCGTGAGGTGTTCTTGAAAAAGGAGCACGTGGAATCCGCTCACAGTAAGATTCTTGCATTGAATGAAATAGCATTTGAACGCGGGCAGTCGTTGGCACAAATGGCATTGGCCTGGGTGTTACGCAATAAAGGTGTTACTTCGGTTTTAGTTGGTGCAAGCTCGGTAAAACAAATCGAGGATAACGTACAAACCCTTAAAAACCTGGTTTTTTCGAATGAGGAACTAACCAGGATCGAACATGTATTGGGGTGATTGTCAATTCAATAATAAAGGTTGATTGATTTTAAGGAATGGTGAAAATGGTAGATAAAAACGAAAAAAAGGCTCACAAACTGCGAGCCTTTTAATACCTATGTTTTAAAATTACATTCCAAATAATTTTTCCAGTCCCCAAAAGAGACCAAAAATTATTGCCATCCCGGCAAGTGCGCCTGCTGCCAAAGTCAATATAAAATTCATCGGCAACATTTTTCTTTCATTCTCAGTATTCATCTTAATAATGATCTGATTCTGATTCGTTTTTGTTTCCATTAATTATTTATTTGTTGCCCCTTAAATTGCAGATAATAAGTATTATATGTTTTTGTATATCTGCCAGGGCTGTTAAATCTATTTACGCTTTAATTAATAAAAGACTAAAATATCTTTTGCAAAGATATGTCTTTTTAGCAATATGTGCTATACAACATGTGTTATCTTAACTCTTTGTTAAATTGCTATTAACATGTATGTTATGCCAATAAATTAAATAAGCTATTGTGTGTGACCTGGATGTCATAAGAATGAGTCATTTCCTTATCTATAATGTTTTTGAAGAAGCTACTCCAGTTCCCGAACAATTGACAACCCTTTTGTGTTATCATAATAATATAATTTGGGACAAGCGTCCAGATTTGGGACAAGCGTGATTTTTTAACTAATTAAGTTTCAGAACCCAATGTGTTTTGGCAAAATTATTGTTTATTTGTGATTGACGCTTATTTACTTGTATTTATAATATTTATTGTTAAGCAATTGTTTTAACCAATTGAAAGAATTATTAATTTAAAATAGGATTACTATGAAAAATGAACTGTTTTTAATCGTATTGAGCATTGGGCTTCTTTTTACGAGTTGCCTTACAGATGATAGTGAAATAGACTATGACAGTCTTTCTAATGCAGAGAAGATGCAGCTTCTGGATATTGAGGATGCCTCAATTTGGAATACCTTGTGTACTCAAAGTCTTAGTGATGACGAAACTGAAGTCTCGGCTAGTCTGAAATCAGCACAAAAAGTAAAGGAATACCCTAGCAAAGATGATGAGTATTATTATGCTATGTTCGAAGATTTGTATCCGTCGAAAGGTGATTACGACTTTAATGATGTGATACTCCGCTCAAAACTTGGTTGGGGTAAAAGTGGTAGCACACATACAGGTTATGTGAGCACAACCCTTATGAATAAAGGGGGATCCTTGTCGGTGAATGTTGGGTTAATGTTTTACGAAGTTTCAGGAAGTAAATACACGCGTATCCCCTATGAAGATATTAGTGTAAACGACACCCAGCTTAGCGATGGGCCTTGGATGGCAGCATTATCGGACCTGGGTGATGAGTGGACAATTTCTTACGAATTTGAGAATAAAAGTTCTAATATTTGGATAGGCTATTTTATTGAAGCTGATGGAGTTAAAATTCTGACTAGTGGTTTTGCTCCTGTTGATACAGAAGAGTTCACTGTGCCATCGAGTGAGTATCTGACAGAAGATAACCTTCCTTGGGGAATGGAGATTGAAACAGATGTAATTGCCGTACCAAATGAAAAGGTATCGCTATTGGATGCTTTCCCTTTATTTGAGGAATGGGCTACATCGGGCGGTACTAAGAATAAAAAATGGTATGAATCACCTGATGGAAATAATACATTTTACAACAAGTAAAAAAAGGATAAATCACATAAAAATAGCGCACAAAATTTGTGCGCTATTTTTATGTGATATCAATTCTTTTAGAATACAATATAACCCTTTCGATATATCTTGGAAAGGTGTTTTAAAAGCTTTCGTTAAATTGCCGATTCAAATTGTTTCAGAAAACGGACGTCGTTTTCAAAGAAATGGCGGATATCTTTAATTCCGTAACGCAACATGGTAATGCGTTCAATTCCCATTCCAAAAGCAAATCCGGTGTATTTTTTGCTGTCGATGTTACACAGCTCAAGAACATTCGGGTCAACCATTCCGCATCCTAAAATTTCGAGCCAACCCGTGTATTTACAAACGTTACAACCTTTTCCTCCACATATTGAACAGCTCACATCCATTTCTGCGCTGGGTTCGGTAAATGGGAAGTACGAAGGTCGTAAGCGAATTTTTGTTTCCTCGCCAAACAATTCTTTTGCAAACTGAAGCAAAGTTTGTTTTAAATCGGCAAACGATACGTTTTCGTCAACATATAATCCTTCAATTTGGTGGAAAATACAGTGCGAGCGTGCCGAAATGGCTTCGTTACGGAAAACACGACCAGGAAAAATTGCACGAACAGGTGGTTTTGTGTGTTCCATTACCCGAATTTGTACACTCGACGTATGCGTCCGCAACAAAACGTCAGGATCTTTTTCAATAAAGAAAGTATCTTGCATATCGCGCGCAGGATGTTCCGGCGGGAAATTTAAGGCAGAGAAAACATGCCAGTCGTCTTCAATCTCGGGGCCTTCGGCTACAGTAAAGCCAAGACGGCCGAAAATGCTGATAATTTCGTTTTTAACCAACGAAAGTGGATGGCGTGTCCCCAGTTTTATAGGCTCGCCAGGCATGGTTAAATCTAATCCCGCACCTTCATTGTCATCGCCCTCGAAACTCGCTTTTAAGGTGTTTATCTTATCTAATGCAAAGTTTTTCAGCAGGTTAATAGCCGCTCCAACTTCTTTCTTTTGTTCCGGCGGCACCGTTTTAAAGTCGTTAAACAGTTGGCTTATTTCGCCTTTTTTACTGATGTATTTTATGCGTATCTCATCAACTTCTTCTTTGCTCGATGCTACTATCTTGTCAATCTCTTTCTGTAATGCCTTGATTTTGTCTAACATTATCCGCTTTTTTTATGAGGTGCAAAGATAATGATTCAGATTAAAAACAGGCAATATCAGTTCAGCTTGATTTAGGTATATTCAATTTTTATAGACTTAAGTTACCATCAACGTGGAGAGCCGGGAAAAGAATCTTTTGAATTTGTATCTCAAACGGAATTCGTTTCCTGATAAACTTTATTTTAGGTATGGTTTCAGAACAAAAGTTAGTGAATTAGTTTAAAGAGGTTCCAAAAAAATAATAGTGAGATAGTCATCTATTTGGATGTTTAAAATATTGCTAAGAATGTTATAACAAACTAAAGGTGAGTTTGTTAAAGCGTTTTTGTCAGATGCTATTTATGTTTGTTCAAGAAGGATTTGTGGAGTATAGGGTTTTTATATACTTTTGCGCCCAATAAAGGGTCCCGTAGTTCAACGGATAGAATAGCAGTTTCCTAAACTGTAGATATGGGTTCGATTCCCGTCGGGACTACAAGTAAAGCTACTTAATAAACTGGTATTGAGTAGCTTTAATTTTTTTGTACCCATGAGTTGTACCCCAAAGTTTATATTTATTCTAAATTAAAAATGGTCTGATTCACTCCACCTCAACATATTTTCCAGTAATCCTACTGATAAACGTTTCAACGAAATTCTGGATTTTATCGGTTACCCGTTCAGCCGTTTTGCCACGTTCATTCAATCTGGGTCTGGTTTTCATAGTAGCAATTATTTCATCACGAATCGGTATCTTTTCAGTGAACAGATAATCACCAATTACTTTTTCAACCTTTTCTAAATCCAAATTTTCTTCGGTGCTTAACGCTTTAATCGCATTTATCCGTTCTTCGTCCCAGAACTTGTTGAATTCTTCAGGTATATCATCCGAATCCTCAATTTCAGGTAGGTTTTCGTGTATGAACTTTTCAATCAGTTCACGTTTGCTTCGTAATTGAGTGTTACCTGAAACCAGTTCAATCAATGCTTTCTTACGCTTTTCATGTTCTTCAGGTGTTGCATCCTTCAGCTTGGCAAGTAGCTTTAAAATATAAGCCACATTAATTTCATCACGGTGAATCAGTCCCAGTTCAAAGTCAATATCGTTCAGGATTGATACCTTTTCTTTTGCACCTGTACCTTTTGTTTTATCGTACAGGTCGAGGTATTTGCTTTTGTGGAAACGGAATCCACCAGAAAAACACGTCCAGTGAAGTAGGATTTACTGGCTAAACTAAGGAAAGGTGTTTATTCTGCTGTGATTATCTTCAAACTTGACCGCTGGGCAAGAAGTTCAACTGAACTTATGTTAGACAACAAGGAACTCATTGATAAAGGTATTGGTTTTATCAGCATCAGCGATAATCTTGATTTCACCACTGCTGCTGGTAAATTACAATTTCAAATCCTGTCTGCATTTGCGGAATTTGAACGTGAACTTATTCGTGAACGTACAATTGAAGGTCTTCACCGTACAAAATTGCAGGGCAAAAAAGCAGGTCGCCCTAAGGGTAGCAAAGACAGCAAGCCACGGAGGAAATCAGGTTATATCTTAAAGGAAGCCAATAAGCGTAAAACGAAAGATGAAGCCAAAGGTATTTTTAAGTCGATTGATGAATATCTTAATTAAATTTCATCCAGCCCTTGATGTTAATGGTAAAAACTAAATAACTTAAAGTGGTTTATTTTTTTATAAATTGAATTGATTTAGCACAATCTTCTGATTCAAATTTCAATAAATAAGTGCCAGTTAGTAATCTAAAAACATCAATTTCGTTTTTGTTACCATCTGTATTTTGCCTCAAAACCAATTTCCCATCGATATTGAAAATTTTTACCTCGCCAGATAAATTCGTTTCAAGGTAAAGTTTGCCGTTTGTTGGATTTGGATACAGCAAGAAGAAATTATTATCAGAAGGGTCACCAATACTGGTTATAGTTCCATCATCCCAAATTGTAAAATTACTTTCTTCAGCCCATGGATTTTCATCACTTACAGACACTTTCATTACTATGGTTTGGCTGTAACTTTCCACATTAACTTCAATTTGGTATTCTCCAGTTTCAAAAACATAAAAGACATAATGCCCTGTTCCGTCAGTATATGCCGTGTCAAGAACTTCATTATTCTGAGTTAACAATACTTCAATTCCTGAAAGGTCATCTTCTGCTGAGCTTTTAGTTGACTCTTTATAAGTAATATTACCTTCAATTTTATATTCTGCTTCGCAGCCTTCTTCATTAACTGGGATACCAAATTGTGTGTCTGGACATGAATCATTTTCATTAATAACTCCATCTCCATCAAAATCTCCCAAAGGGCAAGTTCCCCAGACTGGATAATATTCAGGCGACAATGGTGTCCCTAATGCAAAACTCTCTGGTATTGTAGGGATATTCCATACACACCAATCTGATATATCTTGATTGAATTCACTGGCATTATAAAACATATAGAGCATATTTCTAACATTAATGACATTCCAATTACTAATATCCTGATTAAATGAATTACTACTGTAAAACATTCTTTGCATGTCGATTACATTTCCTACATCCCAATTGCTTATATCTTGATTAAAAGAATGTGCACCGAAAAACATATAGTCCATATAATTAACATTGCTTACGTCCCAACTACCAATATCCTGATTAAACCTAATATGACCATAAAACATCTCGCTCATGTAATTAACATGCTGACATCCCAAGAGCCTATTGGCTGATTAAAAGCTGATGCATAGAAAAACATTGAACTCATGTCTTTTACGTTGCTGACATCCCAAGAATCTATTGGCTGATTAAAAGAAGAAGCATCCCTAAACATATCCTCCATGTCTATCACATTAGATACATTCCAACTACTTATATCCCTATTAAAAGATTCTGCTCCCCCAAACATACTTTTCATAGTAGTTACATTACTTACATCCCACGAATCAAGAGATTGATTGTATGTTTTCGCACCATCGAACATGTAACTCATATCAGTAACATTACTCACATCCCAAGAGCTTATATTTTGATTAAATGGAGTTGTTTTAAACATGTGAGTCATGCTTTTTACATTACCTACATTCCACGAACCAATGTCTTGATTAAAGGAACTTCCATTAAACATCAATGACATATTTGTTACTTTACTAACATCCCAAGAACCGATATCCTGATTAAAACTTGTAGCGACATAGAATAATGCTCCCATATTTGTCACATTACTCACATTCCAACTACCAATATCCTGATTAAATGACAGTGCTTGTACAAACATGCCTTCCATGTTAGTAACCTGACTAACATCCCAAAAACTTAATGGCTGATTAAAGGATTCTGCTGCTGAAAACATGCGCCTCATATTTGTTACATTGCTTACATCCCATGAGTTTAGAGGCTGATTAAATGTTTTTGCGACTGCAAACATATAGCTCATATTAGTAACATTACTTACATCCCAATCACCAATAGGTTGGTTAAACGAGGTGATATAGAACATGTAAGCCATATTTACTACATTACTTACATCCCAATTGCTAATATCTTGATTAAAAGTTTCTTTATTAGCAAACAGATAGCTCATATCTGTCACGGGAGTCGTACAAACCTTTGATAAATCAGCACCTTCATCTATGCGTTCATTCAATAATGCGAAATCCACTGCTTCGTATAATATCCCATCAACTCTGCCTGTGTCTCCAGCAACACAATCGCTACATTTTATTGTAACGCCATTTTCATCCAAATAAAAAGTTGGGTCAGCTGTTTTAGATTTTAAACTTACGATTGTGTCTCCTTCAACAGAATAGGTGTAACAACCAAACCGACTCAAATCAATTAAATCATCACCAATTTCAGCATCATCTATCATTGCCAGTTCCTGACCACACAAAGCAGATGACATAAGAAGAATTACGAAAAAAAAAGATAGTGTTTTCATAAGAAGATGGAGTTTGATTTGGTTTTGTTGATTAATCATTAGTATTCAAATGCTTTACTGGGAATGACTCTAAAAACTTATCTAAAGTACTAAAAATTCCAAATTTCAAAAAATTATGTTTTAATCAAGCTGGTTCTATACAATAGGTCTCATAAAATTTAATTAGACCATTAATCCAACAAGTATGTGCACCTACTCGCTGGCAATGGTTTTTTATTTAAGAATCGTTGAATCGTATTAAATTTCCCAATATGTCAAAGAACGAAGTAAGGGGATATAAAATGATGGCTAAGAAGTATTGATAAACTTGGTGTCATCAATAAATATCAACTTTCTGCCGTGCTCTAATGCATCAATAAGAATGCTTGCATTTTGCTTGTTAATCCAGTCTTCGGGTTTTCCAATACCGCCTCTGGTTATATACATATGAAATGTTTTAAGGTCGTTATTGCGTTCAAAAAGCATCCTGAGAAGGTTAATCTGCTTAGGTGTTGCTCGTTGATTATATTCGGAATGTCCAAAGTATGTTTTGAAACTGTTTTATTAAATTCTTTACAAAATTCATCTGTTAATACGAAGATTGCGGTAATTTTGTCGTTGCTTAAATGCATGGATTTTGCTTCTAATTATTTGTTTGTCAGACTTTTAAATTAGCAAAATCCATTTTTATTTCCAAAAATACTGACAGGTTTTATTCGTATAAAATACTGAAATTTAGACAGTTAAAAATCGAACTGAGGTTAATAATATAAGTAGCTTATGGGACATAATCTGAAGCCATTCTCAGCACTTTCTCCTTGCATAAGCAATATGTGTCCGTATTAAACCAAAGTGTCTCTATCGGACTTTTGCAAAACACACCTAAATTCAATACTTAGGCACGAAATAAGCTTTACAATGAACCAGGCAAAGGGAAAAGGAATAAATGGAATTTGTGTTGACTTGTGCGGTGTTTTCTGCGTCACTAAAGGATCCAAATGATATAATATAGAGTAAACCCGAAAACGTGCATGGAAAGGGGTAACGGATGTTTGCAAATCTTTTCCAAACCTGTTCGTGCATTGGACTTTGTTTTAGCCATAGAATTCTTCTTCGAAGAGCATTGTAATGAGAGACTATCACGTAGGGCTGTGAGAGAGGTTCAGGGGCGATATTTTCCTTTGCCTGTCCGACTTTGGTTCTATCGTATGGCAACTGCTTTAAAAGCATTATTATTTTTATGCGTTATTTGCGTAATAGCCTGAAAAACAATGATAAAGATTTTATTGTACGCGAACAGTGAATGCTGTAAAATAGCAAATGTTTGAAATCGTAGAATTGTTGTTTTCACAAAAGAAAAAAAATTTATTTTTTTCATAAATAATCTTTCTAAAATTTTTGCAAACTCAAAAGAATTTTATTCCTTTGTTCAATCGTGCGTTCAGCACGATGTGTGTTTGGGGGTTAACATTAGTAAAAGGGCAGTTGTTGAACTGCCCTTTCTTCATTTTCAGAGGTGGTAAATACCTCATAAATTCTTCCCCTTGCTAATATTTCAAAACAATATTCTTCTATTTATAGAAGATTTTTTTCAGTTGTAGCATTCAGAAATCGAAGAGCTTTGGGGAATACCCGTATTTTATGGATATTTTTAGCTCACTTTGCGTTTTTTTGATTTGAATAATGTTTTACTTTATTTAATTTTACGTCGTTAATTAATATAGGTCAAGTGGCTACAAAACAGCACATATCAAATCTTCTTGTATCGTACCGGTGTCTTTTCGAGTGCTGGATCTTGTATATATAAGATTTCCCTCTTTTCTTTTAGTTTTAGAACAAGCTATGCTGAACTGTTTCAGTATTTCTAACGTATTTAATTCAGTATTCGTCAGCTGACAAATAGTATGACGATTTATTTAACTTTAATTTTTAGAAATGTCAATTGCAGAAATAAGTGCCATATCGCCCGAGCGCCCGGCCTGCGCGGAAGGTAATTTTTATAATAACACCGGGAATAAAATTGGTCCGGGAATGAATGAACGTATTCAGCGTTTGCGTAAATTAAGTGTTGAGACTCAGGAATCCCTCTCAATTGAGCGTGCTTTAATTAGTACGGAATTTTATAAGGAAAACTATGGAAAGTATTCAGAGCCGGTAATGCGCGCACTTAACTTTCTTGAGATATGCAAACAAAAAACTATCTATATTGGCAACGATGAACTAATTGTTGGTGAACGAGGCCCGAAGCCAAAGTCTGTACCAACATTTCCCGAATTAACCTGCCACAGTGTGGACGATTTTAATGTGTTGAATACCCGCGACCAGCAGCGCTACATTATTTCGCAGGAAGATATTGAGACCTATAACCGGGAAGTAATTCCTTATTGGAAAGGCCGCACCATGCGCGAACGTATTTTTAATCATGTTCCCGAAGAATGGCAACGTGCATACGAAGCCGGCATATTTACCGAATTTATGGAACAACGTGCACCCGGGCATACAGCTCTCGATGGCAAAATATACCAACAAGGGATGCTCGATTACAAAAAGGAAATTAATGACCATATCAATCGGCTCGATTTTTTGAACGACCCGGAAGCCACCGAAAAACAGGAGCAGTTAAAAGCAATGGTTATTTCGTGCGATGCTGTAATTCTGTTTGCCGAACGTCACGCCGATTTAGCTGATGAAATGGCAGCTAAAGAAGTTAACCCGGAACGGGTAAAAGAGTTAAAACGTATTGCAGAAGTTTGTCGTTGGGTGCCGGCTAATGCTCCGCGAAATTTATGGGAAGCTATTCAAATGTATTGGTTTGTTCATCTTGGAACGATAACCGAATTGAATGGTTGGGACGCCATGAATCCCGGGCATTTTGATCAGCACCTTGCCTCATTCTACAAAAAAGAGTTGGAAAAAGGAACTATTTCGCGCGATGAAGCGAAGGAATTAATCAGCTGTTTTTGGATAAAAGTGAACAACCACCCGGCTCCGCCAAAAGTCGGAGTTACCGCCCGCGAAAGTGGAACCTTTAACGACTTTACAAATATAAATATTGGTGGTGTAAAACCCGATGGGAATGACGGTGTTAGTGAAGTTTCGTATATGATGCTCGAAGTTATTGAGGAACTCCATATTTTACAGCCCGGGAGCTCTGTACATATTGCCAAAGTAACACCCGAAAAATTTTTGCAAGCTGCCGTAAGGCTTATTCGTCAGGGGCATGGTTATCCGTCGGTGTTTAATACCGATGTTTATGTGCAGGAATTGGTAAACCAGGGAAAAACTTTGCACGATGCGCGCCAAGGCGGTTGCAGTGGATGTATCGAAGTTGGAGCTTTTGGAAAAGAAGCCTATTTATTAACCGGCTACCTTAATGTTCCGAAAATTCTGGAAATTACTTTAAACAATGGAATTGATCCAGTAACCGGTAAGGTTGCAGGTATTCAAACAGGTGACGCTTTGGGTTTTAAAAGTTTCGACGAATTGTACCAAGCTTTTTTAAAACAATTAAATTTTGTTGTCGATCAGAAAGTAAGAGTAAGTAATTATATCGACCAAATGTTTGCTAAGTATGCCCCGGCACCTTTTCTTTCTGTGGTGATTGAAGATTGTATTTCGAAAGGAAAAGATTACTATAATGGCGGCCCGCGTTATAACACCAACTATATTCAATGTACTGGTTTGGGAACAGTAACCGACAGTTTATCGGTACTTAAAAAGCATGTTTTTGAGAACAAAACATTTACAATGAATACCTTACTTGATGCAGTTGCCAAAAATTTTGAAGGCGAAGAAGTGCTGCGTCAGCGTATTTTAAACCGTACACCGTTTTTTGGAAACGACGATGAATATGCTGATTCTATTGCTGTTCGGGTTTATAACGATTTACTTGCGGCCATTGAAGGGAAGCCAAATACCAAAGGCGAATGTTTTCATTTGAATATGCTGTCAACAACATGTCACGTATATTTTGGCTTGGTTTTGGGAGCTACACCAAACGGTCGTTTTGCCGGGAAGTCAATTTCCGACGGAACATCGCCATCGCACGGTTGCGATACACATGGACCAACAAATGTTGTTCGTTCGCTGGGGAAACTCGATCAGGAAAAATCGGGAGGAACTTTATTGAATTTACGTTTTGTTCCAAGTTTGCTTAAACGCGATAAGGATGTGGAAAAACTGGCACATCTCATTCGTAGTTATTTTTCGCTGGGCGGACACCATATTCAGTTTAATATTGTTGATACAGCAACACTATTGGCTGCGCAGGCCTGCCCCGAAGATTACAAAGATTTGCTGGTGCGCATGGCTGGTTACAGCGATTATTTTAACGATATGAACGCTGACCTGCAGCAAGAAGTGATTGACCGCACACAGAACGAAGAAATGTAAAATTTAATAGTATAAAGTGGTGAATAATGGATTTTTGTCTCAGTATTCACTGCTTAAATTTCATTCCTCAAAATGACTCCATTAATTTTCGATATAAAACGTTACGCTATTAACGATGGTCCAGGCATTCGTATTACCATTTTTTTAAAGGGATGTCCGCTAAGTTGCAAATGGTGCCACAACCCGGAAAGCCAATCGCCGTCGGTGCAGAAATTATATGCCGAAGCAAAGTGTATTGGTTCGCAAGAATGTGTAAAAATGTGTCCGCAGGATGCGTTAACATTAACACCAAAAGGAATTGTTACCGATTACGAATTGTGTACACTTTGTGGCATTTGTGCCGATGTTTGCCCAACAAAAGCCATCGAAATGTCGGGCAGGACTTACGAGGTGGAAGAGTTGCTCGAAATAATTGAGCGCGAAAGAGTGCACATCGACTTGTCGGGCGGAGGGGTAACTTTTTCGGGTGGCGAACCCTTAATGCACCCTGAGTTTCTTCTGCGCATATTAAAAGCTTGTGGCGAAAAGAAGCTTCACCGAACCATTGATACCTGCGGATTTGCTGATTCGAATACCCTGCTTGAAGTTGCTAAAAGTGCCGAGCTTTTTTTGTTTGATTTAAAAGTAATGGATCCGGTAAAGCACAAAAAATGGACAGGAGTAAGTAACAAACTCATCCTTGAAAATTTGAAGATTTTGGCCGAAACAGGTGCCGAAATAAATATCCGTATTCCGTTAATTAAAAATGTAAACGCCGACAGAAAAAGCCTGGTGGAAATGGCCGAATTCATTTCCGGACTTCCGGGGGAAATGCCTAAGGTAAATATTTTGCCTTACCACAACATTGCTGCAAATAAATATACTAAGCTGGGCTATTCTTACCAGGAGTTTAATATGGCAGAACCGTCGGAAGAAGAACAAAACAAGGCTATTTCAATTTTTAAAAGTTTTGGTTTAGTTGCTGAAATTGGAGGGTAAAAATCTGTTTATTAAGGGTATTACTCCTCTAAACAGGAGAAATTCTATCGATAGAGTCGAATATGAACTTTCGGTGGATGTTCTGTTTGAATAATTGTATTTTTATCGGGTTTAAAAAATAACTGAAACAAGCATGACAAAATTTAACAGCCAAACAACAATAATTAAACTCATGCGAGTTCAAAGTGTTGCCGTAAAAAATAAACTATTATAAATACATGAAAACCAAATCAACCATAATTGCCCTATTTGTAGTAATGTTTGTGTTTAAAGCTTCTTCACAGGAAAGCGATGCGGACAAAATAGTAAACAATTATCATTCCATTTCCAGTAATGAAATACTGGGGTTTGCCGAAGAATTAAGTTCCGAAAAATACAAAGGCCGCCTCTCTGGTTCGCCCGAATATCTGGAAGCAGCAAAATGGTGTGCCGGAAAGTTTAAAGAATGGGGTATTAAACCCGCTAATAGTGGTAGCTATTTTCAATATTTTAAGAATGAATTCTCGGAAGTCAAATCGTTGGGTTCAGTGGTTTATTTTAATGGAAAAGACAAAACTTACCTCGATTTTCCGGAAGACTATTTGCCCGGCTCAAATTCAGCAAGTGGAAAAATGGAAGCCGAACTGGTTTACGTGGGCTATGGAATTACAGCACCAGAATTGGGCTACGACGATTATAAAAATGTTGACGTAAAAGGGAAAATAATTATTCTTGAAGGAGGAATTCCTTACACCAGGAATGATGAAACGATGACAAAATGGACGCCTTACGCCTATCATCGTAGTAAGTTCAGAAATGCAGTGAATCATGGGGCAGCCGGAATGATTTATGCCAGTAAAATTGCTAATCCGAATACTATAAATATTGAGGGGTTTATTTATGCTCATGTTGACACAAAAGTAGTTGAACAAATTTTTAGCGATGCACAGAAAGATTACAATGAAGTTCGACAACAGTTGACAGATATGGAAGTTCCTTCGTTTGCATTGCCGGCAGAACAAAAAGTTTTTATTAGAGCCGAAACTGAATATTTTCCTGAAGCACAAGCCTGTAACGTGGTTGCCCTAATTGAAGGCTCTGATCCTGTTTTAAAAGATGAAGTTATAATTATTGGCGGCCATCTCGATGGGCAGGGACAAATGGGGGATGTGCTTTTCCCGGGAGCTCTTGACAATGCTTCGGGTGTTTCCGATATTTTGGGAGCGGCAAAAGCACTGGCTTCCTCTGAGGTAAAACCTAAACGTTCGGTTCTGTTTATTTTGTTTGGTGGCGAAGAATGTGGGTTGTACGGCTCTAAATTTTATTGCGAAAATCCATTGTTCCCGATAGGTAAAACAAGAATGATGATAAACCTTGATATGGTAGGAAACGGCACCGGATTTTTTATTGCAGGTGGAAAAACACATACAAGGCTTTTTAGTCATTTCGAGGAAGCAAATAGCAATTTTATTCATAGAAAAATGCAAAGTTCTGCTGTACGAAAAAACTATGGCCGTCCTCGTTCCGATGCTTCTAATTTTGAAAATGCAGGAATTAAAACCTTTGGCCTATGGACCCGTGGCAGTGTTTATCCGGTTTATTACCATCACCCAATGGACAAAATAAATGTGCTTACTCCTGAAATTATGGAAGATGCTGCAAAATTACTTTACCTTGGGGTTTTGGGTGTGGCAAACGACAGCAATTTATAATCAGCAAAATTAAAAACAACATGCAAGTAGAAGGCAATATTCTTAAAATGCGAACCGAGCTGGCAACGCCTGTGAAATATACTTTACCCATAGGCGATACCCTGATTGAAATGAACGATTTAATTGGCCAGAAAATAACGATGGGCTTTACCGGACAAATCAACTGCATTTCGTGCGGAAAGCGTACCAAAACGTCATTCAGCCAGGGCTTTTGTTACAATTGTTTGCAAACGGCTCCTGAGGCTTCCGAATCAATCCTCCGGCCCGAGCTTTCGAAAGCACAGTTCGGGATTGCCCGCGATGTGGAATGGGCCGAAAGGCATGACCTGATTGAGCATTATGTGTATCTTGCCATTTCGAGCGAAGTTAAAGTAGGCGTTACCCGGAATCATCAAATTCCAACGCGTTGGATTGATCAGGGCGCCAGCTTTGCCATAAAACTGGCTAAAAGCCCAAACCGTCATATTGCAGGAGTAATTGAGGTTTTTCTGAAACAATATTTTACCGATAAAACCAATTGGCGTGCTATGCTTAAAAATCAAATTAAAAGTGATTTCGATTTAGTGGCCGAGAAAGAGAGGGTGATTCAGTTGCTTCCCACCGAGCTTCAAAAATACATTGATGCAGACAATGAGGTGACGGAAATTACCTATCCGGTTGAACAATTTCCCACAAAAATTAAAAGTGTGGGTTTCGATAAGTTGCCTGAAATAGAAGGAACACTTCTGGGGATTAAAGGACAATATTTGCTTTTCGATGGCGACCGTGTATTAAATATCAGAAAACACAACGGTTATTTTTTACGGGTAGAAATGTAATCCATCAGTTCAATTAGCGAGCTGCGGGCTTCGCAATCGGGGAATTGTTTTAGCTCCTGAATGGCTTTGTTTTTAAACTCGTTCATTTTTAGTTCGGCATATTCCAGTCCTCCTTTTTCGGTAACCATTTGAATAAGCTCGCTTACGGCTTCCGAATTTTTGTTTTTCCGTTTAATCAAACGTAAAATACGTTTACGTTCCGAATTTTTCGAATTGTTGAGGATGTGTAAAAGTGGCAGTGTAATTTTCTTTTCTTTTATGTCGTTTCCGGTGGGTTTGCCTAAAACCCCCTTTGCCTGGTAATCGAAAATATCGTCTTTAATCTGAAAAGCAATGCCCGCATCCTGGCCAATTCGGTACATTTTCTGAATAACTTCGTCATTATCGGTAGCCGAAGCTGCTCCAATGGCCATGCTGGTGGCTATTAACGAAGCCGTTTTTTTGCGAATAATTTCGAAATATGTTTCATCATCGATATCCAGTTTCCTGCTTTTTTTCATCTGTAGGATTTCGCCTTCTGCCATATCTTGTACTGCCCGTGAAATTAAGTGTAGGAAAGTGTATTTTTTATTTTCGAGCTGAAGCAAAAGACCACGAGCCAGAATATAGTCGCCAACTAAAACTGCTAACTTGTTTTTCCAAAGTGCTTTTACCGAAAAAGAACCCCGGCGCTCATACGATTCATCCACCACATCGTCGTGAACCAGCGTGGCCGTGTGCAATAATTCAACCGAGCAGGCCGCAAGTTTTGACGATTCGTTGGTGCCACCATGCAATTTGGCCGAAAGAAATACAAACATCGGGCGTAATTGCTTTCCTTTGGTGCGGTATACGTAATTTAAAATGGTCGCCAGTAGCGGAATATCACTTTTCAACGATCTTTTAAAATAGGGCTCAAAATCATGAAGCTCTTGTTCTATTGGGGCCTTTATTTTTTTTATCGTTGTCATCAATAAATTGCTGTTTTTGTTTAGCAAACGAACATAGAATAATTTCAATTAAAAAAAGAGTTTTTCTTAAAAAAAGTTCAATACTGCTTTTCTTCAGAAAGGTTTACGCATAAGTTTAATTTTTGTATCCTTAAATATTTATATATTTGCATTATTAAAGACTTAGAGATGGTAGATATCAAGGAGTTAAATGTTGAAAGGTTAGAAGTGGCAGCAAATATGTTAAAAGCAATTGCACACCCCATGCGTATTGCAATTTTAAAACATCTGGAAGGAGGTAAAAGGCTGACTGTTACAGAAATACATGAATTGCTGAATATTGAACAATCCACAACCTCACATCATTTGGGAATACTTAGGGATAAAGGCGTGTTATGTTCGAAACGCGAAGGAAAAAATACCTTTTATTACCTGAAGTACAATATTTTAAGTAAGATTATTGATTGTTTGGAAACCTGCACCTGCGAATAAATTTTTCTGATGTAAACACAAGCAAATGAGGTTTGCTGAATCATCTGTTTTTTATTTTTGTGCTATGTTTTACTTAAACTTTTTTTTACCCGGCCTACAAGTCGGGTTTCGTTCTTTTTCTAAAACTTCTTCTGCCGGTTAATAATTATATCGTCATTATATCTTCGCGGTTGTAATCGGCTAAAAAGCCGATTGTATTAATTCAAATAAGCACTAAAAATTATTACTACGTTCGTTATAGTTTACGGCTAACTGGCTCGGCGCGCTCTATTTGTTCCTTTTTCTTATTAGCCAACGTGCCCGGGTTTTCTTACTCGGCTGTTAAGTGCAACCGGGTTAATGTCCAGAATTTTTGTTGCTACTAATTCTTGAACCAGTTAAATCAAAAAAAACATTTACGTTTCAGGTATTGTGGGAGAATTTTAAGTTAAACTGTGGATAATAGAACCTGTGATGAAGTTAAAATTGAGAACTTTAAAAATAAAACCCAAGCATTTCCTTATTTTTAGCAAAAAATTAGAATTATGGAATTGGTTTTTGCCACAAACAATAAACATAAACTTGAAGAACTGCAAGCCATTTTAGGTAATGAGTTTAAGCTGCTTAGTTTGAAAGATATTAATTGTTCGGAGGATATCCCCGAAGAGCAGCCTACACTGGAAGGTAACGCCAGCCAGAAAGCTTTTTATATTTTTAATAAGTTCGGATACAATTGTTTTGCCGACGACACCGGTTTGGAGATAGAAGCTCTTGGTGGTGAACCCGGAGTGTATTCTGCACGCTATGCCGGCGAAACTAAAAGTGCCGAAGCAAACATGGATAAAGTATTGTCGAAGCTTGAAAAAATAAATAACAGAAAAGCTCGTTTTAGAACAGTAATATCGCTGATTATTAATGGTGAAGAGAAACAATTTGAAGGCATTGTTCGTGGTGAAATGTTACATGAAAAAAAAGGAGGTTCAGGATTTGGCTACGATCCAATTTTTAAGCCCGAAGGTTTTGATGTATCATTTGCAGAGATGGAGCCCGTGGAGAAAAATAAAATCAGTCACCGGGGAAGGGCGGTTCGAAAATTAATAGACTTTTTAAAGACACATCACAATGCAAAATAGTTTTATAAGATTAGTTGGGATATTTTTACTGAGTTTTACATTGTATTTTCAGGTTTCCGCTGATAGCGATGACGAAACCTGGACTGAATATTTATCTTATACAGATGCAATTGATGTTGCCGTTGCCGATAACCTGATTTTTTGTGCAACAGATGGTGGTTTGTTTTATTATGATACTGACGACAATACGATAAATAAATATTCTGGTTTATCCGATATGGGGATAGAATGCATTGCTTACAGTGAAGATGAAGAGGTATTATTGGTCGCTTATACAAGTAGCAATATCGATTTGATCTACGAGTCGGAGCTGATAAACCTACCCGATATTTCAAATAAAACGATGTCGGGCGACAAAAGTATTAATAATATTACTTTTTACGGGAGCGAAGCTTATTTGTCGTGTGGATTTGGGATTGTTGTAATAAATCTTGACAAACAGGAGGTTAAAGACACTTATTACATAGGTGATGAAGGTGATGCTATAGAAGTTAACGATGTTGCTTTTTACAACGACCGTATTTATGCAGCTACCGAGGAAGGAATCCGGTATGCAGATGTTTCTGTTGATGATTTGGGCGATTATAACAATTGGACCAGGGATGAAACGGTGTCCTATTTTACCAGCGAATTTTCTGAGCTGGAAGTACATTCCGGAAATTTAATAGCCGTATATTCTGCCGGTTACGAAATGTACTCCTTTGATGGGAGTTCGTGGGATTCGTATTATTCGGTTGGTGAGAATGTTCGGGCCATGACAAGTGCTGAAGGCTATCTTATAACAACCAGCGAAAACAACGTTATTTTGTTCGATAGCGGTAATTCGATGGTGGGTAAAATTTACACTTATTTATTCGATAACGAAACCATTACCGATATTGCGTGCAGAAATGCAACAATTAGTTCTGAAGGTATAATATGGATTGCTGATTACGATAATGCTTTGGTGAAGCTTAGCGGCGATGATTTTGAATCGTTGTACCCAAGCGGCCCGATGGACAACACAGTGTTTTTCCTCTATTATAATAATTCTGATATTTGGGTTACACCAGGAGGTCGGACAGATAGTTGGGGCAACAGTTGGCTGTCGCCAAGATTTCAACGATACAGCTCCGGGGAATGGACTAATTTTAGTAGTAATGAATATTCGGAACTTACTGATTTTTATGATATTGTATGTCTTGCTGTTGATCCAAATGATGCTGGGCACCTCTTTGTTGGTAGCTGGGGCGGCGGCGTTCTCGAATTTCAGGACGACGAATATGTAACCCGCTACACCAATTTAAATAGTCCTTTGGAAACTGCTCTGCCTTCGAGCCCCACTGAAGCATATGTCCGCATTGGTGGCCTCGATTTTGATTCCGATGGTAATTTATGGATTGCCAATACTTCAGTTGCCGGTAATAATTTGCATAAACTTAGCCCTAATGGTGACTGGGAATCATTTTCTATGTCGGAAGCACTCGATTTAAATATTGGGCAGGTAATTGTTACCGAGAATGATGATAAATGGGTGATTATTCCCCGTGGTAACAACCTTTACGTTGTAAACGATGATGGCTCGGAGTTAAAACAACTTGACGTTATCTCTTATTTCAGCAATAGTAGCGACGAATATTTTACCGAAATGAGTGATATATATTCAATCGCTGAGGATAATGATGGAGAAATTTGGGTTGGTACTTCAGTAGGAGTTGCCGTTTACAGCAATCCCTCGCGAATTTGGACAAGCGAAACCTTTTACGCCAGCCAGCCTGGGGTAGATGAAGGTGACGACTACTATTACCCTTTGCTGGAAACCGAGACTGTAACAGCAATTGCAGTAGATGGTGCCAACCGGAAATGGTTGGGGACAGAAAACTCTGGTGTGTATCTGGTTTCGGAAGATGGAGAAACTGAAATATTGAATTTTACTGCCGAAAACAGTGACCTTTTGTCGAATAACATTACCGCAATTACCATCGACCAGAAAAGTGGAGAAGTGTTTTTCGGAACCGATAAAGGTTTGATTTCTTATCAGGGTGATGCCACCGGGGGAAATGATACCTACAGCGATGTTTACGTTTATCCAAATCCAGTACGCGAAACTTATACTGGTAATGTTACCATTACCGGATTAATTGAAAATACAGATGTGAAGATTACCGACATTAGCGGAAATTTGGTTTATAAAACTACTTCATTGGGAGGAGATGCCATCTGGGATGGGAATAATTTAAACGGGAACCGCGTAAAAACAGGGGTTTACCTTATATTTTGTAACGATGAATATGGGGAAGAAACATGCGTAAAAAAACTCTTATTTATTAATTAATTTGATGGAGATAGCAAGAGTTTAGCACCTGGCCTCTGTTGAAAAATGGCTTTTAAAAGACAACAAATTGCCAGGGGTTATTTTGCTCCTGATTTCGAACACGAAATGAAAGCATGCAGGTAACTACCGAAGGAATAGTATTGCATTTTATTAAGTACGGCGAAAGTAGTGTAATTGCCACTGTTTTTACACGCGATTTCGGGCGGCAAGCGTATATTGTAAATGCGGCGCGAAGTCGTAAATCGAAAAATAAGGTAAGCCTGTTGCAACCCCTTTTTTTGGTCGATATTGAAGCTTATCAAAAGAATAACCGTGATATACAGCGTATAAAAGAAATCAAAAGCAATCAGGTTTATCAGAATATTCCGTTTGATATTACCAAATCAACACAAGCCATATTTCTGGCCGAAATTTTATATAAAACAATTCACGAGCAAGAGAGCTATGCCGAACTGTTCGACTTCATAAAACATGCCTTGCTTTATTTCGATTTGTTGGAAGATGGCTGGTCGAATTTTCATTTGTATTTTCTGTTTCGGCTTACAGAATACCTTGGTTTTATGCCTAAACTTACCAGAGAAGGCTTTCAATACTGGTTCGATATGCGCAAGGGAGCTGTGGTGCCTTTTGAACCTTCCCATCCGCATTTTGCTAGCAAAGAAGCTACCGAACATCTTATTAAGTTGTCGTTGCTAAAGATAAACGAACTGGCACAACTAAAAATATCGCGAACTATGCGCGACTATTTGTTAATGGTTTTGCTGGATTATTACCAGCTTCATTTCGATAATTTAGGAGAAATAAAATCGTTGAAAGTGTTAAAAGAAGTGTTTAGTTAGCTGAATTTTGTTCTTTGTTGCTAAAAATCATTACCCTGAAATCGTCTATTAACAGTTGCTCTTTGCCTGAACTCCAGAAATATACAACCAGATTGCAACCGGATTGGCGGTGATTAAATTCAATGGATTTAAAGATGTTGTTCCATTGTTTTGGGTCAATCAATTGTTCTTTTGTTGAAAGGCCCTTGTAAGTTAAGTTGCCATTTTTGCCATCAATTGCCACAACCAGTGAAATGTCCTTAACGCTGCTATTCCCAAGTGAATTTACCCACGCATCGGCACATATTCTTATGTCTCCATAAGGAATGCTGTCGAGCGAAAGTTTTAAGGTAGAAGAGTACATGTTTTCTTTTAAGAAATAGGAAGAAACACCCGTAAATGCTTTGGGCGAGAATTGTTCTTTCTTTGTTGTACTCCAGTGTTCCAACGAAGCCTGTTCAAAGTTATTTGTACTCGAAAAAATAAGAGAGTCAGAGAATTGTGGATTTAATCCGAAAAATTGCAGAATTCCATGGGAAGAGGGGCCAAAGTCAATTTTTTCCCACTCAACTGTAAGTTGTTGCTCCAGGAGCTCGGACTTCGACGATTTAAACATTATTTGTTCAATGTTATAAAGTCGGTTTTGGTCGAAAATATAAGGCGAAAGCCATAATCCGTCAGCAGCATTCTTGGGAACAATCCGGTATTTATGAATCGATTTATCGCTAAGCTTCATGTAAAGCCAAAATTGTTCGTCTTTAAACAAAAAGCTTTTTACGCGTTGTATGGTACTTTTCCCAAAGTTAAGTTTGGCCCGAAGAATGTCGCCCGTAAAATCAGGAAGCGGAAGCCACTCGTTCCAGGTTGTTTCTGCTTTGCCAATGGGGTTTGTTTCAGGCAAAACAGGCTTCTTTTTTTTCTTGTAAAGGCTGAATTTTTTATCCGAGAAACAATAGTCGTAATTCGCAATTAGCTGTAAAATTGTGTGTGGCTCATCATTTAACAGGTATCGCATGTCGATGCTGTTCATATCGCCACCGTTTACATCTCTTGTAATTTTTTTATTTTCCCAAATCAGGTATTGAGGGGCATTATCCGATGCAAAATGTTGGGCATTTTGAGCATCCAGCCACGAGGTGTAGGCAGCATAACTTTGAATAACAACCCGGGGTTGCCAGTTTAGTTTGTTAATGGCTGCAATAGAATAATCCCAGGGATAAATATCTACAGTTGCGTTCGAAACAGAGTCAAGCATTGCCTGAGGCAATTTGTTTTGTGCCACTTTTCTTTCCGAATTGCGTAATGACTTTTCTTTTAACTGCTCAAAATCGCGTACATATTCAACAAAATTATTTACACTGAAAAGTTCGTATTTGTAAGCGAAATAGTTCTCGGCATTTTTCATGTTAACCGAAAATAAAAAGAGGGAAACTACGCTTAAAATAAGGTTGGTAAGGTAGTTTTTTCGTTCAAAAAAAATAAATAGGGCAAAACAAATTACCAGGTAAATCAGCAATCCTTTGGTATGAAAAATATCTTCGCGAGCCATGGCATGTTTCCATGATGCAAACAAACTTAGTGCAATTAAACTTCCGAAAAAGAGCGATTTTTGGCTTCGGTTAACAACGAATATAGCAACCACTGTTAGCATAAAAATAATTAATACCAGCCAGTTGTTTTGTGGATAGTAAGCAGCTGCCGCCGAGTTATCCTGGGCCAGATGTAACATCCCGTTGATGTAATTAAATAATCCGCGAAGGGTGCCAAACATAAGTAGCCAAAACATTACAATAAAAATCAGTAACGAGATACCATCAAATAGTGTTTGTTTACCATTTCTGTGTTTTACCAGGAAATAAATCACAAATGCAAAGAACAGGGTGCCGGAAACAATTGCAACATAAGCTTTTACAAACAGCGCAAATGCGGTAAGTAAAAAGGCAAATAACTTAAATGGTTTGTAGTTTGTTTGATAATAATTGCAGTACAGCAGAATGATATTGGCTAAAATAAGATGATTAAAAAGGGATAGTAATGAAATAAGATAGGCTGTAACAAATGCGGCAATCCACTTTCCCTGGTTTTTGGATTCGCAAAAAAGAAAAATGAGATTAAAAACCAGCAGGCCTTTTAAGAGCGAGGTAACCAAAGTCGCCAGCAAAATATTGTTGCTAAGCGGATACATAAAAAAGGCCAGAGGACCGTGGGGAAAAATGATGTGTATTCCTTTGTTTAAGCCGGTTTCGAATAAGTGGTTAAATGCCCACGAAAGAGGAGGATCGATACCAAGGTTATACGACCAATCGTTTTCGGGGAAAGTGCCGATTATCACTAAAACCATCAAAAGCATTCCGCGTAAAAGGTCGGTAGTACTCAGTTGTGGTATCCAGGTTTTTCGATTCATTTATTTTTTTGGAATGGGGCACAAGGTATTAAAATTTGATTTTAATGGCAACGAATTAGATTTAAAGAAGTTTGGCTTTTAAAATAATGGCCTCGTAAGTAAAAAGGTCGGCAGTTTTCCAATCATCCCAGCCCATTCCTGCTTTATCACGCGAACAATGTCCTAGAAATTCGTTAACATTCCAGCCGGTTTTTTTGGCAACTTGTGGTAAAAAAGTTCCCGTATTTAAATTTTTCTGGATAAAAATTCCGTGCCGTCCCAGCTCTATTTCGCTGGCTGATTTTATTTTTTTTAATGGAGAAAGAATTGAAATTTCAAGCGTCATATCTTTTAAATCATCTGCCTGAACTGCTTGAAACCTGTGGTCGGTTACCGACGAAACAGCCATTAGCTGAACAATCTCGTTTAATGTTTTGTTTTGGGCAAAGCCTCCAATACATCCCCGAAGTTTGCCTGCTACGTAAACGCTTACAAAGGCTCCTATTTTTTCATTTAAAATTCCTCCCATATTCGTGGCTATTGGTTTGCGCTTTTTCCCTGTTTCAATATAGTTAATAATGGCATTGCTGGCCTGTTTTAGAATTTCTTTCTTTTCGTTTTGGGCAATTGTAAAAGGTGCGTTTTTATTGAAAACTGCGATTGCCCAGTAGCCTACAACCTGTTTTTTGTCGCCATACTTTTTTGCATCGCCCGAATTTTGGTAATCGATTTCGGTGTACAAATAGTCTTTGGATTCAGTTAAATAGAGCAGGGTTAGAACTGAGGTCCAGCCGCAAAGCGAGGTAGACAGGTTTTTTATATTTAGCGAACTATTTTTCTTTAGTGCGGAAAGTAGATGTTTCGAGTTGTTTCTGCAAATCGATTTTGCAGTTATAAAATCGATTTTGCAGGCATGGTCGTAATCAGGGTAATGCGAAAAATCGCTGCTGACAACAAACAGATTTTCAGGGGTAAACCAGGGTTTTAGTGCTGTGGCTATACGTTTGCAATCGGCAGCATCGTTAGTGCCGAGTATAATCGGCACCAATTTAAAGCTCTTGCCAAGTTTATATTGTAAAAACGGAAGTTGTACTTCTATGCTGTGTTCGTTAGTGTGCACTTCTGGTTTGTCTTGAATTATATCAGAAGATTTTAGTAAATTTTTTGTCAGCTTGGTGTCAACTTCAACTTCTCCCAAAGGTGTTTCGTAATTTCCGATGGAGTAAACCGATGCTCCGTTAAAATGAAACCGATGACTCGAGGCTAACACAAAAACGCGTTTATAATGGGTGTCTTCATGAATGAGATTAAAGGCCGAAGCAGCTACATTGCCACTAAAAATGTATCCTGCATGTGGCGAAATCAAAGCCTGCAATTGTTGCCTGGCGTCTAATTTGCTTTTTGCATTTTTAAACAGCATTTGTAAGTGCTGCTGTAATTCATCTTTTGATTCCGGATAAAATTTACCTGCAACGGCAGGTTTCCTGTTTATCTTTTCTGTTTCCTTATATTTCATGGCTTTGCTTAAAAGCTCTTTAAGTTACTAAATTCCGATTGTTTTATGTTTCTTTATACGTCATAATCTTCAAAAGTGTGGCAATGGGCAGTACTTAATTGTAAAGAAACATTTAAATGTTTTTCTTTTTTTTGAAAGGGAAAGGGCAAACAATGAAGGATGCTTTAATTTTACAGAAACCAATATTTAATGGAAAACCATCAACTAAAATCTGTTTTTTCTCTTCTCGCCATGGCCGGTGATGCCATTGTTGAGGTCTACGGAAGTGATAATTTCGAAGAAGAATTAAAATCGGATAATTCTCCGGTAACTCGTGCCGACAAGGCTTCTAGTAAAATTTTAAACGCAGGATTAAAAACACTATTCCCGGAAATTCCTATTCTCGATGAAGAAAATAAAATTCCGGATTACGATATTCGTAAGAGCTGGGGGCGTTATTTTTTAATTGATCCGCTTGATGGTACAAAAGAATTTATAAAACGAAACGGGGAGTTTTGTATAAACCTGGCTCTTATGTATCGGGATAGGCCCGTTGAAGGCTGGATTTATCAACCTCTAATAAAAAAGGGCTGGTATTGTGAACAGGGGAAGGGGATTCTTCAATTCAATAAAACGGGTGATGTTCAACATATTGTACAAGAAAACAAAGATGCCGACGTGATTCGAATTGCAGCAAGCCGTTCGTTTTTTAAACCCCGCGAAGCAGAGCTAATTGAACGAATTAAACAGTCATTCAGAGTGCAGATTTTGCATTGCGGTAGTTCGAAAAAGCAAATTCAAATGATTTTGGGTAATGCCGATATGTACCTGAAAGCAGGCCCTTGTTCGGAATGGGACACAGCTCCCGGACAATTAATGGTGGAAGAGTTTGGGGGTGCTGTTTTGCGTCACGATTCGTTTGAAACCATGCGGTACAACAAACGCGAAATGAAAAATCCTTATTTTGTTATGCTAAATTCGCGGCTTAATAAACCCGATTTTATACATTTCCTGAAACAGATTATTCACCAGAAAAAGGATTTTTAGGGAAAGAAAAGAGCCTCTGCTGAGTATACGATTTGGTGCTGGTTGCGCCCATAAATTTTGTCCTTTATGCTGTAAAGGCTTAGGTTGCAAACAACAATCTGTGAAAAACTTGCTTTGTATATTTAACTTCGCTAATTGTAATTGCGTATATTTGCCGTGTTATTAAACAGATAAACAGAAAGAATATGAATAAGATAGTAGTATTACTAACCGCAATAGTATTGGTTTTCAGTGCATGTAAAATAATTAAAAAACCTGCACAATCCGAATATACTTCCGACAATACCGCCGAAACTAAAGTTTTTACTGTTCCCGGTTCAGTTACCGAACCACAAACGAAAAGTCGATCTGAAGCCGACATTAAACCCGCTCCAGTTGCGATTGTTGACGAAAAACCAATTGCAGTGCGAAAAGAACAGGTGTCGTTTACCGACCAAAGTGCGCAAACAGCCAATGCTGGCAATACTTTTTTTGTGATTATTGGATCTTTCAGCCAGTTAGATAATGCAAAAAATTATCGCAGCACATTGCTCAATGAAGGATTTACTCCAATTATTTTACACAGCGAAACCGGCTTTTACAGGGTTTGTGTTAATTCTTACAAAAGCGAAGGCGAGGCACGCAGCCGTATTGCTCAGGTGCGTCAGTCTTACCCAAGATATTCCGACGTGTGGTTGTTGATTAAAAAATAATCGAACTAAGTTAAACTATTTAAACGCCGCAATTTGCGGCGTTTTTTATTTCGTAAAGTTTAAAAAAGCTTAAAATTAAACTCAAACCTGGTCAGTAGCTTTTATTTGAAGCATTTATTTAAAATCAATATTACATTTGTAATTGGTACAAAAAATGAATACCCATTCTTTAATAGAATAAAAAATGGCAAAAAATAATAAGCAACTGTTACTGGATAAGCGCTATTTAAAGATGGCCGATATTTGGTCGCAAAATTCGTATTGTAAAAGACGGCAAGTTGGTGCTTTAATTGTTAAAGATCAGATGATTATTTCGGATGGTTATAATGGAACACCATCGGGTTTCGAAAACATCTGTGAAGATGAAAACAACAAAACAAAACCCTATGTGTTGCATGCCGAGGCCAACGCCATCACAAAAGTTGCGAAGTCGGGAAACAGTAGCAATGGAGCAACTCTTTACGTTACATCCTCGCCTTGTCTAGAATGTTCGAAATTAATTATTCAGGCCGGAATTAAACGTGTGGTTTTTACCGAGAGTTACCGTCTGGAAGATGGGATTAATCTGTTAAAACGTGCCGATATAGAAGTTTTACAGGTTGATATTGACTAAATACAAAGAATATTAAATTTGAGGAACGGACCCGCAGCTCCGGTCTTCCAGCTTTAAAAATATGAGTAAAAAAACAATTATTATACTTCCTACCCTTATTGCAATTTCAGTTGGTATTGGAATTCTGATAGGGAACCTACTGGATAGAAATGCACAACCTGCTTTTGGTAATCTTGGAATGTATCAGTCGAATAAAATTTCGACCATTCTGGAATTAATAAAAAACGGTTACGTCGACAGCGTGAATACAGAAAGTATTGTTGAGAAGGCAATTCCTGAACTGTTGGAAAGCCTGGATCCCCATACTACCTATATTCCAGCGCGCGACATGAAGGAGGTGCAGGAAGAAATGCAGGGCAATTTTTCCGGAATTGGTGTACAGTTTTCTGTTCAGGAAGATACGGTTCGTGTAGTTGAGGTTATTTCCGGTGGGCCTTCCAGTAAAGTCGGTATTTTGCCTGGAGATTGCATTGTAAGTGTTAACGATTCGCTTATTGCAGGAGTTGGCGTTACTAATAATACAGTGCTCACCTTGCTTCGGGGCGAAAAAGACACCAAAGTTCGCGTTGGCATTCTTAGAAAAGATTACAAAAAGGAACTGGAGTTTGAGATAACCCGTGGCGATATTCCGATTTATAGTGTTGATGTGTCGTATATGATCGACAACGAAACGGGTTTTATTAAAGTGAGCCGTTTTGCCAATACAACCTACGACGAATTTGTGGAGGGAATGAAAAAGTTGCAGAAGCAGGGCGCACAAAAGGTAATTATCGACCTTAGGAGTAACCCCGGAGGTTCGTTGGTTGCTGTTCTTCGAATGGTGGACGAATTTCTTAATAAAGGCGAGGCTATTTTATATACTGAAGGAATTAACCAGCCGCGTAAAACCTATAATGCTTCCGGAAAAGCTTCCTTTGTCGGAATTGAGGTTTTCGTGATGATTGATGAGTTTTCGGCATCGGCCAGCGAAATTTTTGCCGGTGCCATGCAGGACAATGACCGCGGAATTGTTATTGGGCGACGTTCGTTTGGAAAAGGCTTGGTGCAGGAACAAATTCCATTAATGGATGGCTCGGCTCTTCGTTTAACAGTAGCGCGTTTTTATACGCCTAGCGGACGCTGTATTCAAAGTTCGTACGAAGATGGCAATGAAGAATATTATAACAATATCTACGAGCGTTTTCACAATATGGAACAACTGGTGGCCGACAGTATTCATTTTGTCGATTCATTACGATACGAAACCAAAGGAGGACGTGTTGTTTATGGAGGCGGTGGAATAATGCCCGACTTTTTTGTTCCGGTAGATACCACAGGAAACTCGGAGTACTTTAACCAGATTTACCGAAAAGGATTAATTTATTCGTTTGCTTATTTGTATGCCGATTCGCACCGCGAAGAGTTGTCGAAATTAACTTCTGCAAGCGATTTTGAAAAGTACCTGGACAAACAAAATGCCTTGAGCGACTTTGTGGCATATGCTGACGAAAAAGGCGTAAAAAGGGATGCTGAGGGGCTTAGCGTTTCAGGAAAGATTATTGGTACGCAAATGAAAGCCTATATTGCCCGAAATATTCTGGGAGAAGAAGGTTTTTATCCGATAATAAAGCAGATTGACAAAACGCTAATACGAGCTATTGAAGTTTCGCAGCAAAATTTGTTGGTTGAAAACATTGTGGCTACCGATTCGGTTGCCAGAGTTGTTCAGTAACATTTGTGACAAAACACAAAAAGGTTTTATTTAGTAAACAATATATCGTATGCCGGGAGAAATTCCGGCATATAGTGTTTCGCTATATTTTATTGGTTAGCACAGCTTTCTGAAGTTTTAGCAGGATAAACACTATTTCAGAATATTTTTACCTGTAATTAGAGCATATGATGCTTGTAGTGAATATATTAAGCATCCTGTTCATACAGGAAAATGCAAAGATTTCTGATTTCTAAAAGCTGTATAGAATATACTGCCTGGGAACTATTAAAACAGACCCCTCTCAGGGCGTTTCATAATCAGCAATAACTATTTCGATATTTCTAACATTCGTAGAATTGGAATTCTGGCTTTTTCAATTACATCTTCGGGAAGCGTTATCTCGGGCTGTTCGTGTTTCAAGCAGATATAGAGCTTTTGCAGGCTGTTAAGTTTCATATAAGAGCAATCGTTACAGCCGCAGGTGGAGTCAATTGATGGAGCAGGTATAAATATTTTATCGGGGCAGGCTTTGGTCATTTGGTGTAAAATACCACTTTCAGTAGCCACAATAAATTTCTTTGCTTCGCTATTCTGTACGTGCTTAAGCAAGGCATTCGTTGAACCAATGTGTTTTGCCAGTAATAATACCGGTTTTTCGCATTCGGGGTGTGCAATAAATTCTGCATCGGGATGTTGGTCCATTAGTTCAGCAATTTTTTCAACAGAATATTGCTCGTGTACCATGCAGGCACCATCCCAAAGTACCATTTCGCGGCCGGTGATGCTATTAATATATCCGCCCAGGTTTTTGTCGGGGCCAAAAATCAGCTTCTGGTCTTTAGGGAAACTGTTAACAATTTGTGCGGCATTGGCCGAGGTGCAAACAATGTCAGACATTGTTTTAAGGGCCGCAGTGGCGTTTATATATGTAATTACTTTATGATCGGGATATTGGGCTTTAAAGGCTGCAAATTTATCGGCAGGAGCCGAGTCGGCAAGTGAGCAGCCTGCGTTTAAATCGGGGAGGATAACTTTTTTTGAAGGGTTGATAATTTTTGCGGTTTCGGCCATAAAATGTACACCCACAAAAACAATCATCTCGGCATCGGTATTGGCAGCTGCTTGTGCTAGCTGGAGGCTGTCGCCCACAAAGTCGGCAATGTCCTGTAATGCTCCATCGGTGTAGAAATGGCTAAGGATTACCGCGTTCTTTTCTTTCTTCAAACGGTTGATTTCTTCAACCAGTTTTACATTCGGATTAATCGCTTCATCAATGTAACCCTTCTCTTCTAACATCTTTTTTATTTGTAGCTGTTCCATCATTACCTATCCTGAATAAACGGGCGCAAAAATAAGAATTCCTATTAAAAAAACAGCAGGTTGGTTTAATTGTTTGGTTTTGAAGCAAAAAAAAGCCATTTCATCTAAAGTCATTTTCTCGAAAAGGGCGCCGATAACTTCGCAGAAGCAACAATGTGAACTTGCTTCATTTTATGTAGTTTGTGTCCTTTTTTCAGTTTAAATCAATGCTGCTCGCTAAGATCCGAATTTCATGGTAATAGGTTTATTGCAGACCTAAGTGAAGTAATCCTTTTTTTATTCTTTTACTCATAATATTACTTTTTGTGTAACACTATTTCAGGACGAGACAAATTAAAGAATAAAAAAAAGGCTGCCCAACGGACAGCCTTTTCTTTTTATTATATCAACTTGATATTAGTTTTCGTATGGATAGATAGTCCAAACATCATCTGTCTTCATCAATAATTCAGTAGCTTCACCATTAGAACCATCATAATAGTCGTAAGTAACCAAATAATATTCATCAGCACCTGCACCGTAGTTTGTTTCCAGCATTGCACCAATTGCTTCAGCTCTTGCTTCATCAACGGCATAATCTTTACCATCACGTAAGTCGAAGTTGTCGTAGTAAGAAGTAAGATCATCCAGGTCGTAATCTTCAGTAGTTAATGTAATTTCAGTGTAAGTAATTTCGCTTAAATAAACGGCATCACTTTGTAATTCCCAGTAACTGGCCGAATAATCGTTATAGCTAACGCCGTTACTTTTTGCAGTCGCAACGTTAAACATAAAGGTACTTGTAACCTGAGTAGTTGATTCGTATATTTCCCATTCGCTACCCGAGTAGGTATATTGGTCGGCATAGGTGTACATACCCGAAGAGTAATAAGCATAAACTACAGCAACAATATCACCTTCGCTGGCATAAGGGTACATGCCGGCCAAAAATATGGGTAAATAATTGTCGGGGTTAATAGTGCTCGAGAAGTTGTTGTAATATCCCGGCTCGCCATAGTCTTCACCCATTTCATCATAATCATCATCACCTAAGGTGTAAACAGTTACACCATCAGGAACTACTACACTTGCCATTATCCAAACGCCATCTGTTTTAACCACTATCTCAGTAGCTTCACCGCTAGAACCATCGTAGTAGTCATAAGTTACTGAATAATAAGTATCAGCAACAGCGTCGTGATTTAATTCCAGCATTGCACCAATAGCTTCAGCTCTTGTATCGGCATCGGCATACTCATATCCATCGCGTAGGTCAAAATTGTCGTACCAGGAAGTATTTTCATCCGAGTCATAATCTTCAGTGGTAAGTGTCACTTCATAATCGTATTCAACTCCAGCAGCTAAATCATCTAAATAATCCAGAGATCCATTGTAATAAGTATAAGTTACATCGATGGTTTGCTCATCTTCGCCATAATACAAGCTGTAAAGAATTTCCGGCATATAATCTTTGGCAGTAGCATCTGCCGAAAAATTTGAATATGTAGAAATGTCGGAGTTACTTGAATAATCGTAATCGCTACTGGCTAAAGTGTATGAATCAGGAGCTGATTCCAGGTCTGCAATAAGAGCGTAGCTAGCATCTTCTGCCTCAATAAGCTCATCGTACATGTCGTCCCATTCTTCGTCAGGAGAACAAGCTCCTAAGGTAATGAGTATTAATCCGATATAGTATATAAATTGCTTTCTCATTTTTTCAAATATTTAAAATTTATATTTTGTTTCTTTTCTAGAAGTTTATTTTTAATGATGAAGACCATGTTCTTCCGTATCCGTACCAAACCAGAGCATTTAAGTCGGTATCGCCATCATCTCCTTCAGAAAAATACTCAGTATCTAAAATGTTATTTACTCTACCACTAAAAATGGCATCTAAACCTGCAAATTTAAATTTGTAAGAGAAGCCACCGTCCAACAAACCGTAATCAGGCATTTCCCATACATCATCCCCTTCTGTAGTCATGTCGGTAGGATCGAAATTGGCAAATAGTCTTGAGCAGTATAAATAGTCCAAATTTAATTTAAAGTTTGGTAATACTTCATAATTAATTCCTAATGAAGCAGTAGTTTGAGCTGCGTCACCTACGTGAACGCCATCAAGGTATAACTCATCAATTTCGTAGGTGTTACTAAGATTGTCAAGGTCTGCAATAGTTGCTTCAATTCCGTTATCTTTCCAGATGTAATCGCCGAATGAAGCCATACCAACGATAGAAAGTTTTTGAATTGGCTTGTAGGTAAAGTCCAGCTCAACTCCCATGTGGCGGGCGCCAATACCTAAAATGTTTACTGAATATTCTTTATTTTGATCATCATAGTACGTATCAGTTTCTGTTTTATCTTCCCATAAAGTGTAGAAACCACCAACGTTAGCGTTGAAATTCGTCGATCTAAAACCATAACCAATTTCAAGAGTAATGATTTTTTCATTTACCGCATCGGCGTTAATGAAGTTTTCGTAGTTTAGGAAAACTGCATCAAAATCTGGCTGAGTTTGCATGTAACCAGCATTGAAGAATAGGTTATGGTTTTGGGTAAGGTTATAGTTTACACCACCTTTAAAAGAAAAACCGTTAAATCCTTGCCAGTCTGTTACCTGATCTGGGTTGCTGTCTGAATAGTTGAAGAAGTCTTTACGTTTGTACGCTTTTCTTGAATAAGAACCGGCCACAAATGCAGAAAGGTCGTTCAACGAATATTCTACCTGGCCAAATAAGCCCATCCAGCCTACTACACCGTCGTTGTCATAATCAATTCTGTCACCTATGCGAGCATAATTATCAGGGTTGTTTATATCTCCGTCACCAGCTTCTCCGTCGGCTCCATCTCTTGCTTCGTAATAATATTCACCACCTAAGAGGTCAATAACTTCGCGGTAGTGATGGCCAACATAGTATCTTGCATCTAAACCTCCTGAGTAGGTAAAGTTGCCATTTTCTTTTCTCAGGTTAGATATAAAACCATACCATTCGTGGTTATTGCGCGAGTCGCGAAGAATGCCCAAAGAACCAGCGTCTCCATTGGCAACGTTATTTGCAACAACAGCATCCCAGTCGTAGTTTCCGTTTTCGTCGTATTCACTGGTTGAACCGTAAGTACCTGTACCACCACCTCTACCAATAGAAGCATAAACAGAAGTACTTAAGTGTGTGTTCTCGTCAATGGTCCAGTTGTGGTTTAACTGTGCCTGTGGTTTGTGATAATGGTTAATTTTTGAGTTTAATACCTGTCCATCTTTGTAACCCCATAACGAGTTGTAACGGATACCTGAAGTACTTTCCTTGTATGATTTTACGGTTTGTGTATAAGAGCGTTGGCCGTGTTCCTGGGGTGCGCCAAATACAGAAAAGGCTAAGCTGTGCTGGTCATTAATTCTTTTTGATACGTTAAAAAAGTAAGAATAACCTAAGAATTCAGTAGCATCTACATAACCATTACCTTGTGTTCTTGCCAAAGAAACAGAAGCAGCCCATCCTTTATCACTTAAACCAGTAGAAGCAGTTACAGCTACTTTTTCGTAACCATCGTTACCAATTCCGGTAAATATTTTTCCACCCTGTTCGGTGTCGGTAGTGTTGGTTAAGATGTTGATGCTACCACCAATAGACGGAACCGCAATTTTTGCAGCACCTAAACCACGCTGAATCTGCATCATGCGTGTTACATCGGACAAACCGGCCCAGTTGCTCCAGTAAACCCAACCGTTTTCCATGTCGTTAACCGGAACACCGTTAATCATTACCGCAACGTTTCTTTGGTTAAATCCACGTACGTTAATTCTGGAATCTCCAAAACCACCACCCGATTTGGTAGTATAAACAGAAGGAGTAGATTTTAAAAGTTCAGGAAATTCCTGAGTTCCCAGCTTTTGTTCAATAACGTCTGCTTGTAGAGAAGTCATGGCAATTGGAGTTTTACGGTCGATACCAACCGATGCTAACACCATTACCTCGTTAATACCTACAGCGTCAGTACTCAGTTTAATTTTGCCCAGGTCTTTACTGCCCGATACATTTACATTTAAAGTTTGAGTTGTGTAGCCAATGTAAGAGATCAGGATAGTTTGGTCACCTGATTTTACATCTAAACTAAAAGTACCGTCAATGTTGGTAACTGTACCAATGGTTGTACCATCGAGCACTACGCTTGCCCCAATAAGGGCTTCTTCAGTTTCGGCATCAACGACTATACCCTTTATTGTTTGGGCATAGGATGCGAGCGAAAACAGGCTGAATACAGCCAGTAATACAATCGAAAAAAATGCTTTTTTCATAAAACTTTTGATTTGGATTAAAAATAAATATTGAATTTTATATGTATTCGTAGATTGAATTGGATAACGAGGGAGAACTACCGCTGCAGTATATCGCAAAAAATATGAGTAACCTTTTTGGTCTTGTATTTCGAAAACTACTGATCTTCATAGAGATATGGTGTTTTTTAAGTTCTCTTGGTAATTGCTTAATCAGTTTTGTAGTTCAGTATCAAAGAAAACCTTTCTTTTTATTTTATATATTAAGTAGAAGTTAAATAATTATGTAATGCTTCTCTCTTTATGAACCGGAGTTAAAAGTCGCACAAATTGTGATTATTAGCAAATGATAGATGGCCGAGTTGTTAAAAAAAATGCAGAGTTTTTAACAGGATTTGAGCTATTTGTTAACAATTGTTCTTTCTTAACCGGGCTCCTCTTTTGTGGTTTTATGCCAATTTTCGTATAAAAAAGTATACTGCCTTAGTTAGTGGTAGAGGAAAATAACAGATTTAATATCTGTTAAGTAACAGTAAATCAATACTAAATGAAAATATTGTGCGGACTTGTATAAAAATAATGGTACTATGTGTTGCAAGGTACCATAAAAAATATATATATTTGTAATGCAAACAACAGTGCAAAAAATAGTACAATCTTTAAAAAAGTTCTTTGCAGTTGTAACGAATCCGAAAGGGTAGCGTCTTAAAAACAGAAAACAATAAAACAGCGATGAGTTTCGTGTAAAAAGGAAACAAGAAGATTAATTAAGTGAGGGTATTTGAAAGAGGAAACGAAAACTATAAACGAAAACGAGATGAAAACTAAAAACAATGTTCAGAAAGTAGTTTTACGTTCGGCAGCAATAATTGTAAGTTTTGTATTGATTAGTTTTACGGTTAATGCACAAGATTTTTGGAAAACTATTTTGAAAAACAGCAGTTTTAATACGATTGCCTTGGCCATGGTTAACACGCGTAGCGATGCCGAATTGCCAACAGAAACAGAAAGCCTCGAAGCCATGAAGTTTAGTGAGGAAATTGAAAAGAGAATGGAAGTTGAAGACTGGATGACCGATACTACAATTTTTGCTCTTGCAGAATGTGAATAGGATAAAAACGCGAGGCCGAACAGAAAGTGAAGGATTGGATGACGAATTTAACCTATTACGTGTTGAAAAAAGGGGAGACCAGACTTCGAGATTAGAGGCCTGGATTACTTCGGAAGCTGCTCGGATTATGTAGTTCAAAAAATGCAGTAGAGTATAGTATTAAGTAAGCAATTGCAAACAATACGGTATTCTTCTGCAGGCGGAGAAGTTAGAAGAAAACAGAAGTTGAATATAAAAGAGGGACAAACGATGAAGATAGAAAACACAAAAGCACAAATGAGGAAGGGAGTTTTGGAATACTGTATTCTTCTTGTTCTCGATGGGAAGCCACTGTATGCTAGTAATATAATTCAGTCGTTAAAAGAGGCAAAGATGATTGTAGTTGAAGGAACACTTTATCCCTTACTTACCCGGTTAAAAAATGCCGGATTATTGACTTACCGTTGGGAGGAGTCAACTCAGGGGCCACCACGAAAGTATTACGAATTAACAGAAACAGGCAGAAGTTTCCTGATTGAACTTGAAGATTCGTGGGGTGAATTGGTAGGTGCTGTCGATAAAATAAAATCAAACAAGGAATAGAATATCTGGCAAATATTAAACAAAAGACAAGATGAAAAAGACATTTACAATAAATATTAGCGGTACGGTCTTTCATATTGAAGAAGATGCTTACGAGGTGTTACAGAAATACTTGATAAACCTCAAAAATCATTTTGGAACCGATGAGGAAGGCAAGGAGATTATTGCAGATATTGAAGCCCGTATTGCCGAAATATTCAGTACAAAAGCTACCGAAGAGAAAAAAGTAATTACCGTTGAAAGGGTGAACGAAGTTATTGAAACTATGGGGACGCCTGAAGATTTTGCCGAAGAAGAAGGAGAGGATGAAGGCATTGCGGCTGAAGCTAAACGTAAGCGTCGGTTATACCGGGACCCTGACCATCGTGTATTGGGCGGCGTTTGTGGCGGACTTGGCGCATATTTTAGTATGGACCCGGTTATTTTGCGAATAATTTTTGTTGTCTTGTTTTTTATAACAAGCGGAGCAGCATTGCTGGCTTACCTCATTCTGTGGATTGCCGTACCAAAGGCGGTAAATACAACACAGCGTCTCGAAATGCGCGGGCAGGAAGCTACCGTGAAGAATATCGAAAAATCGATAAAAGAAGAGGTAAAGGAAGTTAAGGAGAGCTACAAAAAATTTAAAGAATCAGACACCTATTCTAAGGGAAAGAAATCGGTATCGGCAGGTGGTGATGTGATTTACAATATAATTAAAGTATTGCTGAAGGTGTTTGTCGTTATTATTGGAGTAGTTCTTTTAATTTCAGGTTTTTTTGGTCTACTCGGATTGATCTCATCAATGGTTTTGGGGCAATCGATTGTGTCGGGGTGGCCAATGTTATGGGGGCCTGAAATTTATATGCCCGATTTCCTTGGGCACATTGTGGAACCTGGAACGGTAACTCTGGGAATGGTGTTGGTTGGGTTAATTGCCGGTATACCTATGTTGGCTATGCTTTACATTGGTACCAAACTGGTATTCCGTTATAAATCGAACAATACTGCTATAGGACTTGGCATGGTAGGAGTGTGGTTTGTGGCAATTGTTGCTTTAATTGTGGTTTCTGTGGGGCAAATTAAACATTACAAATCAAAGGCTTCGGTTACAACAAGTCAGGTAGTTGATTGTAGTTCATGTAAAACATTGTACCTCCAGCTGGCAGAGGACAAATACGAAGACTATGCCGAGATGGATTGGGAAATTGAAGATATTACCGTTTATATGGTTGATGGGGAAGAAGTGGTTGTTGGCGAACCCAAACTAGATGTTAAACGTGCCAGTTCTGACGATTTTGTAATAACCGTGAAAAGCGCAGCAAGGGGTAAATCACGCGAAATGGCAAAAGAGAGCAGTCAGAAAGTACTTTACAATTATACAGTAACTGATTCAACCGTGTTATTCGACCCTTATTTTTTTATAAAAGAAGGCGAAAAGTGGCGTAATCAGGAGGTTTCTATAACGGTAAAAGTACCCGATGGAAAAGCAATTTATCTGGGTAACGACATGGTGAAAATTATTCACGACATAGAAAATGTTTCCAACACCTGGGATGGCGACATGGTTGGAAAATACTGGGTGATGAAGCCTGAGGGACTTAGCGAAAAAGTATTGGAAGGTAAAACTACTGAAATTAATTAAACTCTGGGAATATGGAAACTGACAGGAAACAGATGGAAAGATTACTCTTATTAATAGTGCCAGTAATGCTGTTGTGGACAACCTTCGGTGCTTCGTTTTGCTACGAGCTTGGAAAGCATGGGATTACTAACATCGATTGGTTTTGGATTTTTGAAGCCAACTTACCGGTTGTAATAATTGCAGTTAGTCTGTTATTTTATCGAAAAAGAAAGTTGGGCGCAAGAAAAAAATAGTTATTCACGAAATAATAACAAAGACGCAAGCTTTTTGTGGAGTCGTTTTTTGCGGTCTCTCATGTCTGTCGGGAGCAGGCGCTTAAGTCTTCAGATATTTTTAAAATCATGAAAACAATAACAACTATAATTTTTGCACTTGCCTTTTTGCTGGCCAGCTTGCTGAGTTCGGCACAAAGCAAATCGGATAGAATTTACGACACCTTTTCGAATAAGGCCGGGATTACTAATTTTGCCTTCTCGAAAAGTATGATTGATGCAATTGATATCGATTTGGGTGACGATGAAGATGAGCGTAATGTTACCGGCGATTTACACGAGGTACGATTTCTGTCGTACAACCCGGAAAAGGGGAAGTTAAGCGGAGCTGAATTTACCCAGAAAGCCATTGCTCTGCTTCCGGCGGCGTATAAAAAATACAAAGATGAAAACAGCGACGAGCAGGATGCTGAGATTTGGTTACTGGGCAAAAGAAAGAAATATTCCGAATGCCATGTGTTTTTGAAAAGCAATAATGCCGGATCGAATCGTTTCATTGTTTCGTTTTATGGCGATTTTACAGTAAACGACATTGATAAATTAAAGGCAAAGGGAGAGGGTTTTTCGAAAGATTAACAATGATTACCAGGTAATTTAGTGTTGTAAATATCAGCCGCTGATCATTTTTAGTTTTAGCAGAAATTTTGGTAATAAAACAGCCGTTATCTGTTAAAAGATAACGGCTGTTGAACTTTTGGGAACCCAATGAGTTAGTGCTTATTGGATTACCACCTTTTGGGTAATTGCCTGGTTGTTTTGGACGATATTTATAAAGTACACACCCGGCGCGAAAGCTTTGGTATTTATTTTTGTTTCTGAGCTGGCAATGTTGTTATTGCAGTAGAGCTGTTGCCCGTTTAGCGAATAAATTCTTATCGCATCTATTTCATCTTTTGCCGAAATATTCAGAACACTAACCACAGGATTGGGATAAATGCGTATGTTGTTTTCGGCAACAGAAATGCTTTCAATATCAGTTACTACCCGGGCTTCGCTAAACTTACGTGTTGAATACAAGCGGTATTCTCCGGCAGCAAGAGCAATGCTTTGGCTTACAGAAGAGATTTCGATAGAGTCGCCACTGAAAAATTCGTAATATTTTCCGGTTTCGGGGAAGGTTAAACTAACGGTATTTTCCTGAACATCAAAATTTCCCAAACCAACAACATGCTTGCCATTCTTGGTGAGTTTGTACCACTTGGTTTGGTTCGACAAACTATACGCCGTAGTATCTGGCGAAAACTCATCGTAACTTTGTTTTAGCTCGTTTAGTTTGGCCAAAATCTGGAATAAATCCGTGCGATCATCTTCGTTAATGTAATTCCAGGGGATGGGTTTGGGCGAGGTGCGGCATCCATCGTCAATGGTCACTCCGTCTTCGCAGGTGTTAATCGAATAGTCGTAACCCAGTTCCTCAAACTGCCAAATCATTTTCGGACCGGGTAAAGGAATGAAAAATACAGCGTTCAATGCAATCCTATCCAAGGCTAATGAAAGCTCTTGTGTATCGTAATCTCCCAGCGATAACCCATAGTTTAGGCATTTGTATATCAGGCGTTCTTCGTCGTGGCTTTCCATGTAGGTCACCAGGTGTGGGGCGTTCCATCCTCTGTTTTCGGCAACAGCATCGTATAGGCTGGCTCCGTAGCCCATAGCTGTTTGTCCGTATGCGTAGTTTTTGTTGCCCCAAAGCATCATGCCGTAATTGGCCAGAAGGGTTTCTTCGGTGTTGGTAGCAAAGTGTTCTAAAATAACCAAAGCGTCTGATTTCCGTTCCCAAATTTCGTTGGCCATTCGTTTCAGAATATTTATGCGCGATTGGTCATATGCCGTACCATCGCCCACAGTATTGGTAAAGCCTTTGGTAAAGTCGAAACGGAATCCGTCAACCTTGTATTCGTTCAGCCAAAAGGAGTTAACGCTGTCCACTAGCTCCTGGGTAGCTTCCGACTCATGATTAAAGTCGTATCCCCACGAGTAAGAGGTGTTTGGCGATGAAACGTTATACCACGGATTTTCTTCGGTAACAACCCAGTTGTCCATATACATTTGCACCAATGGGCTTTGGCCGTAGCTATGGTTTAAAACCATGTCGATAACCACAGCTATTCCGCGTTTGTGGCATTCGTCTATTAATTTTTTCAAGTCGTTTTTGGGGCCGTAATATTTGTCGGGGGCAAAGTAAAACGCCGGGTTATAACCCCAGCTGCTATTGCCTTCGAATTCGTTTATTGGCATCAGCTCTAAAACATTAATGCGCAGGTCTTCCAAATAATCCAGTTTTTCTACTATAGAAGCATAGGTGTGTTCTTCGGTGTAATCGCGGATAAGCATTTCGTATATCACCATTTTTTCTTTTTCCGGGATTTCAAAATCAGTTACTTCCCATTCATATTCTTCCTGGTTGGTTTGTAATACCGACACAATATTTTCTGTTTTTCCTTCGGGGTAAGCTTTTAAATTGGGGTAGATATCGTCGCTAATGTATTCGTCATTCCAGGGATCGAGTGTTTTTTCGGTGTAGGGATCGGCAATTTTTATTTGCGCGTCAATGTAGTATTGAAAGGCATATTCTTCGCCGGCTTCGAGTCCGGTAATGTCGAGCCAAAAATAATCACCATCTTGTTTCATGAGGTAATCGGATGACACTTCCCAGTTGTTAAAATCGCCAATTACGTAAACAAATTCTTTTAGAGGCGCCCAAAGAACAAGGGCAGCCGAGGTTTCGGAGGTGTAGTTAATTCCTTTTTTATAGGCTGTAGGTTTGCTTTCTTCAACAACCGGAGGGCGAACGGCAATTAATAAGGAATCGCGTACTGTTGAATCGGCTGTGGCTTCGGCAATAATCCAGAAATCAGCATCTTCAGCAACAATGTATTCTGTTGAAATAGTTTGGCCTGTAATTTCTGTTAAAAGCGAATCGTTTACAAATAATTTCAGAGTTGCATCAATCGAGGCATTAGCTGAAATAGAAAGTGTGTCAGAAGCTGTAACAATGGTGTTTTCTTCCGGAGAGGTAATGTTAACAACAAGGCCGTCTTCGTACACGTCGACAAATAAATCGGCAGTTTGCGGACTGTTGGTTGATGCCCGGAATACAAAACACAGTTGGGTAACTTTTTCGCCGTCTGCCACATTGTAAAAGGTGTTTATGTCGGGTGTAATTTCAAGCGTGTAAATTCCGTTGCCTATGTGGGTAAGTTGAGGTTGTTTGTCGTTCTCTCCCCAATCGCCAATTACATTTTGCCATTGTCCTACTCCTTCGATGGTAACTCCGGTATGGGCATACAAATCGCCAGTAAAATAACCCAAACGGCTTTCTTCTGCTGAGTTGAAAGTTATGGTAACTGCTTCTCCTGCAATGGGAAGTTGCGGAACAGTGGTTATTTGTGCCGAAAGGTTCGAGCCAATCAAACAGGCTATTAAAAGGGAGAATATACGAATCATGATTGTTAGTTTAAGAACAGAAACCCCTCCAAAAAATCGAAGAGGTTTCTGTATATAAATAATTGTTCAGAATTAATTCTTAGTCACAGTAGCTGTCAATCCCCATGGATCAAGCGTAATGGTGTAATTTCCATCTTCAGAAACAGATAGGTTGGCACCTCCCGATTCGAGCGCATTTAAGCTTCCACCGTAGTTGACATCCCAACCATCATTGGCTCTGAATTTAAATTCTCCAGCCGTTAGATCAATGGTAATTGTAAATACCTTGTTTGTTTCATCCCAGGTCATATCGAAGTCTGATCCCCAGGTTGGATCCGGAGTAGCTCCTCCAATAATACCCCAGCGGTTAACACTGTATGTATATTCGTTTGGAGTAGAGAAGTCGAGCGATATCGCGTAATCTGCTTCAAGATCAATCGCAATGTTTGCACCGCCTGCCTGAAGTGTACCATCGGCAGCATCGCTACCATAGTTGTAGTTCCAGTCGTGGTTTGCACGGAATTTAATTTCATTACCATCAGCTGTAAGATGAATTCCACCAGTCCACATTACATGCTCCGGACTGTATGTAAGTTGTGTTTCGTCGTCCCATCCCATTGGAGAGGCGCTTCCAATAACACCCCATACCTGAGCCACTGCGGTGTAAGTTAATGTAGCTGCATCGGCATTCAGTTTATAGAATCCTTTTGCTGAGTTAATGTTGTCGGCACTGGCATCTAAATTACCTGAACCATCGTCGCCGTAGTTCGGTCCGTCCCAGTTTGGTTGGGTGGCAAATTTCCATTGGTTGTTGTCGTTAGCCATGTAAACATAACCTTCCAGACTATTTCCATTGTCGATGGTACTCATTACATATGGCGAATTTTCGGGGCTCCAATTGCTTAATCCCGAACCAGGATAACTTGCTTCTACATAATCGCCCGGGATATACCAGGTAAGAATGTCGGGAAGGGTTGTAAACTCGATGTTGTCGCCATAAGCAGTACCTGCGCTGTTGGTAGCAAAAGCACGTACGTAGTAGGTGGTGTATTTATCAAGTTCTTCCAGGTTGCTAACAAAAGCTCCGGTTCCTGCTCCTCCGTCAATAATATTGTCGGCAATTGTAGGTTCCGGGTTCATGCCCCAAACCAAACCACGGGCTGTAACTTCTGCACCTCCATTATCGGTAACTTCGCCGCCCGAAACAGCCGTGGTTTTTGTTATTTCGGTAACCGCGGTAGTAGTAACTTTAGCTAAATCAACCAAAGTAGTGAACGAAACTTCGGGGCCATAACCTGTACCAGCACTGTTCGTAGCATAAGCACGAACGTAATACTTTGTATTGCCACTTAAATCAGCAAGTGTACTTTCGAAAGCTGCAACACCATCGCCATCCTCTGTTTTGTTGTTAGCCGTGGTTGGATTTGCTTCCGTTCCGTAAACAATACCATAAACTGTAACCTCTGCTCCGCCGTTGCCGGTTACTTCGCCGCCACCGATAGCCGAGTTACCGGTAATGTCGGTAATTGCTGACGTAGTAAGAAACGGAACAACAGGACTGGTTGTAAAGGTTACCTGTTCGCCGTAAACAGTACCAGCTTCGCCAGTAGCATAAGCACGGGCATAGTAGGTGGTTGCATAATCCAAACCCGATAATGTTACATAGAATGTAGCTTCGGATGTGTCATCAGTATAGGCTTTTACGTTGTTATCTACAGTAGGATTTTCAGAAGTGTTGTAACAAACGCCCCTTTCAGTAAACCCATCTCCTTCGGCAATTACAAAACCAACAATAGTCGCCGCTTCAGAAGTGATATTCAGAGTGTTGGCTGTGGCCAATGTCGGTTCAAGCCTAACGTCTGCTATCTCTTTGGTACAGGCAGCGAAAATTGCCACTGCCATAACCATAAGAATCATAAACCTGTAAACTATTTTATTTTTCATTTTTCTTAAGTCTTTTTAGTTTTTAACGATTGTACAAGTTCCGGTATCGTCGCTGTTAATGGTTAATGTGATGGTGTAATTTCCTGCACTAACAGCAATGTTATCGCCTCCTTGAGTTAAGTTGTCCACAGTTCCACCAAGGTTCCATGCCCAACCATCGTTTAAGCGGAATTTTATTTCACCATCCACCAGGTCGATGGTAATGTACCATGTTCCGGATTCTATATCGTAATCCATTTTTTGGTCAGGAGTATCCCAGCCATTTGGAGTAGCCGAACCAACCAGACCAATCATATAAGCCGAGGTGCTATAGGTTAAGTCGCTTGTGTTTGCTGACATTTCGTACCATCCACTCTCGTCAGCAGTTATGCCTGAGCCGTTAACCTTCAGCGTTCCACCACTACCGCCGTATGATACAGCAGCATCCGGATCGTAAAGAGTAAATGGCATTGTTGCATCCAGTTTTACCATTCCTGAATAATCATCGTTTCCAAGTAATGATTCGATGTATTGATCCAATCCTGAATCGATTAAATTAAGTTTGGGAAGACCGTAAAGGGTAACGCTTGCTGTTTGAGTTTCGGAAATGTACTCGAAAGTATCGTCGGAAGTTCCAGGAGCGCCGGTTCCTGCATCAACAACCAGCCGGGCACGAACTCTAAAATCGATTGATGAAACCTCATCGGAAGGGAAGTCGCTTAGTAAAAGGGAATTCAGGCTGGCTACTGTCATTTTAAATGATCCTCCAACATCCTGACTGGCAATAGAAGTGACATCTGTAAAATCATCACCTGTGGCACAGGCTTCTAAAAAATATTTGGCGGAAGCCACAAATCCGGGATCAACATCAGAAATTACAAATTCCAGAGAATCTGATGCATTGTTTCGCTCCAACGTTAAATTGGGCATAGTAACAATTTCTGGAGCAGCTGGGTTATCTGCGATGTATATCAGGGTTCCATCATTTTCGCAAGAATAAAGCAGTCCCAGCAGTCCAACGAAAGTTATATATATTAATTTTTTCATTTTTAAATGCTTTAACTATTAATAACCGGTGTTTTGTTGAATGTTAGGATTGGCAGATACTTCGTCGCTTGGAATTGGAAAAATATCGAGGTAACTACTTGTTGAAGAACCTTCAAAAACTCCGCCTTTCCATTGCCATAGGTAATCGCCACCAGTAAACTGTCCAAAACGAACAAGGTCGGTACGGCGCTGTGCCTCATAGTAGAATTCGCGGGCACGTTCGTCGAGAATGAACTGTGAAGTAAGCTCAGCGGCAGTAATGTTGCCATCTGTATTTCCGTAAGCACGTTCTCTGATGATATTTATATCAGAAACAGCATCACTTGTATTATTAAGGTTGAAATTCGACTCAGCTCGCATTAAATAAGCATCAGCTAAACGGAATACCGGAAAATCGGTACAAGCATAAGCTTCGTTGTGATGTTCGTTGTAACTTCCGTCGTCGTTAAGTGCGGTAAATTTATAAACGCCAATTCCGTAATCGCCGCTCGATGAGGCACTTGGGATATCGAAGCTTTTCTTCATTTTCAGGTATACACGCTGATCGGGACACTGCGAGAAGTGAAGGTCTGTCATATCAATACCATTAGGATAGGTAGCTGCAGTATCCACCAAAATATTCATAAAATCTTTACGAGCACGGTTACCATTCCAGTTGGTATTCGATGTTAAGCCGTGGTAGTCTTCAGCCCTAATGTAAGTGGCATCGCTGCTCGATTCAATAATGAATGTAGTTCCCACATAGCCCTGCACGTACATTCCGTCCTGTTCCCAGGCGAAAATCATTTCAGGGTTGCTGGTATAATCGTTATTGGCAGTAAAGTTATGGCGATAATCAGCGTTTAGAGAGTAAGCTCCGCTATTGATTACTTTGTCGCAATATTCTTTACACTCAGTCCACATTGCAGTTCCGGTGTACACTTCAGCATTCAGATAAACTCTTGCCAAAAGCATCCATGCAGCACCTTTGTCGGCTTGCGGATACGAATTTCCGGGGTCGGGAAGTGTGGTTTCAATGTCTTTCAACTCGGAAACAATGTAGTCGAACAAGTCGGCGCGTTGAATTTGTTCAGGGTAGAATTTACCCACACCGTCGTCTTCTGTGGTAAAAGGTGGATTAGCAAATAAATCCATAAACCAATAGTAAGCCAATGCCCTTAAAAAGCGTGCTTCGGCATAGTATTGTTGTTTGGTTGCATCGTCGCTGTCTTTAACCAGGTTAATCAGGTCGTTGGCATAAGTAATACTTAAACCCAAACGTTGGTAAAGAGCAGTAAGGAATGCATTACTTGCACTCCAGGTCTGTGTATTCAAATCTGAAATACCCACATCGCCCCAAGCGCAAATGGCTTCGTCAGTAGTAATTTCCTGGAGGTTCCAAAGTGCCCTCATTGTAGTAAAGAAGTTCTCGTCAGAGGCATCTATGTCAGCACCTCCGTTATCGCCTTGCCCGGCAATGATAAAGCTGGCATAAACTTTTGCCATTACCTGGTCAATGTAATCCGGGTCGTCGTCAAGGTTACCTGCCATAATTACATCCGGGTCGTCTGGGGTAACGTCTAAGTCATCAACACATGCAGTTAGAGCCAATGCTGATAGAAATATAATGAAAATTGATTTTAACTTATTCATTTTAAATTCTTTTAAAGGTTAGTAAGTGAAGCCAATTCCTATCATGAATGTACGTGGACGTGGGTAGAAATTGTTATCTATACCTCCATCGACTTCAGGATCGAGACCGTCGTAATTGGTAATTGTAAATACATTTTGTACTGAAAAACTGATGCGAGGAATCATTCGTCCTTTCATTTCCTGATAAGTATACCCCAGGCTTATGTTATCCATTTTAAAGAACGATGCATTGCTTACAAAATAGTCGCTTGTAAACTGGCGTGTCACAAATTGTGTGTCATCCAGGTACTTCGGCATGTTTTTCCAGTAACCAATTTGATACATCTGGTCGTACGATGAGCCTGCTGCCACTTGGTTGTATACGTAGTTGCCAATGCTTATACGTGATGAAAATGAAGCATCGAAGTCTTTGTAACGGAAACTGGCTGATAGACCCATTAATAGATCGGCGGTTGGGTCGTGGTAAATGTATTTATCGTCGTTGTCTCCATTAACGCTACCACCTAAACCAGAAAGGTCTTCATACATTCCTTCAATGGGAGTTCCGTCGGCATAGTAAATTTGCTTGTTTACAAAGAACGAGTATGGAGCGTAGCCAACCATGGTAACTTGTTTTTGCCCGGTAAATGCATCGCCATAAAGCACCTGATAGTCGGGGTCGTCGCTCAGGTTGAGTTTGGTAATTTCAGTTTTGTTATACGAAATGTTAAACCCAATGTTCAGCGACATGTCTTTTTGCGAAATGGTCTTCCAGTCTAACGAAAGTTCAATCCCTTTGTTTTCGAGGCTACCTACGTTTGTAAGCAGGGTATTCGAAAAGTTACTTCCGGTTGGAATGGTAACTGTATTCAAAAGATCTATGGTTTCACGGAAGTAAACATCCAGAGCTCCTGAAAGTCTTTCGTTGAAAATACCGAAGTCAAGACCAGCGTTGTAGGTTGTTGTTTCTTCCCATTTAATATCAGGGTCGTAAGCATCAGGGCGCAAGGTTGGAATATATTCTCCATTAATTTGGTAGTACGAACCTATTGAAGATTGAACGTAAGTGGCTTGTGCCGGATAATCTTCACCTAGATCCTGCTGACCGGTAACACCCCAGCCCAAACGAAGTTTTAAACTAGAGATGGCATCTATGTCTTTCAGAAAGTTTTCATCTTTTATTTTCCATGCAAAAGCAGCCGAAGGGAAGAGTCCCCATTTGTTGTCGTTTATGAAGCGCGAAGATCCATCATCACGTATAGTGAAAGTAAGCAGGTACTTGTTGGCTAAGGTATAATTTATACGGCCAAAGAAAGAAACCAGGAAGTTTTCAGTAAATGATTCAGATTCTGAATCATTCATACTGTCTTCGCCTATACTGGTTGTGAAACTATAAGTTTCTTCTGAGAAATGTTGCCAAGAGTAACCAGCCGTTGCATCTAATGTACTGTTAATCCCTTCTAGGTCTTTTTTATAATTTAGATAGAATTCCAACAGGTTGTTTTTAAAGGTGGCATCATAGGTATTATTACTCCCGTTACGGTCGCCTGTTAATGTTGTAGGCGATGTAACCGGACGGATGTTGTGTCCTTCACCTTTCGAGTAGTCGGTGGCCAGGTTTAAATTGGCATGCAAGCCTTCCAAAACCGGAATTTTATAATCGAACTGTGCGTTTGCCACAACACGGTTTACTTCCGATTTGTTATCAACGGCCATTAACTGTTCTACCGGGTTTGATGTACCAAGGCTGGCACCATAATTGGCCCACTGGAAATAACCAGCCGAACCGGTTTGTGTAGCATCGTAAATTGGCTTGGTTGGGTCCATGCTAATGGCTGAGCTAATGGCATCGGTGTCACCAAAGTTATTGTCGGTGGTCATTCCTTTCACATTCAGGTTAACTCTTAAGTCTCCGTCCATTAAAATTGGGTCAACGCTTACCGATCCGGTTAGCCTTTTCATCGATGTATTTTTTAGAATACCATCTTGATTAGTGAACCCCATTGATGCCCGGTATGGAATATCTTTTAAAGCTCCCGAAATACTAATGTTGTTTTCCTGCGAAACGGCTGTTTGGAAGATTTGGTCTTGCCAGTTGGTGTTTTCGCTCCAAAGTAAGTCGTAAGTTTCTTCTGAATAAAGGTCAGGTTTATCGTAAGCGATTTGTCTTATTTCATCGCCCGAGTATACATCAACAAATTCTATAGGTGTTGAAATGGATGTTTTTATGTCGGCACTGATTTGCATTGGTCTTCCGGCCTTTCCTTTTTTGGTAGTAATAATAATTACACCGTTTGAAGCACGCGAACCATAAATGGCAGAAGCTGACGCATCTTTCAATACACTCATCGATTCAATGTCGTTCGGGTTTACAAACGATAAGAAGTTTGCACTACCCGACACATTGTCGTTTGATATTGGAATACCATCGATAATAATTAAAGGGTCGTTCGAAGCGTTTAGCGATGCACTTCCGCGAATACGGATGGTTGAACTTGCTCCCGGAGCACCGTTGGAAGAGGTAATTACAACCCCCGAAGCTTTACCTACCAGTAAATCCTGAGCCGAGGTAATGTTTCCTTTGTTGAAATCCTCAGAACTTACAGCAGTAACCGAACCGGTTGCATCTTCTTTTTTTACTTGTCCATAGCCAATAACAACAACTTCTTCCAGATTTTCCATCGACTGGGCAAGCTGCACGTTATAAGTGTTGCTACTTCCAATTATTGTTTCCTGTGGAGTGTAACCAATAAAAGAAAAAACAAGCGTTTGGTCTTGTTCTGCATTAATGGTGTAATCTCCTTCAAAATTAGTAATAGTTCCTTTTGTAGTTCCTTGAACTACGATAGTAACACCAGGTAAAGGTTCGCCAGTGGCGGAATCGGTAACTTTACCTGTTATTGTTTTTACCTGCGCATAACTCATGCTGTAGCTGAGCAGGGCAACCAAAAACAAGACAACTTTAAGGTTTTTACAAATAATCCTCATTTTAAATGTTATTAGTTAATTAATGTCATTTGTTTTAGTTAAATGTTTTAACTAAGTGGCAAAAAGTCAATGTATTACAATTGGTTTGTATTCAACAAAAACAAAATTCAATAACCGAATGTATAATAATTATTAAGATAATTTTACGTTTTTTAACAGCTTGAGTAATGCAAACGTTTGCGGAGTCGTTTGCACCCAACATGTTATAAAACAGGTGGTTGCTGATTGTTCGTTTCAGAATAGGAAATAATAGCAGCATTTTCGCCGAAATGCTTACATTTGTAATAGGTCAAAAAAAAACCAAAACCATTTTATTGAACCCATAAGATATTTTTCCGGAGCATTATGAAGAGTGGATTAGTTACCATAAAAGATTTGGCGCGCGAACTAAATATTTCGGCATCAACCGTTTCGCGGGCTTTAAAAGATCATCCCGATATAAGTGTGGAAACAAAAAGAGCTGTTCAGGAATTGGCAAAGAAGTTGAATTACCAGCCCAATGCGGTGGCGTTAAGTTTAAAGCAACAACGCAGTAATACTATTGGGGTAATTATTCCTGAAATTGTTCACTATTTCTTTTCTTTAGTTATTAGTGGTATTGAAGATGTGGCTTATGACGCCGGATTTAACGTAATTATATGCCAGTCGAACGAAAGGTACGAGCGCGAAGTTGCCAACGCAAAAACTTTGTTAGCGAACCGTGTCGATGGGATTCTGGTTTCCATTTCAAAAGAAACAGAGGATTATAAGCATTTACATAATTTGCGTGCCAACAATATTCCAATGGTTTGTTACGATCGTGTGGTGCCGGATTTGTTGGTAGACCAGGTAATTATCGACGATTTTGATGCCTCTTACCGGGCAACGCGTCATTTAATCGATAGCGGGCGGACAAGAATAGCTCATTTGGGCGGACCATTGTCGTTGTTAATTGGTCAGAAACGGAAGGATGGTTACTTAAAAGCCTTAAACGAAGCCGGAATTCCTGTCGACGAAGAATTGATAATTGAATCGGATTCATTTGAAAAAGCCCGGATGGCGATTATGAAACTAATCAACCAAAAGAAAAAGTTCGATGGAGTTTTTGCAACTAACGATCTTACGGCCATTGGCGCTATGCAAACCATTCAGAAAAAAGGATACAAAATACCAGACGAGATTGCGGTGGTTGGATTTTCCGACGGTCGGTTTTCGGGCATTACCGATCCAACCCTTACTTCGGTCGACCAACATGGCTACGAAATGGGAACTATTGCCACCGAAATGTTGCTAAAACGCATTACTTCGGAAGACGATGAATATCCGTTTGAGGTTAAAGTGCTGAATGCCAATTTAATTGTTCGCGGGTCGTCATTATTATAGAAAGAAGCGGTAAGCCGGATAACCGGGGGACGGGAATCGAAGAGAGTATCGGTTCTTCCAAGACAGTGATTTCTGGTCATGTTGTAAATAGAAACATGTTATAAAATATATTTTCACTTTCCGCAAACGTTTGAAACTGTATTTTTTCCTGTAACTCGCCCATTTTCCATAGTTTGCAGCTTGTGCCATTTTGAATTCATTGTATTTCTTCTGTATATTTGCGCAGGCAAAAATCAATATTTCATATTTGGATTGTATTTAACAGCAATGTTCTTTTTGCTGTAATTTCATATTGTATATTTTACAGCGTAACTATAAATTAAAACAGTTGTTATGCGCAAAAAAGCTACGCTAAGTTTTTGGCAGATTTGGAACATGAGCTTTGGATTTCTTGGAATTCAAATGGGCTTTGCACTTCAAAATGCCAATGCGAGTAGAATTCTTCAGATTTTTGGGGCCGATATTCACGAGCTCTCCTGGTTTTGGATTGTAGCACCGTTAACGGGCCTGATTGTTCAGCCTATTATCGGGCACTACAGCGACCGAACCTGGACACGCTTAGGTCGGCGAAGACCCTATTTTTTAACCGGGGCTTTGCTGGCTTCGTGTGGATTAGTGCTGATGCCCAATGCCGATATGTTTACGGCTTTTATGCCTGCCCTATGGGTAGGTGCCGGAATGCTAATGATAATGGATGCATCTTTTAACATCGCCATGGAGCCTTTTCGGGCTCTTGTGGCCGATATGCTTCCTGCCGACCAGCGAACACTGGGGTTTAGTATTCAAACCGTACTAATTGGCATTGGTGCCGTGGTTGGCTCGTGGTTACCTTACGCACTTACTAACTGGTTTGGAATAAGTAATCAGGCGGCCGAAGGCACGGTTCCCTTAAACCTGCTTTTTTCTTTCGTTATTGGGGCAGCTATTTTGGTATTAAGTATTTTGGTAACGGTTATTTGGACAAAGGAATATACTCCTGAACAGTTACGGGAATTTGCAGGTGAAGAAGAAGAAACAGAAGAAGAAAGTTCAAGTTTGCTGAATATCTTTTCCGATTTTGCTAAAATGCCTAAAACGATGCGCCAGTTAAGCGGTGTGCAGTTTTTTTCGTGGTTTGGCTTGTTCGGTATGTGGGTGTTTACTACTCCGGCTATTGCAAATCATATTTATCATTTGCCACTTAACGATACCCATAGCGTTGTGTATCAGAATGCCGGCGATTGGGTAGGTATTTTGTTTGGAGTTTATAATGCTGTTTCAGCTGTTTTTGCCTTTTTTCTACCGGCTATTGCCTATAAAATGGGGCGCAAGCGTACCCATGCTATTTCACTTATTGTTGGAGGACTAGGTTTGATTTCGGTATATTTTATGCCAAACGAAAATTGGCTGATTCTTTCTATGGTGGCCATTGGAATAGCATGGGCAAGTATTCTTGCTATGCCTTATGCAATTTTAGCAGGCTCAATTCCTCCTAAAAAAATGGGTGTTTACATGGGTATCTTTAACTTCTTTATTGTGCTGCCTCAAATTATTAATGCTCTTATTGGAGGCCCTGTTGTAAAATATTTTTACGACGGAAAACCGATATTTGCCATTGTGGCCAGTGGAGTTTCATTTCTGATTGCTGCAGCTTTGGTATCAAGAGTGACTGATGTTGACGATAAAACCGCAAATTAAAAACGACTTAAGATTAGAAAAGATGAAGAATTACATAATTCATCACGATTGGAAGATAATTGAAGAGGGCTTTCAGCCTGAACTCAACCGCATTTCTGAAAGTATTTTTAGTATTGGAAACGGAAAAATGGGCCAACGTGCTAATTTCGAGGAAAAGTATTCGGGCGACACCTTAAATGGAACCTACGTGGCCGGAATTTATTATCCCGATAAAACCCGGGTGGGTTGGTGGAAAAACGGATATCCCGAGTACTTTGCTAAAATTATCAATTCAACCAATTGGATTGGTATTGGTATTGAAATTAATGGAGAAGAGCTTGACCTGGCAATGGCAAAGGTGCTGTCGTTCAATCGTGAACTCGACATGCAACATGGTTTGCTGTCGCGAAGCTTTGTGGCTGAATTGCAAAACGGGAACCAGGTAGAAGTTCGTTCGCAACGATTTGTAAGTAATGCTGCAACCGAAATTGGAGCAATTCGCTACTCTGTTAAAGCGCTAAATTTTTCGGGCCAAATCAGGGTAACTCCTTACCTCGATGGCGACGTGGAAAACGAAGATTCAAATTACGACGAAAAATTTTGGGTGGAAGTTTCGCGTACGATTAATGGGGCAGAGGGTTACCTTACCATTGAAACCTTAAAAACCAAATTTCAGGTTTGTACCGGAATGTGTTTCCAGCTGCTAAAAAAAGGTAAAAAAGTAGAGTCGGAAATTATAAACAATGACAGAACGAAATACATAGAAGCTTCGCAGGGTGTTAGTGTGACTGAAGGCGATGAGATTGTTGTTGAAAAATTTTCGTCAACGGTATCGTCCCTTTATTACAAAAAAGAAGAGCTTGTTAAAAAAGCCAAAGCAGGCATCGGTTTTGCTGTGAAAACCGGCTACAATTCATTGTTCGACGCGCATAAAAATTATTGGCTCGAGAAATGGAAAACCAGTGACATTAAAATTGAAGGAGATACTGCTGCACAACAAGGAATTCGCTTTAACATCTTTCAATTAAACCAAACTTATACGGGTGAAGATGAAAGACTTAATATTGGCCCCAAAGGATTTACCGGCGAAAAATACGGTGGGGTAACTTATTGGGATACAGAAGCTTATTGTTTGCCTTTTTTTCTCAGTACTGCGCCGCAAAAAGTTTCGAAAAACCTGTTGGTTTACCGTCGCAAACATCTTGAAAAAGCCATCGAAAATGCGGAAAAACTAGGCTTTAAAAATGGTGCAGCTTTGTACCCTATGGTAACTATTAACGGCGAAGAATGCCACAACGAGTGGGAAATTACTTTCGAAGAAATTCACCGTAATGGTGCCATTGCTTATGCCATTTACGACTATATAAACTACACCGGCGATAAGGAATACCTTGCGCCACAGGGGTTTGAGGTGCTTCTTGGAATAAGTCGCTTCTGGAGTCAACGTGTAAACTGGTCGGCACACAAACAAAAGTATGTAATGCTTGGGGTTACCGGCCCCAACGAATACGAAAACAACGTAAACAATAATTTTCATACTAATAATATGGCGGTATGGACATTAAAGTATACGCTGGAAGTTATTGATTATCTGAAAAAAGAATTTCCGTATTTGTTTGAAGAAATGGTTACAAAGTGGAAGTTCAACGAGCTAACCGAAACGGCACGATGGTCTGACATTGTAGATAAAATGTATTTTCCGCAAGATGAAGAGCGTGGTATTTACCTGCAACAGGATGGTTTCCTTGATAAAGATTTGATACCAGTTGCTGAGCTTGAAGATGAAGATTTACCCATTAACCAAAAATGGTCGTGGGATAGGATTTTGCGCTCGCCATATATCAAACAGGCCGATACTTTGCAGAGTTTGTACTTGTTTCAGGAGAATTTTACAACAGAAGAATTAAAACGACATTTCGATTTTTATGAACCTCTTACTGTTCACGAATCGTCGCTTTCGCCATGTGTTCATTCTATTTTGGCAGCCAAAATTGGTTACCAGGAAAAAGCCTACGAAATGTATCTTCGTACATCGCGTTTGGATTTGGACGACTATAATAACGATACAGAGGATGGCCTTCATATTACCAGCATGGGCGGCACCTGGATGTCGTTTGTAATGGCTTTTGGAGGAATGCGTGTAACCGATGGAAAGTTGACGTTTAATCCTTTTCTCCCGAAATCGTGGAAGTCTTACTCCTTTCGTATCGATTTTGGAGGAGCTCACCTTGAAGTGAAAAAGGAAGGGGTTTATTTTATTGTTATCAATCATTCTGAAGTGACAGTTCCTGTAACTATTTGGGGTACTGAGCATAAAATTGCCGGGAAGGCTACAATGAAATTTGAAAAAAAATAACTATTAACCTTGGTTCGATTACTAACCTTGTCTGTGTTTCAGCTAATTTTATTTCAGATTTTGCAGATTTCTGTCATTCTGAAGTTAAAAATTAATAGTCGAACTTAGGTTAGTAATTGGTCCTCTGGTTGAGGCTATTTTCATTCAGAATGTAAGATTCTGGTATTAATTGCAAGTAAGCAAACAATTCTAAAACAATGAAACGAGCATGAGAAATATTCATACATAGGCGATTTATTAAAATCATGCGAGTTCCATCTTATTCCTTAGAAAACAAACAATTTTAATAAGATGAAAAAACTTATATCTCTACTAATCATTTTTACAACGCTGAATGTTGCAGCACAAGAAGTTGCACGCGTTGAGCCGCCAAACTGGTGGGCCGGTATGAAATCGCACGATCTTCAATTGTTGGTATATGGCGAAGGCATTTCCACTGCTGATGTTGCAATAAACTATCCGGGAGTGGAACTGGTAGCAGTTAGCAAAGTCGAAAATGCAAATTACCTGTTTGTCGATTTAAAACTTGCCAAAGATGTAAAGCCTGGTAAATTCGATATTCAGTTTATAAAAGGGGAGAAAGTAGTTGATACCTATTCATACGAACTTTGGGAGCGCGAAAAAAGCTCTTCTGAACGTGTTGGCTTTAATTCGTCGGATGTGATCTACCTGATTACCCCCGACCGTTTTGTAAATGGCGATTCCACAAACGACGAAGTAGAAGGCATGAAGGAGGGACTCGATCGCGATTACAATTATGGCCGTCATGGTGGCGATTTACGGGGCATTATAAACTCCTTAGATTATTTGAAAGACATGGGGTTTACCGCAGTTTGGCTGAACCCCGTGCTGGAAAACGACATGACAGAAGCTTCTTATCATGGTTACGCTTGTACCGATTTTTATCAGGTCGACCGGCGCTATGGAAGCAACGACGAATACCGCGAGCTGAACGAAGAGCTCGATAAACGTGGAATGAAACTGATTATGGACTTGATCTTTAATCACTGCGGATCGGAACACTGGTGGATGCACGACATGCCTATGAAAGACTGGATTAACAATTATCCTGACGTAAAAATTACCAATCACCGACGCAATGTTAATCAAGACCCACATGCATCGCAAGCCGATGTGAGCGTAATGGTTGATGGATGGTTTGTGCCTACCATGCCCGATATGAATCAGAAAAATCCTTTCCTGGCAAAATACCTTATTCAGAACAGTATTTGGTGGGTAGAGTATGTTGGTTTGGAGGGAATCAGACAAGATACCTGGCCTTATCCCGATAAAAACATGATGGCAGAATGGACAAAAGAATTACTCGTAGAATATCCTGATTTTAACATTGTTGGCGAGGAATGGAGTCTGAATCCAGCTATTGTTTCGTATTGGCAGTTGGGAAAATACAATGCCGACGGTTATAAAAATTATGCGCCGAGTATGATGGACTTTCCCCTGCAAAGTGCCGTTTCCGAAGGATTGAGAAATGAAGAAAGCTGGGGAGGAGGCTTAATACAGATTTACGAAGCCATTTCGAACGACTTTCAATACCCTCATCCTGAAAATCTGACTATTTTCCCCGATAACCACGATATGTCGCGCTTTTATGTGCAGGTAGGCGAAGATGTTGATTTGCTGAAAATGGGGGTGGCTTTTTTTCTAACAACCCGCGGAATTCCTCAAATCTACTATGGAACTGAAATACTTATGCGTCACGACGGAAGCGAACATGGCGACATTCGTGCCGATTACCCCGGAGGATGGGAAGGCGACAAGATAAATGCATTTACCGGTGAGGGAATGAGCGACCAAGCCAAAGATATGCGAAGTTATGTGGCAAAAATTCAAAACTGGAGGAAAACAGCTGGGGTTATTCATCATGGAAAACTAATGCATTTTGTTCCGGAAGATGCAACTTACACTTTTTTTCGCTACAATGATGATGAGGCTGTAATGGTGATTCTGAATAAAAATGAAGAAGACAAGACCATTAAAACCGATCGTTTTGAAGAAGTAATTTCCGGATACTCCTCAGGTAAAGAAATTATTTCCGGAAGAACGATTTCTGATATTTCGGAAGTTGTAGTACCTGCAAAATCAGCAGTAATTGTTGAGTTAGGTAAATAAGAAATAGCCCTGAGTGGGGGCGAAACAACACTAGCCCGGGGCAGCGCCCCCGGGTCTTCAATTAATAAGAAGGAAAAGAGCATCCACAAGTGGTTTGTGAAAAGGGCTCAAATCATGCGCTGCACACTCATCAAATCATACAACCAGTGAAACGAGCATGTAAACTTCATTTTCATACAGGAGGATGATTAAAAGCGGGTTCCATGAGTTACCACTGAAAATAAACAATTTTAAACGAATGAAACGAACATGAGAGAAATATTCACACATAGGCGATTTCTTAAAATCATGCGAGTTCCATCTTATTCCATAGAAAACAAACAATTTTAATAAGATGAAAAATATTGCTTCCATTTCAATTTTTATCTTGGCGCTTTTTTCCTGCCAGCCCACGCTGAAGAAGGAACCTGTTCAGCCTGAAAGTCCTCAGGGTAAATTTGTGGTTTACCAGGTTTTTACCCGTTTGTTTGGCAATACAAATACCACCAATAAACCCTGGGGAACTATCGATGACAATGGGGTGGGTAAGTTCAACGATTTTACCGACAGCGCCCTGGAAGAGCTTAAGTCGATGGGGATTACGCATATTTGGTACACCGGCGTACCGCACCATTGCGTAATAACCGATTATTCAGCTTATGGTATTTCGAACGACGATCCCGATGTGGTAAAAGGCCGGGCCGGGTCGCCGTATGCGGTAAAAGATTACTACAATGTAGATCCCGATTTGGCCGAAGATCCTGCCAAACGCCTCGAAGAATTCGAAGCCCTGATTGCGCGCACCCACAAGCACGGAATGAAGGTGATTATCGATATTGTTCCCAATCACGTAGCCCGGAATTATCAATCGGTTTCGAAACCTGAAGGTGTTGCTGATTTTGGAGAGAACGACGATAAATCAGTAGAATATAAACGCGATAATAATTTTTACTACATCCCCGGGGAAGCTTTTCAAGTTCCGGAGAGTTTGAACGGTTACCTGCCTCTTGGTGGCGAAAAGCATGTACTGGTTGATGAAGAATTTGATGAAAATCCGGCAAAATGGACGGGCAATGGTTCGCGCCTGGCTCAACCACATTTTTACGATTGGTACGAAACGGTAAAAGTAAATTATGGGGTAAAACCCGATGGCTCTTACGATTTCGATACCTTACCCGTAGGCTTTGAGAAGAAGGATTACGAAGCTCATTTCAGTTTCTGGAAAGATAAAGATGTACCCGATTCATGGGAGAAATTTCTGGATATTACTTTGTATTGGATGGGTAAAGGCGTTGATGGATTTCGCTATGATATGGCCGAAATGGTGCCTGTGGAATTCTGGAGTTACATGAATTCAGCCTTGAAAATGAAAAATCCGGAGGTTTTCCTTTTAGCTGAGGTATATAATCCAAACTTATATCGTGATTATATTCGCAAGGGAAAGATGGATTTCCTCTACGACAAAGTGCAACTTTACGACACGCTGAAGCGTATTGTGCAGGGCCATGGCAGCACCGATAACTTGCCTGCAATTTATGATAGCTTAGCCGACATTGAATCGCATATGCTTCATTTTTTGGAAAATCACGATGAACAACGATTGGCCAGCAAGGGTTTTGCAGGCTCTGCTGAAAAAGGGAAGCCAGCAATGGTGGTTTCAACTTGCTTAAGCACATCGCCAACTATGCTATATTTTGGGCAAAATGTTGGCGAGCCCGGTGACGGCGACATGGGTTTTGGAGATGAAACCCGCACCTCGATTTTTGACTATTGTGGAGTGCCCGCCCATCAGCGCTGGATGAACAATGGTAAATTTGATGGCGGACAATCAACAGCTGCCGAAAAGGAACTGAATGTCTTTTACAAAACCTTGCTGAGTTTTTCTGCAAAATCTTCAGCATTAATGGGTGAGTATCAGGAAATTCATTCCTACAACCGCAAAAACACGGAAAACTACAACGATAAAGTGTTTTCGTTTGTGCGCTGGAATGGTGAAGATCGATTAATTGTTGTGAGCAATTTTGAAGAACAGGCACAAAGATTTCAGTTGAAACTTGATACTGGAACTATTCAGGCGATTGGCTTAAAAGATGGTTCGTATGATTTAATCGATGAGCTTTCAGCTGGAAAGAAGATGGAACTACTTGTTAAAGATCGAGTTGGCTCGGTTGATTTGGAATTGGATGGTTTGCAGTCGTTTATTTTAAAAATAGAATAATATCATCGTAAGTGGTCACCCTACTATCTGTCGCAACTCATAGTGTGGCGACTGCTATTTGTGTTTGATTTTATCCATTGCCGTTGTGCTTTAACCAACGATGTATTGTAAAGTTCAGCAACAAAGGAATTGCGGGGCCGTCGGCCCCGCAATTCCTAAACAATAAAAACTCAATATTTTAACCGTTGGCTGAAGCACAACGATAATACATATTTAATTTGCTTATAAAGAGATGTTAAGCAAAATTGAAAACCGGTATATGAAAAAAATACTTTACTTAATAATTTTAATGGCGCTTATTTCAAGCTGTACAGAAAATTCACAAATAGAATCGGCAGTAAACGTTTCAAGCGGAAGAGTAGAGCGGATTGAGAACTTTGAATCGGAGTTTGTAAAAGCCCGCAATGTTGATGTTTGGCTGCCAGATGGATATTCTAAAAAGAATAAATATTCGGTTTTGTATATGCACGACGGGCAAATGCTTTTCGATTCAACAACAACCTGGAACAAACAAGACTGGGGAGTTGATGATACAATGGGAGCATTGTTGAAAAACGGAACAATTCGCGAAACCATTGTGGTGGGCATTTGGAACACCGAATTACGTCACCCTGAATATTTCCCACAAAAGCCTTTCGAATTGCTTAACAAAGCTTATCGCGATTCATTACTGAATCAAAAGGAGCTTTTTCCTGCAAAGGTACAATCGGATAATTACCTGAAATTTTTGGTTGAAGAATTAAAACCATTTATTGATAAAAAGTATTCAACAAAAAGAGAAGAAACGTTCGTAGCCGGCTCAAGTATGGGAGGTTTGATTTCTATGTATGCTATTTCTGAATATCCAGAAATTTTTAGTGGTGCAGCTTGCCTTTCAACACACTGGCTGGGTACTTTCGAAACTGAAAATAATCCTGTCCCCGCAATGTTTATGGATTACATGAATGAAAACCTGCCGGAGCCGAAAACACATAAAATATACTTCGACTTTGGCACGGAAACGCTTGATGAATATTACGAGCCATTCCAGAATATGACAGATGAAATAATGAACGCAAAAGGTTACGATAAAACAAATTGGATAACCCAAAAATTTGTGGGAGAGAACCATTCCGAAAATGCCTGGAAAAAGAGGCTGCATCTTCCTATTGAGTTCTTATTGCGAAAAGAAAAATAAAAAAATCAACAATTTGGTAAACCTTTTAGGCTCTCCTACGTTTCACTAGTACAAATCTTATTCAAAAGATTTATTCACCACTTAAGGTGATTTGGTTTTTGGTTTAGTTTAGGTTTAGGTTGATTGAAAAAGGCTGGTTGTTGAACCAGCCTTTTTTTTGTGGCATTACCCGGAGCTGCGAAGCAGTTAATTGTTTTGTATACTATTTCTTCTGAAACAAGAATGTTTTGGGATTTTTGTCGGATTCGGATTTCAGAAGATTACCCACCTGTGCTTTATAACATAATATTAATTTTTCATATTATTTTTTATCAATCTAATTTTAATCGCTCGTTAACGTTAACGACACAACCACTTTTTACTATAAACTAAACAAAAACAAACCGGATAGTGAGCCTTAGGTTGACTAACTGCAACGAACTAAAATATTGCCTATGAATAAATCTACCCTTATGTTTTTTGGCAAAAAAATAAACTTATACCTACCTAATAATTAATTCAAATCATTAAACAAATTAACTTATGATGAAAAGCAAAATGAAAAATCTTTTGCCTGGAATGCGGTTTGTGCATTTCGCAAAACTATTTTTGATTGCAATTTTTTTAATTGCACAATGTGGGGCTTACGCTCAGGATAAAACAGTATCGGGGAAAGTTACCGGAACCGATAGTGCGCCTTTACCCGGAGTAACCGTAGTTGTTCAAGGAACCACTATTGGGGTAATTACCGATTTGGACGGTAAATTCTCTTTTGCGTGTCCTGTTAATTCTAAAGTATTGGTGTTTAGTTATATCGGAATGAAGTCTCAAAAAGTTGAGATTGGCGATGAGCGCACCTTTAACGTTGTTTTAGAAGCGGACAATGTTGGGCTTGATGAAGTCATCGTTGTTGGATATGGTACTCAGAAGAAATCGGATTTAACGGGTTCTATTGTTTCAGTAAAAGCCGAAGACCTTAAAGAACGGCCAGGAACCAGTATGGTTGAAAAAATGCAGGGGAAAGCCACCGGTGTCGACATTACTCAAAGTAGCGGACAGCCCGGTGCCACACCAACGGTAAGGGTTCGCGGAAGGCGCTCGTTTAGTGCAACCAACGATCCGCTTTACGTGGTGGATGGTATTCCTCTGGAAGGAGGGATAAACGATATCAACCCGAATGATATTATATCGATTGAAATACTGAAAGATGCCGCTTCTTGTGCTATTTATGGCTCGAGAGGTGCAAATGGTGTAATCATTGTTAGTACACAGAGAGGAAATTCCTCCGGTCGTTCCAGTGTTTCGTACAATAGTTATTATGGCGTTACTCAGGTTAGCCGTATGGTTGACATGTTTGATGGGGAAGAATTTGCTGAATACAGAAGAGAGGCTTATCGTGCAACTGATTCTTATACCAGCGACGAGACTTTATTCGACGCTGTTCAACTGGAAAATCTGGAGAATGGCCTTTGGTACGATTATCCGGATATGATTTTTGATAACGGATACAAAACCGACCACCAACTGAGCTTCTCGGGAGGAAATAAAAAAACTCAATTCGCCTTGTCAATGGGATATTTCGACGAGCAGGGAACCATCAAAAATATGGATTATACCCGTTATACCACCCGCATTAATTTAGACCATCAGGTTAGTGACTGGTTAAAGGTTGGAACCTCTACAACTCTCAGCCGGAGCATTCAAAATGTGGGTACAACTAATGCAATTAGCAGTGCCTTACGGAATTCTCCACTGGGCGAATGTTACGATTTGGAAACCGGCGAATTGGTGTTTTTCCCCACATCAGATGGATTGCTGGCAAACCCATTGTTCGATATTGACCCGGATAATTATAAAGATGAGTATAAGGTTAACCGTGTTTTTTCTGCTGTTTATGCCGAAGCTACTTTCTTAAAGTATTTTAAATACCGCCTAAACGTTGGAGTTGACAGCAGGGAACAACGACGAGGACGTTTTCGGAGTACTTACACCGGAGCAATTTTAGGTGGTGTGCCGGATGCTCTGTATGAACAAACCAGTAAATTTACTACTACTGTTGAAAATATTTTAACATACACCCGGAACATTAATGATAAGCACCAGTTCGATTTTACGGTTATGCAATCGATTCAGGATTACACCGAAGAATTCTATCGCAGCGAGGTAAGCGACTTGCCTTACGAAACGCAGCTTTGGTACAACATGGACACCGGAAGTACGGTAGAAGGTGTAGAAAGCCAGTTGGAAGAGTGGCAACTTGCCTCGTTTATGGGTAGGTTAAATTACGACTACGATGGCAAATATTTAGTACAAGCTACACTCCGCGCTGATGGATCATCGCGGCTGTCCAACGACAATAAATGGGGTTACTTCCCTTCTGCAGCAATTGGTTGGAGAATTATTAACGAACCCTGGATGCAGGATATTCCCTGGTTGGCTAACCTAAAACTAAGAACAAGTTATGGTGTAACCGGTAATACAGCTATTGATGCGTATGCAACTTTGGGGGCTTTAACTCAAACCGACTATGCCTGGGACGAAACAGCTGCCTATGGCTATGCCCTTAATGATATCCCAAATCCGGATTTGAAATGGGAAAGTACTGCCACTTTTGACGCCGGAATCGATTTTGGTTTGTATGAAGGCCGAATTTCAGGTTCGCTCGATTTTTATATTGCCAATACAACCGATTTGTTGATGGAACGTCAATTGCCTCCAACATCGGGGTACACCAGTGTTATCGAAAATATTGGAGCTACCCGAAATACAGGTGTTGAATTGAATCTGAGCACAGTTGTGATTGATAATCCTGATGGATTTAATTGGAGCGTAGATATTAACTGGTTTGCCAACAAAGAGGAAATTGTGGAACTGTACGGAGGTAAAGTTGACGATGAAGGTAATGAGTGGTTTATTGGCGAACCAATTACTGTTTTTTACGACTACGAGAAAATTGGAATCTGGCAGTCGGATGAAGAAACACTGGCCGATAGTTATGGATTTACTCCTGGCGAAATTAAAGTGAAAGACCAGGATGAGGACGGGGATATTGATTCCGACGATAGGATATTATTAGGTTCCGATGTTCCGGATTGGAGTATGGGATTTACCAGCCGCATGGAATATAAAAATTTCGACTTTTCGTTTTTTGTTTATACCCGTTATGGCTCGAAAATATATAGCAACTTTCACAAAGGCTTTAATACCTTGTTTGGCCGGTATAACAACTTAGATGTTGATTATTGGACTGAGAGTAACCCAACCAACGCTTATCCTCGTCCAAATCAGAATCAGGAAAGTCCTCGCTATTCGTCTTCTGCTGCTTATTTCGATGGAACCTTTGTTAAGGTTCGGAATATTACGCTTGGCTACACGCTTCCTTCCAAGTGGGTAAGTTCGGTGGGAATCGAAAATGCCAGGGTTTATGTTATGGCTGATCAGCCATTTACCTTCTCCGATTATGAAGGCTACGACCCTGAAGATAATGATGGGGAGATTACCACGAATGTCCCAAGTAATAAGGCATTTATGTTTGGTGTTAACGTAACATTCTAATTTTAAATCAGGAAAAAAAGATGAAACGAGCATGAGAAATATTCACACATAGGCGATTTATTAAAATCATGCGAGTTCCATCTTATTCCTTAGAAAACAAACAATTTTAATAAGATGAAAAAAATAGTATCAATTTTATTTATATTTATTTTGGGTGTTTCGTTCCAATCGTGCGAAAATTACCTGGAAGAGGAAATGATATCTGATGTTAGCTCTTCTTCGTATTATACCACCGAGGAAGGTTTACAAGATGCAGTAGAAGCTGCGTATTCGTACTTAAAAGACAGTTATTTTGGGCAGGAATGCGGTAACTCGCTAACGGTTTTCGGAACCGATGAGTTTGCAAATGGTTCCGATGGAAGTCATAAAGCATTAAGCCAGTATTATTTCGACACATCAGAAAGTTTTGTGGAGGCTTTATGGGAAAGTATGTATTTGGCAATTAACCAGTGTAACGCCGTGGTTACCCGATCTGAGGAAATTGCCGATATTGATGAGTCGACTAAAGATGAATTGGTAGCCGAAGCCCGATTTTTACGTGCATTGTATTATTTCATCCTGATTCGTCAGTACGGCGATGTGCATTTAACTTTGGAAGAAACTGTAGGTGTTGAAACCGAAGCAAACAAAACATCGAGAGATGTTATTTATAGCACCGCAATTATTCCGGATTTGGAATATGCCATAAGTATTTTGCCAGAGTCGCAATCGGATTATGGTAGAGCAACAAAAGGAGCTGCCCAGTTTCTCCTGGCAAAAGTTTATCTGAATTTAGGCTGGTACGCCAGCGATTCTGATGCTTTTGAGGAAGCAATTTCTTATGCCGAAACAGTTATTAATAGTGGAAATTATTCGCTTTTGAGCAATTACGGCAATCTTTGGGATATTGATAACCAGGTGAACAGCGAGGTGGTTTGGAGTGTGCAAAACACCACCGATCCCTTAACCAATGGAAATGGGAACCGCATGCACTTGTATTTTTTAATGGAATACGATAAACTTCCGGGAATGCAACGTACCGTGGAATATGGCCGCCCCTGGAAGCGATTTGCTCCAACACCCTATTTGCTTTCGTTGTGGGATCGTGAATACGACGCCCGTTACTACAACGGATTTTTCCACGTATGGAATGCAAATTACGAAAGTTCAATGCTCGAAGGCATGACCTTTGGAGATACTGCAATTTTTATTCCGGGGGTTAATATTGGCGAAAAATATTACGTTGCTGATGAATACGGAAACCGGGTAGAGAAAACGCTAACACAGGATTTTGTTGACGCAAGACATAATTATTCGATGCGTATTTATACGCCTGATTTAAGAAACAATGGTGAGGCAAATACCGGATATTCAGAGAAAGTATATCCCACAACCTGTAAATTTCTTGATCCGGCACGTGCCGATAAAAACGATGCTGCCGGAACACGCGACTTTTTTGTAATGCGCCTGGCAGAAGCATATTTAATTGCGGCCGAGGCGCATTTTAAATTGGGTGAAAACGATGAGGCTGCCGATATGTTAAATGTAGTTAGAAAACGTGCAGCATGGCCTGGTTACGAAGATGATATGTTGATTTCAGAAACTGACGTAACCTTAGATTTTATTCTGGAAGAACGCGCCCGCGAATTGTTTGGCGAACAGCAACGCTGGCAGGATCTCACAAGAACAGGTACTTTGATTGAAAGGGTTAAGCTATACTGCAATGCTACTAACAGCTCGAATTATGCTGTTGATAATATTGAATCGAAACACTTGTTAAGGCCAATCCCTCAGGATCATATTGATAAATGTTCGAATGACTACGAACAAAACGAGGGGTGGTAGGAATTATTTTTTCGGTATAAATCAAAGAGGCTGTCTGATATTTCGGGCAGCCTCTTGTTTTAGCGCAATTTTTTTCCGGAAGACAATAATTGTATCGATTCCGAAATTCGTTTCTCCCGTGTTGCATCGCGTTTGGCCATGTTTATCCAAACAATAAAATGTTTCTGCTGCGACTGGGTGAGGGTATCGAAAAAAGCCCCTGCCTTTGGATTCTTCTTCAGTTCAGTTTTAAATGCTACGGTTAGTTTATTGTTAATTTCTGCTTTTTCTTCAAGTCTTTTCCATTTTCCGTTTTGTTTGGCAGCCTCTACCAAACACATTCCGGCAGTTTTCATTTTTCCCGCTTTAAGAAGCTCCGCTACTCGTTTTTTATTCGATTCCGACCAAACACTGTTCTTTTTCCTGGGTGTAAATCTTCTGGCGTATCTTTTTTCATCAATTCTATTCACTAAACCATCAATCCAGCCGTAACAAAGGGCAATTTTTACCGAGTCGTCATAGGCAATACAAGGTTTCCCGGTGTTTTTTTTATAATAAACCAGCCACAGCTCCGGTTCTTTTTTGTGGTTTATTGCGAGCCATTTTTCCCATTCATTTGCCGTTTCGAAATAGAGTTTTTGCATGATTTTTTGGTAAAAAGAAAATCAAGATAACAAATATTATACACTAAAATTCCTGACAGAGTTTCAAACTCCGTCAGGAATAAAGAGCTATAAAAGTTCATCTAAGGACTTTAAAACATCGGATGATTAATAAGGTATTAGTTGCTGAATTTTTTGATCGCTTTTTCTACTTTGTGAATCAATTTTGAATCATATCCGCTTTGCATCCACACAATTTTGTTGTTGTCGTCTAATAGCAGAAAGCTAGGGAATGATGTTTTAACCGAATTGATAACCGCAGCATATTCTTTGGGGTCTTCCTTCGAATTGTAAATTACCGGATAATCAATGTCTTTTGCTTTTACATATTTTTCTAATTTTTCTTTGGCGTCTACCGGATAAAACGCTAAAAAGTTAAACTTGTCTAAATCAGCATAGTAGGAATACATCTTTTTAATGTCTTTTACAGCCATTTGGCACGGACCACAATTAATCATCGACAGGCAAAGAATTGTAAATTTCCCTTTTTGTGAGGCAAGGCAGAAGTCTTCGCCGCTCAAAAATTGCAAATTCAAATCTGGAATGGTATCACCTTTGGCGATTCGTTTTACCTCTGTGTTTCCTGCTGATAAATTTGCATCCACAACAATGCTTGTGTCCACTTCTTCGAAATTGGTGTAGGTAAATTCCTCAATAAATGGCTGCGTTGGGTTTGAAATAATTCGTAGAAACGTTGGAGTGTTTTGTTCTTTTTGGACGAAGAGTTCGTATACAATTCCCGATGTATCATTTTGAGTAATAAACAGACTTTCTTCGTCCTTAAATAAGGTGTCTTTTATCGAACGACTGACAAATGAATTTTCTGTCAGAAGTTCAAGTAAACTAGGGAGATGTCCACCTTGTTTGTAAGTTTTTATTCTTGCTTCTGTTACTTCCGATTTATTCGAAATTTTAGTTTGGTTTTGCATGGGATTAATCGATTCAAATTTAAACAGGTTTCCATCGTAGGTAGATGTGTTTTTCAAGGGAACATTAAAATAGGGGTGTACAAAAGTGTCCACAACTATAAACTTAAAACCCAGCAATTCGTCCTTTTTTTCTAATGCCTGAAATACTGCATGTGTTGTTCTGTGCATGAAAAGCGTGTCAGAATCGTTGCCTTGTATGGTTAATTGTGTGATGTCGTATTTTAAAGCCTGCTCTGTTGTTAGGTTGTTTATTGTTTTGTCGATCGTTTTCTGAGGATTTGGTGTACAGCTAATTATAGTAAATAATACAGCTAAAATGAATACGTGTTTCATAGTGTTTTTTTGTTTTAAAATTGTTTGTTTCGTTTCCAATTTCCCATAACAGTTGAATGTAACAAAGCGATTTTTACTTTTTTTGTCACTCAAATTCAATAAGGAACTTAGATGAATAAATGGCGTGTTTATGAATTTCTATTCTGGTTGTTTTGCTAAGTGTGTTCTTTAACGTAGTTTATTCTCTATTCTATTTTCATGATTAATTGAGAGCCATTGTTTAATTCTATTTCTCCTGATTCATTGAGTAAATAATACAGCTCTCCTCCACAGCTTTTTAAGGCATTAATACATTTAAATTGTTGTCTAAACTCAGAGTCATCATTGTCTAAATAAAAATAATGTTCTCCGCGCCAATTGTGGTTTACAACTAACGATGCCCAATGTTGCTTTTTCTCTTTCTTGCCGAGGCAAATATTAACAAAGCGAACGTTCGGAGAGTGTTTCTGCCGGAGTTTTTCAAGGGTTGGCAATTCCCACATGGGAGTTAATGGGTAGCTTGCGTTTGCTTGCCATAGTGTTAAGTATACTTTGTCACCTTTAAAAGAATTTAACAGGATACTTACCGTTGAATCAGTCAATTCTTTTTCGGGGCTGTTCAAATTAAAATCCGGATTATTAAACGCATTCAGGTAATTCGAATAGAAAGTTTCAAGTTTTGATTTATATATGCTATCCTGAATTATATCTTTCCAAACTGTGTATTCTTTTTCAAATAATTCATAATGGCCATCTAGTAAACAATTGTAGAGTTTGTCGCTTATGGTTTTTTGTAACAATTTTCCGCGCAATGCTTTTCGAAGCAAATCGTTGTAGTTTTCAGACAAATACTTACCTAATTTTTTTCGATTATATGAATTTGTTTTGTTAATGGCTTCCTGGTATCCTGAAAGTCGAATACAAGTTTCCACCAAGTCGTCTGTTACGAAGTCGTTTAAAATATACCCTTCCGAAAAATCAATTTCCGAAAATAGTTTTATGTAATCATCGATATTTTTTACCAGAGTATCAAAAGGTGTTTGCGATACAGAAGTTGCAATATAATAGTTTGTGCGGTTTAAGAGGTAGTTAAAGCCTTTGTCTGAAAGATTAGAAATGCTTTTAATTCGGTTAATAGCAACATTGGTTTCTTTATCATACCTGTCTGAATTATAGAAGGTAGCTGTTTGAAAAGATTTCAATAACTCAATTTTATTTGTTTGTTGAGTTTTCCAATAGGGAAGTATCTCATTAGGTTTTAAATCGGGAATGGTTTCCGGACGAATTAAACTTTCTGCAAAAAGATAATTGCTTAATGCCGAATTTTTACCGCTTGCTTCAAATGTATTTATCATATCATTTAAATCGATATTGATTTGAAGCGTATCGTTATCCTGAATCAATAACTTTATGCTTTCTTCATCTTCCAAAAAATCGAGAATAAACACGCTGTACTCCGTATCTGTGGTTAAAATAAATTCGAAGCTATTATTTCGAAGATCTTCACTATATCGTTTATTGCCATAATAATTAGGCGACGAAACCGTGCAAGAGCCCATATAAGTCAGGTTTACGGATTTGCTTTTCGAATTTGCAACCGTTCCTCTTATTACAGCGGAGGAAAAACAATCTGCTGACATTAGCAGTAAAACAAAAGCCAGAGTGTACTTCATTTTATTGAATTAGTTATATTGTTAGATTGAGTTCTGTGTTCGTGAATGGGAAAAGGAGTGCAATTTCCACCGGATGGTTTTAATCCCACCCGGTGAATAATTTCCTTTTAAAGTCTCTCTGGAATATTGTTTGTATCCTTCACCCGGCGACGGAAAGTTAACGGGTGAACTAATCGGCTATTTAAACTCTACCGCAATTAAATATTTTACAGGAACAGCTTTGCCTCGCTGCATTCCTGGTTTCCACAATGGTAATTCTGAAATTATTTCGGCAGCTGCCGTGCCCAGTTGGTCACTGTCTTTTTCTACAATTTTTACATCGCTTACTTTTCCATTGGAGTTTACAGTAAAACCGATTTTCGCTTTGCCGCTTAAATTATAGCTTTCGGCTACATTTTGTACATATTTTGCGAGCGCCTCCGGGCCTCCCGGAAATTTTGGTAAATCTTCCACAACAATAAATACCTCTTCTTCTGTATTTACTTTTGGGGCAGGAGGTGGTGGCGGCGGAGCAGGAGCATCTTCAACCTTTTGTTTTTTAGTCTCCTTGGGTGAAGTCGTATCATAACAAGCACTTGCATAAATCACTTCATCCTCCATTAAAAATGTATAACTGGCTTTGTTATGTGCCGAACCCGACGTGGAAATTTTATTTGTAACAGTTTTTAACCCTACAAACGAAACAACAACTTCAGAGCTGAGCCCTCCGTTTTCATCAACCTCGGCATTGGGGTCAACCAATACAAAACTTCCGTCTTTGCCCGAAATAGTTCCAATTGCAGTTCCTTTAATTATAACCGATGCTCCCCAAATAGGATCTCCGGTCTCCTGGTTTACAACTTTCCCGTTTATGGTTAATTTCTTTCCGGTGGCATCTTTTTCTACTAAAACTCCGTTTTCAGAGGAATCAGATTTAATTGTTTGGTATTGCGGCTCGGCAAATGCAAACAATAAAAGCGCAAGTACGGGCAGTGCCCAGGTAAATCGTATCAGCCTGGTGGCCGAAGTTTTCTTTTTCGTCATCATTTTAAATCGGTTTGTGCTAAGGGCAAAATTCAGGTTATTGGTGATTCCAATAATTTGCATGCCCATTAGCTGGTTTACTAATAAAGCCTGGTAGCGAGCCACAGTGTGTCCCTGCGCAAGGACACCTTTGTCGGCCAGATACTCGTGGTTTTGTTTAATTGCTCGTTCAAACAACCAAATAAATGGGTTGAACCAAAAGATGACTGTTAACAGTTCTATAAAAAGCAGGTCGAACCAATGATTTTCACGAATGTGCACTTTTTCGTGAGCCAGAATTTCCGGCAGCTCGTCCTGTGTGTGAAATTTCGGATTGATAAATATTATGTTGAAGAAGGAAAAGGGAAGGCCGTATTTTTCGTTTTCAACTATGTGGACACCGTTGAACGATTTAATACGGTATTTAACCATTAAGCTTAATAGGATTATGGTTTGCGAAAGCAGGCGGAGCATAAAAATGGCTGCTCCGGTTAAATAAACCAACAGTACAGCTTGTTGCCAGCTAAAACCCGATGAGCGTTCTTCTGTACCGGTAAAAACCGGAATGTTTTTAAAGGTGTCGCTAATGGTTTGAACAACGGGCCTACCTCCTTGTGCTTCAACCAAAACCTTGTATTGAACTGGCGTGAGTGGGAGCAGAACAGCTAGTAGTAACGATCCGATTAAAAACCAGCGATTGGAGGTATGGAAAGTTTCTTTGCGCAGAAATAGCCAGTAAACTGCAAAAAATAAAGCTATTCCTGCCGAGGCGTTTAATAAATATATAAGCAACGATTCCATGGCTAATCTTCTTTGTTTAGTTCATTTTGGGTAATTTTTAATAGCTCTTCCAGTTCTTCTATGCCGAGGTTATTTTCTTTGGCAAAAAAAGTGGCCATTTTCGGAAATGAGCCGTTGAAATAGTTTTTCAATAAGGAAGAGAACTGCACTTTGGTATAGTCGGTTTTGCTAACGGCAGGCGAAAACAGGTTTGTATTTCCTATTTTACGGCGCGAAACAAAACCTTTTTTCTCCAATACATTTAATACGGTTGCTACCGTAGTGTATGCCGGTTTGTTTTCTCCAAAACCTTCTACTACCTGTTTTACTACACCTTCTTTTAAATCCCAAAGGATCTGCATTATTTGCTCTTCTGCTTTTGTAAGTTGTTTCATCTTATTAAAATTGTTTGTTTTCTAAGGAATAAGATGGAACTCGCATGATTTTAATAAATCGCCTATGTGTGAATATTTCTCATGCTCGTTTCATTTGTCAATGAATAATCGGGAGTCTGAAATAGGAACCCCGAAGTTTCTACTACAAATATAGTAACTCATTTTTAAAGATAAAACTATTTTAATAGAAAAGTTACTATAAAAATAGTAAATAATGAAAAGGCATAAAAAAACCGTCTGATATTCAGACGGTTTAATGTGTAATATTTGTATGTATGGCTTATAATTCGTATTCCCAGGTAACATCTTGTTCGCTAACAGCTACTTCTTTTAAATGATACAAATAATCGGTGCTTCCTGCTCCCGAGTCGAACGAAATGGCCTGTAGTTGTAGTGTGTAAACTTCATCTTCCACTGGATATCCTGTCGCCCAGTTGCCAGTAACATCGTCAATTTCGAGTTTCGAATATTCGCTGGAAAGCAATGCGCTGGCATAAACAATATTACCCCATTCATCAAGCAATCGGAGCCAATAAGCGCCAACACTCGCACTTGTTTCCCATTCAACGGTTAATACGTAATCATCCATCACAGCCGAAGTAATCACCGGGAGATCAAGGTCGTCGAACTCAAGTAAGTCGATCGACTGGTGTGTAATGCCTTCGTTTACAACATTAAACTGGTAGTTTCCTTCGTTGGGGGTTTCGCTTGTATACTCGTCTGTCGATGGATTTTTAGAATAAGCAGTTTCGTAGCCTTCTATGGTTGTAAGTGTAATTTCTTCGCCGTCGGGAGTTACAACCTCTGCCGCTTCCATTTCCTGGGTTCCGTAGGCATAGTACCCTGTGCCATACATAACGTCTTCTCCAATTATTTTTTTGGTCACAAAAACATCTCCAACTACTTCAAAAGAGGTGGTAGTTTCATCTTCGTTACACGAAAATAGCCCTGCAATCACAAGAAAAAAGGCTAAGGTTTTTTCAATCTTTCTAATTTTGGTCATCTGTGTTCAATTTTGGTTGTACAAAATAATGAGTTTTTTTCGATTTTTCCCTACTCCCGATACGAGATGTAGCTATTGCTTCAGGGTAGCATCGACTTTTAATATTATTTGTAAGTATTTTAAAATGAAAGCACAAGATAAGAAAAAAATGAGAATGAATGTTTTGCAATCTGTTTTTGGCAGAGCGTATTATTTTTAAGCGTTTTTGTGCATAGGAAGCAAAATTAACAGGCCATTTATTCCCAGGTTATGCTTTTGTCGCTGCAACTAATCTCCTGAATGTTGTATTCCGAATCGCTGTCGCTTGCATCATCATCGTAAATAATAGTCATAATTTGCAAAGTGTATATTTCGTCACTTCCAGGAGTGTCGTACCAGTCGCCGTCGTAGCCTGTTATAACATTGAACTCATGTGTATCTGCATCAATCTCATCTCCGGTAAAAATTAAATTATCCGACGAGTCGTAAAGCAAAACAACATAGCTGTCGGCACCACTAACAGGCTCCCAGCTTACATAAAAACCATCGTAATATTCATAAAAACTTGTCGAATCGACTTCTGCAAAATCCAGGTTATAGAAATTTTGGGAATCCGTTAGTTCTAAAGTTGCGTCGTTGCTTGCGGTAAGGTTGAAAGTGTAAGTTCCTGTTGTCGGAATGCTTGATGTATAATCATCATCATCGGTAATATCTGCATAGCTATATCCCGACGAATATGAATCGATTTGATAGGTGGATCCCTCAGGCGAAGTTACTGTAGCAGATGTAACAGACATGTTTCCATACACGTAAAAATCTGTTGCAAACACAGTATCTTCATCCACTACTTTTTTTATAAAAATAACATCAGCATCTGCCGAAAACTCTACAACTTCGTCGGTACATGCCGATAGAAATGAAAAAATGAGTACGGCCCATAGGCCGTTAATTAGAAATTTAAATGATTTCATGACAATTAATTTATAATACAATTGTGTAATACAATATAGTTGGGGTTTTCCCTAATTTAAAAATCTCAAAATTTGTTAAATGCTTTGCCAGATGTATACCGCGTGACCACTAAATTTGATGCTTAGTTGTTGAATTGCGAGAGCCAAGCTTGTTAAGACTGAATAGCTTCGATTATTTTTCTTAAAATATAATCGGCCGTTTCTACATTGGGGACATTCGGAAAACTAAGCGTGAGTTTACCTTTGGTTTCTTTCATTTTGCCCTTGGTCTTGCTTTGCTGAATGTGCTGAACAATTTTAAGGAATTCGCCCGATTGATAGAATGATGATTTTTGGTCGGAAACAAAATAACATATCATCTTTTTGTTTTTCAGGATGATTTTTTCCATTCCCAAATCGATGGCTTTCCAACGAAGAGGAAGAATGTCTAACAACTCGCAACTTTCGGTAGGAAGTTCTCCAAAACGATCTTCCAGCCCCAGTCGGAACTCATCTAACTGGTTTTGGTTTTCGATATTATCCAGTTCCCGGTAAAGCATCATCCTTTCCGAATTCCCTGGAATGTAATCTACCGGAAAGAGCAACTCCATGTCGGTGTCAATGTTGCAATCGTTAATATATTTAATGTTTAAGAAAGCACCAGTTTGCTGTTTGTCTTCTTCTTCAAACAAGTATTTAAACTCGCCTTGTTTTAGTTCCTGTATAGCTTCATTCAGAATGCGATGATAGGTTTCGAAACCAATGTCGGCAATAAAACCACTTTGTTCGGCACCCAGCATGTTTCCGGCTCCTCTAATGTCTAAGTCCTGCATGGCAATGTTAAACCCACTACCCAGTTCCGAGAACTGTTCAATAGCCTGAAGCCGTCGGCGTGACTCGGTGCTTAGGGTAGAAAGAGGAGGTGCAATAAGGTAACAAAATGCCCTTTTGTTCGAACGTCCTACTCTTCCGCGAAGCTGGTGTAAATCGCTTAATCCAAAGTTTTGAGCCTGGTTAATTATAATTGTATTAGCGTTTGGAATATCGAGTCCCGATTCAATAATGGTGGTGGCAATCAGCACATCAAACTTACCGTTAATGAAGTCGAGCATCACTTTTTCCAGTTTTGGACCTTCCATTTGGCCATGGCCAACCACCGTTTTTACGCCCGGAACAATTTTTTTGATGGTATCTTCTACCTCATAAATATTCTGTACACGATTGTGAATGAAGAAAACCTGTCCTCCTCGATCCATTTCATGAAGAATGGCTTCATTTATCATTTGCTCGTTAAAACCGATTACTTCGGTAATAATGGGGTATCGGTTGGGCGGCGGCGTTTGAATAATTGACAGGTCGCGGGCGCCCATTAACGAAAATTGCAGCGTGCGGGGAATTGGGGTAGCCGTTAAGGTTAGCGTATCAACATTCACCTTAAATTTTTTGAGCTTTTCTTTTACCGAAACGCCAAACTTCTGCTCTTCGTCGATAATTAAAAGTCCCAAATCTTTAAATTTTACGTCTTTGCTCACCAGGCGGTGTGTCCCTATAATAATATCGACTTTTCCTTCGGTAACGTCTTTTATCGTACGATTAATTTCAGCTGTTGTTTTTAAGCGGCTTACGTAGTCAATTTTTACCGGGAAATCGTTTAATCGCTCCGAAAATGTTTTAAAATGTTGAAGCGCCAGAATTGTTGTTGGAACCAAAATGGCTACTTGTTTGCTGTCGGCAACAGCTTTAAAGGCTGCTCTCATGGCAATTTCGGTTTTACCAAAACCCACATCTCCGCATACAAGTCTATCCATTGGCATGGATTTTTCCATGTCGTTTTTAATGGCGGCCGTGGTTTTTTCCTGGTCGGGTGTATCTTCGTAAATAAACGATGCCTCCAGCTCGGTTTGCAGGTACGAATCGTGCGAAAAGGCATAACCTTTTTCGGCCCGTCGTTTAGCGTAAAGCGCAATTAGGTCTTTGGCAATGTCTTTTACTTTCGCCTTGGTGCGGTTTTTAATTTTTTGCCAGGCACCGGTTCCCAGCTTGTTAATTTTGGGTTCGCTGCCATCTTTTCCTTTGTATTTCGAAATACGATGAAGCGAATGGATGCTTACCAAAAGCGAATCGTTGTCTTTATAAACCAGCCGGATTGCTTCCTGCATTTTTCCATTTACCTCGGTTTTTGCCAATCCGGCAAATGTGCCAATCCCGTGGTCGATGTGTACTACATAATCACCCGGATGCAATTTGTTGAGTTCTTTCAACGAAATGGCTACACGTTGTGCTTTCCGACTTTTTAATTTAAAGCGGTGGTAGCGTTCAAAAATCTGGTGATCGGTGTAAAAGCAGGCTTTTTTGTGGTGGTCGATAAAACCTTCGTGTAAGGCAAAATATATAGGGTTAAATTTTACTTTTATATCGGTGTCTTCAAAAATCGATTGCAGGCGTTCAATTTGTTTTTCTTGTTTAGAGAGGATAAAAATGTCGTAGCCGTTCTTTTTGTTTTCGATTAAATTTTCTCCAAGCAGTTCAAAATTCTTATTGAAAACAGGCTGCCTCGAATTCGAAAATGAAATTACTTCGTCCACATCAAAAGCCAGATCGTTACCGAGGTCGAAAACAGTTTTATCGGCAAACTGATTTTGAAGGTCGTTGCCCGAAATTATTTGGTTAATTGTGTGTTCATCTTCACGGCTTACAATGGTTTGGCGGTATATTTCTGCAACATGGTCGAAAAACTGATTCAGGTTATTCCCGAACCAGAGCATTTCTTGCGAAAGAAATTCGACAAATGATATGCGGCTACCTTCAATCTGATTGTTTTGAATGTTGGGGACAATGGTAATTTTCTCGAGTTTGTCCTTCGAAAGCTGACTGTCGATGTCAAAACTTCGGATGGAGTCTATCTCGTCGCCAAAAAAATCGAGGCGGTAAGGATCTTCGTGCGAGAATGAGTAAATATCTACAATGCTTCCGCGAATGGAAAACTGACCGGGTTCGTAAACGAAATCAACCCGTTCGAAACCATATTCATAAAGAAACTCATTAATGAATTCGATGGAGATATTGTCGTTGGTTTTAACCTGCAGCGTGTTGTTTTCGAGGCTTGTATTCGATATTACTTTTTCAACAATAGCCTCGGGATAAGTAATTACCAGGTAGCTTTTATTGTTTCTCGAAAGCAGGTTTAGCACCTCAGTTCGTTGAACAATATTTTCCTGTTCGGGATTGTTGTACTGCACCGAACGTTTGTACGACGAAGGGAAAAATAGGGTGTTTTCCTGGTAGCCGAGATTATTTAAATCGTCGTAAAAATAAGCAGCTTCTTCGCGGTCGTTGAGTAAAACAACCAGGTTTTTATTGGTTTCCTGAAAAACGTGCGAAAGCAAAATTGTTTTAGCAGAGCCAATGAGCCCATTCAGGTGAATTTTTTCACCCGGGGGGGCAGCTGTTTTCTTTACCACAGCGGCAAAACCTTCGTGCCCCGCAAAATATTTTAGAAATCCTGTTGTTTCCAACAAATTAAAATTTTTGGCAAAGATAGTTTTTAAGGTATTGCAGGAAGCAAAAAAGGAAGCAAATTCGCTTCCTTTTTCACATTAACCCGGGTTCGACTCTTATTTATTGAGCTCAGACAAGATTATTAATCGAACTTGGGTTATTATCTTCTGTTTTCGTTTTATGAATTGTTTCGAATAAATTCCATTATTTGTTCAGCATCCTTACTCGCATCAACCGAGGTGTTTTTGTAAGCAATTTTTCCCGACTTATCAATTACGAAAGTCCACCGGCTGGCTGTGTTTCCACGAATAAGATCGAAATCTGTACCATCAATTTCGCGGGTTATGGTTCCTCCGTCGCGCATGGGTACGCCGAATTTTGTTGCAATTTCGCCCGATTCATCCGAAAGCAAGGTGAAGTTTAAGTTGTGTGCTTTCTTAAACAATTTTAATCCTTCCACATTATCGCCGCTAATGCCAACAATAGTTGCATTGGTTGCGTCAATTTGGTTTTTCATGTCGCGGTAAGCACAAGCTTGTTGGGTACAACCACCTGTCATAGCTGCCGGATAAAAATATACCACAATAAATCCGGTGCCCAGGTATGTGTTTATGTTCCATGTTGAGCCGTCTTCGGCTTGGGCAGAAAATTCAGGAACGGTGTCGCCAACATTCAATTCCTGCGCATACGCACCTGTTGTAAGGGCAAAGGTCAAAATCGCTATAGATATAAATAACTTCATTTTTAATAATTTAAGGTTACCATAAATACAGTTTGAGATGGAAATTGTTTGCAGTTACAGCTCTTTTTTTCTAAATCGTAGTTTCTACAGGAAATTACTCCAGTATTTTTTGAAACAAGGTTCGGCCTAAACCAATTGTAGCAGCTTTTCCTGCTGCAGGCAAAAAGTAGTATTCCGAAATTTTGTATTTATTTCTGCTACAAATTTGCTAAAACAAGCCACCAACGTGCTTTTTGTGCAAAGTATGTAATGTGTTACAAGTTTTATTCTGAAACGCGTTTATGTATTAGGGCTTCGTTGTGAGCAATGCAGATCATCGTTAAAACTTACCAATATGCATAGGCTTAAAACAGCCATCTGCCCAAAATGTCGCCGCCGTATTTTTCTTAAATCTTTTCCTCACATTCGGTTTGATATTCCCTGAAGGTTTTGTTTGTAGGAAATTGTGCCGTTAGTCGTTTAAAATGACTTAATCCGACTTTTGGTTGATCTTCTATTTTTTGGTACATGCGCGCCAGAAAGAAATGGGCAACTGTATTCAATATTACATTATCCTCGTTGGCAAATTTTTCCATTCGGTTGAGTTTTATTACCCGTTCGGCTGATTTTTTTTCGCTGCCGAAAAAGTCAATGTTTTCAATGTATTGGTACATGATCACGTACGATTCGAAAAGTTTTTGCTCATCGCCCGAAAAAGGAGGATCTTCCTGCTCAATTTCGTTAATCAGATCGCGAATGTCGGAACGCGCCGAGAGCATAGCAAAAATGTTGAATTTCTTCTTTTCGTAGCGTAACTGGTACGACTTTACAATTATTTGGCGCATCTTCTGCTCGTAGGTATTTGCTTCGGGAAGAATGGAGCTTTCAATAAGCTTATCAAGGTTACGCGAGTTTTCTCTCGAATAAGTTGTGCGGTATTTCCACCAATGTAAATCAAGATTCAGGAAAGTTTGATAGAAATCATTTAGCTGGTGTTTGTTGGCCTCAAATGTTGTTTCTGCTTCGCTTAAATTCTGTTCGTAAATAAGGGTAAAAATGCGGTTGGCGATACTGTCGTTATTCGATGCCTTGCCCAGGTGGCAACCAATAATACAGATACAAAATAATATAGAGAAAAGTCGTTTAATCATTGTTGTAAATTTAAGTAAAGAAACAAGTTTTCTGTTTTAGATTATTAGGTGGCGCCAGAATTTTAACATGTTTTAATTGAATTTTTTTGGGCTAAGAGTGATTACATTCGGTAAGTAATGCGGGAAATACTTTGTTTTGGGGGTAAAGATTTATCAGGGTTTTAAAATAAGGAATACCTTTTTGAGGTGCTTTTTCAAATCGCATATAAGTTCTTGCCAGAAAATAGCTGGTTAGTGTCTTTACTATCTTTTCATCAGAATTTGCCAGCCTTTCCATATTTAATAGAGCTAATTGGCAGTTCTTCTCTGCTTTTTTTCCGGCAAACGTTTTCCAGTGGTTTTCGAAATATAAAAACATGTTGTTATAAAGTTGAAATAACTCCTGCTCGTCGCATGTTTTTATTTGTGCATCGTTGGTGAGTTCGTCAAAAATAGCTTTGGTTTTTATTTGAGTAAAGGAGGCATCAATAAACCGGTAACGTTTTAATTCGTAACGTAACTGGTATGAAAATTTTATAAGTTGTATCCCTTTCTGAGTAAGCGTTTCCGCTGTTTTGTTTTCGTATTTAAGCAGGGTTTTTTCGAATGCTTTATAGTTTTGTGTTTCTGCTGAATTTACATTTTTCCAGTAGCTCATGTCAATTTCTAATACGGCAAAATAAAGTTCGTTGATGTTTGTTTTATTAGCTTGCAAAATAGAATCGGCAAGATTATACTGCTGATTGTACGAATAATTAAAAATTCGTGTAATCAGGCTGTCTTGTGCTGAGGCGTTTCTACAAATTGTTAAAAGCAGGAAATATATTACGAGTTTTATTCGCATTGTTTTTCTGTGTTCTCGGTTGGTAATGTCAGCGGTGTTATTTCTGAAAGATCATTCCAAAATGCGGAATTCCATCTTCTAAATATTCGTTGGTAACGATATTGAAACCCAGGTCTTCGTAGAACTTTTGTAAATACTTTTGAGCGCTTATTTTAATTTCTTTTGCCTTCCATTCGTTGAGTACAAAGATTATTGCTTCTTTCATCAATTGAATTCCGATGCCGTTTCCACGTTCCGAATCCTTTACCACTACCCGCCCAATGGAAGGATAGGGGAAGCGGGTGCCGGGTTTTAACAAGCGCGCGCAGGCAACAATCTCTCCATTTTTTCTCAGAAACACGTGTGTGGCTTCTTTGTCCAGGTTGTCCAGGTCGTTGTACACGCAGTCTTGTTCCACAACAAATATTGCAGCACGCAGTTGAAGGATGTTGTATAGTTCTTCGAGCGAGAGTTCACTGAAATGTTTGAATGTAAATTTCATAGTAAGCGAAATTAAAAATTTCGAATAACAAATATAATTTGCCTGTGCGTTTTATAGCTTTAAATTTAAAATACGACCTCCCGATATTGTTAGCCGGTCTCTTTATTTTTATTTAATTGTTCTTTTCATTTCGGAAATCTGCTGCTAACAACGATTTTATTTTTCGTTATTTCGGAAAAAATTTATTCGTTAGTTTCATATTGTCGCTGCCTTGTTTGTTTATCTTTGAATACAACTAAAAATTAATCATTTGAAGTCGATTCTTTTTTGCATATTTTTAATTCTTATTGCTATGTTGGGTTTGGCTCAGGAGAATTTGGTAATACGAAAAATCAAATTTCAAGGCAATAAACATTTTCCCAATTATCGGTTAAAAGAAGAAATTACCATGGAATCCAGTTTCTGGATTAAAGAAAAAATATTTGGAAGAGAGCCGGTATATTATACCAAACAACTTTATGAAGACGACATAAAACGGCTTAAGATTTTCTATCAAAAAGAAGGATATTTAAATGTAAGCTTTGGTTCTCCGGAAATTAGCATTAATAATAAAAAGAAAGTGGAGTTAAGGTTTACGATTAACGAAGGAGAGCCAATACAGATTTCCGGTATTACCTTTTTAATTGATTCTATCTATTCTTTAAACGATGTATTTCCGCAGCGGGAGAAAAATATTCTTCTTTATAAAACAGAAACCGCCGCTGCACGAATATTTCGGGATGCGTCGATTTCTAACGATAAACTCTTAATTGCCGGTGTGTTTTCTGACAATGGATATCCCTACACTCGGGTAGAACATAAGTTAAATGTTGATGTTTCAAATAATTCAACCGAGGTGCAATGGTTTGTAAACCGCGGCCCTTTATCGTACTTTGGTGAAACCTCAATTGTTGGCAATAGCAGAGTTCCCGGTAAAACTATTCTGCGGCAACTCGCTTATAAAGAAGGCGATGTCTGGTCGAAATCAAAAATTGATCAGTCGCAGAAACAAATCTACAATCAGGGGAATTACAGAGTTGCATCTTTGCGAACGCAAATAGAGAAGGAATATGTGGATACTATTCCCATGCAGATTCAAATTAAAGAAGCTCCGCGTTGGTCGGTAAGGTTTGGGGCAGGATATGGCAGGGAAGATAAATTAAGGGTATTAACCGAATTGCAATATCTGGGTTTTATTACCAACACAGGTCGTTTAAACTTTTACGCCAAACATTCTAGTCTCGAGCCGTATAATCTTTACCTTAAGTTCTCGCAACCTTCCTTCCTTTTGCCAATAAATACGCTTAGCATTTACCCTTTTGTGCAAAGTCAGGACGAACCTGGTTATCAATTGGATAAAATGGGGTATACTGTTACTTTTCTTCAGAACCTTTCGGAACAATTAAATACTTCGTTTGGCTATATTTATGAAGATGTAAAGTTGGATACAACGGGTTATTCCGCAAATAATAATTCTACCGATATCGAATCGGTTTACAAAAAAAAAGGTATCACAATTGGCGCAATTTATAACAATGCCGATCCGATTTTAGATCCTATTCGGGGCTATGCGCTTTCTTTTAATGTGAAAACCAATCACACCCTTTTTTCGGGAGAAATGCCTTTTTACAGAATTCTGACCGAATATAAAACCTACTTTGGTTTAAAAAAAGGCGTGGTGCTGGCTTTAAAAGCAAAAATAGGTGGCGTTAAAAGAAGCGATAATGGAACTTTTATACCCGTTGAAGAAAAGTTTTTTGCAGGAGGAAGTCATTCGGTGCGAGGCTGGTCTAGAAGTGATTTGGGCCCTCACGATGACGATGGAACTCCTACCGGAGGGAATAGCCTTTTTGAATGTTCTACCGAATTTCGTTTTGACATAGGGGAAAAACTCAAACTGAATTTTTTTATTGATGCAGGAAATGTTTGGGAAAATTCGTTTTCCTATCGTTTAACCGATTTGCATTATGCAACAGGTAGTGGTATAAGGTATAAAACCCCCATTGGTCCGGCCGGAATTGATTTTGCCCGACCTGTATTTGATGATGTAAAAAGCTGGCAGATTCATTTTAATATCGGCCATTCATTTTAAGAGTTATGCGCAAAATATGGAAATATAGTTCGATAATACTCGCAGTAGTTATTCTGTTCGTGGTTTCATTGGTGCTACTCGTTCAAACCTCATTTTTCAGAGAAAAGGTGAAAGAACGTCTGGTTGTTCTGATTGAAAATCAGCTGACCCTAAAAGTTCAGATTGAAGAACTTGAAGGGAATTTTTACAATTGTATTGCGGCTAAAAATGTAATGTTCACCGAAAACGATACCCTTGTAGCCTCATTGGCAGGTTTAAAAATTAACTATCAGCTATTCCCACTGTTTAGGAAAAACATTTGTATTGATTCCTTAATCTTTACTCGCCCCGAAATAAATTTGCATCAAAAAGAAGATAGTCTCTGGAACTTTAGCACCTTTCTGAAAGCTAATTCGGACAAAAACGAAACCACTACCACCTCTTTTCCTTTCGAAATTAATGCCAATTACATCGCCATTCGCGGAGGAAATGTTGCCGTTTATTCGCTTTCCCAATTTATTCCCCATCACACCTCCGGTATTCATCTTGAAGTAAGTGCCAGCTACGGCAAAAACGAAACCTATATAAACCTTCGTAAATTTCAGTTTAAAACCGAAAATCCAGCGATTGTTTTAAACAACTTAAGTGGTATTTGTACCATGAATAGTGAAGGCATAAAAATCGACAGTCTGCTTTTGCATGCCGGAAATTCAAATTTAGACTTTGAAGGAGAATACGTTTCGTTGAAAAAACTTAATGGAAGGATTAACTCGGGATTTATAGACAGAAATGATTTGGCGCTTTATATTCCCACATTTCAGTTGTTGTGTTCGCCATCCATAAATGTAAATTTTGCAACAGTAAACAACTCTGCTACAGTTAATGTCGAATTGAAACATGAAAATCAATCGTTAACTGCCGGAATCTCTGTTGAGGCCGTGGAGGAGCTGCTAAATAAGGAGGGATTGATTCCGTATGCTGCCAAAATTGCTTTTTCCAATTTTCAGGTCGGCGATTGGATAGAGAGTGAAGAGCATCAGGGATTAGTGAACGGTAATTTTATGGTTCAAGGCAAAAACCTGCTCAATACAAATGCTCAGGCGAATGCAACAGGGCATTTCCAGAACATACAATACAACACTATTGCGATCGATGCCCTTGACCTATCGGGGACCTACGAAAACCAACAACTTTCTGCCCGAATGGATGTTACCACAGGCTTCGGGAATGTAAAAATGAGCGGAAGCCTGAATAATACAGAAACACCTTCATACAAAGCCCTTTTAAAATGCGATAACTTTGCTATCGATAAATTTATTCCGGAACTGATGGGCACAAAAGTTAATGGAGTTATCGCAACCAGCGGAACTGGTTTTAGTCTGGATAAATTGAAAGCCGATGCAAAAATTAAACTTTACAACAGTTCCATTTATAAGGTCCCGTTCGATACTTTAATTGCAAATTTAAAGGTGTCGAATACAGCATTAAACATTGGTTTGCTGCAGGCATTTGCGCCTGGAGCATTTGTTGCCGGAAGCGGTCGTGTCGACCTCAATACACTTGCTCTCGATTCGAGGCTTTACGCCAATATTCGCTCGCTTGAAGCCTTTAATTCATTCGTGGATTTACCCCTTAAACTCGACTCGGTTACCACAGAGGCAACTTTTTCCGGAGCATTAAACCGGCTTGCAATTGATGGCGAGCTAAATGCATACAATGTTGAGGGGTATTCTTCTAATATGGAACATCTGCAATCCACATACTCTGTTTTGCTAAACGAAGATTGGTTGCCTGTTGGCAAGGCGCAAATAAAATTGCACAACAGCTCGGTTTATAGGCTTCCCTTCGATAGTCTGTACACAAATTTGAATTTTCAGAAAACAGACCTGAAAATCGACTCATTGCAGGTATATGCACCTGGTGCCTCTCTTGCTGGAGGTGGACATTTGAATTTCGATTCGCTTTTTATCGATGCAAAGGTTTATGGCGATATTCATTCGGTAGAAGTAATCGATTCGTTTGTACTGTTGCCCATAACCTTTGATTCGGCTAGAAGTGTGGCGACAATAAAAGGTTTTTTTAATGATTTTGATATTGATGGTGAATTGGATATATCTCATCTGCTGGGTTACGGTTCGGATATACAAACGGCAAATACCCAATATCAGGTTTCTGTTCGCGACGATTCGTTAGATGTGCAGCTAAATACAACTGCCTTTGCCCTGAAAACCGGTCCAATAGAATTCGACACTGCTTTTGTAGATTTTAGCTATAACAGCCAGTATATGAACGTTGCTACAGATTTTAGACGTAATGACCATTTAAACACTCAAATAGATTGCCGATTGAGCCTTGGCGATACCACGTCGGTGGAGATTTCGAAGTTTGAGGTGCAAACCGCATTCGCTAATTTTTATATGCCCGATTCCATGAAGGCACATATGTATAATTATCAAAATCTGGAGGTCGATAATTTCAGAATTCTGGATAGAAATAATAAAGATTTTATCGTCGATGTAAACGGAAACTTTTCGAATAGCGAATTCAATAATTTTCAGATTTTGGTTAAGTATTTTAATCTTAGTCAATTGAGTTGGCTTATTGGAGATCCTGATTTGTTAGACGGGTATTTTAATACCAACATTATGCTAAAAGGTTCAGCGTCGAACCCGGTAATTAATGGAAATGTACAGGTAAAGAATCCCGAATTCGAACAGTATGCATTTACTTCTGTTGAGTCAAATTTTGGTTATGCCGATGGTAAAGGTTTTGCTGAACTTACCGTGCCGGAAATGGGGAATTCGTTTACGGCAAAAATTAATGCTCCGTTTAACGCTTATTTTGATTCGCTAAATTTTGTTTTCGACCTTCCCAAAGAATTTGAAGGAAGCCTGGTCTTTAATTCGTTGAATGTTGCTAAAACCGTAAAAACGTTTATGCCTAACGACAGCATACGTGGAGTGCTTAACGGAAAAATTCAAGCATCGGGAAGCTTATTTACCCCGCTTTTTTATGGCAACCTGAGCCTTGCTGATGGCAAGTATATCAATAAAAATTTAGGTGTGGAATACAATAATATTGAAACGTCACTAAGTTTTGATGGTAACAAAATGAATTTCGACACGCTTTTAGTGCGGCAAAAAAACGGTTTTATCTCAGTCGGGGGTGAAATTGAATTTGATTCGACAATTATTAAAGGGAATGTTACAAACACATCGTTGCAAATAGATGCAAAGCAGTTTTTTCTTGTCAAACACCGTAACTATGAAGTATTAATCGATGCCAATACTTTTATAAAATCCATTAATCAACAACCCGAATTTGGAGGAAAAATTAAAGTGCTTCATTCCGATTTTTATCTTCCGGCTTTAATGTCCGACACTAAAACAGATATTGAAAATGATATTCCTTTACTTGTTGAGGCGATGCAGTCTTCCGTCGATTCTACTGCAAAAAAGACAATTATTTCTGCAACACCCGGTAAAAATAAGAAACAAAAAAAAGGTTTCTCCGATCAATTAAAAGGTAAGCTAAATTTAGAAATTCCAAGAAATACCTGGATTAGAAGCAACGATATACGAATTGAGCTAAGTGGTGAACTTGAAATTGTAAAAACGGATTCTTATTTCGAGTTTTTTGGTAACATCGATGTATTACGTGGATACTACATTTTATACGGCAAAAAGCTTAACGTTACCGAGAGTCAGATTATTTTTCAGGGGGGTGAGAAATTGGATCCAAGCCTGCAAATTCAGGCCGAATATATTTACCGTGGAACCGACAACCAAAAACGCTATCTGAATTTAACCATTTCCGGAACCATGTCGGAACCGGAAATTGCTTTTACACTCGATGGAACTGAAATTACAGAAACCGATGGTGTATCTGTTCTTATTTTTGGTGCTACCAGCGACGAAATTGGATACAGCGGCCAAAATGGTCTAATTGGCTCCATCAGTTCGAAAGCTGTTGCAAACATGGTTTCGTCGCAGTTGAGCAAAACTTTAGGTTCGCAGTTTAAGCTCGATATGATTGAAATAACATCTACTGAAAACTGGCAAAGTGCAGCATTAGTGGTAGGAAAATACCTTACGAATAATATTTTTGTGATTTACGAACGAGGATTTGGGGAGACTGATGGCGATGAAATTACACCGGAAACCGTTACTGTTGAATATGAAATAAACGACAAACTATTCCTGCGTTTGCAAAGTGGTAGTTCAGAAAATTCGGGCGTAGATATTATTTTAAAGTTTGAAAAGGAGATGGAAAAGAAGGGGCGTTCGTTAAAAAAGAAAAAAAATTAAACGAACCTGAGCCGCTAAAGTCTTGGCAACAATTGCAATGCTTATTTTTTTCTATGAAGTATCTGAGCTGAGTGGTGAAGGTTGTAATTCGCGATTAGGAATAAATGAAGATGAGCATTCGTTAGGCCGGCTAAATTCAATCATCCTCCCAGAAATGGTCGTGGCGCGACTGGGTGCTTTTTTACCAATATAAAGCAAAGATTAAATCATTTGTAGAACCGTTATAAATTAGCTAATTTAGAACTCCTTTTTTGCAAGAATATTTGCGTTCGTCTACATTTGTGCTGCTTTGAATAGAATTCAAATACAACCAAAAATAAATAATAGATTATGAGCAAATTTTTAACAGCCTCAATTGGAAGGAAGTTTGTGATGAGCCTTTCGGGATTATTCCTGATGGTGTTTATAGCTGTCCATTTGGGTCTCAACTTATTACTGATTTTTGACAACAGTGGTGAATTGTTTAATCAAGGGGCTCACTTTATGGCTACTAACCCTTTGATTAAAGTTATGGAACCTATCCTTGGACTGGGTTTTGTAATTCACATTGTTTGGTCGTTTTTCCTTGAGTACCAAAACTGGAAAGCACGTCCGGTGAAGTTTGAAGTAAGGAAAACAAGTGGAGCAAGCTCTTGGGCGTCAAGAAACATGCTGGTTTTAGGAGGATTAGTTTTGATTTTCCTAGTTATGCACATTCTTCACTTTTTCTGGAAAATTAAAGTAACTGGCGATCCTTTGTTAACAGAAACATTGGTAAACGGAGTGCATATGGAAAATGCCTATGCCTTGGTAGCGGGATTGTTTAAAAGCAGTGTGCTTTATTGCATTATTTACGTTATTGGTGGAGCTCTTTTGGGTGTACACTTATCGCATGGTTTCTGGTCGGCATTCCAAACGCTGGGGCTAAACAACAAAAATTGGCTGAATAGATGGAAAGTAATTGCAACAATTTATGCCGTTGTAATTGCTGTAGGTTTTGCAATTATTCCGTTGTATTTCATGTTGGGAATGTCTAATTAAAAAAAGGAAAAGATTATGAGCATATTAGATTCAAAAATACCTCAAGGGCCATTGGCTGAGAAGTGGAAAAACCACAAGTCGGCAATTAAAGTGGTGAGTCCGGCTAACAAACGCAAGTTGGAGGTTATTGTTGTTGGAACCGGATTAGGCGGTGCTTCTGCAGCAGCTTCTTTAGCTGAATTAGGATATCAAGTAAAAGTATTTTGTTACCAGGATAGCCCACGTCGTGCACACTCGATTGCTGCACAAGGGGGTATAAATGCTGCAAAAAATTATCAGAACGATAACGACTCGGTTTTCCGGTTGTTTTACGATACTATTAAAGGTGGTGACTACCGTGCACGCGAAGCTAATGTTTACCGTTTGGCTGAAGTTTCACCAAATATTATCGACCAGTGTGTTGCGCAGGGTGTGCCATTTGGTCGCGAATACGGAGGTTTGCTAGATAACCGTTCGTTTGGTGGGGTGTTGGTAAGTCGTACTTTCTATGCCCGTGGGCAAACTGGCCAACAGTTGTTGATTGGTGCATATCAGGCGTTAAACCGTCAGATTTCGAAAGGTAACATTCAAATGTTCAACCGCCACGAGATGCTTGATATTGTAAAAATTGATGGCAAAGCACGTGGAATTATTGCCCGCGATATGGTTTCGGGAGAAGTGAAACGCTTTGGTGCACATGCTGTTGTTGTTGCAACAGGTGGATACGGAAATGTATTCTTCCTTTCTACTAACGCAATGGGAAGTAACGCTTCTGCTTCTTGGCAGTGTTATAAACAAGGAGCAATGATGTCGAATCCTTGTTTCGTGCAAATTCACCCTACTTGTATTCCTGTGCACGGCGACCAGCAGTCGAAACTGACCTTAATGTCAGAATCGTTGCGTAACGATGGTCGTGTTTGGACTCCGAAGAAAAAAGAAGATGCAGTTAAATTGCAGAAAGGTGAAATTGGACCAAACGATATTCCTGACGAAGACCGTGATTTTTATCTTGAAAGAAGATATCCTTCGTATGGTAACCTCGTTCCCCGCGATGTTGCCTCGCGTGCTGCAAAAGAACGTTGCGATGAAGGATATGGTGTAAATGGCGAAGGGAAAGCTGTTTTCCTTGATTTTAAATACGCAATCGACCGTTTAGGGAAAGATGTAATTACTGCACGTTATGGAAACCTTTTCCAGATGTATGAGAAAATTACTGATACTGACCCTTATAAAGAGCCGATGATGATTTATCCGGCTATTCACTACGCAATGGGTGGAACATGGGTGGATTATAACTTAATGACTACTGTTCCTGGTTTGTACTCTATTGGTGAAGCAAACTTTTCAGATCACGGTGCTAACCGCCTGGGAGCTTCGGCGCTGATGCAAGGATTGGCCGACGGTTATTTCATTCTTCCCTATACCATTGGCGATTATTTAGCCGATGAAATTATGGTTCCTAAAATCGATGTTAAATCGCCTGAGTTTGATGCTGCTGAGAAAGCGGTAACCGGTCGTATTGAAAAATTATTCAATATTAAAGGTAAAAAACCAGTTGATTATTTCCATAAACGTTTAGGACAAATTATGTGGGAATACGTTGGTATGGCGCGTAATGCCGAAGGTTTAACTAAGGCTATTGAAGAAATAAAAGAGATTCGCGAAGAATTTTGGAAAGATGTTCGTATTCCTGGCGAATTAAACAATATCAACCCAGAGCTTGAAAAAGCCGGGCGTGTTGCCGATTTCTTGGAAATTGGTGAACTGATGGCACGCGATGCGCTCGACCGTAATGAATCGTGTGGAGGACACTTCCGTGAAGAGTCGGCCACCGAAGAAGGTGAAGCAAAACGTAACGACAAAGAATTTACCTACGTTTCGTGCTGGGAGTATAAAGGAGAAGGCCAAGAGCCAAAATTGCATAAAGAAGAATTGGTATTTGAAAACGTGAAGCTGACTCAGCGTTCGTACAAATAATCAAGCAAAAATTATAAATCATAAATCTGTAAGATTATGGCTGATAAAATTTTGAAACAACTCAAAATAAAAGTTTGGAGGCAAAATAACGCCAAGTCCAAAGGGAGATTTGAAACATATACGATCGAGAATATTTCTACCGGCTCTTCTTTCCTTGAAATGATGGATATTTTAAATAACCAACTGATTGAAGAAGGAACTGACCCAATTGCTTTCGACCACGATTGCCGCGAAGGTATTTGCGGAACTTGTAGTTTATACATCAACGGACGTCCACACGGACCAGACACTGAAGTAACTACTTGCCAATTACACATGCGTAAGTTTAAAGACGGAGAAACCATTACCATTGAGCCATGGCGTGCGCGTGCATTTCCGGTTATCAAAGACCTGATTGTTGACCGTACTGCTTTTGATAAAATTCTTCAGGCAGGTGGTTTTATATCGGTTAACACTGGTGGTGTTCCCGATGCGAATGCAATTCCGATTAACCGCGACGATGCTGAAGAAGCAATGGATGCAGCTGCATGTATTGGTTGTGGGGCTTGTGTTTCGGCTTGTAAAAACTCGTCGGCAATGTTATTTGTTTCAGCTAAAGTTTCGCACCTGGCGAAATTGCCACAAGGTAAAGTTGAAGCTGCCAGCCGTGCGAAAAACATGGTGTCGAAAATGGATGAGCTTGGTTTTGGTGGGTGTACAAACACTCAGGCTTGCGAAGCTGAATGTCCGAAAAGCATATCAATAACAAATATTGCTCGTTTGAACCGTGAGTATTTGTGTTCAAGATTTAGCGATTAAGAATAGTTGGCTATATATTCTAAAGGCCTTTCTGTTAATTCAGAAAGGCCTTTTTTTTATAATGATTTTTTGTAAAAGCTAAATTTATTCTGACTGAACGTAATGGTTGTTGAAAACAGTTAAGTCGCTGAAATTCAAACAGTAACAAAGAGTGGCTTTGTTTTATTCGGGTAATTGCGACCTGTAAATCACTCTGAGTCAGCATTAATTCACAATTGCATGTGTATAAGTGCTTTAGCGAACAAGAGTATTTGACCTGCGCATTCCGTATATTCGCATAAATACCTTAACGATTATGCCATACAGACGTTTACCAACAACTGACAAAGCAAGGATGCGCGCGCTTAAAGCAGCGCTGGACAAGGTGATTAAAAACGAGCGCATATTAGCCCTTCCGTCCCAATCGGTAGAAGAACTCCAGAATGTAAAAAACAACTTCGAAAATCACCTTAAACAATACGATCTGGACGTTAAACTTCAATCGGATAATATTAAAGCATACAAGCAGGCTTTTGATACGGCAAAAATGTATGTTTCGCATTTTATACAGGTATTGGTTTTTGCTTCCGAACGAGGCGAAGTTAATGGCGGAATTAAATATTACGACGGTCTTGAAAAGTATGCAGGAAAGCTACCTTCTCTAAATACCGAGAATGAGGTTTTGGAATGGGGCCGAAAAATGGTGGAAGGAGAGAGGCAAAGGATACAGCACGGAGGAAGTGCCATTTATAATCCTTCTATTGCCCTGGTGAAATTTAAGGTGGAAGAACTGTACGATGCCGCAGTTTTTCAACAAACGCTCAAACGAAATACACTGCGTTCGTTCGAAAAGATGCAGAAATTGAGAAAGACTACCAATGAATTTATAAGCAAGCTATGGACGGAAATTGAAGAAAGTATCGACTCGGAAACAGCAAGGGAGAAACGTCACATTGCCCAGGAATATGGTATCGTTTATGTTTTCAGAAGAAATGAGAAGAAAAAATTAAAAACGGAAGGATTGCAAACCGATTTACTATTCAAGTTCGCGTAAAATATTCGATGCGTTACTTAATTGCGTGCTTGCCGATGATGTGATATGGAAATAAGTAGCCCGTTGAATAAAATTCTTCCTGAGTTTGGCTTAATAAGGCTTTGTTTTTTTAGTGCTTCTTTATTCAAAAAGTTCCTGTTTCAATTGAATTTCATTTCCCGTATTCTGCCTTTTTATCAGAATCATAAATACAATAATTAGCCCCAAACTTAAGGATGCCATGTAATAGCTGTTGCTGGTTGAACCGTAATGTTCGTATTCCGGGTTCAGCATGTTGTTGTTGATAAGAAATATGGCAATTACCGCAATTCCATTGTTGAAGAAGTGAGCAATAATAGGCAGCCATATGGAGCCGCTCCAGACCAAAAGGTAACCAAATATTGCACCCAGAAGCACACGAGGGACAAAACCATAAAACTGAATGTGCAAAGCGCTAAAAAGAATGGCTGCTATCCATATTCCCCAATGGTGGTTTTTGGTCATTTTTGTAAATAATTTTTGAATGACCCCTCTGAACAAAAGTTCTTCGCCAATGGCAGGCAAAAAGGCTACCATAAAAAGATTGAAAGCTAATGCCGGAATGGTTTTTACATTAAGAAAGGCTTCGGTAATCCGTTCGGCACTTTCTTCAGCTTCTTTCATCCATTGTTCTACGGCCGATAACCAGGAGGGAAATGACATGCTATTGTTGAGTTCGCCTACAAAGTTGATAAATGGCCCGGCAAAGAAAATTAATATGAAAATTAACAGAACTGTACTGGGGGTGACCGATTTGTTAAGGTGCAGGTATTCCGTAGTTTTTCCATGAAATAAATAGCCCAAAACCAAGGGAGGAATAATAAAAAGGCCAATGGCCTGAATCACCTGAAAATATTTTAAAATAACAAGACTTTTGGGGTTATTTAAATCATTTAAGCCCGGAATATTCATCAACGAATCGAGTCCAAACAATGGAAGTGCAATAAGCGTAGAAAGCAGCATAAATGCTAAAAAACAAGCTAGAATAACAAATGCCGAAAACAACAATTGCGAAAAGGGTTTCATTCCCCGAAATGCGTTAAATATCATGTTACTGTTGAATTGTTTTGAGCAAAGATAAGAGAAAGGATGAAAACGGGGTATTTTTTGTTCAGTGCCTGTCACTAATCGAAACTTATTGGAGGTTAATTGTTGATTTCCCGGATTTTTATATTCCGGAACAGTGTTAAACCGCCATGGTCCTGCAAACCAATATGCCCGCTTTTTGCCATCCCGTATTGAGGAGCTTCTGCCCATTTGCCGGCGTTTTTTAATTCGTACCAGTCATCGGTCCAAAACTCGTATTCAACTACTTTTGTATCGTTTAGCCAATGTTCAACATGTGGGCCATTTACAATAATCCTGGATGAATTCCATTCATCAATAGGGGCAACTTCTGCATTGTGAGGTGCATGCATGGCATAATTTGCACCCGAATACTGATTGTCCCCGAGTTTGTCTGGCCAGCCTTTGTCGTCTAATAGCTGGTATTCGGGGCCCGACTCGTAGATCGCATCTGTTAGTCCTTCCTGAACATGGTAAAACACCCCGGAATTGCTTTCCGGAGCAATTTTCCATTCGAGGTACAATTCGAAATTGGCATATTGTTTTTTTGTAATAATATCGCCACCATGGTCGGAGCCAACGCCTGAGTTGTGCAAAACACCATCAATAATTTTCCAGCCGGTAACCTTGCCTCCGTTAAATGTTTTCCAGTTTTCTAAGGATTTTCCGTCGAAAAGTAATTCCCAGCCTTCATTAATTTCTTTTGCGTTGAGTGTATTTAATTCTTTTTGTTTCGATGATGTACACGAAAATATAGACGACACAATTCCAATGATAAAAATGTAGGTTAAAGTCTTCATTATGAAATGATTTAGGTTAAAATATTGTGCAAAAATACAAAATAACCTATCATATTGGTGAGAAGGGAAGGGAAATCTGCGCCAGATTATAAACTTGTTGTTGTTGCTGATAGAATGTATTGCAGAATCTGTCTCAGGAAGTATGAATTTTGTTCGATTCGTTTTAACTTTAAGCAAATACTTAATCGATAACATTGAAATTTACAAAAAGTATAATAGGAATGGTACACGTGGGCGCTTTGCCCGGAACTCCCGGAAATTGCCAGAGTATAGAGCAAATCGTTTCGCACGCTGTTTCAGATGCCCGAATTCTGGGGCAGGAAGGTGTGGATGCCATAATGATTGAAAATATGAATGACAGGCCATATTTAAATCGAAAAGTGGGTCCCGAGATTGTTGCTGCAATGACTGCCATTGCTTGTGAAATAAAAAGGACAATCGCAATTCCTATGGGGATTCAGATTTTGGCAGGTGCAAACCAGGAAGCGCTCGCAGTTGCTTTGGCGGCAGGTTTAGATTTCATACGATCGGAAGGGTTTGTTTTTGGGCATCTCGCTGATGAAGGAATGATGAATAGCGATGCAGGTAGACTTTTGCGCTATCGTAAGCAAATTGGTGCCGGGCATATTCAGGTGTTGGTGGATGTAAAGAAGAAGCATTCTTCGCATACCATTTCAAACGATATTTCAATTGAAGAAACCGCTAAGGCTGCTGGTTTCTTTTTGGCTGATGGAGTAATTGTTACCGGAAAATCAACCGGAGAAAGAGCGGCACAAAAAGACGTTGCTGAAGTGAAAAAAGCAGTAAATATTCCAGTGCTGATTGGTTCGGGAATAGATGTAGATAATATCCCGGAATATTGGGAGTATGCCGATGGTTTTATTATTGGTTCCTCGTTTAAAAAACAAGGGAATTGGGAAAATGAAGTTGATGCGAAGAAGGTAAGAAGCTTTGTGCAAAAAGTTAGTAATCTAAAAAAATGATTGTAGTAAGCTTGGCGACCAATATTTGGGTGGTTTTGACATATTGAACAAAAGTAAATAGTAGTAAATAGCTGGTTGGACTACCTTTGTTGCTTGTGCTTTTAACTTATTACTAAAATTGCTTTGTTTCCTATAAATTGTATTTGTTGCGGTAAAAATACTTACAAATTAAACCTTATCTGAGTGTTAAATGTCGCGTTTTTTTTGATTAAGCACTTGTTAATTAACGTTAAACGCATATTTTTGTATGGTAAACTAAAAACAATCAGCAACCCAAGCAGAGTGCTAAAGTTTCAAAAATTAGAATGAATAACAAATGATTCAGATTAGTGACGTTGAATCGGCAATTGAAAGATAATTAATGAATTGCCAGCAGGCGCCGGTTGGTAATCAGTAGTTACAGTTTTTTCGTTTTAGAATCTTATCGGGTATAAGGAGAAAACAGAAAAGCGTTTCCCAAATTGACTTTGTGGCAAGCTGATCTGCATCAAAAAAAAACGAATTATGAGTATAAAAAAACAGTATTTGAAAAGCGAACCTGTGTGTAAAGTAGCCTTTAGAGTTGCAAAAGAACAGGCTCAAAATGCCAATACAGTAAAAATAGTAGGTGATTTTAACGATTGGAACAAAGATTGCGAACCAATGAAAAAGCTTAAAAGTGGTGATTTTACCCAAACTATAAAGCTGAATTCCGGAGTAGAGTACCAGTTTAAATATTTGATTGATGATACTTGCTGGGAAAACGATCCTGAGGCAGATAAAATGGTGCCCAATGGCATTGTTGAAGGAGAATTCAATTCTGTAATTGATTTAAATTAGAAAATAAGCTTCCTTAGGGAGTTAACAATAATATTTATAGCAGTTTGGAAAGGAACGCGCTTATGCGTCCATGGGTTAAGTGTGTGTTTTTGTTTCACCCAATTTCCCAAAGGGTTACAAAAACAAGGGGTTAATCTATACCAAACCGAGAAAACATTACGCAGCTCGGGTTCTCCAAAATCCGACCTCATCAGGATATTTCTGAAAAACCGCTCTTTCGTTTGCCGAGAGGGTGGTTTTGTGTTTTAATACTTATGTTGTCTTTTCTCGTTTGTACTTTGGGAGAATACTTGCGTTTTACTTCGTTTAAGGATAGATTGTTGTCGAAACGAATTTCAATTAACAGGGGTTTCGCCGAAGCATTGTCAGCAATAGCTTTTAAAATGTTGGGGGGCTTTTCCCCTCCGTGATTATTGTTCAAAAAGTGACTACTAGCTTTCGATATAGTGAATTAGAGTTTTAAAATTTCAGCCATTTAGAAATAGCTTGTAAACGAAAAATCGCATTACGATGACACCTGCTATTGGGTTCAAATTTCTATCCTGATTTTGACAACGATATTTTTATTTTGCTTGATTTGTACGTTAAGAGCTTTTTAATCCTCGTGATTTTAAATAAGTTGAAGCCCAGAAGGCTATAAAAAATTTCTATATTTGCATGTTTTTTAAAATCCGTAGATTATAAGATATTTTCATGAGTAATAAGTTTCAGGAATACAGGCAATTAGATTTATCGAAGATAAACAAAGACGTACTAAAAAGATGGGAAAAAGACGATACTTTTCATAAAAGTATTTCCACTCGTGAAGGACACGAAACATTTGTATTTTACGAAGGTCCGCCATCTGCAAACGGAATGCCGGGAATTCACCATGTGATGGCGCGTGCCATAAAAGATATTTTTTGTCGTTACAAAACCATGAAAGGGTTTCGTGTTCATCGTAAAGCAGGATGGGATACGCATGGCTTACCTGTAGAATTGAGTGTTGAAAAAGCTCTTGGAATTACCAAAGACGATATTGGAAAGAAAATTACGGTTGAAGAATACAGCGATGCCTGCCGCAAAGAGGTAATGAAATACACGCGCGAGTGGGAAGAGTTAACTCGCAAAATGGGATATTGGGTGAATATGGATGACCCTTACGTTACCTACGACAATCGCTACATCGAGTCGGTTTGGTGGTTGTTGAGCCAAATTTACAAAAAAGGATTGTTGTACAAAGGTTATACCATTCAGCCTTATTCGCCGGCAGCCGGAACTGGTTTGAGTTCGCACGAGCTGAACCAGCCGGGATGTTATCGCGATGTAAAAGATACAACCATAATTGCACAATTTAAGGCCATCCGCAACGAACGTTCCGAATTCCTTTTTGAAGGCATCGACACTGATTTATATTTTATAGCATGGACGACAACTCCATGGACTTTGCCATCGAATACGGCACTTTGTGTGGGACCGAAGATCTCTTATGTGAAGGTGCGCACTTTCAATCCATACACTGGAATTCCTGTAACACTGATTCTTGCAAAAGAATTATTCTCTGTTTATTTCAATTCGAAAAAAGCCGATTTGTCGTTTGACGAATACAAACCGGGCGATAAAAATATTCCGTTTAAGGTTCTTGCTGAATATTCGGGTGAAGAGCTAAAGGGTGTTCAGTACGAGCAACTTATCGATTGGGTGAAGCCCGAAGGGAAAGCATTTGAAGTTATTACCGGCGATTTTGTTACCATTGAAGACGGAACCGGCATTGTTCATATTGCACCTACTTTTGGTGCCGACGATGACCGCGTGGCAAAACAACATGGAATTTCACCGCTTATTGTGGTTGATTTGGAAGGTAAAAATCAGGCACTGGTTGACAAGAAAGGAAGATTCTTTCCAACACTCGACTTAGAGCCTTCTTTTGTTGAGAAATATGTAAACACGCAAACCTATCACGATTTTGCAGGACGTTCGGTAAAAAATGAATATGACGATAAACTGGAAGACGATGCGCCAACAATTGATATTGATATCGCGGTAATGCTGAAACAGGAAAACAAAGCTTTTAAAATTGAAAAGCATGTTCACAGTTATCCGCATTGCTGGCGTACCGATAAACCGGTGCTTTATTATCCCCTGGATTCGTGGTTTATTAAGTCAACCGCTGTTAAAGACAAAATGGTTGAGTTGAATAATACAATTAATTGGAAACCAAAATCAACCGGTACAGGCCGTTTTGGAAATTGGCTGGAAAACCTGGTAGACTGGAACCTTAGTCGTTCGCGTTTTTGGGGAACTCCTCTGCCTATTTGGCGTACAGAAGATGGTTCGGAAGAAATTTGTATTGGTTCGGTTGCAGAGCTGATGACCGAGATTCAAAAATCAATCGATGCCGGTTTTATGGCCGAAAATCCGTTTGGCGATTTTGAAGCTGGAAATAATGACAAAGCCAATTACGATAAAATAGATTTGCATAAATCGCATGTCGATAAAATTGTTTTGGTTTCTCCTTCGGGACAAAAAATGGAGCGCGAAGCCGATTTAATTGATGTTTGGTTCGATTCGGGAGCCATGCCTTTCGCTCAGCGTCACTATCCTTTTGAGTGGAAAGAGAATTTTACAGATGTTTTTCCTGCCGACTTTATTGCCGAAGGTGTGGACCAAACTCGTGGCTGGTTTTTTACCTTGCATGCCATTTCAACAATGATTGGCGAATCGGTTGCTTTTAAAAATATTATCTCAAACGGATTGGTTTTGGATAAGAATGGCGTAAAGATGTCGAAACGTCTGGGCAATGCAGTCGACCCGTTTGCTACTATTGAAAAATATGGCTCCGATCCACTGCGCTGGTACATGATAACCAATTCGCAACCCTGGGATAACCTGAAATTCGACATTGCCGGTGTTGAAGAAGTAAAACGTAAGTTTTTTGGAACACTATACAATACCTACAATTTCTTTGCTCTTTATGCCAATGTTGATGGGTTTACGTATGCCGAAGATGAAATTCCAATGGAGCAGCGCCCGGAAATTGATCGTTGGGTTATTTCGCTGCTGAACTCGTTGATAAAAGAAGTGGGCGAAAGTTACGAAAACTACGAGCCAACGCGCGCCGGCAGAGCTATCTCCGAATTTGTTTCTGAGAATTTGAGTAACTGGTTTGTGCGTTTGAGCAGGAAAAGATACTGGGGTGGAGAATATTCGACCGATAAAATTTCGGCTTACCAAACACTTTATACTTGTTTACAAACCATTGCAAAACTAATGTCGCCAATTGCGCCTTTTTATGCCGATTTGCTTTATGCCGACCTAAATAAAGCAACAGGTAAAGAGGCCGACCAAAGTGTACATTTGGTCGATTTTCCAGAATTCAACGAGAAGTTCGTTGATAAGGATCTGGAAGAAAAAATGGCAATTGCCCAAAAAGCTTCTTCAATGATTCTTGCCCTTCGTCGTAAAGAAAAATTGAAAGTTCGCCAGCCGCTCGGTAAAATTATGGTTCCTGTCCTCAATGCTCATTTTAAAGAGCAATTCGAGGCCGTTTCGAATATTATTCTGGCAGAAGTAAATGTTAAGGAGGTTGAATTTCTGACGGATACTGCCGGAATGATTAGTAAGAAGATTAAACCAAATTTTAAAACGCTGGGACCAAAATATGGTAAAATGATGAAGCAGATTGCCGGGGCTGTTAACAAGCTCGATCAGGCTGCTATTTCTGCATTCGAAAGTGTTGGCGAGTTTGAAATATTGGCTGGCGACGAAAAAATTGTAATTACTCTGGAAGATGTTGAAATTCAAACAGAAGACATTCCGGGATGGACAGTGGCAACCGAAGGGCAGATGACCATTGCACTCGACATTAATGTTACCGAAGAATTGAAACAGGAAGGGATTGCCCGTGAGTTTATTAACAAAATTCAGAACTTGCGAAAAGATAGCAACTTTGAAGTGACCGATAGAATAAAACTTTCGGTTGCAAAACACGCAGCCTTTAATAATGCGGTGGAAAATCATAGGGAATATATTTGTGCTCAGACTCTTGCAGACTCTTTGCTTTTGGTGGAGAATGTGGATTTAGCCAAGGCAAAAGAGGTGGAAATAGACAAAGATGTGAATGCACAAATTGAAATTGAAAAGATTTAAATAGATTAAATTAAAGAATTGTTAACAGGCACTGAGAATGATGGAGTTTTTTTATTATTTTAGAGCCTTGTTGATAAAGTTGGATTGAACTAAAACCCTTCAATTATGGGAGAGAAAAATAGATATTCTGATGAAGAGCTTATGGAGTTCAGAGAATTAATCATGTCGAAGCTTGATAAGGCTCAGAAAGATTATGAAATGTACAAGAACTCGATTACTCAGAGCGATGGAAATGATATTTCGGACACTTCGCCTACATTTAAAGTACTAGAAGAAGGCGCTGCTACCCTTTCTAAAGAGGAAGCCGGGAAATTAGCACAACGCCAGTTGAAATTTATTCAGCATTTACAGGCTGCTTTAATTCGTATCGAAAATAAGACTTTCGGAATTTGTCGTGAAACCGGAAAATTAATTTCGAAAGAAAGGTTACGTGCAGTTCCTCATGCTACACTTTCTATCGATGCAAAAAACAGTCAAAAGTAGATAGAAGAAAATTAATAGAAAGAGCTCTTCGAACCCTTTGCGGATTAAGTTCGAAGAGCATTTTTTTGATAAAAGGTCTCGGATATGTCGCGTAGAGTAAAGTCGCTTATAATAATTTTTTCAATACTAATTGCCGACCAGATTTTGAAATTCTGGATTAAAACCCATCTATCGCTCGGAGACGAAATTGTAGTTTTCAAGAACTGGTTTATCCTTCATTTTGTGGAGAACAACGGAATGGCTTTTGGCTTTGAGTTCGCTGGAGAATACGGTAAAATGTTTTTGAGCGTTTTTCGTATTCTGGCTGTGGTGGCCATTGGTTGGTACTTGTTTAAACTGGCCAAACAAAAAGAAATTCCTTTTGGATTTATTGTTTGCATATCGCTTATTTTTGCTGGTGCCATTGGAAATATTATCGATAGCTTGTTTTATGGAATAATTTTTAATCACAGCTATGGGCAGGTAGCTACGCTTTTCCCTGAAGGTGGTGGTTATTCCAGTTTCCTTCACGGAAGGGTCGTGGATATGTTCTATTTCCCGATACTGGAAGGAAGGTATCCCGAATGGATTCCAAAATTGGGTGGAAATCCATTTATCTTTTTCCGTCCTGTTTTTAATATTGCCGATTCGGCCATTACGGTTGGAATCTTCTCTATTTTACTCTTCTACCGGAAGCATTTTAATAAGGAAGTTGAGGTGGAAACTTCTGGTGATGTAAAAACAGAAAACAATACAGAATCATAAATCGTGTGGATTCAATAAGTGAACATTTAAATCTGCAATTTGATGTTTGTATTGTAGGAACTCTTTCTATTCCATGGTAGTAATACTTTTCATTTCATAGGAATACGATGTAAGTCAAATGATTTTAATATTTGTCGTTTGTTCCTGTCATTTTCTTAAGCTCGTTTCATTTTATTTTACCTTTGTCCTTCCAAACAGATTTTAGAACGAATAATTATGGGAAAGCAACTTGTAATTTATAATACATTAAGCCGCAAAAAAGAGGATTTTAAGCCTTTGATTGAAGGCCGGGTAGGACTTTATGTTTGTGGTCCAACAGTTTATAGCAATTCGCATTTAGGGCACGCCCGCCCAAATATTACTTTCGATTTGTTGTTCCGTTACCTTACCTTTTTAGGCAACAAAGTGCGTTATGTGCGCAATATTACCGATGTTGGTCATTTGGAGAATGAAGCCGAGGAAAGCGGTGAAGATAAAATTTCGAAGAAGGCTAGGCTTGAACAACTGGAGCCAATGGAGGTGGTTCAGAAATATATGAACACTTTTCACCGGAATATGGCTGATTTAAATGTGCTTCCTCCAAGTATTGAGCCGCGCGCATCAGGTCATATTATCGAACAAATACAGGTGATTGAAGCTATTTTGAAAAACGGATATGCCTACGAAGCTAACGGATCGGTTTATTTCGATGTGGACAAGTATAACAAAGATTATAACTACGGGAAGCTGTCGGGAAGAAACCTGGATGATATTAAAACCAATACCCGGGTGTTAGATGGGCAAAGCGAAAAGAAAAATTCTTTCGATTTTGCTTTGTGGAAAAAAGCTTCACCCGAACATATTATGCGCTGGCCATCGAAATGGAGCGATGGTTTTCCGGGCTGGCACCTCGAGTGTTCGGCAATGAGCACAAAATACCTGGGCGAAGTATTTGATATTCACGGCGGCGGAATGGATTTAACTTTCCCGCATCACGAATGCGAGATTGCCCAGTCGACGGCCAGCCAGGGGAAAGAGGCTGTGCGTTACTGGATGCACAATAACATGATTAAAATTAACGGTCAGAAAATGGCACGTTCACTGGGAAACTTTATCACTTTAGATGAATTGTTCTCTGGAAATCATGAGATATTGGAGCAGGCTTATTCGCCTATGACTATTCGTTTTTTCATCTTGCAGGCGCATTATCGCAGTACAATCGATTTTTCGAATGAGGCCCTGCAGGCTTCCGAAAAAGGTCTGGAACGCTTAATGGCAGCAATCAAAACGCTCGATGAATTAAGTGTTTCGGCGACTTCTTCGGTAGATATTCAGCCTTTAAAAGAAAAGTGTTTCGACGCTCTGAACGATGATCTTAACAGTCCCATTGCCATTGCCCATTTATTTGATGGAGTAAAAATGATTAACTCAATAAAAGCTGGGAAAGAACAAATTTCAGCTGCCGATCTGGAAGATCTGAAATCTTTTTACAAGGCTATGGTAAACGATATTCTTGGTTTAAAAGAAGAAACTGCCGCATCTTCTGGCCATAACGAGATACTGGCCGGAACGGTTGAATTGCTCATCAATTTGAGGCGCGATGCAAAAGCGAATAAAGACTGGGGAACTGCCGATAAAATCCGTGATGAATTAAATGCCATTGGGATTGAGATTAAAGACACCAAAGAAGGGGTGGATTGGAATTTAAAATAATTGAAGAATGTTGATTAACGATTGAAGTTTTAAGATTTTGTAATCGCTAATTAAAATTGTCTATTAAAATAATAAGCTATGTTTTCAGGAATAGTAGAAGAATACGGAACAGTTGTAGCCATTGAAAAAGATCAGGAGAATGTACATTTTACCTTGAGCTGCTCTTTTGCTGATGAGTTAAAAGTTGACCAAAGTTTGTCGCACAATGGTGTGTGTTTAACTGTAGTTTGGGTTGATAAAGTTGAAAAAAAATACAAGGTTACTGCCATTAAAGAAACACTTTTAAAATCGAATTTAGGTTTGTTGGAAGTGGGATCGAAAGTAAACCTGGAGCGCAGCATGATGATGAATGGACGTTTGGATGGGCATATTGTGCAAGGCCACGTTGACCAGACAGCCACTTGTGTAAAAGTTGAGGAAGCCGATGGTAGCTGGTACTATACTTTCGAATACGAATTTAACCTGGAGGCTGCTCAAAAGGGGTATATGACTGTTGAAAAAGGGTCGGTAACCGTTAATGGAGTAAGCCTGACTGTTGTTAACTCAAAAGACAATTCTTTTCAGGTAGCCATTATTCCGTTTACTCAGGAAGTAACCAATTTTCATACATTTAAAGAAGGTACAGTAATCAATCTTGAATTCGATATTATTGGAAAATACCTGAGCAAATTGAATTCGTTTAACAGATAAGTTTATCGAAAAAAATCAATAGTAAAGGTCTGGTTTATCCGGGCCTTTTTTTGTGCCTTGCTTTTGCCCTGAATCTGGGAGACTTATTTCATTTTCTGAATCAGAATGGCTAACTTTTACAAATGAAACGAGCATGAGAAATATTCACATATAGGCGATTTATTAATATCATGCGAGTTCCATCTTATTCCTCAGAAAACAAACAATTTTAATAAGATGAAACAAACTGCTCTTATAACAGGTGCTTCCAAACGAATTGGGAAGGCAATAGCGAAACATTTAGCAGCCAGAGGATGGAATATTATTGTTCATTATAATTCGTCTGCAAACGAAGCCGAAAAGTTGGTTGCAGCTTTGGAGGCAAGTTATCCTAAACAGTTTTTTGGGTCGATAAAAGCCGATTTGTTAATTACAAATGAAATACTAGCCTTGGTTCCCGGAATTTTTTCAAAAACGGGTCGGTTCGACCTGCTGATAAATAATGCTTCACTTTTCGATAAAGGATATTTGCATGAAACTTCGGCCGAACTTTTTGACAGCCAGCTGAACGTAAATTTTAAAGCGCCATTCTTTTTAATACGTGATTTTGCTAATTATTGCAAGCAAGGTAATGTTATCAATTTTGTGGATACACGTATAACTTCAAATAAATCAAATTTTGCGGCTTATTCACTTTCGAAAAAAAGTTTGTGGGAATTAACAAAAATGGCAGCCCTTGAATTTGCTCCCGAAATACGGGTTAATGCCATTGCACCAGGAGCTACCTTGTCTCCAGCTGGTGAAGATGAAAATTATCTTCGGAATATTGCGGCTGCAACACCTATGAAGCTACCGGGAGGTCTTTCTTCAATCGTAAAAAGTATCGATTATATTTTGGAAAACGAACATTTAACCGGGCAGCTTTTATTTGCCGATGGTGGCGAAAACCTTGGAACAAACATTTAAACTATGGCACGAATTCGTATAAAAAAACTTTTAATAAGGACTTACATCGGATTTAATCCCGATGAGTTACTGAATAAACAAGATGTTGTTATTCATCTCGATATTGAAACTGATATTCCTGAGGAAGCCCTTCTGGCTGACGAACCGGTTGATATTCTCGATTATAAAACCATTACTAAAAAGGTAATTGCTTATGTTCAGGAAGGCCGGTTTAAATTGCTCGAAGTCCTTACCCAAAATATTTTAAAGTTAATTATGGAAGACGAAAAGGTAAAATGGGCAAAAGTGGAGGTTGATAAACCACACGCCTTACGCTTTTCTGAATCGGTTTCTGTGGAAATGGAGGCTCACCGATGAATACCGCTATTGTCAGTATCGGTTCAAACATCAACGCCGAAAGTAACATTGCAAAAATGCTGGAAATTCTTAGAACAAAGGTTAAAATTGTAAAGGTTTCTTCAATGATAAAGACGAAACCAATTGGCATTGAAAATCAACCGGATTTTACGAATGGAGCCATTAAAATAGGCACCGAATTGGATCAGACGAAGCTGAATAGCTTGTTAAAAAGTATTGAAGATGAAATAGGACGCGACCGAACTGCCCCCAAATTTGGCCCGCGCAGTATAGATTTAGATATTGTCGTCTGGAATGGGGAAATTGTAGATGAAGATTATTATACGCGTGATTTTCTTCGAAAAAGTGTGCAGGAGTTAGGTGATTTATCTTCCGGGGTCAGGTTCGGGTGAATGCTAATCACAATAAACTAACCTTCACCCGAACATCTATAGAAAGAATATTTATTTCGTATTTTTTACGAACAGCTCATTTAAACCCATAATTCCATCAATTTCTTTCAAATCGGTAACCACATAGTCGGCTCCGTTTTCAGCAAGCTCTTTTACGTTGTCCTCGCGGGCAATGCCAAGAGTTAATCCAAAATTGCCTTTGGCGCCAGCCTGTACTCCCGAAACAGCATCCTCTACAACAATCGATTTGGCAGGAATTGCATCCAGCATTTCGCAGGCTGTGGTGAAAATATCAGGTTCAGGTTTTCCGTGTAAACCAAGCTTTGCCGAAACAACGCCATCAACACGAGCCCCAAAAATTTCTAACAGGTCGACAGCTTTTAACACAGGCTCGCAGTTTTTACTCGACGAGGCAACACCCAGTTTGATTCCGGCAGCTTTCAAATCGTTCAGCAATTGTGCTGTCGATTCGTATACTTCAACACCATCACGGGCAATTACCTCGTTAAATGCTTCATTTTTTCGGTTTCCGAGCCCACAAATACTTTCCTTGCCGGGCTCGTCTGAAATATCGCCAAACTCAATTGAAATGTTTCTGGATTCGAGAAATGACGCTACCCCTTTGTAGCGCGGTTTTCCATCAACATAGGCGAGGTAGTCGGCTTGAGTAAATTCCTTAAAATCCTCTTTCAATTCAATGGCTCTTTGTTGTAAGAACTCATCAAACATTTTTTTCCATGCCGCAGCGTGTGTAAGCGCTGTTTTTGTTATTACACCGTCCATGTCGAAAATAACCGCTTCGAATGTTAAATTTCCCATTTGTAAAATCCTTTTACTGTTTTGTTTAGAAAACAAAATTAGGGCAATTTTCTATTTGGTAACGATTAAAAATGAATTAAACGAACATTTATCGTTTGCTTCATATTTATAAACGAATTATTTTTGTAGAAAATAATCGTCATGATTAAGTTTTTAATGGCCATTTATCTTCACAATCGTTGTTTCCTGAATATCAAAAACCGGGATGCATTCTTTCTGTAATTTTTGTATATAATCAGAATGTTATAATTCTGAAACTATCATTTTTTTACATTATTAATTTTTGCTGATGATTTAGTCTTGTATTCACACGTCTAAAAGTCATTGGTATTTATACAATGAATTATGGAATTACCATTTGCAGAATCGTATAAAATAAAGATGGTTGAACCCATCTATCGAAGCACCCGCGAACAACGCGAATCGTGGATAAAACAAGCTAGTTATAACTTATTTAATTTGAAAAGTGAACAGGTCTATATCGATTTGTTAACCGATAGCGGCACTGGAGCAATGAGCGATAATCAGTGGGCCGCAATTATGAAAGGCGATGAAAGTTATGCAGGCTCATCGTCGTATTATAATCTGAAAGAGGCGATCAAAAATATCTTGGGATTTGAGCTTTTTTTGCCTACTCACCAGGGACGGGCTGCCGAAAATGTATTGTTTTCGGTGTTGGTTAAAGATGGCAATGTGGTTCCCGGAAACAGTCATTTTGATACTACTAAAGGGCATATTGAACACCGAAAAGCAAAGGCTATCGATTGTTCTATTGATGCAGCTTTTGATACGGAGTCGCTTCATCCTTTCAAGGGAAATATCGACATGAATAAACTTGAATCGGTGTACTCTTCTTACCCTGTGGCGCAAATTCCAATGGTTATTGTAACGCTTACCTGTAATACTTCAGGCGGCCAACCCGTTTCAATGCAGAATCTTCGCGAGGTACATGCTCTCTCTAAAAAGTATGGTGTACAAGTCGTATTCGATTCGGCACGTTTTGCCGAAAACGCGTGGTTTATTAAAGAACGTGAGGAGGGATACAAAAATGTGAGCATAAAAGAAATTGTTGCCGAAATGTTTACTTACGCCGATGCCATGACCATGAGCAGCAAAAAAGACGGTATTGTGAATATTGGTGGTTTTATAGCCATGAGGAGTGAGGAACTATACCGGCAAGCATCGGTTTTTAATATTATGTATGAAGGTTTTAATACCTACGGGGGCATGGCCGGACGCGATATGAATGCTTTATCAGTTGGTTTGGATGAGGCAACAGAAGAACATTATCTGAATAACAGAATTAAGCAGGTGGCATATCTGGGAAATAAATTAACCGATTGGGGTATTCCGGTGCAGAAGCCTATTGGCGGTCATGCTGTTTTTGTCGATGCCAGGAAGTTCTTGTGTCACGTGCCACAGGAAGAGTACATTGCTCAAACATTGGCTGTTGAACTGTACCTGGAGGCAGGCGTACGTGGAGTGGAAGTGGGGACTTTACTTGCTGACCGTGATCCCGAAACCCACGAAAACCGATATCCAAAACTAGAGATGCTCCGTCTGGCTATTCCGCGTCGAACCTATACCAATAACCACATGGATGTAGTGGCAGTGGCTCTAAAAAATATCTACGACCGTAGAGAAAGTATTAAACATGGGTTTAAAATAAAAAGTGAAGCACCAATAATGCGACACTTTTCGGTTGAACTGGAACATCTGTAGCTGTTTTTAATACTATTTTCGGAGAATTTAAACTGAGAAATCTTTATCGGGTTAGTAGCTCGTAACAGATTTCTTTTTTGTTTAGAATAGTCGTATTATTTATAGTTTACCCGAGAAAAATCGGGTAAATTCATTAAAATTCATTGAATAGGGTTCGCCAAGGTTTTTTTCATACTTCGAACAAAAAGAGTTAAAGTTGAATTTTGCCAGATGCGTATTGTCGGCTTTTTGCAAGGCCCAAATTTGAAGATAAATTGCTTCTTCATTCAGATCGTCGTAGTCCAGAATGCGCAAGGCAACCTTTACAACGTGCTTGGGGTTGTTTTCCTTTTTATAGATTGATGCAAGCTTTAAAAGGTTGTCGATTACCTGGTTTCCCATGAAACCCCTTATCTCGTCCAGCCAGGGCCAACCAACGCCTTTTAATAAGCTTCCTTTTTTTACCAGATGAAAAAATGTCTGGAGTTGCTGCCGGGTTATTTCTTCAGGTATTTGGCACAGTTTAAAAGCTTCAATATAGTCGCAAAAAAAAGAATCGGATGTTTTAAGTTGCAGGTAGCCCTGGTTCGAGAGAATTTCAATCTGCTCAAACTGCACCAATAACTTTCGTAATTTATTTAAAGTAACCGCACGGTTATTGGCTACTTTTTTGTGTTCTATGCCTTCCCAAAGTGTCTGATTTAGATCTGGAATGGCAGCTCCAATGCCATTTTTTAATGTTTGAATCAAGGTAAAAATAAGCAGCTCTTTCATTTTTGGGGTGAATAATTCTGAAATGTCGGAGCCTTCGGCATTAATGGCTTTAAATTCGCCAAATAATAGTAAGCGGTTTTGTTCGGGATACGAAAAAGCTTCTTCGTGAGCTATTTGCTTCTTCAGTTTTATTCTGCGAAAGAGAATCCATGCTGCTACCATCAAAAGCAGAAAAATAGCGACTGCAATTGCGATGGCTTTAGTTTTGGAGGAAAACTTGTGTCCAGCATTGTTTGTTTTTTCAATTTGTATTTCTTCATCTAACGAAAGACGGTTAATTTCTTCATTTCCCAAAGGGCGATTCCAAATGTGAAGGTTATCAATATATCCACGCAGGCTGGCTCCCCTTGAGAGTGCACTTCCGATATGAATTGCAGTGGTTCCCGAATAAGGTGGATGGCCATCGGATCCCCCAATGTATTGGCCATTTACAAAGATTGCCTGCTGGCCGGTTTCAATAATGTAACGCCAGGCCAGGTGATACCAGGTATTCGGTTCTAATGTTTCGGTTGACATATAATCGTTGGCCCATAGCCCAAAATAGGGATGTCCCGAACGTAAAACAAGGTGCATACCTCTTCTGTATCCGATTTCGTCGTTACCCAAAATGGCATTGTCTCCAAATTCGAGAATATCGGTAAACTTAACAAAACATGCTACTGTAAAACTGCTGTTTGGGAAACCATATAAAGTAGACTTTCCCAGGTTTATATTTGCATTTTCAGGAAGTTTAAGTACGCTGCCCCTGTCGATGTCCTGGGTAAAGGTATAGCCATTTCCCTCGAAATTTCGTGTGGGATTTTTTAAATCAATTAGTGCATTGTCGAAACTAAAACTTGCCATTAATCCCTGGTTAAGCTCAAGCGGATGGGCTATAATTGAGTATTGTTCGGGAATTGCCATTTCGGCGGTAATTATTAATTGTGAGGGAGTCAGGCTGAAACCAGGAACAAAAGGTGTTAATGCCATTTCTTCTCCACCACGGATAGGGAAACTGAATTTTCCTCCGGTAATAAGTGTTTCGGCATTTCTCCAGTAAACACGTTCTAGGTTTTTCCCCGTTGTGCGGACTTGTCCTTTAATAACCTCATAAGAATTGAGTTGAGAGACGATAAAATTAAAACTGTAGATGCGATTTCCTACAAAAATAAAGTTGGGCTTCTTTCCATATTTTGTCCAGCTTTCGAGTAGGAAGTTTATGTAATCGGGATACATGTTGCTGTTTACCAGATTTGGAGAAACTCCAGTTGGTAAACGGTGGAACCCTGCAATTTTAAAAAGTTCTTTGTTAATATTCGATTCGGTATTTAGTATAACTGAGTTTGGGGTAATTCTGCTGGCGCCAATCTGCAACGCATAGTCATCAATATGATGTAAGATTCTGCTTTGTTTTTCGATAGCGCCTTGAACGAAGAAAATGACACGGCGATTTGCCTGAACGAGGTAATCGTTCGAAGGCCATTTTTCTCCCTGTGGCAAATAAAATATTTGAGAAGAAAGAGTTGATGCATTTATTATGGAGTCGAGTAACTCTATGTCGTTTGAATAATTAATGAAAATCGGAAATATCTTTGATTCTTTTTCTTTAAGAAGTTCTTCCACCTTAAATAGCACATCAGCAAGTTGCACCCGACTATTGCGAATAAATGCATTGTGGGCAGAGCTGTCAATGTCGAGTTCTATTCCATTCCAGTCATTATTTTTCAGGAAGTCCCATATTTGGCTACTATTAATTTCGTAGGAGCTGATTTTTGCAATACAAAACGAGTTGTCGGCAAAGTCGACTGCCTTTACCTCATTTAACAGAGAAAAGGTAAGAATTACAAGTAGCCGAACAATGTTTTTAACTATTTTATCCACAGTAAACAGTATTTGTTAAGACTGATATGATGCTTAATTTGGCATTATTTTTAATCCAAATATATAAATTTAAAATTAAGTAAGAACCTTTTATGCTTTTTTTTGAAAGTTTAAAAGTGCTTTTTATTCAATTACTTAGAGTTTAAATTAAGGGTAAATTAAGACTTTGTTAATGGCTAAATAGACATCCCGTTAAGCAATAGCTAATTACACGAATGTATACTTGTGTTTTAAACTAAATTAAGAATGACTGATAAGACAATTAAACAAAAACATTATTTGTTGTTTATTGCCGGAGGGTTAAGTGTAATTCTCTTTTTGCTGCTGTTTAATAAAACAATTCAATATACCTCAACCAACGAATTTTGTAATTCGTGCCATATTCACCCACATGCCGAAACCAGCTGGAAACTTTCCGCACATCATAACACTCCAAGTGGAGTTTCTGCTAAATGTGTCGATTGCCATCTTCCTCCGGAAGAACAAACGGCTCGTTTTTTAACGCGTAAGGCTTATCATGGCTTTCACGATTTATATGCCTATTTAACAATGGAACCCGAAGAAATTGACTGGGCAGCTAAACGTTCAACGGAAGCGGCGCAGCGATTTGTCTATGAAGATGGCTGTTTAAAATGCCATACCAACATGTTTCCTTCTACATTAAATGAACAGGGATGTCAGCAACACATCAAATATCTTCGTGATCCTGAAAATAATTCGTGCTTAAAATGCCATAACGATGTTGGCCATTACCGCGGGGAGGTTTTGGGTTTGGTTGCAGATGAAGATGATGTAAAACCAAAGGAGATTTATACTGATCTGACGAAGCTTACTAAGTTTGAATCCTTCGAAGAGAAATTGCCGGGAACATCAGTGTCGTTTCAAATGATTGCGATTCCGGGTGGGCAATTTAAAATGGGTAGCCCTGCCAATGAGGCCTACCGCCGACGCGACGAAGGACCGGTAAGGGATGTTCTCGTTGATAATTTTTGGATGGCAGAAATTGAAGTTTCGTGGGACGAATACCTTGCATTTTTTCAGGCAACAGGTTCGCAGGGACGAAAAGAGGCCGTGGAGGTTGATGAAGAGACTGATGGCATAAGCGGGGCAACTCCTCCGTGGGGGGCACCCGATCAGGGCTGGGGAATGGGAACACGTCCGGCTATTACTATGAGCCACCATGCTGCAGAAACCTATTGTCGCTGGTTAACTCAGGTTACTGGTCGTAAATACCGTCTTCCTACTGAAGCTGAATGGGAATATGCCGCGCGTGGAGGAACAAATACTCCCTACTTTTTTGAAGGCTCTCCGAAAGATCTTGAAGCTGACGGTTTCTTGAAAAAATTGTTCGGTAGCAACAAAGAGGTGATTAACAAATATGTAATTTATCAAGAGAACAGCCCGAATAAAACATTGACTCCCGATAGGGTAGAAGCTAATCCGTTTGGCCTGAAAAATATGCTGGGGAACGTTGCTGAGTTCTGTTTCGATTTTTATGATCCGCAGGTATACGGTAAATATCCGCAGGGGGTCGTTCGTAATCCGCGAGGACCACGAAGTGGGATGGAGCATGTTGTGCGCGGAGGTTCGTACAGGAATTCGCCAAAAGATTTGCGCGTTGCCCGGCGTGATTTTACAAAAACCGAAGCCTGGCTGGTTACCGATCCGCAGATACCCAAAAGTATTTGGTGGTATTCCGATACAAAAAGTGTTGGATTCAGGGTAGTGTGCGAATTCGAAGAAGACATGTTTAATTCAGAAAAAAATTAAAAAAATAATATTATGAGTAAGAATCAACTATCACGCAGAAATTTCCTGGAAAAATCGGCACTTTTAGGAGCTGCCGGGGTTATCGGAATGAATGCTTTAAGTTCATGCAAAAAAGCATCGACAGCAGTTGATTACGAATTTCCTCCACTGCTCGACCTGGCACCCGACGGGAAGAAACTTAGAGCCGGGCTGGTAGGTTGTGGTAACCGTGGTACAGGTGCTGCGCTCAATTTCTTGTCTGCCGGACATGATTTGCACCTGGTTGCTTTGGCCGATGTTTTTGAAGATAAAGTGTGGGACTGTCGCGATAAATTATTAAAACAACGTGTTGAGGTTCCCAAGCAAAACTGTTTTTGGGGGTTCGATGCATACAAACAATTGATGGAAGCCGATTTGGACATCGTGATATTGGCGACACCACCTCATTTTCGTCCGGCGCATTTCGATGCAGCAGTTCAGGCAAAGAAGCATGTTTTCCTCGAAAAACCGGTTTGTGTTGATCCCGTAGGAGCGCGACAGATTATGGCAACTGCTAAAAAGGCCGAAAGTATTGGTCTGACAGTAATTACCGGAACACAACGTCGCCATCAGCGCGATTATATTGAAACGTATAAACAGGTTGCCTCAGGAGCCATTGGCCAATTAACTGCAGCAAAAGCATTCTGGATGCAGTCGCACGTGTGGTTCCGTACCCGCGAAGAAGGATGGAGCGACATGGAATACATGCTTCGCAACTGGAATAACTTCTGTTGGTTATGTGGGGATCATATTCTGGATACTCACGTTCACAACATTGATATTATAAACTGGTTTATGGGCAGTCACCCGCAGGAAGCTGTTGGTTTCGGAGGGCGTCATCACCGGTTAACTGGCGACCAGTACGATTTCTTTAGTATCGATTTTGATTTTGGGAATGGTGTTTCTTCGCATAGTTTTTCGCGGCAGATGGATGGTTGTGCAAATCAGTTGGGCGAATTAATTATGGGAACTGAAGGTTACACCAACTGTAAAAATACAATTTTTAATCTCGATGGTTCTGTTAAATGGACTTACGAGTATCCTAAAAATAAAGATGGTCGTTCAACCGGTGTGGTAAAAGTATCGCCTTACGTGCAGGAGCACATTCATTTGGTTACTTCCATTCGTACTAATAAACCTGTTGTTGAAGCCGAAAGAACCGCCATTTCTACACTTACGGCGATTATGGGGCGAACCGCAGCATACACCGGGCAAAAAGTTACCTGGGACGATATGATGACATCATCGGATAAACTCGGACCAGAAAAATACGAAATGGGAGCTGTTGATATGGAATTTCCGGTGCCTGTTCCCGGAACTCAGCATAAAGCATAAATCTATAGAAAATGATTTCCGTAGTCATACCATTATATAACGAAAGCACGTTGGTGACAAAGCTTCTGGCCGCTGTTCATCAACATATGCTTGCCATTGGCGAGGCTTTCGAAATCGTGTGTATCGACGATGGAAGTACCGATGATACGCTGGAAAAACTCCTTCAGGAGAGACTCCGGAATGAAGAACTAAAGGTGATCGCCCTATCACGGAATTTTGGTCTGCAGCCTGCTTTAACAGCTGGATTAGACAATGCCAAAGGCGATTACGTGGTAATTATGGACGGCGATTTGCAAGATCCTCCTGAAGTAATTCCCCAGCTGTATTCAAAAATAAAAGAATCAAAAGGAGATGTGGTTTCAGCGGTGCGAAATAATCGCAACGAGAAATTGGGTAAACGTTTTTATATCAATGTTTTTCATACGATTTTTAAGAATATATCCGAAGGAAACCAGGTGGAGCAAAGCGGAAATTTTTGCATCTTAAGTCGTAAAGCTGTCGATGCCATTCTGAAATTTACAGAGCGCAATCGTTATTTCCCAGGAATACGCAATTTTATTGGTTTCAAGCACGACTTTGTGGTGTACGATCGTCCCGATCGACCTGAGGGAAAGGCAAAAATGAGCAGTAAAAAGCTGTTTGCGATGGCTGCCGATGCTATTTATTCCTTTTCGAAATGGCCCATTAAACTTTGTTTGTATTTAGGGATTTTGGGAGTAGTGGTATTTTTCCTGGCAATTGTCTATACATTGGTTTCTAAGTTTACCGGACTGGCACCTTTTGGCTGGTCGTCAACCTTTTTGGCCATTAGCTTCTTTGGTTCGGTACAGTTAACTTTTTTAGGGATTATTGGCGAATATATTTTTCGCATCTATAAAGAAGTGCAGAAACGCCCAATTTACCTGGTGAATGAAATTTATGAAACAAGGGAAGATTTATCGGGGCGAGATACATCTGTTACTAATAAAATAAGAGGAAACTGATGAATAAGACCGTTGACATATTAACTGCACGAAATGTTTTTATTGCCAGCCTTGTGGTTGCTGCAGTAATCCTTGCATTTCTGGCGCCAAAGGCTGCAGTAAATGTCGACGAAATGTTACATTATCCTCACGCTAAAAAAGTGGTTAATTGGTATTTTACCGGTGGTGACGACACCGCATGCCTTAACACTCCGGTTGACAATCTAAAATATTACGGGCAGTCGGTCGACAATCTTACGGCCCTGGTAAATCGTGTTTTTTCAATCGAAAACGAATTTATTACACGCCACTATACTGGCGCTGTTTTCTTTTTCCTGCTTTTGCTTTTCGCAGGTTTGTTAGGAAGAGAGTTAGGTACTTCGTATTGGATTTCGGCAATTGTTGTATTGTCGTTGTTGCTTACGCCTCGGTTGTTTGGTCAGGCTTTTGGTAACCTGAAAGATATTCCTTTTGCAACTGGTTACCTGGCTGGAATTTATTTCATTATTCGCTTTTTAAAAGCATTACCAACTCCAAATTGGTCGACAGCCCTTTCCCTCGGACTGGCCATTGCTTTTACCTGTTCGGTTCGTATTGGAGGATTAATTCTCTTTGCCTATTTCGCACTGGGATTGGCAGGTATTATAACACTGAAGCCTTTTTTACTTAAATATATCGTTTCAACTAAATCTTGTTTTGTAAGGTTAATGGGTCAGGGAATAGTAATAGCATCTGCCGGATATTTCCTCGGATTGTTATTCTGGCCCTACGCCTTGCAGGACGTGATACGAAACCCGCTCGAAAGCCTGTCGGTGATGGAGCATTACAAGGTAAGTATCAAGCAGATTTTTGAAGGCCAGGTATTCTGGAGTTCTTCGCTCCCGTGGTATTACCTGCTAAAATGGTTTGCAATTTCAATCCCTGAGTTTTTACTTCTCGGGCTAATATACTTTATAGCCTTTTTAACCTATAAGTTTTCTAAACCAATAAACGAGCAACTCTTTTTTGAGTTGTTCGTTTTATTCACTTTTCTGTTTCCGGTGGTTTATGTTATTGCCATACGGGCAAACCTTTACAGCGGAATAAGGCAAATGTTATTTGTTGTTCCGGTAATGGTGGTTCTGGCTTCGGTTGGAGTGTTCGGGTTTTTAAAATCGAATAGGGTAAAACGAGTTAAAGTGCCGGCAATTGCTTTATTCTTTGTGTTAATGTTTTTGCCATTTAAACACCAGGCGATGACTTTTCCGGCTGATTATATTTATTTTAATGCCATTTCGGGAGGAAATAAAGCCGCATGGAGCAATTATGAGTACGATTATTATTTTCACGGGATGAAAGAGGCTACAGCTTATTTACTTACTGAACTAGGAGATGAAAAGGCAGTTGTGGCAATGAATACAATGTTGCCCAACTATTTTGAAAAAATACCAACTATTACCTTTACCTATTCGCGTTACCTGGAACGAAGTTCGGCCGACTGGGATTATGCCTTGTTTGGCGTAAATTATATTCATCCCTACTTATTGAAAAACAATACCTGGCAATCGGCCTCTATTGTTAAAACCATTTATCACAAGGGAAACCCTTTGGTTGTTGTTTTAAAAAGGGAAAGTAAAAACGACTTGGCCGGCATAGAAGCGATAAAAAAATATGACTTCGAAGAAGGGGAGGAGCTATTGAAGCTACAGTTGCAAAGCGACCCGAACAATGTTTGGTTATATGTAAACCTGGCAAATGCAAACCTGGCTCAAAACAATTATTTTGCATTCGATACGATGTTGGAAAAGGGAAGGGCAATACATCCGAATTACGAACCATTCTACCTGCTCGAAGCGCAAAAGTATTATAATCAGGAAAAATATACGGAGTGCTACACCGTGCTGAAAGAACTAATTGGGGTGAACCCGCGTTATAAAAATGCGGCTCCGCTTTTAAAAAAAGTAAAAGAGAAAATAGATATATAATAAGTAGAATTTAAAGTTAGTTGAAAGATGAAAAGAGTTATTGCATTAATCGGATTGTTTATTATGAGTTTGCCAACTTTGCTGATGGCTCAGAACGAAGGTACATACATTGATAACCTGGGAGCTCAGGATAGTTCGTATATGGATGAAGATTTATTGGCAGGTGTTGAACAATCATCAGGTTCGAATACAACCGTAATTATTATTGTTGTAGCTGTTGTTGTAATTGCAGCCGCTGTTTTCTTTTTCCTGAAAAAGAAGAAAAAGTAAAAAAGATTAGAATAGTTTTTTTTGTAAGTTTGATTAAATGATTAGCCCGGTGAAAGCCGGGTTTTTCTTTTTGTTGCAAATCCTTCGAGGTGAATAATCGTCATAGGTTGAATCGGCTTTGTTCATCCGGTATTCCGCTCGTCCTTATGGGATTCTAATTTTCTTTGGTGATTCTCACTAAACCCGGAATATTTTTTATTAAACTTTTCAGAATAAAAGACATACGACGCGAAATATATATATGTCTGGAGTTTTAACGTGAACCTAAAAGAACAAAACTCGAATCATTTAATAGCTGATCTAAAATCTTTAGGGGAGATTTTGACAGCATATTAAATACTCCCCACCTTTAGACAACGATCTTTCAAAGTTAAGTTAGATTTTCTTTCCCGCCCAATTGGGCGGGAAAGAAAATCTAAGCGGCCATTTGGAACACCTGTACCGGTCTTTTATATCCCAACGATTGATGTTGCCGCCTTGTATTATAAAATTCCATATACGCTTTTATTTTACCATAAAGCTCCAATCCGTCATCAGAGGGTTCCAGGTATATTTTTTCGTATTTAACATTTCTCCAAAACCTTTCGATAAAGATATTGTCAATAGCCCTTCCTTTTCCATCCATACTGAAACGGATTTCTTTATCCAGAACATAGCTTGTGAATGTCGGAGATGTGAATTGGCTCCTCTGGTCGGTATTGATTATTTCTGGCTCACCGTGCCTGTTTACAGCCGTTTCCAGGCATTCTTTGCACCATGCAGCTGTCATCGTGTTCGACAGCGACCAGCCAACAATATAGCGGCTATAAAGGTCGATAATGGCAAAAAGGTACATGTAACCATTGCCAACGGGAACATAGGTGATATCTATTGCCCAAACCTGGTTAGGTCGGGTAATTTCCATGTTTCGTAACAAATACGGGAAAATGGTGTGACCCTCACCCTTATGAGGCTTGCTTGTATTGGGACATGGCCCGATAGCATGCAAATCCATAAGCCGGTATGGCCGCCGTATGCGTTTCGGATTTACACGGTGGCCCAGAGCTCGCAAATACTCCGTCATCCGAAGCACTCCATAAAATGGTGTTTCCATATATTGTTTGTCTATCAGCTTCATCAGTTCCTGATTATCGGAACCTTCTTGCCGGGGAACATAGTAGAAGCTACTGCGGCAAACTTCTAAAAGTTCACATTGACGTTTTATGCTCACCTTTTCGTCCTTGTTCACTTTTTGAAGCCTTAAATCCCTGTCTATTTCCCCAATACTTTTTTTAAGAAATCAACCTCCATTTGCAACTGTCCAACTTTCTTGAAAAGTTCAGTCTTTTCTTTTTCATCATCATCTTTAACAACACCTTTCTCGAAAACACTCGATGCACTCGATAAAAACTGACTCTTCCAGGTAGAAATTTGTGTCGGATGTAAATCATACTTCTTTGCCAACTCCTGAATCGTATCCCGTTCCTGCAAAGCTTCCAAAACTACTTTGGTTTTAAATCCCGATGTGTACTTTTTTCTCTTTTTCATTTCAACAAGTTTATTAAAATTTTATCATTTAACTTGTTGTCTAGTTTCTGGGGTATATTATATTGTTCTGGAACATGTAATTTCAGACAAAGCGCAACCGATTTAAATAAGAAAATTGTCGGTGAAATAAGCAATTATGTCCGACCATTTCCTAAACTTAAATTGTACAAAGAAGTAATTCTGAACCATTATAATGAAAAGACCAAAACAGAAAAAGGAAATATCCGGCAAATAAAATTACAGTTACAAGAAGAAAATAAAAGGCTATCCAAAGCATGAGAATTGCTTTTATGTGGAAATATTGAGGCCGAAGACTACCAGATAATGAAATCTGAAATTGAGACCAGAATTATTCGGTTTGAAGCAAAATTAACAGGTTAAGTAAGTGATTATCAGAACGCATGACCCTTATGGGACAAGGCTATCAGCAATATTCCCAGCTCGATTCATTATACGAAAATGGCAGCATTACCCAGAAAAGAAAAATTATTGGTCCGGTCTTCCCCGAAAAATTGACCTTTGATGGATCTCAATATCGAACCTCAAGAATAAATGAGGCATTGGAGCATATTCTATTGATAGACAACAAAATACAAGGCAAAAAAACGGGGCAAACTCATCAGATTTGAATTTGTCCCGTAACGTGAGGCATACTGGATTCGAACCAGTGACCCCTACCCTGTCAAGGTAGTGCTCTAAACCAACTGAGCTAATGCCTCAATATGTATTATCTTTTAGTTGACAAATTATAACAACTAAACAACTGCCACATTCGTTTGCAAAAATAGTAAAAAACAAAAAAGAGGTGTACTTCTACACCTCTTTCTAGTATATTATTTTCAATCTATTCCTATATAAAAAATTTCAGAATAAATAAAGCAGATAAAACCGCCATTACTACTGAAACATCTTTGTACTTTCCGGTTAATACTTTTAAGAAAACGTATGAAAGCATTCCAAATACAATACCTTCGGCAATACTGTAGGCAAGTGGCATTACGATAATTGTAATAAAGGCTGGTATCGATTCTGTATAATTATCAAAATCGATATTTAAAATTGGCGACATCATAAAGAAGCCAACCAGAATTAATGCCGGAGCAGTTGCTGCTGGCGGAACCATTGTAAATACAGGAGCAAAGAAAAGGGCAAGTAAAAATAGAGCTGCTGTGGCCAACGACGTTAGTCCTGTTTTTCCTCCTTCGGCAACACCCGAGGCACTTTCAACATAAGTAGTAACTGTACTTGTTCCAACAATTGCACCAAAAAATGTTCCGATTGAATCGGCAAATAGTGCTTGTTTTACACGCGGCACCCTGCCTTCTTTATCCAGCATGCCTGCTTTAGCAGAAACTCCAACAAGTGTTCCAACTGTATCGAACATATCTACAAAAAGAAAGGTAAACAAAACAATCACCATATCGAGGGTAAGAATGTTTGCGAATTCAAATTTCCAGAAAATAGGTTCTAATGATGGCGGAGCATCAACCAGGCTGCCTTCGGGCATTACCGTTACTCCAAATGGTAACCCGGCAATGGTAGCTGTAAAAATACCAATTAGTAAGGCGCCTTTTACTTTAAGCGATAAAAGTACGGCAGTTAAAACAATACCTCCAAGGGCAATTAGTACGGCAGGAGATCCCATGTTGCCTAAACCCACCAAAACAGCCTCGTTATTTACAATAATGCCTGAGTTTTGAAGGCCAATAAATGCAATAAATAAACCAATACCTGCCGAAACTGCATGTTTTAACGGAAGTGGAATTGCGTTAACAATTAGCTCGCGAATATTAAATGCCGTAAGAAGAATAAAAATTATACCTTCGAGGAAAACAGCTGTTAATGCAAATTGCCAGCTATGCCCCATTCCTAGCACAACGGTAAAAGCAAAAAAGGCATTTAAACCCATTCCCGGAGCCAAAGCAAAAGGAAGTTTTGCTACTAAAGCCATTACCAAAGTTGCCACAAATGCCGATAAAGCCGTTGCTGTAAATACGGCGTTTTTGTCCATTCCGGTAGCACTCAGAATGTCAGGGTTTACCGCAAGGATATAGGCCATGGTCATAAACGTCGTTATACCAGCTACTATTTCGGTTTTTACGGTCGTTTTGTTTTCTTTTAGTTTGAAAAATTTTTCTAACATAATTGTCTGGTATTAGCTATTTAGAACGTGTATTTAACGGCAAGGGTCGGCAGAACAGCAAATTCGTCGCCAACAAAATTGTTGCTAAATTCAACCTCGGTTCCCAATGAGAAGTTCTTGCAGGGATTATACCAAAGTTGTGGTTCGCTTAAGAAACGGTAATCCGTTCCCCAATACATTTCCTCTTTCCAGAAATCAGCAAAACCGGCAAAAGTTAGTTTTCCTTCCAACATTTGAATGGTCCAAACGGCAGTTACCTGAAACGAGGCATCTTCTTTATCTTTAATGTATTTGTAGTTTGCCTGCAGGGTAAGTATTTTTGAAAAATCAGCCGAAGCCCATGTTCTTTCGATACCAGCTAACCAGCAATTTTCAATTGAATAATTGACGTCATCAATTATCATTACTCCTCCGTTATATTCAACGCGAGGCATAAATTTCTGGGTTTCATTCCATTTGAATGCTCTGGCTAATTCCCAGTAGGCCAGCGAAATGCCGTTGTCGACATTGCTGTCGTCCGAACCATAATCCATGTCTACAAAAAAGAAGGTAGAGCCATAGTTGTCTGGTTTAAACATTTCAACGGTTGATGTTAGCATTTTACGACCTTCGCCCATGTCGTAGTGAAGCTGAATGTTTTGGGCATTAGCAGATAAAATGATCGCAAAAAATGCAAAAACAAATAGAACTTTTTTCATAGTTGATAATTATTGAATTTAAGACGCAAAAATAATTATTCTTAACAGATATGAAAATCTATCACTTATAACAAAAATAACCCCGGAAATAAAAATAACCTGAATATCCAATACTGCATTTTGTAGTCTGATTTATATATCTCTTGAATTGGGTGAAAAGGAACCCTGTTTACAGAATAAATTTTGAAATAAGTTATTGACTTAAAGCTTCATATAAAAACGAATTTACAGGTTGTAGCTGCTCTAAATACTTTACTGTCTGTTTGATATATTGGTCGCTCGTAACTAATTCATCGCTTAATTCTTTCGAAAAGATAAACGATTTGTATTTCAGCAAAGCAATAAACCTGTGGTCTTTGGGAAACCCTTTAGGAGCCGTCTTTAGCTGGTCGTTGTACATTTCCGGGAAATCTTTTTTGAATCCGGCTTCATTGGTAATTTCCAGAAACTCTTCGGCATGTTCGGCCATATAATTCCGGATGGCTCTTAAGGGTTCGGCAGGAGGCATGTAAATTCCTCCACCAATAAAACAGCCTCCTGGTTCAATATGAAAATAGTAACCCGGATTCATGCTTTTTCGTCCGCTTTTACAAATAAAGCTACCAAAATTGGTTTTGTAAGGGCGTTTGTCTTTCGAAAATCTTACATCTCGAAAAATTCGGAATACGCATTCTTTAGGACTTATTCCCCTGACTTCAGAATCAAATTCGCCAATTTCGTTAATGAAAACATCGGTAAGAAAAATCATTTTGTCGCGGCTTTCTTCGTACCATTTTCTATTGTCGTTAAACCATTCGCGTGTGTTGTTTTCCGAGAGTTGCTTTAAAAATTGCAGAACCTTGTCCATTGTCGAATTATTTTAAATTATTTTTAACCGATAAAACTATAACAAAAAAGTGTAGCACGGGTTTCGTACACAAAATTTATAAAGATGAGGAAATATGCTTTAATTGTAGCCGGAGGAAGTGGCAGCCGGATGGAAAATTTAGTTCCTAAACAGTTTATCGAACTGGAAGGGATGCCGGTGTTGATGCATACATTTAATGCCTTTTTTAAGTACGACCCGGATGTTGAGTTCGTATTGGTTTTGCCTAAAAATCAGGTTGATTACTGGAACAGTTTATGCCGGCAACACAATTTTAATTTTACCTACAAATTGGCTCTTGGTGGCAAAACCCGCTTCGAATCGGTAAAAAACGGACTTGATAGGATTGATGATGACGGGATTGTTTTTATCCACGACGGGGTGCGCCCATTGGTTTCTGCGCTAACGCTTAAAAATTGCTACGAAACGGCCCTGGCAAAAGGAAATGCGCTGCCGGTAATTCCTGTTTCTGAATCGGTACGTTTTATTAATGAAAACGGAAGTCGGTCACTCGATCGTTCGAAATATTACCTGGTGCAAACTCCGCAAACCTTTCAAACAAAGGTGATAAAAGATGCCTATAGACAGGAGTTTTCGGACTTATTTACCGACGATGCATCGGTGCTCGAAAATACCGGTGCAACAATTTATCCGGTTGAAGGGAATCGGGAAAACATTAAAATAACTTTCCCAGAAGACCTTTCGGTTGCTGCCGTATTTTTAAAGGCTAATCTGTAATTATTTTAGTTTTCGTTGGCAGTTCTTCGCCTTCCACATTTTAAAAAAAAGGTTTCGTTGGCAAAAATTTGCCGTTTACCGATTCCAGGTAAAAAAACTATTCTTCTACGTATAATTTTACGCTGCATTCGTATTTTCAAATTAGTACCAATTGTATTTCAATTTTTAGCTATCGTTTAAAGTACCATTGCTATAAGAATGTAACTGAACTAAAATCGAATAGAAAATGCATAAAAACTTTGAACACTTAAATAGTTTCCTGTGTTCAATTTAGTAAATAAATGCAGCTATGGAAGACAAAAAACTTCATATTATCCAGAATGTGGGCACTATGTACCAGAAATTTGGCATTAAGGGGGTAACCATGGATGATGTTGCTGCAGAATTTGGCATATCGAAAAAAACACTCTACCAGTATTTCTCCGGCAAAAAAGATTTGGTTTCGCATGTTGTCGACTATATAATAGAAACTTCTGAAATTGACTTTAACACGGTGGAAAATGGAAATGCCATCGATAATATGTTTGCCATTCGGAATCAGCTGGCTAAAATTGTTAAAGTTTGCAACACTAATTTCGAGGATGATTTAAAGAGGAGTTTTCCGTATCTTTTCAAAAAAATAAACGATACTAAACGTCAGCGTATTTTCGAAAATGCCATCAGCAATCTGAAGCAGGGTATGGCACAGGGGATGTACAGAGATGATTTGGATTTGGAGTTTATTGCCCGCTTACTGGTTGGCAGAGTGCTTTATGCATTAAATCCCGATTTTGGTTGTTTTGAAGCGTATGAAATAAATTCACTTTCTTTTTTTGAGGGGGTGATGGATTACCACATGAACGCGATATGTACAGAAAAAGGATTAAAATATTACAAGAAACAATTCAACCCGGTTTATGCATCAGAACTTCGTGAAGAACATTGAAAATACAATAAACCAAGTTCTTGCCGACAAGAGGCATGGTTGCCGTAATGTTGATTTTAGGCAGCTTAGTGACACGTTTTGTGTTGGAGTAGTATCACTGCAGAATCGATTTTCTAAAGCCTATTTCGGGTTTAACACCGTTCAGAATGACATTAAAAATTAAACGCTATTTATTGCTTCTTGCAAGCTCCTTATTTGCTCTTGTGATTCAGGCACAGGAAAAGGCCTTGTCGTTTACGCTTGAAGAAGCCACGCAATTTGCCATCGAAAATTCGTATGTTCTTCGCAATACAAATCAGGATATTCGAATTGCACAGAAAAAGGTATGGGAAACCATTAGCACAGGATTGCCGCAGGTAAGTGCCACCGCCAATTATAATATTTTCCTGAATTTGCCGGTGTCGTTAATTCCGGGTGAGTTTTTTGGCGAGGAGGCCGGAACTTATGTTCCCGTTACCTTTGGGCAGGATTATAATTCTGACTTTGGATTAAGCGTTTCGCAGCAAATTTTCGACGGTTCGTGGATTGTTGGAGTAAGTTCTGCCGAGCTCTATGTGAATCTTTCGAAGCAAGCTCACGAAAAAGCAGAAATTGATATTCGCGATGCCGTTTCGCAGGCCTATTACCTGGTATTAATAAGCGAGCGCTATCGTATGGTTATGGAGGAAAATCTGGTCAATACTCAAAAGATTTACGAAGAAACCAAAATGTATTATCAGAATGGATTTCGCGAAGAACAAGATGTGGATCAGCTCCTGATTATTCTGAAAAACGCTGAAAATGAAGTTATTCGCTCGGGACGAGAATTAAAAATAGCGAAAACAGTTTTAAAATACAGTATGGGCTACAACCTGGATGACGAAATTATTTTAAAAGACGACCTGGATGTATTCTTGCAGCCTCTTGTTCAAGAACCGAAGAGTATTCAGTTTGATTCTTTCGGGCACATCGACTACCGCCTGGCCTACTCAAATTTTCAGGTAACTGAGAAATTGTTGCGACTCGAGAAAGCTGCTTATCTTCCTACTCTAAGCGCTTTTTACAGTTACTCTAAAACGACTTACGGCAACAAGGCTAACCTGTTTAAGGAAGAATGGTATCCTTCTTCATTAATCGGACTACAGGCTTCAATTCCAATTTTTAATTCAGGCTCGAAACGTTCAAAAGTGCAACAGGCCAAACTCGAATTAGAAAAAGCGGCAACCCAGCGGGAGTTTACCAAGCTTACGCTTAAGAAAAACTATTTAACCGCTTTGGCCGAAATGGAAACAATTCGGGAGCAGTTCTTAAACGTGCAGGAAAACCGCGAACTGGCGAAGCGAATTCTTGATAAAACACAAATTAAGTTTAACAACGGTATGGTTAGCAGTGCCGAACTTTCGCAGCAGGAAAAGCAATATATCGAGGCGTTTCAGGCATTGGTTAGTTCAACCATGCAATTGCTGCAGGCCGATTTAAAATTGAAGAAAGCGGCAGGAGCCTTGTAAAACCCAATATAAAAATTGAAACATTATGAGAAGAACATGCGAAATATGGATTGCCAAAAGGATAATTAAAATGCATGGGAGTAGTTTACGATACCGTATTCATAAATAAGTTTAATCGGATGAAACGAGCAGGTGAAATATCGACACATTGGCGATTTATTGAAATCATGCGAGTTGCATCTTATACTATAGAAAACAATCAATTTTACTAAGATGAAAAAGACGCTTATCCTATCAATAACAGCGCTTATCTTTTGGGCATGTGGCAGCACTGCGATAAATGATGAGGCTGCCAAGCGAGAACAGTTGCAGCAACTGAAACTGGAACTTCATGCTTTGCAACAACAGATTGAAGTGCTTGAAAAAGAACTGGCTGACGGGCAAATTAAAGAAGTAGTAAAAATTAGGGTTACCGAACTTGCTGAAGAAAAGTTTGAGCATTTTATTGAGGTAAACGGCAAAGTTGAAGCTGTGCAGGATGTTGACGTAAGTCCCGAAGTATCAGGAGTAATTATGGATGTTTTGGTGGAAGAAGGACAGCGTATTGAAAAAGGTCAGATTATGGCTCGTTTGAATACCGATTTGTTGGAACGTTCGGTTGACGAATTGCAGGTTCAATTGGAATTGGCCGTAACAAATTACGAGCGACAGAAAAATCTGTGGGATCAAAATATAGGGTCGGAAATGCAATATCTTCAGGCCAAAAACAACAAGGAAAGCCTCGAAAAAAGAATAAAAAGCCTGAATACTCAGATTGAAATGGCCGAAATTAAAGCGCCCGTAACAGGGGTTGTCGATATTGTTTATCAGAAAAAGGGGCACATTGGTAGTCCTCAGGTTCCCTTTGCAAAAGTTATTAATATCGGCAAGATTAAGGTTTATGGTGATATTTCGGAGTCCTACATCACAAAGGTTAACAAAGGCGATAAAGTAACGGTGAGTTTTCCGGCATTGGACTATCATGTAAATGCCCGTATTGCCCAGATTGGAAATACCATTGATGCGAATAATCGTACGTTTAGGGTTAGGATTAACCTGGACAATTCGGATAACAGGATTAAGCCCAATCTGGTTTCAATTGTAAAACTGCGCGATTATGTAAACGAATCGGCCATTGTTCTTCCTGCTTTATTTATAAAAGAAGATTTTTCGGGACACTATACCTATGTTGTTGAGAATCGGGAAGGGAACGAGGTTGCAAAAAAGGTGTACGTAACACCGGGAGTTACCAACAACAATATGACCGAAGTGGTTAGGGGCCTGAGTGCAGGAATGCAGGTAATTTCTGAGGGTTACAATCAAATTGCCGATGGAACCTTAGTTCAGATAAATTAATTAGCCCAAAAATTTCCCGAAATGGAGAATGGTAAAGAATCGAAAGTGAAAGAAATAACGCGCAAGTTTAAACCTACTTATCTTGCCCTTAAAAATAAGACCACAGTTTATATTTTTACCGTGCTGCTGGTATTTTTTGGTTTGTTTTCGTACAACCAGATGCCACGCGAAGCAATGCCCGAAATTGTGGTTCCTTATATTTTTATTCAAACGGCCTATCCGGGAAACTCACCGGTTGACATCGAAAACCTGGTAACACGTCCCATCGAGAAGGAATTAAAAGGCTTGAAAGGGATCAAAAAGGTATCATCAGCTTCGTATCAGGATGTGAGTACGATTGTTGTGGAATTTAATACTAATGTTACCATTAAACAGGCACTTCAGGATACCAAAGACCGTGTGGACAAAGCTAAATCGGAGTTGCCAACCGACCTTCCGAGCGACCCGTATGTTACCGACTTCGACCTTTCTGAATTCCCGATTATGAATGTGAATATTTCGGGAGAATACAGTATGCGTGAGCTGAAAAAATTTGCCGAAGCGCTTCAGGATGAGTTTGAGAGTTACAAGGAAATATCGGAAGCCAATATTCGTGGGGTGGAGGAGCGCGAAATTCAAATTGAGATCGATCCTCACAAACTCGATGCAGTTGGCATTGCATTTGAAGATGTTGCATTGGCCATTCAGTTCGAAAATATTACCATGGGAGCCGGCCAGTTTACCGCCGACAAAATTCGCCGTACCATCCGCACCGAAGCGAATTATACCAATATGGAACAAATTGAAAATACCATTATTGAGGTTAACATGGGCAAACCGGTGTACATTCGCGATATTGCTACCGTTACCGATGGTTATAAAGAACAAGCTACAATTGCCCGCTTTAATGATAAACCCGTTGTAACGCTCTCGGTCACCAAAAAGTCGGGCGAAAATATTCTGTCGGCTTCTGAAAATATTTTTAAAGGAATTGACCGTATGAAAGCCGAAGGGCAACTTCCTAAAAATCTGGAGGTAATTGTTACCGACGACCTTACTACCTATATCGAAGATACCATTGCCAACCTCGAAAACAGTATTATTCTGGGGATGATTTTGGTAACTTTTGTGCTTTTCCTTTTTCTCGGTTTTCGAAATGCACTTTTTGCCGGCTTGGCTATTCCCCTGTCCATGTTTCTGTCGTTTTTAATTCTCCAGCAAAGTGGCATTACATTGAACTCGATGGTGCTTTACGGGCTTATCCTGGCTCTGGGAATGCTGGTGGACAATGCCATTGTTGTGGTCGAAAATGTGTATCGTCTGTACAGCAAAGGATATCCTTTGTTAACGGCAACCAAAAGGGGAGTGAGCGAAATTGCTTTCCCAATTATTTCTTCAACACTAACCACTCTGGCAGCCTTTTTCCCGCTACTGGCCTGGGAAGGAATGATTGGAGAGTTTATGAAAATATTACCGCAAACGTTAATAGTTGTGCTTGCTTCGTCGCTTTTTGTAGCATTAATCCTGAATCCGGCATTTATTGCCACCTACATGAAAATTGACGATATCACCAAAAAAGCGGATGCTAAAAAAGCACTAAAAAATGCAGCTGTTTTAGTGGGTATATCTATTTTGTTTTATGCTACAAAGGTGTTTTTGCTTGGTAACCTTTTGGCAACCATCGCACTGCTGTTGGTTTTAAACTTGTTTGTTTTGCGCCCTCTGGCTCGTTGGTTTCAGACAAAATTTTTGGTATGGCTCGAAAGGGTGTATAGCAAACAGTTGCGTTTTGCATTAACCGGTCCATGGCCCTATGTTTATTTTGGAGGAACGGTTATTTTGCTCATCTTTTCAATGGGTTTTTATTTTGGCGGAAACCCCCAAATGGTATTCTTCCCCGAAACCGACCCTACCACAATTTATGTTACCACGGAATTACCTTTGGGAACATCAATTGAACGTACTAATGAGGTGTCGCGAGAGGTAGAAAATATTATTAAAGAAACGGTTGCTCCGGCCAAACATATTGTAAAATCTATTACCACTAATGTGGGCATTGGTAAGGGCGGTATGTTCGAAAGCGAATCGAGCCCCAATAAATCGCTTACTTCGGTATCGTTTGTCGAATATAAATTGCGCGAAGGCATAAATACCAGCCTGATTATGCAAAATGTTGCCAAAAACCTTGATGGCTTCGTTGGGGCAAAAATTTATGTTGAAAAAGACGATCAGGGACCGCCAACTGGTGCACCGGTTAACATCGATATTACGGGTGATAAGTATGACCAGTTAATAGCTATTACAGATGACTTTCTGCGTATTATCGAAGAAGATAACATTCCCGGAATAGATGAACTTAAGCTGAATATTAACACCAATCAACCCGAAATGCTGATTGAGGTTAACCGCGAACAGGCGCGTTTGTATGAATTGTCGACCCAGCAAATTGCCCTGGCTTTCCGGAATGCTCTTTATGGTTACGAAGCCAGCCAGTTTAAAGATGGCGAAGATGAATACGACATTTTTGTTCGTTTTGACGAAAAATCGCGCAACGATGTTTCTACACTTATGAATCAAAAAATTCATGTGAATGGGAGCAGTATACCTATTTCGTCGGTGGCAAAGTATAAATACGCTACTTCCTACGACAAAATTAGTCGCGTCGATTTTAAACGGGTAATTACCATTTCTTCTCAGGTTGTAGAAGGCTTTAATGCCAACGAGATTAATGCCCGTATTGCCCAGCTTCTGGGAGATTACGAAATGCCAAATGGCTATACCTTTTCGTTTACAGGCGAGCAACAAGAACAGGCCGAAAGTATGGATTTTCTGGCTTTTGCCTTATTTATAGCTGTGTCGCTTATCATGATAATTATGGTAACGCAGTTTAATTCTTTCTTCCGGCCTGCAATTATTATCGTTACGGTAATATTCAGTACCATCGGGGTTTTTCTTGGGCTGGGTATTTTTCAGATGGAATTTGTGGTGATTATGACTGGGATTGGAATTATTTCGCTGGCAGGTATTGTGGTAAACAACGGTATTGTGCTTATTGATTATATCGATTTAACGCGCAAACGGAAGCGGGAGGAACTTGGATATTCAGCCAGTGCTTTTTTGCCTGCCAAGGTACAAATTGATGCATTGGTTGAAGCCGGCTGCACCCGTTTACGGCCGGTGCTTTTAACCGCAATAACCACTGTTCTGGGTTTGCTGCCACTTGCAGTTGGGCTTAACTTCGATTTTTTTTCGTTATATACACATTTTGATCCGCAAATTACATTAGGGGGCGAAAGCGTGGCTTTTTGGGGGCCCATGTCGTGGACTGTAATTTTTGGATTAACGTTCGCCACCCTGCTTACTTTAATCATCTCGCCGGTAATGTATATGCTTACCATCAGAATTAATTATTCGATTAAAAAATGGACAGGTAATTTGCCGGAAAACAATATTTCTGTGAAAACTGAAACTTCAGAATAGAGAATAATCAGGTAAAAAAAAACGGGCAGTTTTACTGGCTGCCCGTTTTTCTTTGATGTCTTCTTTATTATACCAGCATATCGCCTTTTTTGATTTTTACATCGGTTACAAATTTTTTAATTTGAATTTCATCCTCACGGCGGCAAATCATTAAGGTATCGTTCGATTCAGCTACAATGTAACCATCCAGTCCCTGTATTACAGCAACTTTTTCGTTTGAAATGTCTACAATGCAGTTACTTGTGTCGTATATCAGAATATTATCTCCGCCTACAACGTTACCTTCACCATCCTTGTTTTTGTTTTCGTATAACGAACCCCAGGTCCCCAAATCGCTCCAGCCAAAATCTGCAGTAAGCACATATACATTTTTGGCCTTTTCCATAATTCCATAGTCGATTGAAATCGCCGGGCATTCCGAATAAACCTTCCGAATAAAAGGCTCTTCGCTACTGGTATTTAATAGTTTACGGCCATGCTCAAATTTTAAAGCAATTTCAGTTAAATGTTGTTGAAACGATTCAAGTATAGTGTGGAGCGATGAAATAAATATCCCGGAGTTCCAGTAAAATTCACCACTCTCAACAAAAATCTCGGCCATTTCTAAATTGGGTTTCTCGGTGAAGGTTTTTACCTTATACAGGTTGTCGAGGTCTTTAAAATCCTTTTTTCTTTTTGTTTGAATGTAGCCATATCCTGTTTCCGGGCGATTGGGTTTTATCCCCAGCGTAAGCAGGGCATCTTTGCCTTCCACAAAATCGAGTCCGTTTCTAAGTTGTTTAATAAATTCGTCTTCCTTTAAAATAAGGTGGTCGGAGGGAGTTACTATAACGTTGGCATCCGGAGATTTAGACCTGATTTTATTGGCCGCATAAGCCAGGCACGGAGCTGTGTTGCGCCGGAGCGGTTCAAGTAAAATTTGTTCTTCGTTAAGCTCTGGAAGCTGTTTAAGAACCAGCTCTTTGTAATTTACACTGGTTACCACCAAAAAGTTCCTGGTGGGTATAATCTTCGAAAATCGTTGGTAGGTTTGTTGAATACAGGTTTGGCCGGTTCCCAAAATATCCAAAAACTGTTTAGGCATAACTGTGCGGCTGAGCGGCCAAAAGCGGCTGCCTACTCCTCCAGCCATTATTACGCAAAAGTTGTTATTCATCTTATTAAAATTGGTTGTTTTCTATGGTATAAGATCGAACTCGCATGATTTTAATAAATCACTTATGTGTGAAAACTCTCTCATGCTCGTTTCATTTGATACTATTTAAATGTGGGTGTAAAATACTAAATATAGAAAATTTCGATAAAAATCCTGAATTATTTCTAAGAATGTTAGTTTGACAGTTGGTTTTGTATAAATTCTGACGATGGATTCTGCTTAAACGATTTTAGCTAATTGGAAAGTGTTAAGGCTGGTTAATAGTTGCCAATCAACGACAGCTTTTAATGAATTATTCGGATTATGTTGTAATTTTAGCCGTATAATCGAAGAGTTTAAAAGAAATACATGGGATTCTTTTTTCATATAGGACGATATTTTTCATTGTTGAAAAGGGTATTTGCCCGCCCCGAGAAACATAAAATGTATGTAAAGCAACTGTTTCACGAGATTGATAGTCTTGGGGTAAATTCGGTTTGGATTGTGATAATTATTTCGGTGTTTATTGGTGGTATTATGACCATTCAGTTTGCTTATTCCATGTCGAATCCGATTTACCCCAGCACCCTGGTTGGCCTGGGAACCCGCGATACGCTTATTCTCGAGTTTTCGTCCACTATTCTGGCATTGATTATGGCTGGTAAAATAGGCTCGAACATTACTTCCGAAATTGGCACTATGCGTGTTACCGAGCAGATTGATTCGTTAGAAATTATGGGAGTAAATTCGGCCAGTTATCTTATTTTGCCCAAGATTATTGCAGTAGTTTTAATCTTTCCCTTTTTGTTTATAATGAGTGTTTTTTTCGGGCTTATTGGCGGTTTATTTACCGGTCCAATTGCCGGAGTGGTAACGGCGCCCGAATATTTGGATGGAATAAAATATGCCTTTCACTCTTACTATATTACTTTTTCAATTATCAAGTCGTTGGTGTTTGGGTTTCTGGTGGCCTCTGTACCCGCCTACTTTGGTTACTATGTGCAGGGAGGGGCACTCGAAGTAGGTAAAGCCAGTACAAAGGCAGTTGTTAACACCAATGTATTGGTGCTGTTTTTCGATTTAATATTAACCCGCTTATTGCTGGTATGATTACGCTTAAAAACATACGCAAGTCTTTCGATGGCGATGAGGTATTAAAAGATATCTCCACCACATTTGGGAAAGGAAAAACCAACCTGATTATAGGTAGAAGTGGCTCCGGGAAAACCGTATTGCTAAAATCAATTCTGGGCTTATTGGATATCGATAGTGGTGAAATTTGGTACAATGATGTAGATATTTCTAAAATTGATGAAAAAGCGCGCAAAAAAATGCGTCAGGAAATTGGAATGGTGTTCCAGGGAGGTGCTCTTTTCGACAGCATTTCGGTGGAAGAGAATGTTCGTTTTCCGCTCGATATGTTTACACAAATGACTAGCTCCCAAAAACAAAAACGGGTTGACTTTTGTCTCGACCACGTGAACATCGAAAAAAGAGCCTTTAAATTAAACCCTAGCGAAATTAGTGGCGGAATGCAAAAAAGAGTCGCCATTGCGCGTGCCATTTCTTTAAATCCGAAATACCTGTTTTGCGATGAACCCAACTCAGGCCTGGATCCCGAAACAGCAACTGTTATTGATAAACTTATACAGGCGCTTACTAAAGAGTTTCAAATGACCACCATTATTAATACCCACGATATGAATTCGGTAATTGAAATTGGTGAGTCGGTGCTGTTTATCAGCAAAGGAAAAAAAGAGTGGGTGGGAACCAAACACGAAATACTGGATTCGGGAAACAAAAAGCTGGAAGATTTTATTTTTGCCAATAAGCTTTATGCCCAAATGAAGGGAAAATAACTTTGTGTATAGGAATCCTATTGAGGAGAAAAATAAATAATTCCTAAAATTTTAGATTGAACTTTAGTTCTAAATAGGTAGTGTTGATTACTTGTTTTATTTTTGTTGTAAACACGGTCTGTTTTGACTGCCAATTATTTCCAGGATATGAATTACGAATGCCTTATTTGCCAGGTGAAAGCCTTGCACAAACGAATGGATAAATACCAAATTGCAGAAGAAAAACGCAATCGTTTGGTAAGCGAATTGATTAAAGAAATTGCCACCATCGACCTCGACAGTAGTTTATCGCCGGAAGTTACCCGGAACCTCATAGAGAAATTGATTGCTAACTCGGATGTAGCCGATCCTTATGCGAAAGAAAAACAGGAAAGCAACGCAGAGCTAATGGGGCGTTACAATGAGTTTACAACCATGATTAAAGAGGCTGCAAATCCATTCGATACCGCTTTGCGGCTGGCTATTGCCGGAAACATTATTGATTTCGGCCCGGATCATAAATGGGATGTAAATGAAACCATTGAGCAGGTTTTAAACAGCGATTTTGCCATCGACGATTCGAAGCAGTTAAAAGCTGAAATTGACAAAGCTGATACTATTCTTTATCTCGGCGACAATTGTGGCGAAGTGGTTCTGGATAAACTTTTCATAGAAACCATAAACCACCCAAATTTGTGGTTTGCAGTGCGCAACGAGCCGATTTTAAACGATGCTACCGAAAAGGAAGCTACCGAAATTGGAATTCCGAAAGTGGCCAAATTAATTTCAAATGGCGATGGCGCCCCGTCGACTTTGTTGCACCGCGTTAGTAAAGAATTCCTTGAAATTTATAATTCTGCCGATCTGATTATTTCCAAAGGTATGGGCAACTACGAGGGCCTAATGAACGAACCCGACCCCCGGCTATTTTTTTTAATGATGATAAAATGCCAGGTTATTGGTCGTAATGTTGGTGCCAAAAAGGGGGCCTTTGTGGTGAAAAAATGCTGTAGTTAAAAGATTATACCTTAATTTTTGGGCACCAATGTAACCACAGGAATAATCAGCTCTTCCATTGAAATACCTCCGTGCTGGAACGTGTCTTTGTAGTAATTAGCGTAATAATTATAATTGTTCGGATACGCAAAAAAGTCGCTGCCCTGAGCAAATATATAACTTGTACTTACATTACGCGATGGTAAACAAATCTTACGTGGGTCGCGCACTTCGTACACATGTTTCGACTTAAAATTCAGATTTTTACCAAGCTTATAACGCAGGTTGGTATTGGTCTCGCGATCGCCAATAACTTTAACGGCGTTATTCACGCGTATTGAGCCATGGTCGGTTGTTACCACTACCCGGATGTTATTTTCGGCCAGTCCTTTTAGTAAATCAAGCAACGATGAGTTTTTAAACCAGCTTAAGATTAACGAGCGATATGCTTTTTCGTTGTTGGCCAATTCGCGTATCATGTCCATTTCGGTTCGGGCATGCGAAATCATATCCACAAAGTTGACCACCATTACCGAAAGGTCGTTTTTAAGAATACTGTTCAGGTTGTCGGTAACCCAGCGTTCGCTTTTCATTCCGGTTACTTTCTCAAAATACACACTCTCTTTTCTTCTGAAACGAGCCATTTGTTTGTTGAGCAGAGCTTCTTCGTGTTGGTTTTTGTGTCCTTCGTTGTCGTCGTCTTCCCAAAGTTCCGGGTGTACTTTCTCAATCTCAGAAGGCATTAATCCTGCAAACATTGAGTTGCGGGCATACATAGTGGCAGCCGGTAAAATTCCGCAGTAAAGTTCTTCTGTTTGTATTCTGAAATAATCGTTAAAAACCGGGCTTAAGGTTCGCCACTGGTCGAAACGTAAATTATCAATTACCAGCACAAAGGTCTTTTTCCCTTCATCGAGGTGTGGAAAAACTCTGTTCTTGAAAATATCGGGGGACAGCAGGGGGCGATCGCCTGTATTTGCTGTAAACCAGTCCTCGTAGTTGTTTTTTATATAACGGAAGAAAGCTTTGTTGGCATCCTCTTTTTGCATGGCTAAAATCTGATCCATTGCCGAGTCTTCCGATTCGCTGAGTTCAATTTCCCAGTGCACCAGCTTTTTATAAATTTCTTTCCACTCTTCAAAAGTCAGGCGGTCGTTTATTTGCATACCAATCTGGCTAAATTGCATTTGGTATTTCGAAGTGGTTTGCTGGGTTACCAGACGTTTCTGATCGATGTTCTTTTTAAGCGTAAGAAGGATTTGTTTCGGATTTACCGGTTTAATCAGGTAGTCGGCAATTTTGGCTCCAACAGCCTCGTCCATAATGTTTTCTTCTTCACTTTTGGTTATCATTACCACCGGCACGTTTGGCGAAATGGTTTTTATCCTGGTAAGCGTTTCCAAACCTGTCATTCCCGGCATGTTTTCATCCAGAAAAATAATATCATAAAAATTTTCAGAAACTTTGTCGATAGCATCAGAGCCGTTATTGGCTGTTTCTACTTCGTAACCTTTTTCCTGTAAAAATATGATATGCGCTCGTAAGAGATCTATTTCGTCATCTGTCCAAAGTATTCTTGGCTTCATGGATTTTATTCTTTTTAATTCGTAATGATTAAACAAAAAAAGTTGCCGCTGTAGTATGTGGTTAACAAACTTTAACGAGTTAAGTTTATAAGCCTCAGAATATGAATGTGAGAAAACTCTTACAGCTATTTTTTGTTTTCAAGATAAATTTTCTTGTAGAAATTCATGTATTCGGTAATGTTTTTCTCTTTCAGGAAAATCTCGAAGTTTGCATTCGATATCATGAAATTTCGGTACTGCGCATTGCCAAGCGGGGTGAATAAATTGCGGCTGCGTACAACATTGCTGAAATATTTCTGTGCCGTTTCCTTGTCATTCATTCCTTTTACAATAATCAAATGGCGGATATCATCCAGTGGCAGAACTTCCAGAGTAAACGATGAGCCGGCAAAATTGTCGCTGTTGTATTTTTCAATTCCGCTAACAAAGGCATCCTTATTAATTCCTTCTGACGGAATAACAAAAACAATGCGGTGCTCTCCATCAATATTTGTGCTGTACGGACCGGTCAGTACTACATCTGCAGCTGTTTGTTGTGTTTCAGCGGTTGTTGCGGTTCCTGCACTTTTTGCCGATGTTGCCGAATTTGTTGAACTGCCCGATGATTGACTCCAGTTTCGTTGAGTATAATTATTTCGGAAGAAATTAATGTAATCGTCAACCTTATTTTCCTCGATTAATGTTTGCAGATTATTGTTTGTTATTAAAAAGTTGCGGTAAGTTGCCTGGCCTAAAGGAGCAAATAAACTACGGGTAGTTACAACCTTGCGGAAATACGACATTGATTCGTTTATGGACGGGATTCCTCTTATAACAATAAGGTTGTAGTTATCTGTTTCTTTTAATTGAAGGTCGAGGTTCCATGCCCTGAATTGATCGTGATTAAAGTCGGAGAACCCGCGTACCAGCTGACGTAAGGACATGGTCTTGTCTTTTACCGCAATTACAAAGTTTTGTGAGGTATCAATTTTTGTTGAGAACATGCCTGTTGGGCCAGTTGTTACCGACACAAAGCGTCCTTTTTCTTTTAGTGCGTTATTTTCTGCTTCGGCACGTGCCATTAACTCTTCGGGCGATACATCGGGTTCGGTGTCGCTAAAGTTCGAACGAATAAAGCGGCTGTAGTTCTTCACGAAGAATTTCATGTAGTCGGCTATCGATTTTTCTTCTCTAACGGCTCTGTAATTGGCCGAGGAGATTACAAAGTTCGTATACGGTATGTCTTTTAGGGTTTGGAATGGTGCAGGCCGGCGGATAATGGCTCCATGATAAATCAGCGCATTCTCTTTATTGGTCATGGAGCGAACGATTATAAAATTCAGGGTTTGGTCGAAATATTCTGTTTCTATGTCGTAATCAATTTTGGTATAATGGTCGATGTTATAGTTTGCAATATCAAACTTTAAGCGGTTCAGATCTATTTCATCTTCTCTTTCGCGGGGGTAGGCAATCACAAAATAGTGCAACAAATCTTCATCGTACGAAAATTTACCTCCAAATTCATCATCCGCCAGAAAGTTTTCAGGCAGCATTTCTTCATTTTGAATTTCTTCGTTGATATATCCCATGTCGACTAGCTTCTGGTAATCGGAAAGGGTACTGTCCTGTATAAGCGAAAGAATTTCCATGGCCAGTGGCGATGGTTCTTTTTGGGGATATTTGTTGAGGTAATCTTTTAATAAGCTTTCGAAATTATGTACATCGGTTTGCACGCCGTTGGCCACCATTTCCATAAAATCAATTTTAGGAATAATTACACTATCAGGCTTCATTTGTTTCATTTGCTCGGCAAGTGTAAGTACATTGCTGTAACGTCCTGATTTGTAATCTCTGAAAGTTTCTTGGTACAAACGGTTCAGGTTATCTAAACGGGCCTCCATTTCAACAAAGAAATTTGGATTTATCAGGTATTGAGCAAATTTACTTTCGGGATAATCCGAAATAATTAAGTTTCGGTAATAGTTTGATTTTTGTTTGTTCCCTATTAATTCGTACAAGTCGTATAAATCGAAAAGGGCAGATAATAGATAAATATTCTTGGGGTATCTTTCGTTAAGCTCTTCGAAACAGTCGGCAGATTTAGGATAGTCTTCAAATTCCGATTTAAATATTTTACCTGCATTGTAAAGGGCGTCACGAATTCTTTCATGTGATATCGCCATCAAAGAATCGGTTAAGGGGAGATCCTGTAAGTAGAATTCCTTTTTCAAAGGATCATCTATCCGATCTTCTTCCTGCGTAATTTCATCAGCTAATTCATCAAATTCATCAACTGATATTGTATTCTTGTCCGAACGTCGCCAGTTATCTTCCAGCGTTCGTTTTCCCCATTGTTGCTGGAAAGATGATTTTCCGTAGGTTACTGTTTGCGAATTGTAGAAATACCAACCAGAGCCGGAGCTACTACCCATTGAAACCGAGCTGTAGGAGCGATAGGAGGAACTACTCGTGGCTCCAAGTTGCATGTTTTGCAGCTTCTCCTGTTCCGCTTTCATTAATTCGGCAATTAGTGCCTCCCTTTCTTTTTCGGGCATCAGGGCAACTTTTTGTAAACTGTCTTCACGTTCAACAATAAGCAAATTATCTACCAGCGAAGAGAGGCTTCTGTAACGTTCCGATACCTTTTTATAATTCGGATAGTTTTCATTGATTATAATCATGGCGCTATCGTAATACGATTGTGCACCCCTGTAGTTTAAGTCCTCGAAATAGAGGTCGGCCAGAGTAATCGACGAAACTGCGCGTTGGAATTGATTTTTAAAGCTTGTTGAAACTGATTTTTTGTAGTTTTCTTTAGCAACCTCGCGGCTTCCTTCCCGGAAAAATACATTTCCCAGTGCATAGTAGATTTGATCTTTGAAATCGGCATTTTTTTTATCGCGAAGCATTTTGTTTAGCTCCTTTTTCAGATCCTCGGTATTGCCTTCGCCTGAGAAAACACCGGCCGAATTGATTCGAGCATTAAAAGCCATAATAAAACTGGGATTCATCCGGGTCACTTTTCTAAAAGCTTCCGATGCCTTGTCGTTTTGGTTTAATTCCTGATACAATTGGGCCAAAATGTATTGCAGGCGTGCTTTGTCTTTTTTCCAGACTGTTTTTTTTATGGCGATATCGAGCATTTTAATCGCATCGATGTACTCGTTCTGTTTTATGTAATAATGAGCAATGGCAACAGCTAAGTCGCGCTCGAGGCGTTTGGGGAAATCGTCGTAAGCCTGTACCGTTTGAATCACTTCGTTTGCTTCAACAAAACGTTCCAGCTCAGTATAAGTTCTTATCAGCCAAACTTGTGCTTCATCGGCAGTTTCCTCGTGCGAATATTTTCTAACGACGTACGAAAAATTGTTGATGGCAGCAAAAAAGTTGTGTTGGTAGAAATAGGCTTTCGCCATTAGCAGGTAACTGTCGTCGATCCATTTGTTAAATTCATCCTGGCTCGCAAACTCTTTGTACTTACGTGTTCTTTTTTTCTTACGCTTGGGCTTTTTTGTTATCGAATGCATTTCAATAAGCTTCGAACATTTCACCACAGCATAATCCATATCCGATTTCACCAGTTTAGCCGCCGATGGTTCGCTTTCTTTGTAAATAGGAAGTAAACGGGTAAAATCGTCGTCAATTCGTTCGTCAATGGTAAGCAACCCTTCTTTAACACTTTCGTTGGCATTAAATAAAATGTTGTAATGCGATGTAAGGTTATGAAAGGTACGAGATGCACGGGTGTTTTTTTCGGTAGAACAGCCGGCAAAGATCGAAACCACTAGAATGAAAAGTATGGTATGTAAGAATATTCGCTTCAAACGGGTATTTTGTTAACTCATTGAATAATACCAAATTGTAATACTAAATGATAGAAATAAAAAAGGGTATATTTTTTCTTTTTCAAAGCGAAAAATCTTTTCATAGCCGTAGCTAGAAGATTATTTTTCAACGAAGAAAAAGGGGAAAATAAATAAATTTTATCTACCATTTTGATTTACTATTGGTATAAACTCAATAATCTAAATAATATTGTTTGTTTGCTTTTAATTTATTGCTCACTGCAAACGCTGCAAAAGTATAAAAATTTGGATGCCCTTTTGAGGCTCCGAAAGTAATTTGGATTAATAATCGTGCACGGAAGTGAGCATTCTGAAAAATAAGAGAGTTTAGGCTCCTCGGATAGGTGAAAATGCAAAAAACCAAATAACAAATAGATGCAACGGGTGCAAGTTGTTATTTGGTTTTTAAGTGTTGTAAGTTTATTTCCTTGTTATTTTTACCTTTTTCGTTGGAGCCTGCTGAATGTTTCTTAGGTGAACGCGTTGTTTTACGTTGCTTGCCACATTGGCAAACGAAATTCCGGTAATCGATTCGCTTTCGTTGGCAATGGGATTACCGCTATCGCCACCTTCGCGAATACTTTGAACAATTGGAATTTGTCCAAGCAAGGGCAATCCAAGCTTGTCGGCCAGTTTTTTGCCTCCTTCTCTTCCAAAAATGTAGTATTTATGTTCCGGAAGTTCTTCGGGTGTAAACCAGGCCATGTTTTCAATTAATCCCAATACAGGAACATCAATCGATTTACTTTGGAACATACTGGTGCCACGTATTACATCGGCCAAAGCCACATCCTGGGGAGTGGTTACAATTACTGCACCAGTTACGGGTAGCGACTGTACTATGGTAAGGTGAATGTCGCTGGTGCCTGGAGGAAGGTCGATAAGCAGGTAATCGAGTTCGCCCCAATTTCCTTCGGTAATTAATTGTTTTAGCGCGTTCGATGCCATTGGGCCACGCCAGATGATGGCACTTTCGGTATCAACAAAAAAACCGACTGACAGGAATTTTACGCCAAATTTTTCGAGAGGGTTAATCATTTCGCGACCATCGATTTTCACCCCGGTTGGGCGATCGTTTTCGGCTCCGAACATTTTGGGAATGGACGGCCCGAAAATATCCGCATCCAACAAACCAACTTTTGCCCCCGAGTTAGCCAGAGCCACCGCAAGGTTAACCGCAACTGTTGATTTTCCTACGCCACCTTTTCCTGAGGCTACGGCAATAATATTTTTTACATTCGGAAGCACCGGGCGCTCCATGTCGTGTATGAATTTAACGGCAATGTTATCTTCAATCTCTACTTCTTCGCCCACGTATTTTTTTATGGCCTTTTCGCAGGCTAAAATAAGTGTTTCAATATTGGGGTCGTTGCTTTTTTGAAAAACCAGCGAAAAACTTACCCTTTGTCCGGCAATTCTTATTTCTTGCGGCATTTCAAGTGTTACCACATCTTCATCGCTCCCCGGGTATTTTACCGTGCGTAAGGCATCAGTAATCTCTTTCGGGACTATCATTTTTTTGGGTATTCCTGCCATTTTGGAATTATTATATATTATTGACTATTTATTATTCTGGAAAGGCAAAATTAATAATTGCAATTAAAAAAACACTTTTAGGTGTGAAATATTTAATGTTATTTTTAGTAATCTTTTGTTTAAATTGAAAGTAGGCTGTCGGGCAGTTCTTTCTTTGGATCCCAGAATTTTTCTTTAAAATTAGCAACTTGATCGCCGTCCAGTTTCAAGCCTTCGGCCTCCAGCATTTGTTTCATCGCATTTGGATTGTCGAAGTGGTGTTTACCCGTTAGCAGGCCATTGCGGTTTAGTACCCGGTGTGCCGGAATAAATTCGTGATGTGATCTGCAGGCATTCATCGCCCAGCCAACCATCCGTGCAGCACCGGGTGAGCCTAAATATTTGGCAATGGCTCCATACGAAGTTATCCTCCCGGGAGGGATTTGCTTGACAACTTGGTAGACACGGTTGTAAAAGTCGGACATATATTTAGCTTATTCGATTTGAGAAGAGCAAGCTGAGAGTTTTATTAATATCACTACTCTGTATTCAAATCTATTTTCTCATTTACAAGTCTCTGGCAGAACGGCCGAAACTGCGGTACTCGTCGCGTTCAATTTCAACATTAGGCTCAATGTATTCACCATTGTGAGGTATAAAAGCCAGGTATTTGCTGGTAATTCCGCGGTCGAGCCATTGTTTTTCGTAAAAGGTTTTAACCCGAAGAATATCGGTTAAATGCTCCCACTCGTAAAGGTTATCGGTTTCGGCTAAAATCTCAAACTTATTTATGTGAGCCAGTGTATGGGTGTACGTGTACTGAAAATTACTGTCGCATTTCAGATGAATAATACCTCCTTGTTTCAGGAAGTTGCGGTATTTATTTAAAAATGTGGTTGATGTTAAACGCTTGCGGACACGTTTCATTTGCGGGTCGGGAAAGGTCAGCCAGATTTCAGATACTTCGCCTTTATTAAAAAACTGGTTAATCAGCTCAATATTGGTACGTAAAAAACCTACATTTTTCAATTCGCGTTCCTTGGCTTGTTTGGCACCTTTCCACAGTCGGGCACCCTTTATGTCAACTCCAATGTAATTCACATCTGGGTACATCGTTGCCAGCTCAACGGTATATTCTCCTTTTCCGCAGCCCAGTTCAAGAACTATTGGATTATTGTTTTTAAAAAACTCTTTTGCCCATCTTCCTTTTAACTGAAAATCGTTGTTTTCGATGGTATGATACGGAACCTGAATTACGTGTTCGAAGCTCTTTATTTCGTTAAATTTTTTAAGTTTTCCTTTGCCCACTTTCCTATCCTGTTTTTTTTCTAACTCTATTGATTGCTCAAAATTTGCTTATTCTTAGTCTATGGGGTGTTTTTTTTTGTTTGTATAAAGGTGGTTAATTTGCTTTTTCTACCCTAAAACCAACGTCATTAATCCCTTCCAGTAACTCTTCGCGCATACCTTGCTGGATAAAAATTTTATATTCCCCTGAATTGGGGAAATAAACATTGCTTCGGTAAATAGCCTGCCGTGTTTTCAGTCCGCCAAAGCCTTCGCCCAGCCATTTTCCGGACGGTTCGGCTAACACCATTTCGAAAGTATCTTTTATGGCCATGCCTCCGGGTTGTTCCACTTTAACAAACAACCATAAATTACTATATTGGTAGTTAATATCGTTTCTGATATTGATGTACAAGTTGTGGTTTTGAAGTGTGTCAGTTACCGGAATGTTGAAAACAACAGTTGAGTCTTTGTGCCAGTTTCCTTTATAAATTGGGTGATATTCTTCGAAGATACGCTTGTTGTCGCATGCCGAAATAGCTGTCAGGAATAAGCCGATAATAAATAATTGAAAAATGAGTTTCATCTATCTTCTTCTTCTGTTTTTACGGTTTGAATTGTTGTTTGACTGTTGATTTTGGTTTTGCTCCTGGCTCTGCGGACGGTTTGGCTTGCGTCTGTTGTTTCTGTTTTTTCGTCGATTTTGTGGTTTGGGTTTGTCAAAACGAGTTAATTCTTCCTGCCCAACAACATTGTGGAACGTTTCTATTTTCTTTGGTTCTGCATCGTATCTTTCGGTAATTAGCTGTTCCGGCTTTTTGCCATTACGGTTCATGCGCTGAATTTCTTTCACCCTGCTAACCGGAACCGGAACAAGATTTGCAGGCCCGTGTCCCTGTGGTGTGTACCAATAAATTCCGCCAAAAATATCTGCTTTCAAATACGAATAGGTCATATTTGTGGTTTCAAGAGGGATATTGTTGGGTGGGAAGTTTTTCTGAGCATCAATGTAGGTGTCCACTTCAAAGTTAAGGCAGCATTTAAGTTTTCCGCACTGTCCGGCCAGTTTTTGCGGGTTTAGCGAAATTTCCTGGTAACGCGCCGAGTTGGTGGTTACCGAAACAAAATTGCACATCCAGCTCGAGCAGCAAAGTTCGCGGCCGCACGGGCCAATACCGCCAATTCTTCCGGCCTCCTGGCGCGCGCCAATTTGCTTCATTTCAATACGGATACGGAAGGTTTCAGCCAGCACTTTAATTAGCTGGCGAAAGTCGACACGGCCATCGGCGATGTAATAAAAAATAGCTTTTGTTTTATCGCCCTGGTATTCCACGTCACCAATTTTCATATCCAGTTTTAGATCTTTTACAATCTGACGAGACTTAATCATGGTTTGGTGTTCCAGCGCAATGGCCTCTTCCCATTTGTCGATATCAACTTGTTTTGCCTTTCGGTAGATTTTGCGGTATTCGCCGTTGTTAAGGGTTACTTTATGGCGTTTCAATTGTTCATACACCAATTCGCCCATGAGCGAAACAATGCCAATGTCGTGCCCCGGGTTTCCTTCAACGGCAATCAGGTCGCCCACATTTAGTTTAAGGTTGTTTACGTTAATGTAATAATCTTTGCGTGTATTTTTAAACCGAACCTCAACAATATCGTCGCTTGGTATGGCCGAGTGAATATCGCCAAGCCAGTCGGTAACCTGTAGTTTTCCACAGTTTCCTTTTTTTGATTGACAAATTCCTCTTTCTATATTATTAACTTCTTTCATAGATTGTTTTGAAGCCTTTTATGTACGGCATTGCCAAGATAAGCAATTCACTCACAAAAATAATTATTAATGGCAATTTGATTGCTTAGCATGGTGATTTTAAATTCATTTAAAATCAATTGATACTAAGTAAGGAGTAAATTGTCCAGTATTTTTTATAAAAATAGATACTCGCAAAATAGCATTGGGTTGAATCAGCCAAAACCAATAGAACCCAAAGTCTATAAACTAATTTATAGAAAAATTACCTTTTTATCAACCTTACCATCCGCAGGGCAGTGTCGAGAAAGACAATTCGTGGGTTTCCGTTCATCGAGATATGTTTAATGCCCAGCTCAAATTCGTCGGCAAAAGGAACAATGTTGCGCTCGTTAATAAAAGGTGCGAATTTCTTTGCCCACTCTTTTTCTGTGCGGTTCATGTACACGATTTCTGTGCGGTTCATATTCGATACAAAATATTCACGAACTAACCGAAGTGCTTCGGAAAAAAAAGCCTTTTGTTTATCGCGGCCAATTTTTGCCATTTCGTCGGCCCAAACAATTAATTCGCTAACCTGACGGGCATAAGCAAAACGCATCATTTCCTGGAATTTTTGGAAATAGAATTGCTCATCGTCTCCGGGTGTTAAATATTCCAAAGCCCTAAGATAGCTCCCCGAAGCCAAGTGAACCGCATCAGGAATAATATTGGGGTCAATACCGTCTTGCTTAAGGAGAGCAGCTTTTAAAGCAGCTTCGGTGATAAACGGAAATTTAACCAGTTGCGCCCGCGAGCGAATGGTGCCAATTACACCTTCTTCATCTTCAGTAATTAAAATGAAAAGTGTTTTTTTAGGCGGTTCCTCAATCATTTTTAGCAATTTGTTCGAACAGGCCGGGTGCATTTTTTCAGGCATCCAAATAATCATTACCTTATATTCCGACTCAAACGATTTAAGGTTTAGTTTTTTCATAATCGATTCGCTTTCGCGTTCGTAAATTAAACCTTGTGCATTTTCGGCAGCAATGTGTTCCAGCCAATCGCTTAACCGGAAATAAGGATTTTTCAAAACCTTTTCGCGCCATTTCGGTAGAAAATCGTCGCTAACCGGGTTTTTCAAATTTTTGGCATTAAACACCGGGAATACAAAATGCAAATCGGGGTGAGCCAGCTTCTGATATTTATGGCACGATGGGCAAACCCCGCATGAGTCTTCGGCGGTGCGGTTTTTACACGAAATATACTGTGCATAAGCCAAGGCCATGGCTAACTTCCCGGTTCCTGAATGTCCTGAAAATAACTGTGCGTGACTAATCCGCTGTTCCTGAACCGAACGGATGAGGCGCCTTTTTATATTGTCTTGTCCTATTACATCTTTAAAAAGCATAGGTCAAAAATAGTACTTTCTGTCATTCTGAAGAAGGTAGGACTTAGAAATCTGATCTTTTAAAGTGTGGATTGTTAAGTTCGTTTGAAGTGGCAGCGAATTATCGGCCACACTATTCGTTTGGCGAATCAAAGTTTATCGCAACATTAAATTATAAGCGTACCTAAATTTACACTGTTTTTTCGAACTTTAAATTTCTATCTTTGAGTGATTTCTGAAAATTTAAAAATTCTAACAATATGCAAACAATAAGCAGCTACGATTTTAAGGGCAAAAGAGCTCTGATCCGTGTTGATTTTAACGTACCGTTAAACGAAAATTTCGAAATTACTGATGACACCCGCATGAGGGCAGCACTTCCAACGATTAAAAAAATTATTGAAGATGGCGGTTCTCCTATTATTATGTCGCATCTTGGTCGTCCGAAAGACGGTCCGGAAGAGAAATTTTCGTTGAAACCATTGGTAAACCATTTGAGCGAATTGCTGGGTGGCGCAACTGTAAAAATTGCTCCCGACTGTATTGGCGATGAAGTAAAAAAGATGGCCAGTGAAGTAAAACCAGGTGAAGTTTTAATTCTTGAAAACCTTCGTTTTTACAAAGAAGAAACCAAAGGTGACGAAGATTTTGCTGCGAAGTTAGCTGAAAACGGCGATTGCTGGGTGAACGATGCCTTTGGTACTGCGCACCGTGCGCACGCTTCAACAGCTGTAATTGCCAAATTTTTTCCGAACGATAAAATGTTTGGTTACTTAATTGAAAGCGAAGTTGAAAGCCTTGATAAAGTTGTAAAAGCTCCAAAACGTCCGCTTACTGCCATTATGGGTGGTGCTAAAGTATCGTCGAAAATTACAATTATTGAAAACTTGCTCGATAAAGTGGACAACCTGATTCTTGGTGGTGGAATGAAATTTACATTCATTAAGGCTCACGGAGGCAAAATCGGTAGCTCAATTTGCGAAGACGACTTTCTGGAAACAGCCTTAAATATTGAGAAGCTGGCTAAAGAAAAAGGTGTTAATTTATATATTGCCTCCGATGTTATTGCGGCCGATGCTTTTAGTAACGATGCAAATATTAAAGTACTTCCAATAGATGAAATTCCTGAAGGCTGGATGGGACTGGATGCTGGCCCGGAAGCAATTGAAACATTTAAGGAGGTAATTGAAAAGTCGGGTACTATTCTTTGGAACGGCCCTGTTGGTGTTTTCGAAATGGAAAAATTTGCCGGTGGTTCGAAAGCTGTTGGTGCTGCTATTGTTGAAGCTACCAAAAAAGGAGCTTTCTCGCTTGTTGGTGGTGGCGACTCTGTTGCTTGTGTTAACCAATTTGGTTTTGCCGAAGGTGTGTCTTACATCTCAACTGCAGGTGGCGCATTGTTAGAATACCTCGAAGGTAAAACGCTTCCGGGAGTTGCTGCTGTTCGCGGCGAATAAGGTCAATTCTTATTCCTTAAAAAGGAAATTTTTTTACAATATAGTTAAGCCTGATTCTTTAATGAATCGGGCTTTTTGTTTGCCTCGCATGCAAACTAATCCGTCAGTTTGAAAGAAAACTGAGTCGCCTAATCGGGGGGAAGACAATACGAAGCCAAGTGCGTTGTTGGCAACGGCAGGGTGTGAAGGAAGGCTTAGTAAGTTAGCGGA
>JBFHFE010000003.1:0-253934 GCA_041583785.1 Draconibacterium sp. | reverse complement strand
GCAAGGCACCAGTTTTGTACCATTGATTGAAAATCCTGAGCGCGAATGGAAAAAGGCTGCCTTTAGCCAGTTTCACCGCCGCCCAAAGGTTTCTGCCGATGGAAAAAGATACATGGGCTATTCCATTAACACCAAAGAATACCATTACATTGAATGGTATGCATGGAGTATGGAAACTGGTACCAGAGGAGAATTTAAAGACGCGGAGCTATACGATTCTAAAAACGATCCATACGAAACGGTTAATATTGCCGAAAAAGAAAATATGAGTGATATTAAAGCACAATTATCGAAACAACTTAAGGATGGTTGGCGAAAAGCTAAACCTGATATCAATTAGTAAATTTGAGCGCAACTGGAATACCATCTAGTTGCGCTCAATGCAAATTCCCCATTTCTTTACACGTTTTACAAACCTCTTCTACCAAACCCGAAGTATTTTGAGATGCGAATAAAAACCAAACAATTGACGTGTTTCAAACTTTCGTTTCAATTTATTTATCAATTATTTTAATCGCCCCCCTACCCGGCAAACGAAACAAAATATTATGGTTTAGTTTGATGATTGTTTTGCCAATATGCCGCAGGTGTTACACCCGTAGTTTCTTTAAACACCCGAAAAAAGGTTGAACGCGATTTAAATCCGGAATCGGTAATTACAGATTCAACCACCTGCGAACTTGGTAATTTTTGTAATAATTGTTTGCTATGTTCCACCCGATAATTATTTACGAATGAATAGAAACTCGTATACCCTAATTCCTTTATGTTTTGTGTTAATTTATATTTAGGAAGCTCTACCATTATGGAGGCTTTTTGTAGTGTTAATTCTACCTCCAAATACACTTTGTCATTTTCAAATTTAGCCAGCCACTGCTTGTCTGATTCATTGGGTGTGTTTGCCTGGTCAAGATGCGTTTCTTTCTTTTTAGGTAATAGCGATTCTTCGTTCGAAAAAAGTATTACAAACAAGAAAAAGTAAAAGCCATATAAAATTGTAAATATAAAACTTAAAACAAATGGGATTGGTTTGCTGTATATCCCAAATATAGCCAGCCCTTCAAATAACCCCATAAGAATAAAAACAACTAATATACCGCGCAGCCATTTAATGTATGATATATTAATATTCGAACGTTCCCATTTCAAATTATGTATGCATTTGCGAACCAACGGGATGGTTATTATAAAATAAAAAATCCATTGTAAAAAGCTTATGCTCCGTCCCACAGTAGAAAGCAAGGTGTAATAAAAATTTCCATTCCAAACCGTCTGAAAAGCTTTGTTTACATCAATATTACTATTGTTTACCACATCGGCAGCGTGGTAATATGCAATGGGGAAAGTCAAACAGCAATCTATTACAAAAGGAATAAAATGCCAGAAATCACGTCTTTGCCACGACTTATCCGATTCAAATAATTTGCGAACAAACAAATAATTTAAGGGAATAATAAATACTTTAATAGGGCCGGTAATCCATACTGAGAATTCAATATTGACATGAAAAATAAAAAGAGAAGGAGCAATATGATGTACCGCCCTCAATAGATAACTTAACGATAAATAGTGGACTTCTTTTCTCTTTTTGAGCACAGAAAAAAGCACTAAGGAAAGCCCTAGAAATGTGAATAAAAAAAATAATACTATAAAAAAAAACGAAATTTCTTTGGTCATAATTAAACGGCAAAGCTTTAATGGTCTGATTTGCTAACTTAATTAAATAATATTATTTCTCATAAGTATTTTTTGGAGGGTGGACAAGTCTTTGTGGAGCTATTCTCGTAATAAACTAATTGTGTACAAGTTAGATGCTCTTATTGTTGTTTCTGAGACTTGTGTTAGCACTTCTGAGACTAATAAAATCATTCATAATTGAGCAACGTTAGATATATTTAAGCAACAAACTTTAAAAATATGGCACAAACCAAACAATTAATGATTATCCGAAAAATTTAGCAACTACAATGTTCCAGTTGCTGCGTTTTGTTACGCAGAGAGTAACAAACATATTTGTTTTACCACATTACATCCCTCAAATTTATTCATCCTATCCAAGTTGTTTCAATTTTTTAAAACAACGTGTGTATTTCTATGCACAAAATTGAGCATATGTTTAATTTACTAGGAATTTTTGAAGTGCTTTTTCAGTTTTTATTCCCCTATTTTTAAGCTAATCATAACCTTAAATATCAATAGGTTTTGTGTTGTTTTACATTAGCTTTTAAGGAGCGGAAGACATATCTTGAACAATGCTCCTATTTACATTTTTTAACCATTTAATATTATTTCTATTATGACAATAAAATCAATATTATTTATTTGGATTATCGCAAGTCTCCACCTGTGCGCATGTAATATGAAAACCTCAGAAGAATCCTTGAAAAAAGAGGCGGATAGAAAAGTTACATCAGAAACGAATTGTAATCGTATAATTAATAGTCAATTTAACAAAGCTTTACATGTCGCTGGTGTGCCAATTTCAGGTACAATAAAGAAAAAGGTACAAAAACACCAATTGTCATTAAATAAGGTCGCGCTCGACACCATTCCACTCCGCAGCGCAACACAAGATATTCCGGGAGTATATTTATCGAATTCCATTAAATCGAAATTATTAAATACTTCGGAAGAAGATATGGAGTTGCATGCGTTTGCAAATAACTCTACTAATTAGGTGTTTATTAAACTAGCTTCATTTATATAAGCTCTGAAGGTTTGGCAGGCATTTCCGATTGTGTGGTTATTGTCTTTCGGCTGACAGAGATATTATTCCCCACTCCCCCTTTGCTCCTCTGTGAATACGATTATAAATGAACTGTTAAAATGAAAATATTATACCACCTATTATTTTGTTGTTGACATTGTTAGCTGTTTCCGTGCAACGACGATAAAAATTCGCAGGAATCACTATAGCAAGTTATTTTGCTAACCGACTTTTCGATTGGTTCCGATGTGGTTATCAGCATTGCAGGAGAATTTTAAAAAAGTAACAGCGTTTCTAAAAAAGTGGCTTAAGAACTTTTAATTTATTAGAAAATATGAAACAAATTTACATTTTATTAATCGCTATTGTACTTGCCCCTGCTGTATTCGCAGAAGGCACACAAAAAAAAGAAAGTTTAAAAGAAAAATTTGAAAAATGCCTGACTACCATGGAAGCAAACATCGAAAAAGCTAGTCGAAAGGTTATGGTAAAAGAGGTAGAAACATCGCTAAAGTCGGCAAGTACAAATACCTTGGTTTACGAAGACAAAACCCACCAACTCGACAGCTTGCTTGTTGAACGCTGGAACGAAAACACCAGCCAGCTGGAACCTGCCCAACTGGAAAAATGGACCTGGAACGAAAATGACCTGGGAAAATCGTGGGAACTTTACGACATGGACACCCTCACCGGCACCTGGAAAGCCAACGACAAAGAAGAATATACCTGGGACAGTAATGGGAACAAAATAATCCACCTCGATTTTGACCCCTTGCCAAACGGAAATGGTTGGTATGAAAATGCCGTTATAAATAATACCTACAACGAAAGCGGGCAAGTAACAGGTTACCTTTTGCAATATAAGGATACCCTAACAAATGAATGGGAAGACAACCTAATGGGAATAACTGAATACGATACGGATGGCAAGCAAATTTTAGCACAATATTCCAAGGTTGATTCTTCAGGCAATTGGGTATATGACTACAAAGAAGAGTATGCTTACAGTAACGGCAACTTAAGCTATATGGGATATAGCACCTGGGACAACACTCTTTATACCTGGGACACCTTATTCTTTGGGCGAACCGAATACAATACAAATGGCTTGCTAACACTGAGAGAAAAAGTTTTTGATTCAGGTTTTATGCATGATAAAACAGAATATAGCTACGACGATGAAGAACGTATGGTTGAAGAGATTCAATCTGATTGGGATTATGCTACAGGCAGCTATGTGTACGGCACCAAACAAACATATTCTTATGATGAAAGTGACAATAGAACTAGTTGGTTGGAGTACGAATGGAACCAAACTACTAATGAATGGGAAGGAAGCTACATAATAAATTATGAATACGATACCGCAGGGAACCGTATCTACCGCGAAAGGCTCGATATAGACAGTACCAATACCTTTGTTTTATCATGGAAAAACGATTATACCTATAACAGTAACAACCAACTAACCTACAAAATCAGCCATCAGTGGGAAAATACGGATAGTATATGGATAAAAAGTTACCAATGTAATTACGAGTACGATGCTTATGAAAATACAATTTACGAAGATAAATTACTATGGGATAGCACCGCAAACGAGTGGGTTTTCGACTACCAGGAAAACTTTGAGTACGATGCCAGCGGGAATACGATACTTCAAAATCATCAGGGCTGGGACACTACATCCAGCAGTTTGATTACCGAGTATCAAAATGATTATACCTATGATTTCGAAACTCTTTATTCAGAAATAGTTTTCCCACCCGAATATGAATACTGGAACATTTCTAACCTGGTATATTTCGACCAATATGCCAATATGATGCTTCAGAAAAACTCTTCGGAGCAAAAAAACAACCAACTAACAACGACAGAAGTTTTTAACTTTTTCTATTCGCAAAAAATAACAAGCGGCTTGGTTCTTTCAGAACAAAACGAATTGAAAGTGTTCCCAAATCCCGCCAGTAGTTTTATTGACGTTGAAATTGAAGATTCATTACAGCCTCTAACAATTGAGTTGTACAACATTCAAGGGCAAAAAATGATTACCAAACAACTTACAGACAGTAAGCGGCTCGATGTTTCGGGGCTTTATTCAGGATTATACATTTACAGGCTCACTCAGAATAATCAAATACATTCGGGTAAAATTTTAATTAAACATGAAAATTAATCGAATTAACGAATGCAACAAGCATGTATTTGGCATTCAATACTGTCCAAACGAGAATAATTAAAATCGTTTCCCCCACGCTGGTACTGATTGCAAATCGGCGCCAGCGTGGGGGGCTTTTATAAAAAAATGACCAGGCTTGTTTCTACTAAAAATTGGCTGAAACTGAGTGGATATTTTGCCGAACTCGGGTTATTTATGGCGACGAAATTTTACTCAGCATATCGCCAATTTCAGACAAATGTATCGACAGTCGTTTATAAACCGGAAGAAGCTTTTCATAAACCTGTCTTTCTTTTTCGTTTGGAGTACTAACAGATTCGGTTTTATGAATCTCATCAATGATCGAAAAATCGGGCCAAATCCCCGTCCCCACAGCAGCCAGTGCAGCGGCTCCCAATGCAGCAGCTTGCTCGTCGATGTTGGTTTTTACAATGTTAATGTTATAAACATCAGCATAAATCTGGCGCCAAAGTTCGCTTTTACTTCCTCCACCAACGACCGTAATTTCACCTTCCAGGCCTGTCAAGTTCCGAAGTTCGTCGAGGGCAACACGTAAGCCCATTGCAACGCCTTCCATCACCGAACGGATAATATCGTTTGCAGTATGCCCCAAATCCAGACCTACAAAGGCTCCTCTGATATTTGCACTTTTATCGATTAGCGTTCCACCTGCCAAACTAGGATTAAACAACAATTTATTAGAACCTGCAGGAGCCTGTTGCGCCAAAGCTGTCATCTGTTCCCAAACATCTACTTCTCCTTCTTTTAGGTGCTGGCAGATAGTATCGCGTAGCCAACGAAAACTCGTTCCTGCCGAAAAAATTGCTGTGGCCGAAGTAAACAGCCCAGGTACTACATGGGTAAAAACATAAGGGCGGCTGTTCGAATTCAACAGTGGATTTTCAGAGCTTACTGCAAGCCAGGAAGAAGAGCCCAGCGAATTATAAGTACGTCCTTCTTTATAACACCGGGCGCCAAGTGCCATGCACGAATTATCAACACCTCCTGCCACTACCTTAATGTTGGAATGAAGTGCAAGTTCTTTTGCCGCCGCTTCCGTTAATGTTCCAAGTACTTTGGTTGAAGCCACCGGTTTTGGGAAAATGGAAGCCGGTAAACCACTGGCATCAATTAATCGCTCTGAGTATTTCCATGCTTTGAGATCGTAAACTCCAAATCCGGATGCGTATGAAAAGTCAGTGGCCATTACTCCGGTCATTTTAAGGTTGATATAATCCTTGGTTCCCAGAATGCAATGAAGGTCTTCAAAAATCTCCGGCTCATTGTTTTTTAACCACATCAGTTTGAAAACAGTATAAAGCTTTGGTGGAAATCCATTCCCTGTAAGCATGTACCAATCTTCTTCTGAAACCGTATCAAAAAACGGGCTGAGTTCTTTTTCCGTAGGACGCGAGTCAGACCAAATCGGAACGCTTTCCCGCAATAATTGCCCCTCTTTATTAACAGGCACTAAACCCAGACTATGTCCTGAAATCCCAATGGCTGAAATCTTTTGTGCAGAAACTGCAGATTTGTTCAGCAACCATTTTGTAGATTGAACCACCGCATCCCACCAATCGGCAGGTTTTTGTTCGTGCCACCCTTGCTGCGGATATGCTGTGTCGCAGGGAATAAATGAATCGGCAACGCAATTTCCGTTGGCATTATACAACGAAGCTTTGCAGCCTCCGGTTCCTAGGTCGTAAGCAATTATATATTGGTTCATTTTTACAATATTAGTATAGAAAATAAAGAATCCTTAGCCCCGCATCAAAACAACAATATCGCTTCATCATCTGAGTTTATCGCAGCATCTCAATCTATACAACAGCGTTGGAAATAAAGTATCTGAAATTTAATGCTCGATTAAATAAGAAGCTAAGTTCGACTATTAATTTTAACCTCAGCTTAGTAAGCTAATCCAATTTAATTAGTGCCAGCCTCATCTTTTTCCATGCCCGCAAAAATGGCTTTGGCCGTGCGAATACCAATACCAAACCGGGTGGTCCCCAGTTTATTCATGGCCAGTATTGTTTCCAAATCGCGTACACCACCGGCAGCCTTAACATTGCAGGCATCGCCAACAGTAGCTTTCATCAATTTTACATTCTCGAGAGTGGCACCTGTTGGAGCCCAGCCTGTTCCTGTTTTTACAAATGAGGCACCGGCTTCAACACAAATTTTACAAGCCTTTATAATTTCGTCATTGGTTAAGTGATGACATTCCAAAATCACTTTTACCGGAGTACCTTCGGCGGCTTTAACTACCGATTGAATGTCGTTTAGAACCTGATCATATTGTTTGCTTTTCAACCAGGCAATATTTATCACCATGTCCAATTCGTTCACTCCCATTTGCTTCAATTCAATAGCTTCGGCAACTTTACCATTTGTTGTGGCTCCACCGTCGGGAAATCCAACCACACCACCCACAAAAATTTGGGGATAGTCTTTTAGCAAATCAATGAGTAAAGGAGTGTGAGCCGGCAATGCAAAGGTGCAGATGCAATTGTATTTTATGGCAAACTTAGCTACCTCTTTTATTTCGTCGATTGAGCTGTTAGCCTGTACGCAACTCAGGTCAATCATTCGTGCTATTCTACTTATGTCCATTGTTCTATCTTTATAATGCCAGTGTTAATACTTGCATTACATCGTTCTTACTTACAGGAGGATTACAGGCTAAAACGCCATCGTTTCCAAAACTTACTTTTACCACACCATCCACAATTGCTGGCAAATCTTTTTCTTGAATATTTGCTTCTTTAAGCGAAACCGGCACAGATATTTTCTCCAGAAAGGCTTTGAATGCCTTTATTCCTGCGTCGATAACTTCTTCCTGCGTTTTTCCTTCGGTATTTACCTGCATCACATTTTTTGCAAAACGAAAATATTGCGCAGGCTTACGACCGCTGAAAGCTTCCATCCACGATGGCATAAGGATAGCCAGTGAAGCACCATGCGGCACTTTGTGCAATGAAGTTAAATTGTGCGCTACCTGGTGGATAGGAGTCCATGCATCGCCAGGCGAAGCCCAGCCGTTAATGGCACAAGTGGCAGCCCATTGTAAATGCGAACGAGCAGAAATATCATTCGGATTTGCCAGAACTTTCTCAATATTATCGATAACTGTGCGCATCACACCTTCCTGAAAATAGTGCTGTACATCGCTGTCTTCTTCGCCATTTAAATAAATTTCAAGTACATGCGAAATAGTGTCGGCAGCAGCACACGCAGTTTGATACGCCGGAAGCGTTAGTGTTAATTCCGGGTCGATAATCGAAACCTTGGGATAAATACAGCCACTCCAGATGTACGATTTCTCTTTTAATTCCGCATTACTCACCACGGCACACTGGTTCATTTCGCTGCCGGTAGCCGGAAGTGTTGGAACCATAATGGTTGGCAATGCTTTTTCTGGCGGCACAGCTTTTACATCGTCGTGGCGGCTGTAAACCATATTCCACATATTCCCCTCGTAATAAACGCCTGCGGCAATTGCTTTTGCAGCGTCCATTGCACTACCTCCGCCTATGCCTATAATTAAATCCACACCTTTGCTTTTGCAAAATTCTGCACCTTTTTCTACAACTTTTATTTCCGGATTCTCTTCTATTTCATAATAAGAAACGACTTCCATACCAGCATCTTTTAACTGAGTGGTAATTTTTTCGAGGAGTGGAGACAGAGAACCTGGTACTTTATATGAAACCAGGCAAATTTTTGAGCCTAGTTGTTTGGCTTCGTTTGCTAGTTTATTTAACTCTCCGGCACCAAAAATAACTCGTACCGGGTTATAGTATTCAAAATTATTCATGCAGATTTATTTTAGTTAATTGATTATTTCCTTATAAAAATCATTCTTGTTTAAAAGTCTCTCCCCTTCTCTCGTTAACGCTAGCAATAGAATACCTTGCGTTAATTGGGGATATTTAAAGCACCTGAATATTTGTACAGCTGTAGGTTTGCTCTGCGTTGTTAAATTTCCAGATTATTTTTTTGTCGAGGTTTATTTTAAAAACCGGCACTCCTTTCTTAAAAGGCTTATGCCCCAACCAATTGCAAACAACAATCTCATCGTTGGGCAAATACCGGAATCCGGCCAAATGGTTCACTCCAAGTTCGGGATAATCTTTTGTATTAAACTCCCATATCAAGGTTCCGTTTTTGTCGTATACCGAGAGTGATAACTTATCGGAAATCACCGTATTTCCATTTTTTAACCGTTGTGCTGCATATACATTATTTGGGCGAACAAATTCACGAATTACAACTCCATTACTATCATATTCGCGCACTGTTTTATCGCCATAATGACTGACCAGATAATTTCCGTTTTTAAGTTTACGGGCATTACGCATACATTTATGTCCACCAATTTCAAAGCGTAAAGGAATTTCTTTCAGAATCTCCCCCTTACGATTTACTTCGATAAGCCGCCCTGCAGAACATTCACCAATCAAAATCCTGTTTCGCTCAATCGGCTGGCAAGCAAATATCTCGCTTTCGCTTTGGTAGTTAAATACTATTTCATCCGATGGAGTAATTATTTTAACACCACGATGGTAGGCAAAAAGAATATTTCCTCCTTTTAATTTGCAAGCATCGTAGGTATTGTCGGCCTCAATCTCCCTGATAATTTCTTTTTGGGCATTAAGAACCAATACCTTGTCAAGTTCCGAGGCACAAAGAATATAAGCTCCGGAAGTAGCTTTAGGGGCTCTTTTAACACTGCCCGATGCAACAAGAAGCGATGGATGCGAAAAAGAAAAGAGAATAATAAAAATTAATAATTTTCTCATTTAGATATGGTTTTATTTTTGGTGAATTCCGGGCTTATAACGACAAGCAATACTCCTCCAGATCGTCAAGTTCCTGTTCGCTTAAATCAGCAGTCGTGCCATGTTTTTGTTTGAGGTTGTAGGTAGTAAAAAGCTCTTTCAAGTTCTGCGCTTTTCCGTCGTAGAGATAAGGTGCCGTGCGCCAGATTTCAACCATCGAAGGAGTGTCGAATTTTCGTCCTTCTTCCAAACCCGTTCCTTCGCCAACGTCGTAACTTTTCATGTTGGTGTAATACGCTCCTGAATGGCAATGCGCGCAGTGTGCCTTTTCAAAAACCTCTTTCCCTCTTTTTGCAGATTCGCTTAAGGCTCCATTTACCAAAAAAGGACTCGGAACGGGTGTCAGATTTTTAAGATATGCATCGATGGCATTATGTATAATTTCGGGCTGCCGGGTAAAAAGAATATGCTCAATACCGGCACGAACAGCTACTTCGGCGCTTGCTCTAATTCCTGTTACCATTGCCGGAGGTGTGGCATGAGCCAGTAACATACTTTTCGTGTTTTTCGGATTGCCAATACCATCGTTTAGCAAGTCCCAGTTTAAGCCATCAACACGTGCATCTCCAGGATGGCAACTGGTACAACTTTGCCAGTGCTGCTTACAAATCGTTGCATCGTTAAAATACATCTCTCCCAAACGAGCTTGGTCAGGCTCAGGCTGATTGCCTAATTTTATATCGTTTAATGAATTCGGTTTTGCAAGATCAATCTCTGAAACAGAACCCGAAAAGAACATCGAAACAAACACTTTATTTTCTGTTAGTGCCAAACCTTTAGCTCCATGCCCTGATAAATCTATTCTTTCGCGAATATCTTGCAAAAAACTTAAATCGTTTTGGATATTTTTTAACGAATGAGCATAAATTGTCGACTCATTTTCGGCAGCAATGTTTTTTATTTTTTCATGAAGTGCTTCTCTATTTATAATACTCAGTTCGTTGGTGCCGGTATGAGAAACACAAAGGGTTTTGCCATCGGCACTACATTTTACGCCAAACGGATTTGCTGCACCTCTATCCAAATCATCGAGCAAAACAGTGCATAAATAGGTTGTACTTTTAATATCGAGAATACTAAGGGCATTCGTATTTATCCAGCCCCGTTCTACCTGATTTGTAGGCACATTGTAACGGGCCAGAATATGTGTAACGTAGGCAAATTTTCCATCAGGCGAAACCGCTATTTGATTCAGGGAATTCGAACCGTTGGGCAGCGAAATCTCATTTACACCTTCTAATGTGGTGGCATTAAATACCGAAACCCTGGCCGAATGATAACTCGCATTGGCTTTCCCGTTTGGCAAATGGTTAGCAACAAAAAGGAGGTTCCCCTTTTCAGCAAAAGCAATATCCACCGGCTCTCTGTCAGCAAGAACAGTGTTTTCGATATTGAAAGATTGAAGGTTTATTTTACATACAGTGTTGCTAAAACGATTACACAAATAAAGCGTATTTCCGTCAGGAGAAACCACAGGAGACATTGGAGTATGCCCAACTTCTAATGAGCGGGTGACTTTTTTTGTTGCCAAATCGATTTCCTGTAAACTCCCTTGCGGGACAGAAAGCGTAACGTATAGTTTAGTCTCATCGGCTGAAAGTGCTAAGCCTCCGGGTTTTCCATCCAGCGAAATATGACTTTCAACTTTTGAGTTTTGAGTATTTAGTATTGTAATTCGGTTGGCTGTTTCATCGGCAACAAACAGTTTGTTTTGTGTTTTACTGACTACCATCTGGTTGGGCGACATCACCGTATCCGTTGATGACGAACATCCACATAAAAGAAAGAAAATTAGGGAAATAAAGCTGTAAATTATTGGTTTCATTATATAATTGCTTATGAAAATCAAGATTCTTAGTATTACTGTTTAGCACTTACCAGTTCGGCATCGTAGTATTTTTCTCCTTGTAAAATTGCCTCTCTGTTTCTTTTTTCTTCTTCCTGACGGAAAACGTATTTTTCGAGGCGCTTTTTGTCCGTTTCAGACGGAATAAAATGGTCCATGTCTAAGCGCGGAGTTTGAGCCAATTGATTTTTCCCTTTGGTAATTATGGCAACAGCTTCCTTGTATTCTGCTGAATTCTTGTTTCTTATATTTTTTAAACAAGGACTAAGCTCAGGACGTTCGAAAGCAATTTGTGCCCTTAATGTTCTGGAATGTCGACCAAGTTTTCCAAAATCAACGCTGGTAAGTTCTCCCAAACGGTTTAAATCTTCATCCGAAATTGGGCTTCGGCCTACCGGGTTGCCCGGATACGCAGAAATAAAGTCGGGATAGTAAACTGCATTTAGGTCAATCCAGGTAGTGAGGCGAGCCATTTCTTCTTCAGTAAGCTTAACATTTGCGTGTCCTTTTTTTACCATTTGAATGAGCTTGCTCGGATGCGAGCCCCACGAATAGGCTTGCTGAATTTCTGCCGAACCTGCTCCAACAGGACTAATAACTTTTTGCAAGTACATATCGATGTAGGCTGCATTGAAATAAGGATTTCTGTCACCGGCCAGAATTAATTTGTCACCGGCCTTTTTCCCAAAATCGTGGCATTTAACACAGTGTTTATCGAATACAGGCTGAACTTCTTTCATAAAACCAAAATTACGCGGTTCGCCGTACCAGCCATTTAACTTACGAGGTGCCAGTTCTAAGGCCTGTGCCACCTCTGACATTGACGATGGTGGCGCCATCCGCCGATCTTCGTGGCAGCCAATACAACCCTGTGTCTCACCCGAGTGTACCATCGTTCCGCTTCGCATCGATTGAATCATCATTTTGTTTTCATCAAGCAACTGGAAATACACATATTTGTCGGCAGGAACTTCCACATATGCCGAGCCGTCTGCTTCCACAGGAACGGTTCCCCATATTTTTTTACACTCAAAACTATGCCAGTTCATGGCCGGACGATGGACTCCTTGTCCACCCCAGGCAGGCACGGTCCAGCTGCGTTTTTCAACCGACTCAATTACCCGCAGGTATTTTACGGTTCCTGGCTCAACTCCTTTCATGTGCGTTCCTTCATAAACATTTTGCACATAAAATTTCCCGGTTTCCGATTTGTAATTCCGTTTATCCTGTATGGTATATTCCTTTTCTCTCGATTTTATTGGAATCGGATCGTAACATCCTGGTTCTTCCGTGTAAATTAGTTGTTCATTTCCAAAAATATCAATCAGGAACAAGCCCATCTGCTCTCCAATACCAATACTGCGCGAACATAAAAACCAGGTATCGTTTAGCGGATAGGGATCTTCATATAAAGGGCGAACTTGTTTAAAAGTATCCCAATTCCCTTTTCCAATTAATTCCCGGGCAGAAGCAGGCCAGGTTTTTTCAACCGCTGCTTTTCCATCCATACCCTTTTCCCGGTTTATAATTCCAAGTGCTCCCCATGGCCGATCGTGGCACGAACCTAAAATTGAAATTACTTTATCAGTGCCCGGAATGGGGCGCGCATCGATAAATCCTCCGGGAGAGTTGGTGTTATTTCCAAAATAAATAGCCTGGTTTGTTCCGTCGGGATTCATAGACCACAGTCCCTGGGCATCACCAAAATTACGGTCAACGTATTCCCAACGATCATATAATATGCGCCCGTCAGGTAAAATCGCGCTATGTCCTTCAAATAATGTACTTTTCCCAAGTTGTGTGATATTTGCTCCATCGCTTTCCATTTTAAAGAGGTTTGCCATAATATGGATATTACACATACAATATTTGGGTTCGCGGGTCGATGAAAATACAATGCTACCATCCGGAAGGTACTGCGGATCAATGTCAGAAACTCCGTTTGCAGCGGTTAACTGCTTTAGCTTACTGCCATTAATATCCATTTCATAAATATGATAATCTTCTTCAATATTTTTACGCATCGAAAAAAGTATCTTTTCCCCGTCGTAACTAACTTCCGGATCGCGAATCACCCCCTCTTTCGTTTCCAAAAGCGTGGTAATTTTACCACCTTTTTTAAGGTCGATAATTTTCATTGCCCCACCGGCTTTGTAACTCTTTGTATTTGTTTCGTTAGTATGGCAAAGGGTTGCGGTATTATGATGATCCGGAGCATATTGCTGACGTGTTACAAAAACAATGGAAGTATTGCTTACAACAGGATTCGAAAGCAATGCCTCTTTTTTTAGGTCATTATATTTCTGTAAAAACTTTTCCAGTCCCGACACTGCCGAATCCCCTGAATTAGAGAGCTGTTGCTTAACCTGATTGTATTCCTCTTTTAAGGCTTCAAGCTGATTAAGATAAGGCTTGCTATCGTATTCGTCGGGGAATTGCAAATTAATCTCAGAAATACCTGCTTCTAATTCATCAAAATTTATGCTCTCGAAATAGGTTGAAATCGCCATGAAGTGAAACAATTCTTCCAGGAGATTTTGTTTTTCAAGCAAAGAATTGGCTCCGGTATTTGCTTTGCTTCGATTTACTTTTTCAGAAAAAACACCTGGATAATTTTCAATTTGCTGATAGGCGTATTGAAGTAAATTATTAATGAGCAGATTATCATTTTCAAACCACTTGACCAATTCGTCCTGATTTACATTACTAAAAACGTGGTGAATTTCCCATGGATATTCCGCATTAATTTCGTTAAGAACATTTCGAAAAGTATTAATAGTTGCAGGCTGAACTTCTTCTCTTAGTTCAAGTAATCTGCTGGTCCATTTCTTTTGCACCTGATTTTTATCTTGAACAGGAGAACAGGAAATTATACCTAAAAATAACCCCAGTAATAAGTATGTTCTATATTTAAAAATTTTGGCCATTCTGCTAAGTCTTTATCTGTTTCTCAAAAATACAAACACCTAAGATAAGTGAAAAAGATAAATGTTGCAGATTCGCTGATACTTGTTTCATTTCGCCTGCCAGATAGCTGGAAATTAACAATATCAACCATTTTGATATTTATTAGCTGAACAATTACCACATTGGTAGAACTATTTTTATAATTTTGACCCTACTGATTTGAGAGCCTTCGAATAGAAAAAAATGGAGTAAGGTATGTGTAAATGGGGAGATATTTTATCAAATACAAAAACAAAAAAGCTTAAGGAATTATTCTTTACTTTCACTTTTTTGTTAACCTCATTTGGAATAAATGCCCAGCAAACCAAAACCATCTTCGACCAGTATACCATTCGCGATGGACTATCACATAACACCATAAATTGTATTGTTCAGGATTCGTTGGGTTTTATGTGGTTTGGCACCATGGATGGCCTTTGCCGTTTCGATGGAAGTAATTTTAAAGTTTATAAATCAATTCCCGACGAAAAAAATAGTATCTGTCACAATTGGGTAAAATCCATTTGCCTCGACCCCAAAGGAGGTTTATGGATTGGAACTGCCAATGGCTTATCGTATTTCGACATTGCATGTAATCAGTTTTCACATTTTTACGCTCAGGATTCATCGCACTTAAGTTTTAACAATATTGAAATGGTGTATTGCGATAGCAGAGGTGAAACCTGGGTGGCTACACAAGGCGGCGGTCTGAATAAATATAATGAAAAAAACAAAAAATTTGAACAGTTTAGAGCTGGAAACGAGCCCGGAAGTTTGAGTAACGATAACGTACATTGGATTTTCGAAGACAATAAGGGTGTTATGTGGTTTGGAACCGAAGGAGGAGGATTAAATCGGTTAAACGATACAAATTCGAAAATTTCATTTGATTATTTTCAGTTTGAACCGGAAAACGGAAATTACCAGGCGCTGAGTTGTATACGTTCGATTCAGCAAGATTTTGAAGGAAATATTTGGGTTGGAACCTGGGGTGGCGGTGCTGGCATGCTTAATCAGGAACAAGGCACATTTAGCTATTACCGGCAAGAAAAAGAGGGGGCTGAAGGTGTTTCCGACAGCCATGTAATTAGCATACTGGCAGCGAGTAACAAAGAGCTGTGGTTTGGAACCGAAGATGGCGGTTTAAATCGTTTTTGTTTTGAAGATAAATCATTCGAGAAGATTAAAATGGACCGGATGTCGCCTTTTGGACTAAAAAGTAATAATATACGCGCAATATTTGAAGACCGCTCGCAGCGTATTTGGCTTGGAACTTCGGGCGCAGGGGTCTTTTCCTTCGGCCTGGGCGAACCTACATTTTCAATTCTACCCATTAAAGACGAAAAGTTTAATGATGTCGAAAACCAGGATGTTTATGCTATTCTGGGAAACGAGGAAGCCCTTTGGATTGGGACAAATGGGGGTGGTTTGTATCAAGCCCTTTTGCCTAATAATTTGACACAAGAACATTCTTTTTCCAATGAAATTACTTTCAAAAACATTGAACTGGGAAGCGAAATTGTTCATGCGCTTTCTTTCGATAATTGGGGAAGATTATGGGCCGGAACATTGGGTGGTGGACTTAGTTTAATCGAATTTAAAAGTAACGCATCAGAACCAACCATAACCAATTTCACCATTAATAACCCCTCTCAAAACTCAATTAGTTACAACGATATACGCTCGCTATATACCGATAAAAGAGGAAATTTATGGATAGGAACCGCTGGCGGAGGTCTCGACAAACTAGTGGTTGCCAAACGCGGTGAGTATTATTTCGAACATTACAAACACGACATTAACAACAACTTATCGCTGAGCAACAACGATATACGAGCCATAACCGAAGACAATTTGGGGAACATTTGGGTGGGAACTGCCTTTGGGTTAAATAAATTAAGTAAACCAAACAGGAATACAAAATTCGAAAGATTTTATTCAAACCCGGAAAAAAGCGGCACTTTGTCGGGGAATTGGATAAATTCATTATTTGTTGACAGCGAAGGAATTTTATGGATTGGAACCGATGCCGGCTTAAACTCTCTGGATACAAAAAACAACGAAATAAAAGTTTATACCGAGAACGACGGACTGGTGAACAATGTAGTAAAAGCCATTTCGGGAGACGAGCTGGGAAATTTATGGATTACATCGGTGAATGGAATTTCGATGTTCAGCAAAACAAATGGCATCTTTTATAATTTCTACGAAAACGATGGATTGCTTAGTAACGAGTTCAATACAAACGCTGTGTTTTCGAACGCTAAACACCAAATTTTTATTGGCGGAACTCAGGGTGTAAATTTCTTTACGCCACAAAAGGTTTTGCAACACAACCAAATAAATGCTTTGCACATCACCGACTTTAAGTTATTCAATCAGTCGGTAAAAGTTGGAGAAGAAATTCGCGGACGAATACTTCTGGGAAAAAATATTTCGCTGCAAAAAAAACTGGATTTAAAGTATAACGAAAATAGTTTTTCGTTTGAATTTGCTGCCCTCGATTATGCCAATGCCGAAAAAATTTCGTACCAATATAAACTGGTTGGCTTTGATAAAAACTGGCAGGAAACCGATGCCGGACACCGTTTTGCAACCTATACCAATCTTGGTGGTGGAAATTATACGTTTAAAGTGAAGGCAATAACCGGAGTTCCGGGAGACAAGGTTCATTTAAGCACAATAAAGCTGCACATCGATTATCCTTTCTGGCTTCGATGGTGGGCATTTGTAATGTATAGTTTTGTGTTGGGTTCGCTCATTTATTTTGTTCGCCGGTATAATAAAAACAAAGCCCGGTTCAGCGAAGACTTGCGAATAGCCAATCTGGAACGCGAAAAAGATCGTGAATTAAACGAATTGAAGCAGCGTTTCTTTATGAATATTTCGCACGAATTAAAAACACCATTAACCTTAATTCTGGGACCACTAGAAACCCTTCAGCAAGGGAATGAACTGCCCGAAAAACACAAGACACTTGTTGCTTTGGTAAAACGCAATGCTGAAATTTTATCGCGCCTCATCACCCAAATGATGGATTTTAACAAACAAGAACGAAGTGCATTAAAACTTCAGGTTGAAAAAATTGACTTTGTAAATTTTGTAAAAGGAGTGATGTATTCCTTTCAGGAAGAAGCGAGCAGAAAAGAAATTTCATTTAAACTTTCTACTGAATTTGAAAGTTTGCCAGCCTGTATTGACCGCGAAAAAATGGAGAAGGTGATGTTTAATTTGCTTTCGAATGCGTTTAAATATACTCCCGCCAAAGGAGAGATTTGTATTGCCATTTTAAAAGAAGCGAATGCGGATGAAACCTTGGTGATAAAAGTAAAAGATTCAGGGAAAGGAATAAATCCGTCACAGCATCAACAAATTTTCGAACGTTTTTATCAGGTACATTCTGATGACTCGGAAACAGGAACAGGAATAGGATTGTCGCTGGTAAAAGAAATGGTAGAACTGCATCATGGCAAAATAAGTGTTCAAAGCCAGGAGGGAAAAGGAAGCGTGTTTATGGTTGAAATTCCGTTAAACGAGAGAAATTTCGAAAATGAAATAAAGACAAAAATACAGGAGCAACCAATTATAATTGACGAAAAGAGCAAAAACAAGTTAGTAATTGAACAGAACACAAAAACTCATAAACCACAGGTGTTAATTGTGGAAGATAATTATGACCTCTGTTCTTATCTGAAAATTATTTTGGCAGAAAAATATAATGTGGATATTTCCAATAATGGAGAAGAAGGCTTACAAAAGGCGCTAAAAACTGTTCCCGACATTATTGTTTCGGATGTTATGATGCCCAAAATGGATGGAATAACATTCTGTAACCGCATTAAAAATAACATTTCGGTGAGTCATATCCCCGTTCTTCTGTTAACGGCAAAATCGGGGAAAAAGAATGTGCTTTCAGGATTCGAAAGTGGTGCCGACGATTATGTGGAGAAACCTTTTGACTCCGATATTCTTTTGGCGCGTATTGGGGCATTATTAGAAAACAGAGAACGAATTTGGCAACAACTGCAGAAAAAACCTATTGGAAAAATTACATCGAAAAAGGTAAATCACCTCGATCGTGAATTCCTCGAAAAATTAGAGAAAAAGGTGTTGCTAAAAATGGAGAGCAATGAATTTTCGGTTGAGGAACTGGGTAAGGAAATTGGAATGAGCCGTACAACCTTATACCGAAAAGTGAAGGGCTTAACCGGCATGACAGCCATTGAATATGTTCGTGTCATTCGTTTAAACGAGGCCATGAAAATGTTACAGAACAACAAAAATGACATATCCTATGTTGCCGAAAAAGTAGGTTTTAAGGATTTCGAATATTTCAAAAAATGTTTCAAAAAACAGTTCGGGCATGCACCAGATTTGGTGTAAATAATTCGATCTATCAAGTTAGATTTAAGATTGTTTGTACAAGGCGAAAAAAGGTAGAATAGCTATAATACTATTTTCATCGCCATAGAAACGAAAGAATAAAGCGTATTTCAATGTAATTTTGCTATCCTTTGAAGGTTTAAAAAACCTTCAAAGGATAGTTAAAATTAGCGGCTTAATTCATTTATTTCAGCAAGTCTGGCTTTCACGTCGGCATCATCCGAGCGAAGCTCCAAAGCCTTTCTGTACCAGAAACGAGCCACATTGAAATCTTTGGCTTCAAAGGCTTTATCGGCCGTAGTTTTATAGTTTACAAATTGTTGCTGCGACTGACCGGCAACACGTTCGGCCACCATGCGCTGAATTTCAGCCAGCTGTGCTTTCGGATACTCCTCGTTTGGTTTTTGACCCAGTGCCTGATTGTACCATCCACGGGCAACTGCCAATTCGTTGTTGCGCAAATTGGTATCACCCAGGTCGATAAAGCCCTGGTATTCCCTGTCGCTTTGGCTCAGCATCAATCCAGACAAGATTCGGTTAATTTCATCAATACGTTGAGGTGGATAGCTTTCTTCAGGTTTTAAATCACGGGCTTTAAAATACCAGGCACGCGATACATTGTATTGCTGATCGTTAAAAAAGGCATCCGCTTTTTTGATGAACTTATCGTACAAGACATTTAAACCCGACTCTTCCAGAATCTTTTGTTCGTCTATCTCGGTTTGCATTTGGGCAATTGCCTCTTTCCTGCTTGCCAAATCTTCAGCTTCAGCTTGCTCTGCGTCCAAAAGCTGTTGCTCTTTCTCCACAATATCGTCAATTTGCTTAATCTGCGATTGTGGATATTGTTCATCTGGTTTCAATACCAACGAAAATTCATACTGAGAACGGGCTTCACTGTAATTTTGTGTTCTGAAATGCCCATCGGCAACAACAATTACATTTCTGTATTTCTCATCAAGAGCACTTTGTGCCAGAATCTGTACAACCTCTGCAAGTTTTTCTTTAGGATAAGTTTCATCAGCCTTTAACTCCAATGCTTTTTTATAATTTTCCTGTGCCAAAGTGTAATTCTTCGTCGCAAAAAAACGGTCGGCCTGCAAAATAAGATTACCATACTTCTTATCCCGCTCAAGCCTTGCGGCATTATCGATAGCAAAATCACGAATGATTTGTTCAATTTCTTCAATCCGTTGTTGAGGATAATTTTCGTTGGGCTTTACATCCAGCGCCGTGCGGTATTCTGCCAATGAATTCTCGTATTCTTCACTTGAGTATAACTTATCAGCGCGGGCAATGGCTTCGGCGTAGTTTTTATCTTTCTCTGCCTGAATGGCGGCTAATCTTGCGGTTTCCGCTGCTGCAGCTTCTTCTGCCAATCTTGCACGAGTCGTTACAATCGAATCAATTTCAGCCAGCTGTTCACCGGGATAAGTTTCATCGGCTTTTGCCTGTTTGGCGGTATTGTAGGCGGCAATAGCAGCATCCCAGACTTCTTCCTTGAATTCACGGTCGCCAAGGGCAACGGCTTCTTCGTAGGCTTTTTGTGAAGCAGACAACTGAGCCATAATATTTCCGATTTTATCAATCTGCTCCTGAGGATAGCTTTCTTCGGGTTTTACTTCCAGCGCTGCGCGGTATTCGTTGCGCGAGCTATCATATTCTTTGTCGTTGAAAAGTTTATCGGCGCGGGCAATGGCTTCGGTGTAGTTTTTATCTTTCTCTGCCTGAATGGCTGCTAATCTTGCAGCTTCGGCAGCAGCTGCTTCCTCTGCCAATCGAATTCTTTCCGCTCTAATCGAATCAATTTTCGTCAGCTGCTCATCGGGATAAGTTCCATCGGCTTTTGCCTGTTTGGCGGTATTGTAGGCGGCAATAGCAGCGTCCCAGACTTCTTTCTTGAATTCACGGTCGCCAAGGGCAACAGCCTCTTCGTAGGCTTTTTGTGAAGCAGACAACTGAGCCAGCAGGTTTCCAATTTTATCAAGCTGCTCCTGAGGATAGCTTTCTTCAGGTTTTACTTCCAGCGCCGTGCGGTATTCGTTGCGCGAACCATCGTATTCTTTGTCGTTGAAAAGTTTATCAGCGCGGGCAATGGCTTCGGTGTAGTTCTTATCTTTCTCTGCCTGAATAGCTGCCAGACGGGCGGCCTCTGCTGCTGCTGTTTCCTCTGCCAATCTTGCCCGAGTCGTTACAATCGAATCAATTTTCGCCAGCTGTTCACCGGGATAAGTTTCATCGGCTTTTGCCTGTTTGGCGGTATTGTAGGCGGCAATAGCAGCGTCCCAGACTTCTTCCTTGAATTCACGGTCGCCAAGGGCAACGGCTTCTTCGTAGGCTTTTTGTGAGGCTGACAACTGAGCCAGCAGGTTTCCGATTTTATCAAGCTGCTCCTGAGGATAGCTTTCTTCGGGTTTTACATCCAGCGCTGTGCGGTATTCGTTGCGCGAACCATCATATTCTTTGTCGTTGAAAAGTTTATCGGCACGGGCAATGGCTTCGGTGTAGTTCTTATCTTTCTCTGCCTGAATTGCAGCCAGACGGGCGGCCTCCGCTGCAGCAGCTTCTTCTGCCAATCTTGCACGAGTCGTTACAATCGAATCGATTTTCGCCAGCTGTTCCCCGGGATAAGTTTCATCTGCTTTTGCTTGTTTAGCGGTATTGTAGGCAGCAATAGCAGCGTCCCAGCCCTCTTTCTTGAATTCACGGTCGCCAAGGGCAACGGCTTCTTCGTAGGCTTTTTGTGAAGCAGATAGCTGAGCCAGCAGGTTTCCGATTTTATCAATCTGCTCCTGCGGATAGCTTTCTTCGGGTTTTACTTCCAGCGCCGTGCGGTATTCGTTGCGCGAACCATCGTATTCTTTGTCGTTGAAAAGTTTATCGGCACGGGCAATGGCTTCGGCGTAATTTTTATCTTTCTCTGCCTGAATGGCGGCTAATCTTGCAGCTTCGGCAGCAGCTGCTTCCTCTGCCAATCGTATTCTTTCCGCTCTAATCGAATCGATTTTCGTCAGCTGCTCACCGGGATAAGTTTCATCGGCTTTTGCCTGTTTAGCGGTATTGTAGGCGGCAATAGCAGCGTCCCAGCCTTCTTTTTTGAATTCACGGTCGCCAAGGGCAACAGCCTCTTCGTAGGCTTTTTGTGAAGCAGACAACTGAGCCAGCAGGTTTCCGATTTTATCAAGCTGCTCCTGAGGATAACTTTCTTCGGGTTTTACATCCAGCGCGGTGCGGTATTCGTTTCGCGAACCATCGTATTCTTTGTCGTTGAAAAGTTTATCAGCACGGGCAATAGCTTCGGTGTAGTTTTTATCCTTCTCTGCCTGAATGGCTGCCAGACGGGCGGCCTCCGCTGCAGCAGCTTCCTCTGCCAATCTTGCCTGTTCTGCAATCAAACCATCAATCTTCGCAATCATCTCCAAAGGATAATTCTCGTCAGGTTTAATCTGTCCGGCATCAGCATAATTCAATTTTGCATCGGAATATTTCTTTTGCTGGAACAACAGATCAGCTTTGGCGACGGCATCACCATAGTCTTTATCTGTTTTGGCAATAGCAGCCAAAGCGCTTCCAATCTCAGCAATTTTATCTTTCGGATATTGTTCTTTGGGTTTAAACTCAAGTGCTTCGTTGTATTTTCCACGTGCATTTTCATATTCTTTCTTAACCAGCAATTCGTCGGCCTGAGCCACTGCCTGTTTGTATTGTTCTTCAATTCCTTGCTGGGCTGCAATATTATTTATTTCAGCTATTCGGGCTAAAACATGTTTATCAGAGGAGTTAATCGCAAGGGCCTTTTCGTACAAGGATTTGGCATTTGAATAACTCTGAGCATCAAACTGTTTATCGGCCTGAGTTACAAACTCGGCAAAGCTCCGTTCGACGTATAAAATCTGATTGATTTCCTCGGCCCTTTTTTTTGCCCGAGGATCGTTGGGGAACAAGGACAATGCTTCTTCGTAGTTGGATAGTGCCTCCGAATAGTCTTTCTTTTTATACGCTTTATCAGCAGCAACCATAAACTTATCGAAAGCCATTTTATCAATAATGCCCTTCATTATGGTTTGCGTTTCTTCTATGCGCCGGGCAGCAATAGGATCATCTGGTTTATAGCTTAATGCATTCTGAAAGGAAGTTAAAGCACGATCATAAAACTGTTTCGAGAACTCTTTCTCTCCTTCAAACATGGCTTCTTTGTAATTTTTCTGCTTCTCCTGCTCCTTTTGCTGTACAGCAAGTAATCCGTTTATTTCTTCTATTTTGGTTTTCGGATATTGCTCGTTTGGTTTAATCACCAAGGCTTGTTGAAACTGATTTATGGCTTCGTTATACAAAAGCTCCTTAATGGCTTTATCGCCTTGAGCAATCAAATCGTTGTAACGCTCATTGTCTTTTTGCAGTAGTAATAAGTCGGCTATTTTCTGTAACTGGTCATTTACATACTGGTCGAAGGGTTTTATTGATAGCGAACGGTTGTACGAATTTTTTGCCGCCGGGTAATTTTTTTGCGAAAAGAACAGGTCACCTTCTTTCACCAGAGTATTAAATCGTTCGAGCATGGCCTTATCGAGTTCTGCAGCCGCCATTATTAAACCAAGTAAGTCATTAATTTCGGCAATTCTGTCTTTGGGAAATTGTTCGTTGGGTAGAATTTTACTGGCGGCCTGGTAACCATCCAGGGCAGCTAAAAATTTCTCACTGCTGTATTCTTTTCCAGCCTGCTCCAACAATTCATTGTATTCTTTGCGTAACTCGGCCAACTCGGCCCGTGTAAGTTTCGACATGAAATCGGCATTTTTATCAACCGCTCCTCCTTGTAAAATTGCCTGATCGATTAGCCTTTTTATCTGGGCGTCGTTGTAATAAAGTTCCGAAACAAAATTATCAACACTCCTACTGTAGAATATCTTCAGCACCGTATTTTCGGAAAAAGATTTGTCGATTCCGGGTATCTCGGTAAACAATGTAATATTTACCGGGAAAGGGGGAAACTTTGGATTGGTAAGGAGTATATCTTGAGGCACATCCGTTTCAACCACAATTTTTTGCGAGAAATTATTTTCGCGTTGAAAAATCAATTCGAACTTATGATTGTATCGCAGCTCAAGCCTGTAATTTCCATTACCGGGAATACCATAATCTTCTGTTTTTTTGCCATCTTCAAAAATTTGTATGATTGCACCATCAGCCGTACCTTCTTCCACTGAAACATTCCCTTCAACCATTAATCCACTACTCCGTTGTGCCATTGCTGCCAACGATGCAAATACAATACTTAAAACAAGTAATATCCTGACGTAAATTTCCTTCATATTCGACCTAAAATAAAACAAACGAAAATATAAACAAATAATTATCCTGCCCTGTAAATGATCGCTTAATTTAAAAGCCAGTTTAAATTTTACATATTGCAAGAAATGTTTGACTAATTCTTACATATATCAACTCAAAAGTATTATTTTGTCGCACTTATAAAATATTTCAAGTAAAAATGACTGCAAAACGTGAAGCTTCTCTTTTAATCGCCTTGTTCCCTATTCTGATTTTAATCGTCCTGTTAACACTTAATGTACTTCTTTTTGACGACACCCTGTCGGGAGCCAACCAGATTGCCCTGATGCTGGCTGCTGCCATTGCCGGAGTAGTTGCCTACAGGTTAGGATTCGGATGGGAAAAAATAAGCAAGAAAATTGTTTCGACAATTGGTTCTGCAATGCCTTCCATATTAATTCTATTACTCATTGGTTCGCTGGCCGGAACCTGGCTTATTAGTGGAGTGGTTCCTGCCATGATTTATTATGGATTGGATATTATTAGCCCACGCTTGTTTTTATTTACAGCAGTGGTTGTAAGTGCCATTGTAAGTGTTGCCACCGGAAGTTCGTGGTCGACCATTGCCACCATTGGCGTGGCTTTACTTGGAATTGGAAAGGCTATTGGTATTGATGAAGCTATTGTTGCAGGAGCTATTGTTAGTGGTGCGTATTTTGGCGACAAAATGAGCCCCCTAAGTGATACCACAAATCTGGCCCCTGCCATGGCCGGAACCGATTTGTTTACACACATTAAGTACATGACTTTTACAACTGTGCCAACATTGTTAATTACACTTACCCTTTTTTTAGTAATCGGGTTTAATTACGATTTCACATCGGCAACAGTTGATGTACAGAATGTTAAATCGGCCATCGGCGGAACATTTAGCACAAATCCGCTGCTGTTTTTAGTTCCTGCAATTTTACTTACTGTAATAATATTAAAAGTTCCACCACTACCGTCGTTACTGATTGGAACCCTGCTAGGTGGCCTTTTTGCTGTTATTTTCCAACCGCACATTATCCGACAAATAGCAGGAGACGTTCATAACTACTCTACAGCCTCGTACATATCGGTTATGCAGGCCATGTTTGGCGATATTAGCTTAACCACAACCGATGCAAATGTTAACGACCTGCTCAGCACCTCGGGAATGCGAGGTATGCTCGACACCGTTTGGCTAATACTCTCGGCCATGGTTTTTGGTGGTATTATGGAATCGGCAGGATTGCTAAAACGAATTACCCAACCCATTATTAAATATGCAAAAAGTACCGGAAGCCTTGTGGCATCAACCGCTGCAACCTGCTTATTTTTTAATACAACAGCATCCGATCAATATATTGCACTGGTGGTTCCGGGAAGAATGTTTCGTAAAACGTATGAAGATAAAGGATTAAAACCTGAATTGTTAAGCCGGACACTCGAGGACAGCGGAACCGTTACATCGGTGCTTATTCCGTGGAATACCTGCGGGGCAACCCAATCGAAAGTTTTAGGAGTGGATACATGGTCTTATGCACCTTACGCTTTCTTTAACATCATAAGCCCATTTATGACCATCATGTTTGCTTACCTGAATATTAAAATCAGGCGCTTTGCCGAGGGCGAGAAGCCTGAAATATCAGGTACTGAAGAATAGTTCTTTTAGCTTAATTTTTGCAGATATCTCAACCTATTATTTTAGCATATAAGCGATTAATCCTGAGGCAAATAAAAGCCACAATCATAAAAAGGCACATCAAATGTCAAAGCGAAAATAAAAAAACAGAAATGGCAGGAGAAGAAAATTTAGCACAATTGATGAAAGGTATGACTCCTCAATTAAATGATGGAGAATACGTGTTTGCAACCGTTAAAGATTTTTCGGGGATCGACAGGAATAGTACAATTTGTGAATTCAAAGAAAAGGAAGGAATTACCATCGTTCTTGAAAAAAATAAAGCAGATGAATTGAATTTGGCGTATGATTATATCGCTTCCTGGATAACATTAACAATTCATTCCTCGCTAACTGCCGTAGGTTTTACAGCCCTGTTCTCGGCCGAGTTGGCGAAGCATAATATAAGTTGTAATGTAATAGCAGCGTATTATCACGACCATATTTTTGTAGATAAAAAAGATACTGAAAAAGCACTTAAGGTACTAACAAGCCTGTCGGGCAACAAATAATATAACAGCCAAATCTTTTATTTATCTCTGCCGAAATAGAAAATGCGAGCAACTATTTTTAAGTACATTAAGTTATCAACTTAATAATTTCGAACAACATATTCCTTCATTTTTCTCAAAGTCCGTATAAAAAATTACATTTGCCAGCTAAAGCCACTATTTATAAACATTGTTAAAAGGAAACGATTACAAATTGAAATAAATCGTTATATGGAATCTATTGACTATAATTCAAACTGGCGCAAGGTCGCGTCAACTATTTATAAAAAACCTACCGACTCGAAAATCTATGGGATTGTTGAATTGGATGTTACCGACCTTGAAAAGTACGTTGCTCAAAAACGCAAGGAAGGCCTAAAAACTACCCTTACCTATATTATAAGTTTAATAATTGGCAGAGCTATTCGCGAGGAGGTTCCCGAACTTAATACCTATGTAAAACGAGGTAAAATTGTTCAGCGTGAGCATGTGGATGGCATGGTAAGTGTATTGCTTCCAGGCGGACAAATGGGCACGGTAAAGATTGAAGATGCCGATAAACAAACCATCCAGGAGATAACCGACGAGATTGCCAAACGAATACGTGATTCCAGAAAAGGGGATGAAAACGACACCATGCAGTCAAAAAGTTTGCTCGCCAATGTCCCATGGCCCTTCCGGAAATGGTTATTCCGCCTGTACCGCACAATTACCATCGATTGGGGAATTTCAATACCCGGCTTAGGACTCGACTCTCATAGCTTTGGCTCGTATGTGGTTTCGAATATCGGAACCGTTGGTTTAGATACCGGTTTTGGTTCATTGCTCCCATCTTCAAACGTATCTCTGGTGTTTATTCTGGGAAGTATCATAAAAAAACCAGCAATTGTAAACGACGAAGTGGTACCGCGCAGAATTATGATGCTTTCGGCTACACTCGATCACCGGGTGGTTGATGGTTCGCATGGTGGAAAACTATTCCGGGCCATCAAACGTATGGTTAAAAATCCTGAAATTTTAGAAGAAAAACCAAAAGAAGGTTCAGCTAAATTTTAATTTACATTTTCGATATTTTCCCTGATCAAATAATTTGCTTATTTTTTCCGTGTACGAACACGAAAAACAATTTTTTTCTGTAGATTTGCAATCCACAATGCATCGTTCATTGTGTAAAACACTTAAAAACAGAACTCTATCGAAACGAATAAGCAAATACGGATTAAAGATATTGCTGAAAAAGCAAAAGTATCGATCGGGACGGTCGACCGGGTGTTACACAACCGTGGAGAGGTCGCCAAATCGACCCGAAAAAAAATCCTGAAGATTATTGAGGAACTGAATTATGAGCCCAATATTCTGGCCAGTACGCTGGCCTCGAAAAAAGCGGCTGTTTTTGCCACACTCTTGCCGCAACCTCCTTCGGCCGAAGGATACTGGAACAAACCTTTTATAGGTGTTCAAAAACGAATAGCGGAGTTAAAACAATATGGCGTTCAAATTCAGCCCTTTAGGTTTGATCAAACCGATTCGAAGAGTTTTGTTACCGAAGCAAAAAATATTCTTCAATTAAAACCGGATGGTGTTGTTATGGCACCGTTCTTTAAAAAGGAAGCTTTACATTTTATTCAAGAACTAAAAAAACTTGATATCCCCTTCGTATTTATCGATTCGGAGATTAAAGATGCCGGACAAATTAGCTACATAGGCCAGGATTCTTATCAAAGTGGATTGGTTTCGGGAAAGTTACTTGATCTGCTCTTGCCAGAAGGCAATATTCTGGTTGTTCACTTTGCCAAAGAAATGGACAATCAAAACCACCTGGTTCAACGCGAAAAAGGTTTTTACGACTGGTTCAGCAAAAAAGCAAATAACACCCACGAACTTTTCACTACTGATGTACCCGATACTGACAATCCGGAATGGATGAAAAGAATTGAAGATATAATCAGAACAAGAAAAATTAAGGGGATTTTTGTTACCAATTCAAAAGTATTTCACATTGGGCGTCTGCTCAACAAGCTTCAGCTTGATAAAATTCAGGTAATTGGACACGATTTACTTACCGAGAATATAGAATACCTAAAAGGTGGCGGGGTACAATTCCTTATTTGCCAACGTCCTGAAGAACAAGGCTATAGTTCAATAAATAAATTATTCCGTAGTGTGGTACAGAAACGAGAGATTGCGAAAGAAAACTACACCTCTATTGACATTGTGACCAAAGAAAACGTAGATTATTACAAAGAATTTAAATAAAAAACATGCAAGCATTATCATTTAACGATTTACAAGGAAAAGTATGTGTCATTACCGGCGGCGCCGGAGTATTAGGCACTGCAATGGTAAAAGCCATCGCTTCGGTGGGAACAAAAATTGCCATTGCCGATATCAACAAAGAAGTAGCAGACAAAGTAGCTGCCGAAATTGCTGCCGAATCGGGAGCTGAAGTTATTGGAATTGAAGCCAATGTACTCGACAAAGCCTCGCTTGAAGCCGCCAAAGCTGAGATTAACGAAAAACTGGGCGAGATTGACATTCTAATTAACGGAGCCGGTGGAAACAGCCCGCAAGCAACAACAAAAGTTGAAACCATAACCGAAGAGAACATCGACAAGCTGGAAGATTCATTCTACGGATTGGAAATGGAAGGTTTTGACAAAGTATTTGCCTTAAATTTTAAAGGCACATTGCTTCCTACAATGGTTTTCACAAAAGACATGCTAAAAAACAGAAAAGGTGTTGTGCTGAACGTTTCATCAATGAACTCGTACAAACCTTTAACAAAAATTCCAGCGTATTCTGCAGCCAAAGCATCGATAAATAATTTTACCGAATGGTTGTCGGTTCACCTGGCAAAAGTTGGAATCCGTGTAAACGCAATCGCCCCTGGCTTTTTTATAACTAACCAAAACCGTTTTTTGGTTACCGACGAAAAAACGGGCAACTTCTCCCCTCGCGGACAAAAGATAGTTGATAATACACCCATGGGAAAATTTGGAGAACCTGAAGATTTACAAGGAGCTACTCTATTCCTTATTTCAGATGTATCGAATTTCATAACAGGAATTGTAATCCCGGTTGATGGAGGTTACAGCGCATTTGGAGGAGTTTAAAGAAAAACGTTAACGAGATAATGCTTGTATAGCCAAATTAATCTGATTTGGCTTATTTTAACAAAAGTACCGTTAACGCTAACGAAGAAAATTTAGTTGATAGTTTAATAGTAAAAGTTTAGATTAAAAGATGTCATTAGAACAAACATGGAGATGGTACGGGCCAAGCGACCCGGTAACTTTACAGGACATCCGCCAGGCGGGGGCAACGGGTATTGTAACAGCTTTACACGAAATTCCAAACGGAGAGATTTGGAGTGTGGAAGCCTTGCAGGAACGCAAACGATTTATTGAATGGGACGACAACCAGAAGCCACCCAGATCGAGGGGATTAACGTGGTCGGTTATCGAAAGCATACCTGTTCACGAAGATATTAAGCAGGCAAAACCGAACCGCGATAAATTAATTGATAGCTACATTGAAAGCATTCGCAATGTGGGGAAAGTAGGCATTCCAGTACTTTGCTACAATTTTATGCCGGTGGTCGACTGGACACGAACCAACTTGCACATGGAACTGGAAGATGGCGCCCGCGCACTGTGTTTCGACATGACCGACTTCGTTGCTTTCGATGTATTTATTTTACGAAGAAAAGGTGCACAAGAAGGTTATGACGCAGAATTGATAAAAAAGGCGCAAAACCGGTTCGAATCAATGAACCGCGAGGAACGTTACGAACTGGAGCACACCATTTTAGCCGGACTACCAGGTGCAGAAGAATCGTATACCTTGCAGCAATTTCAGGAAAAACTGGATGAATACAAGGATATTGACGATGCTACTTATCGCGAGAATCTGAAATATTTCCTCGAAAGAGTAGCGCCGGTTGCCGAAGAAAGTGGTGTTAAATTGGCCATCCATCCGGATGATCCGCCATTCTCCTTATTCGGATTGCCACGTGTGGTAAGTACCGAAAAAGACCTGGAATTCCTTTTGGGGGTTTACGATAGTATTTACAACGGATTTACGCTTTGTACCGGTTCGTTTGGTGTTCGTGCCGACAACGACCTGGTTGGAATGGTAAAACGCCACGGTTCGAAACTGAACTTTGCTCACCTGCGCAGCACCCAGCGCGACGAGTTAAAGGGATTCCACGAAGCCAGTCACTTACAGGGCGATGTTGATATGTACGGTGTAATGCTGGCCATTTTAAAAGAGCAGCGCAAACGTAAAGCTGTTTATCGCCCCGACCACTTAATTCCGATGCGTGCTGACCACGGTCACACCATTCTGGACGACCTCAACAAAAAGACCAATCCCGGCTACTCTGCCATTGGGTTGTTGCGCGGAATGGCCGAACTTCGTGGACTCGAAATGGGAATCGAGAAAAGCGGAGCCGTGTTTAATGACTAAGAAGTCGGAAAAACAGCAATTATTCACCCGGTAAATTAAAATCGACGGGTGAATAAAAATCAAAATAAAACAAAAACAAATTGTAAATTTCGCAGCTAATTCAGGCTAATAACTCTCCGTTAGCTGCTAAAAGCAAAAATATGGAACTAAAACAAAACTGTAAATATGCTATGCTGGTACCTACCAGTATGGGAACACGAATTACTCCCGAAAATGGACAACCAGTTCACTCGAGCGATAAATTCACCTTATATGCAACCAGTGCCGAAACCAATGTTGCCAGCATTTCGTCTTACCTGGGATTACCCGTTAAAGTGCTAACAACATTTGTAAAAGGCAGTCCAATTGCTCAATTCATAAAAAGCAATCTAAAAGCCCGCCACATGGACTACGAAGGGCCAGAAGTGGAGCAGGGTGACCCATGGGGATATCGTCACCAGATTAACATTGCCGACAGCGGTTATGGCATGCGCGGTCCGCGTGTTTTTAACGACCGGGCAGGCGAAGTTGGCAGAACCTTAAATGCGAAAGATTTCGACCTTGAAAAAATCTTTGGTGAAGAAGGTGTACAAATTGTCCATTTATCAGGTTTAATTGGAGCACTTTCGCCCGAGACTACAAAATTTTGCCTTGAAATTGCAAGGGCAGCAAAAAAACACGGAACAAAAATATCATTCGACTTAAATTACAGAGCCTCTTTCTGGAAAGGCCGCGAAGAACAACTTAGAAAAGATTTTACTGAAATTGCATCAGTTTCCGATATTTTAATTGGTAACGAAGAAGATTTTCAGCTTTGTTTTGGAATCGCAGGACCAGAGGCTGGTGGTGAAGGGCTGAAAGCTAAAATAGATGGTTTTAAAGGATTAATAAATCGCGTAAAAGAAGCATTTCCCAACGCCTCGGTATTTGCAACAACCCTGCGCGAAGTAGTCAGTGTTAACGAACACCTTTGGGGAGCTATTATGTTGGAGGGCAAAAACTGGCATGTAGTTGAACCTCGAAAAATTACCGTACTCGACCGTATTGGTGGTGGCGACGGATTTGTAGGTGGAATGCTGTACGGCATCCTGAAAAACTGGGACGCTGAAAAATGGCCACAATTTGGCTGGGCAACCGGTGCTATGGCAGCAACTTTCCTCACCGATTATGCACAACCTGCCGATGAAGAACAGGTTTGGAGTATCTGGGGCGGAAATGCGCGAGTGAAAAGATAAAATCCTATTGTGAACGATTTGTGCCCGTGTGGTTCGCTTGAACCGCATAGGCAAAAAAGAACACATTAGTTAAAAATATTCGATATGATTTATTTTGAAAAAGGCTCAACCCAAACTTCTCTAACAAGTGAAGACCTGAAATCAGGAATCTTTGAGGCACTTGATAAAATGGGAGACAAACAAAAAGTGCTGGCAATCCCTCCCGATTACACGCGCCTCCCCTCTCGAGCTGGAGAGTTAACCGAATTCGCCTGGGAATATTTAGGTGAAAAACTTACCGATGTACTTCCTGCCTTGGGCACACATACTCCAATGACCACGAAGCAAATCAGCCACATGTTTGGCAAACTGCCAACCAACCTGATTCGCGAACACGACTGGCGAAACGATGTAATCACACTGGGAACCGTTCCTGCTGAATTCGTAAAAGAGGTTTCGGAAGGAGCCTGCGCTTACACCTGGCCGGCTCAGGTAAACAAACTTTTAGTTGAAGGCGGTTTCGATCTCATTCTTTCCATTGGTCAGGTTGTTCCACACGAGGTAGTTGGAATGGCCAACTATAATAAAAATATTTTTGTGGGAACTGGCGGCTCCGAAGGCATTAACAAAAGCCACTTCATTGGCGCAGCGTATGGAATGGAAAAAATGATGGGACGCGCCGATACTCCCGTTCGAAAAGTTTTTAACTATGCATCGAAGAATTTCTCAAACCACCTGCCCATTGTATATGTACAAACCGTTGTTGGCCTAAACAAACAAGGAAAACTACAATGCTACGGACTGTTTATTGGCGATGATTTTGAGGTGTTCGACAAAGCGGCAAAACTATCGCTGCAAGTAAATTTCGAAATGCTCGACAAGCCGATAAAGAAAGCAGTGGTTTGGCTCGACCCAAGCGAATTTAAAAGTACCTGGCTGGGAAATAAAAGTATTTACCGCACACGAATGGCTTTGGCCGACGATGCCGAATTGATTGTGCTCGCGCCTGCATTAAAGGAGTTTGGAGAAGACAAAGAGATTGATAAACTCATCAGGAAATATGGTTACTTTGGAACACCGCACACCTTAAAACTAGTGAAAGAAAATGAAGACTTGCAGAATAGTCTGGGGGCTGCGGCTCACCTGATTCATGGCTCTTCGGAAGGACGTTTCAGCATAACTTATTGTCCGGGAAAAGGCGAAGAAAACCTCACCCGGAAAGAAATTGAAAGTGTAGGATTTAACTATGCCGATTTCGATGAAATGACAGCCAAATACAATCCTGAACACTTAAAAGACGGCTATAATACTGTTGATGGTGAAGAAATTTTTTATATTTCGAATCCGGCAATTGGACTGTGGGCGTTTAAGGATAGGTTTGAGTACTAGTATCTGGTAAAAACAGGTGGCCGTTAAAATATAAACAGGTGAAAACCGAAAAGGGCAACAGCTTTTAAGCACAGGGCAACTCGTTATTTAAGCGAACTATTGCCCCACAGAGGATACTGCATGGAGCATTTTTTGAATTTTGAATAAAAATGACAACACAAAAAAACATAAACTGGGGAATAATAGGAGTTGGGAATGTTACCGAAGTAAAAAGTGGCCCTGCATTTTATAAAGTTGAACATTCAAACCTTGTGGCTGTTATGCGCCGTAACGCCGAAAAAGCTGCCGATTACGCCAAACGCCATAATGTTCCGAAATGGTATTCCAATGCTTCCGAATTAATTAACGACCCCAATGTTGATGCGGTGTACATAGCCACTCCTCCCGATTCGCATGCCAACTATGCCATTGAAACCATGAAAGCAGGAAAACCGGTTTACGTGGAAAAGCCAATGGCTAAAAATTATGCGGAATGTAAGGAAATGCTAAAAGTATCGAATGAAACAGGTATGCCTTTGTGGGTAGCCTATTATCGACGAACTTTGCCTGCCTTTTTAAAAGCGAAAGAATTGGTCGATTCAGGTGCAATTGGCAAACCATTAATGGTTAATATTAAATTGTACAAACAAGCCAGCGAACGAAATCAAAAACCTGAAGAAATGCATTGGCACGTTTTTCCGGAAATTGCAGGTGCAGGTTATTTCTTCGATTTGGCATCGCACCAGTTTGATTTTCTTGATTTTGTATTTGGAGAAGTTAAAGAAGTAAAAGGACAAGCTGCAAACTTAGCCGGTTTATATCCGGCCGAAGATACTGTTTCGGGTACATGGAAACACGAATCGGGTGTTATTGGAACCGGTAGCTGGTGTTTTGTTGTTGACAAAAATTCTACTGAAGATTATATACAAATTATCGGAGAAAAAGGCGAAATTTGTTTGCCTTGTTTTTCGCATGGAAATTTGGTACTTAAAACCGCAGCGGGCGAAAAAGATTTGAAATTTGAAAATCCTCAACATATTTCCCAGAATCTCGTTCAGCAGCTTGTAAACGAATTGAGAGGCATTGGAAAATGTGTGAGCACAGGCAAATCGGCAGCCCGAACAAGTTGGGTGCTCGAAGAAATAGTTAAGGATTATTATAATAGAAGAAAATAGGTTATAATTAATAAAAATCAAGAAGAAATTAAAGAATTATACTGAGACGAAGTAATGATTGATTGGATTAAATAGTGATTGTTGAAGATTAAGTACAATTAACAGTTGAAAAACAACCTGTTAAAACAATATTTAAACATAAGTGCAACAAATAACAATCTCATCAAAACAGAAACTAATCTCAATAACAAAAAACAAATCACATTTTAATTCATGAAGTTTGTAATCGACAACAAAATACCCTACATAAAAGGAGCGCTGGAGCCTTTTGCGGAGGTAATTTACTTACCGGGAAGCAAAACAACCCCGGAAGTTGTAAAAGATGCTGATGCGATAATTACACGCACCCGTACAATCTGTAATCGTGAATTGTTACAGGGTTCAAAAGTTAGGTTCATTGCAACAGCAACAATTGGCTTCGACCACATTGATACCGACTATTGCCGTGAAGCTGGTATTGATTGGACAAATGCTCCGGGTTGCAATGCCGAAAGCGTAAACCAGTATATTTCTTCCGCTCTTTTCTCATGGTCGATGCGCAAACGTAAAGATTTGGCAGGGTTGACCATAGGAATTGTTGGCGTAGGGAATGTGGGCTCCCGGGTAGCAAAAACCTGTGAAATTCTGGGGATGAATGTTCTTTTAAACGACCCTCCGCGAGCAAGAGCAGAAGGAGCTGAAAAATTTGTTTCGCTGAAAACGATTCAACAAGAGGCTGATATCATCACTTTTCATGTTCCACTGAATATGGAAGGCAAAGATGCTACTTTCCATTTGGCAAACGAAGAATTTTTGCAAAATTTGAAGAAAAAGCCACTTGTTATTAATTCATGTCGCGGAGAAATTGTTGACACAGAGGCGATTTACAACGCTATAGAAGCCTGCGATGTAGAGGGATTCATTGCCGACTGCTGGGAAAATGAACCGGATATTAATCTTGATTTGCTAAATCTTTGTGAATACGGAACACCCCATATCGCCGGCTATTCGAAAGACGGGAAAGCCAACGGCACAAAAATGAGTGTGCAGGCAATCAGCCGCTTTTTTAATTTGGGAATTGATAACTGGGAACCGCTTGGAGTTGAGCTTCCTGAAAACACAGTAATTGAAATAAATGGCAACCAGCGACGTGAATATTCCATGCTGGCAGAAGCTATACTCTCCACCTACGATATTGAAACCGACGATGAAGCATTAAAAGAATCACCGCATATTTTTGAGACATTACGCGGCGATTATCCGGTGCGACGAGAGTTTGATTCATACACAATAAATGCCAGAAATGTTGAACAGGCAACTTTGGAAAAATTATGCAAATTAGGATTTAAAATTCAACTGCAATAGAAACAAGCAATCATCAGATTCTGATGTGTTCTATTAGGACTATGTAGATCTAACATATTAAAAATAATAAAATGAAACGAGCATGAGAAATATTCACACATAGGCGATTTATTAAAATCATGCGAGTTCCATCTTATTCCTTAGAAAACAAACAATTTTAATAAGATGAAAAAATTAGCAGACATTGGACTTATCGGCTTAGCTGTAATGGGCGAAAACCTGGTACTAAACATGGAAAGTAAAGGTTTTACTGTAGCCGTTTTTAACCGTACTGTAGAAAAAGTTGACAAATTTGTAAATGGCCGCGGTGCCGGTAAAAACTTCATTGGCACGCACTCTATCGAAGAGCTTTGTGCTTCACTTGAGCGCCCGCGAAAAGTAATGATGCTGGTGAAAGCAGGAGCTCCTGTTGATGCATTTATCGACATGGTAATTCCACATCTTGAGCCGGGAGATATCATCATCGACGGTGGAAACTCGCATTTCCCTGATACAATTCGCCGTACCAAATACGTTGAAAGCAAGGGTTTACTTTACATAGGAACCGGTGTTTCGGGTGGCGAAGAAGGTGCCTTGTTGGGTCCTTCGATTATGCCAGGTGGTTCGCCTGAGGCCTGGCCTGCTGTTAAAGAAATTTTCCAGGCAGTTTCAGCAAAAGTAGAAGATGGTTCGCCTTGCTGCGAGTGGGTTGGGAAAAATGGCGCCGGACACTTTGTAAAAATGGTTCACAACGGCATTGAGTATGGCGACATGCAAATTACTACCGAAGCTTATCATTTAATGAAAGAACTTTTGGGTATGAAAAACGACGAAATGCACCTGGTTTTCAAAAAATGGAACGAAGGCATTTTGGATAGTTACCTGATTGAAATTACCCGGGATATTTTGGGTTACAAAGATGAAAATGGCGAAGAAACCGTTGAAATGATACTCGATACTGCCGGCCAAAAAGGAACCGGGAAATGGACTGGTATTTCAGCACTGGACCTTGGAATTCCCTTAACTTTAATTGGTGAATCAGTATTTGCACGTTGTCTTTCGGCTCAAAAAGATTTACGCGTTGAAGCGTCAAAAATTATCGAAGGTCCAAAAGCTGAATTTACTGGAGACAAGCAACAATTTATAGACGACATTGAAAGTGCTTTGCTTGGAGCTAAAATTATTTCGTATGCACAGGGTTATAATCTGATGATGGAAGCTGCAAAGGAGTATAACTGGGATTTAAACTACGGAGATATCGCATTAATGTGGCGCGGTGGTTGTATCATCCGCTCAGTATTTTTAGCCGACATAAAAAAGGCATTCGACAATAATGCCGAATTGCCAAACCTATTGCTCGACACATTCTTTAAAGAAAAAGTTGAAGAAGCACAAGCTGGCTGGAGACGCGTTTGTGCCACTGCTCTGTCAAACGGAATTCCTGTTCCCGCATTAACTTCGGCACTTTGTTATTTCGATGGTTTCCGCAGCGAACGTTTACCTGCCAACTTACTGCAGGCGCAACGCGACTACTTTGGAGCGCACACCTACGAACGTATTGATAAACCACGTGGCGAGTTCTTCCACACCAACTGGACAGGTCGCGGTGGCGATACTGCCTCGTCCACTTACGAAGTATAAATTTTTGCTGGCCCACTTTAAGTTCGGCCGATAACTAAAAATACAAACACAAGCGAGGGTTTCTCTTAATTCGAAACCCTCGCTATTTACTTCCACTGACCTTTTAATCGCATTCACTATATATTAAAAGAATGTAGAGTTGGTCTTTTTTAGGACACAAGTTCATTTCCCCAAATAAATTCTTTCTATTTTAGTCGCATGATTCAATGCGAAAACATCAGTCTTTCTTTTTCTGGAAAACCCGTATTCAACAAACTGAGCATCAAAATAAACTCAGGCGAGAACGTATGCCTGAGTGGCCCTTCAGGCAAAGGAAAATCAACCTTGCTTAATCTGTTTCAGGGATATATACAACCGGATGAAGGGAGCATAAAAATAAACGGGCTGCTGCTAAAAGAATCGAACATCAAAAAAATCAGAGAAAATATTATTTCGGTTCCCCAAAATATTAACCTTCCTGTAAAAAACGGGACGGAATTAATGGCACTGATGGAAATTACGCCCAATCTGTCCGAGGTGAAAATGTTTATGCAACAACTGGGATTAGAGCCGGAAATCATTACCAGAGACTTTGCTAAAATTAGTGGCGGGCAAAAACAACGGCTGGTAATATCAATTTGTTTAAGCCTGAAAAAAGGAATTCTTTTAATGGATGAACCCACATCTTCTCTCGACGATAAATCCACTGAATTGCTCATAAAAACCATCAGTAATTTAAAAGATAAAACCATTGTTTCGGCATCGCACAATCAACTTTGGGCAAAAAGCACCGATAAAATAATTGAATTATGAATGCAACAGTTGACATACAAATATGGGAGCTGGCACTGGGATTTTTACTCTTGGTTTTTCCGTTGTTTTTTTTCTTGTACTTCCGAATCAAAATCGTAAAAGATGTTTTAATAAATGTACTTCGAATGGCCGTTCAACTTTCGTTGGTGGCAGTGTACCTCGAGGTTATTTTTGATTTGAATAACGCATGGTTAAACTCTTTGTGGGTGCTTGTAATGATTATAGTTGGAGTTGCCACTATTACCCGACGTGTGGGATTAAATCCGAAGTATTTCGTTCTCCCGTTTTTTATAGCCGGACTCACATCCATTCTTATTATCGATACATTCTGCCTCGGATTCATACTAAAACTCGACTATGTTTTCGACGCACGCTATTTTATTCCCATTACGGGGATGGTGTTGGGAAACGCACTTAACCACAATATTGTGGGGCTGAATGTATATTTTAAAGGTCTTTCTGAAAAGAGAGAGCTTTACCGTTTTTTGCTTACCAACACCGGTAGTCAGAAAATTGCCATACGTCCTTTTATAGAAGAAGCAGCACGGGCAGCCCTAAACCCTATGATTGCAAATATGTCGGTTATAGGTTTGGTTACGCTGCCGGGAATGATGACCGGACAAATTTTGGGAGGAAGCTCGCCTGCCGTTGCCATAAAATACCAGGTTATGATTATGGTTGCCATTTTTGTTGGTTGTGCCCTGAATATTTTTCTGAGTATTATATTCTCTAACCGCTTCATTTTTAACGAATATGGAAATCTTAAAGATGGATTACTCAGGCAGAAGAAAAATTTCTTGGCAAAAGGCAAAAAGAACAACGGATAATTGGTTCAGTTACTTAATTGTTACATGCGTCTGGAGCTTGAAAGTAAAATTTGAAGATGCTCATAAATTAATCATCGCCTTAACAGCTCTGCATTTATATCCTTCAACCATATCGAAAGCCACAGGAGTTTCTTCCAGGTTAAACTCGTGAGTAACCATCTTTTCTACATCAATTTTGCCTGAAACCACTAATTCAATTGCTTCTTCAACACAATTATTCTGCCTGCGAACATTAATTACCGTTAATTCTTTGCGTCTCATCAAATCCATATTGAACGTATATTTTGCATCGGGCGGAATACCTACAAGAACCAGTTTACCCCCTGGTTTCAGAATTTTTATGGCATTATCTACCGCCTCCTGTTCGCCGCTTGCTTCAAACACCACATTAAGTAATAATTCTTCACGATTTTTTACCGCTTCTTCAATATTGTCGTTCAACGCATTTATTAACCAGGCCGCTCCAACTTCATCTGCCTTCTCAAGACGATATTCCAGAGGTTCAATCACTCCTGCATTAGATATTCCATCGGCAAGCAATTTCATTAAAATACTCAGCCCTATGGGGCCTGCTCCAAAAATTGCAACCGCAGCATTTTTATTATCAATCTGAGCCAGTTTTGTAGCATAAACACCTATGCTTAAAGGCTCGATTAATGCAGCCTGAACCGAATTCAATTTCCCGGTAACCGGGAAACAGGTAAAAGCGGGCATTACAATAAATTCAGATAAACAACCATCCAGTTGCCCCGGACAACCTAAAAACTTATTATTTCGGCAGGTATGTGGCCTACCCGAGAGGCACTGATCGCATTTACCGCAATGTACAGCCGGATCGACCACCACCAAATCGCCAACTACAACATGGCTAACCTCGCTGCCGGTTTCTTCAATAATACCCGAACATTCGTGCCCCAAAGGAAACGGATACTTAACGACCTGGCTGCCTATTTTTCCTTCAGAATAATAATGAATATCAGAACCACATACGCCAATTGTGCTTAACCTGATTTTTACCTCGTTTGGTTTTTGAATTTCAGGATTTTTAGCATCTTTCATCTCCATCCTTCTAATTCCTGTAAGTACAACCTGCTTCATCATTTTATCTGTTTTTTTCAAATATGCAAAAGATAAGGTACTTCCCCAAAAGTCTACTTGTAATCATACATGATTTTTATCACTTTATTTAAAATCCTAAATTGAATGAAAACAACAAACGTTTGCAAAAAATTTTAGAATGTTTTTTATAACATATTGCATTATTAAAACACCCTAAAGTACAAATACTTAAGACTAAATATACTCGTTTTTTTAACAGATATTAATTAATTTTTAAAAATATTTAACGTTTAAGTCATTTTTATGTTATCTTAGCCAAACCTTATTAAAAGGAATGAATTAGAGACTTATAAAACTACCTTTTCTCTATTAGACCAATAAGTTTTCTGATCTAACTAAACTAGACTATGAACAATCGGGTTATCGCAAAAAGATAACCCGTTTTTTTATACTAATTTCTTAAGATTATTCCTAAAACGATAATAAAATAATATTCCGGCTGTTCCCAAACCAACGAGGTAGCCAAACCAAATCCCCTGAGGCCCGGCATTAAAAATAAATGCAAAAACGTAGCTTGTAGGAATTCCAATGAAGATATAGGCAACAATTGCAATAATCATGGGAGCTGTTACATCAGCCATACCACGAAGCGTACTCATCATAACCACCTGTAATCCATCAAAAAACTGAAAAATAGCAGCCACAATTAATAATCCTGAGGCTATTTTTATAACTTCAACATCGGAAGTAAACAAGAAGGGCAGATAATTGCGGGCTACTATAAATAATAAAGCTGTTGCCGACATAAATACAAGAACCAGGTGGGTTGATGCATAGGCTGCCCGCTGCATCGACTCATAATCTTTTAGTCCCATTTGGTGGCTTACCCGAATTGTGTTGGCCTGAGACACCCCAAGCGAAATCATATACGTAAATGAGGCTAACCCAAGTGCGACCTGATGAGCTGCCAGTGGCGTTTCGCCCAGCCACCCCATCATTACCGCACCAATAGCAAATGCCAACACCTCTACAATCAGCTGAAACCCGATGGGTAAACCAATTCTTAGAAGAGAAACAATCTGTTTCTTCACAATTTTTTGCGCATGGGCCAATACAAAATATTCCCTGAAACGACTTCTTCGTATTATCAGAAACGAAAAATACACCGGCATTATAATACGCGAAATAAGCGTTCCTATACCGGCTCCGTTTAGTCCCATTTCCGGAAAACCGAACTTCCCAAATATTAAAACATAATTCACCAGAATATTTATTGCATTGGCAATTAGGGTAATCTGCATGGCCATTTTGGCATTTCCAACTCCTTCGAAAAACTGTTTTAATGTGAAGAACAACATAAAAGGCAGGTAAGAGCTACACAAGAACAGGTAATATGGTTTTGCCAATACTAACACTTCATTGTTTTGTCCCATATAAGGGAGGGAGAAATATACCCCAAACATAATAAGTGTTAAAAAGATGGCTGCCAACGAATGCGAAAAAACACCATTTTTCAACCAGACAACCATTTGATTTAAATCGTTTCTGCCGAATGCATTTCCAACCAGTGGTGTAATGCCCATGGTAAATCCCATGCCGAATACCATGCCAATCATAAAAACACTGTTCGCAAATGCTGCAGCTGCCAGTTCGGTAGTCCCCACATGGCCAACCATCATATTATCAACCAGTGAAACCGATACTTGACCGATTTGCGACAACACAATTGGGAAAGCCAAATGCAGATTTCGTTTATAAAACGGAATATATTCTTTTATTCTCATCGAGAACAAAGATAAGCATTCGGGCTTGCCGCATGCATTTGGCAACAGTTTTCTATTCCTGATTATCGAGACGATATGTAATTGTCATTGAAACAAAAGGAGATCTTTCGAAGTAGGTATCAACGTAAAAACCATCCCCCTCGCTAAAGGTATGATACTTCATCGTATTAAATACATTTGTCCAGGCAAGTTGTAGTTGCCATTTTCTATCGGCAAAACTCTTTTTCAATGCCATATTCGAATACCAGTATGCCTCTTGTTTCAACTGGCTATAAACACTTGAACTACAATATGAAATAGCCGATTTAAAGCTAAGGGAATTACCTATTTTAAACGTATTATTTAATTTATAGTCAGTTCTAAATTTCTCCTTGAATCTTTCTTCCCCTTCCAATTCTACATTTAATTTATACCAAAACAAACTGCTTGTAAAATTAGTATTCCACCATTTATAAATATTGATATTTAACATTAACTCTGTTCCAATACTCCACGAGTACCCCACATTTCTTTTTGTAAACAATATTTTGTTATCGTCAATGATACTGTAGTAACTTTGTTTCACATTTTTATTTTTTCGTGCAAAAAGTTCAGTCGAAAAATAATTTTTATCCCACGACAATAAATAATTTAATTCATAGGATGAAGCATACGAAGGACTTAAATCTCCATTACCCGTGTAATATATATACGGAGTCTCGTATCGCGACAAGGGAATTAACGACCAATAATCCGGACGACTAATTCTTCGGCTAAAACTGGCAGACAATTGCTTCTCTTCGGAAAAACTGTAAAGAACATGAGCTGATGGGAAAAAATCAATAAAATCCTTTTCTGCAGGAATATAACACGACTCACCCTCATCATTTATGTAATCGTAATTCGAATAACGATCGGTATATTCTGTCCTAAAACCCAACATATATTCCAAATCACCAAATTTACTATTGAAGGACAAGTAACCAGCATATATATTTTGTTTAAAATCTACTTTCTGCTCTTCGGGTTCATCAGAAAAGGGAGTGATGATTTCATTCTCCACATATCCACTTGTATATGAAATTTCAGGGATATGAAAAAGTTTAATTTCTGAGCCAATCTCAAGAGTCGAACTTTCGGTCAATTTATTTTTATAGCCTACATTTCCTTCTATATATTTTTCACCTCTCTCTCCTCCCATATAACCGACGGTTTCCGTAAAATCATCATAAATCTTTGTATCTACTTTCTTTTCATTTAATGACTCCAATGAACCGCTATAACTTATGTAGGCACTTAATAAATGATTTCTGTCTTTTGAAAAAGCATGTTCGTAACTCAATGTTGTTTCAAAATATTTATAATACAGTTCAAAAAGGGCATCGTATAAATAAGAATCGGCAGCAACAATTTCAGACGATACAATGTTCTGGTCTTCGTAAAATCCTTTATAGGTTCCAATATTCGATCGTTTTAGCGGATCAACACTGATATTGAAATCGATATAATCTTTTTTAGTAAGGTCGTAATTTAATCCAAGCTCAAGGTAATTATTTTCCATTCGGAATTTTTTATCGATAACCGAAAAAGTACTATTTTCAATAGCATCCTGATAAATCATTTGATGTGTTGTAATTGTACTTTTACTACTTACATAATCTTCAAGCTGACCTTTTAGGTACCACCCTCCGCGTTCACCTTTCTGGTCGACAGAGAACAGCCACTCATAGCTTCCCAACGTAGAAGTTTTTGCGGTCGTACTCACTAAATACCCTTCAAGGCGGTTGCGCTTTAATATTACCTGAATTATTCCTGCTGTTCCTTCTGCCGAATACTTGGCTGAAGGATTAGTAATGATTTCAATATATTCAATTTCGTTGGCCGACAACTGTCGCAACTTCTCCTCCCCATCTTTAACCAGATGTCCGTTTATATAAACAGAAAACGTTCCATCTCCTCTATAAGTCAAGTTCCCATCAATATCGACTTGCAATGAAGGTATATTCACCAGCAGATCCATAGCCACATCTGCTCCTGGAAAATTTTGTGCCTGAATTACTTTTCGGTCGACATTATAAACTATGCCTGAACCATTTGTTGTTACAATAACCTCTTCCAGATTCTCGGTAAGAATATCAAGGTCAACCTTTTCCAGGGAATTTTTTCCGCGCGAAATAAAAACGGAATCTAATGCGTAAGTCTGGTAGCCTATAAAGCTGATATTCAATTTACACTTTCCTTCTTTAAGATGGTCTATTAAGTATTCTCCTCTTTCGTTAGTTATAGTACCATATACCGACGAATCATTTAAATAGGTAAGGGAAACATTTGCGTATTGAATCGGTTTATGAGAAACCTTTTCAACCACTGTTCCGTTTAGTTTTGAGAATTGAGCGAAAGCACCTTGAGCTCCTAATAATGACAAGGTAAAAAAAACACCTTTTATAAAATTTATTCCTTTACAATTATTCACTTATTATCTGATTAGTGTGTACTAAACTCATTTGTAAACAAACAGATCAATATCTACTAAATACCAAACTTTAAGTACAAGTTCTGCATCTTTAAATATCTGATAAATTTATAAATACGTCCAAAAAGTAGTTAACATTGATCTAATTTTTCAGGGTTCGTAAGCGTTTTAACAAGGTAGATTCAAAAACAGAAGACTAATTTAAAGTCTTTTGATTAACAAAAAAAATATTTTTTTAGATTTTTTTAAGCATCTGTTCATTCTTCATTCTTTTTGAAATCAAAATCATTTATATTAGTTAATTTTTATCTCCTGTATATTTTCAACAATTAACCTCAACAAATTCAGTAGGAAACAGTAATTGAGTAAACAATTTTGTGTAATTTGAGTTATTTAATGCAGACTAGATAGCTTAAATTTGTATGCATAAAATCAAAAAGATACTCATTGCAAACAGGGGTGAAATTGCGATTCGTGTTATGCGAACCTGTCGGGAATTAGGGATCGAAACAGTAACCATTTATTCTGAAGCTGATAGAACATCGTTACACGTACGTTATGCCCACGAAGCCTATTGTGTTGGCAAAGCCCCTTCGTCAGAGAGCTACCTCAATATAGAAGCCATTCTTAAAATTGCAAAACAATGTAAGGCAGATGCGATTCATCCCGGATATGGCTTTTTGTCGGAAAATGCCGATTTTGCCAGAAGATGTAGCGAAGAAAACATTATTTTTATAGGTCCTTCGCCAGGGGTAATTAAGCAAATGGGTAATAAAATCCAAGCCCGTGAAGCCATGAAACGAGCCGGTGTTCAAGTTGTACCAGGAACAGATGGGGATATAAAAACAGAAGAAGATGCGCTGAAAACCATAGAAGAAATTGGTCTTCCGGTGATAATAAAAGCTTCGGCGGGCGGAGGGGGCAAAGGCATGCGTCTGGTGAACGATGAATCGGAGACGATTCCTGCAATTCGTGCTGCCCGTTCGGAGGCCATGGCTGCCTTTGGCAACGACGCCGTGTACATTGAGAAATACATTACCTCCCCACATCATATCGAATTTCAGATTATGGCCGACCAATTCGGAAATACCCTTCATCTGTTTGAACGCGAATGTTCGGTGCAACGTCGCCACCAGAAAATGATTGAAGAAACCCCCTCTCCGCTAATGACTCCCCAACTACGCGATGAAATGGGTAAATCCGCAGTAAAAGCAGCCAAAGCCGTTAACTATGTTGGAGCGGGTACAATTGAATTTCTTGTCGATAATAATCTAAACTATTATTTTCTGGAAATGAATACACGCCTGCAAGTTGAACATCCCATTACCGAACGTGTAACAGGAATAGACCTTGTAAAACAACAAATTTTTGTGGCCGAGGGAAAACAACTGGCATTTAAACAAGAGGATCTGAAACAAAAAGGTCATGCCATCGAATGCCGTGTTTATGCAGAAGATCCGGAAAATAATTTTATGCCAAGTGCCGGAAAAATCTACAAAATATCGGCTCCTCTGGGTCTGGGTGTACGTACCGACGGTTATGTATACGAAGGCTACGAAATACCGATTTACTACGACCCTATGATTTCGAAACTTATTGTTTGGGGAAATACACGCGAAGAAGCCATTGCCCGAATGCGAAGAGCTTTGTACGAATACAAAATTACCGGAGTAAAAACCTCAATAAAGCTACTCGAAAGGGTAATGAATAATAAAAACTTTATTGATGGAAACTACGACACCCATTTTATTGAGAATAACCTGAAACAACTTCTCTCCCCAAGCTCAAAAAATGACTCCGAAGATATGGTAATTATTGCGGCATTCATTGACTATCTCGATAAAATAGGAAGCTATGAAACCAATCTTAAAGAAATTGCTCCTCCTCAAAGTCGCTGGAAGAAAATTCCCTACATAAATCATTTTTAAGAAAAAGCTTATGGCAGTTGAAATAAAAGTTGGAGACAGGATGGCCTGGGTAACCCTGTTAAAACAAGATGAAAACCTGCTAGAAATTGACATCGATGGAAAAGTTTACAAGATAGACTTAATGTACTCAGCCGATGGTACTTTTTCTATTCTTGAGGGAGGTCGTTCTCACAATATTGAGTTGGTTCCTACAGCACCTAAAAAATATACAGCCTACACCCTTTACGAAACTTTTAATGTAGAAGTAATTGATGCCGAAGCGCGTTACCTGCTAAACCGCAATACAAACGTTATGGCATCTGCCGATAACAATATCATATCGCCCATGCCAGGCAAAGTGGTAAAAATTTTGGTAAAAGAAGGAGATATGGTAAAAGAAGGCGACGTAGTAATTATTATTTCGGCCATGAAAATGGAAAGCGAATACAAGGCTCCCAAAAACGGAACGATAAAAAAGGTAAATGTAAAAGATGAAGACACCGTGGACAGCAACCAGGTTTTAATTGAATTAATTTAACCGCGATAAGAATTATGGATTTAAAAGCAAAATATAAACAACTGGAGGAACTCAACGCTCTGTCCGAACTTGGTGGAGGAGAAACCCGAAATGAAAAACAGCACGCAGAAGGGAAAAAAACAGCACGCGAAAGAGTTCTGCAGTTGCTCGACCCGGGAACTTTTACCGAAATCGACAAACTAATGACCCACCGAAATTACGATTTTGGAATGCAAACACAGACGGTATTAGGCGACGGAGTTGTTTCGGGATACGGAAAAATAAATGATAGACTCGTATATGTTTTTGCCCAGGATTTTACTGTTTTTGGAGGTTCGCTGAGCCGTGCCAATGCCGATAAAATTGTTAAGATCCAGGAGCTGGCTTTAAAAATGGGAGCGCCTGTAATTGGCCTAAACGATTCGGGCGGTGCTCGTATTCAGGAAGGAGTTGAAAGTCTGGCTGGTTATGCCGATATATTTTACAACAACGTTGTTTCGTCGGGTGTTATTCCTCAAATTTCTGCAATTCTTGGACCTTGCGCCGGTGGAGCAGTATACTCCCCTGCCCTAACCGATTTTATTTTTATGGTAAACGAAAAAAGCCACATGTTTGTAACAGGTCCTGAAGTAATTAAAACCGTTACCCACGAAGATGTTTCGAAAGAAGAGCTGGGCGGGGCAAATACCCATAATTCGAAAAGTGGAGTGGCACATTTTAATGGCCCCGACGAAGACCAGACTTTAATGATGGTGCGCGAATTACTTAGCTTTTTGCCATCGAATAACCTGGAAGATCCACCTATAAAACCAACCATCGATCCTTCCGACAGGATTATTGAAGAACTTCAGGAACTGGTTCCGGCAGATCCGAACAGACCTTACGACATGCACGAAATTATAGGAAAAGTAATCGACAACAATCACTTTTTGGAAGTTCAGGCACAGTATGCCAAAAATATAATTGTAGGATTTGCCCGGTTTGCTGGGAAACCCGTTGGAATTGTGGCCAACCAACCCGCCCATCTTGCAGGTGTTTTAGATATAAACTCATCGTTAAAAGCTGCCCGGTTTGTGCGCTTCTGCGATGCCTTTAATTTGTCGCTGGTAACTTTTGTTGATGTTCCTGGATTTTTGCCGGGAACGAGCCAGGAATTTGGAGGCATTATTAAGCACGGGGCAAAACTTTTGTATGCTTTCTCCGAGGCCACTGTGCCCAAAATTACCATTATAACCCGAAAAGCTTATGGCGGAGCTTATGATGTAATGTCAAGCAAGCACATCGGCGCTGATGTTAATCTGGCTTTCCCCACGGCCGAGATTGCGGTTATGGGCCCCGAAGGAGCAATAAACATTATTCATAAAAACCAATTGAATGAAGAAGAAAGAGCTACAGCGGTAAAAGAATATCGCGAAAAATTTGCCAATCCATATAAAGCTGCATCCCTTGGCTATATCGATGAAATTATTAATCCGCGCGACACGCGTAAGAAAATAATCGATGCTTTGAATATGACACAAAACAAGCGCAAGTCGAATCCACCCAAAAAACACGGAAATATTCCTTTATAACCCGATTTCGACGATTAATTTCTAACCTCAGAAATACAGAATTTTGGAAGATTTGAATAAAGAGTTAGCTGAAACTGAAGCTAAATTATTAATTAAACCTGGGGTTATAGGAAATTGAATCTCTATACCAATTAAATTACAACAGATAAAACGCTCAACTTTAACAAAATACATAGTAGCACAAAAAAGGCCCGAACTGTTTGAAAAATAATAATTTATTTCTATTTTTGCGCTTCCAAAATTTTTGGAAAGTTAATTAATAATTTAAAATTTAGATGATTATGTTGAATCAGTACGAAACCGTTTTCATTTGTACTCCCGTTTTATCTGAGCCACAGGTAAAGGAAGCGGTAACAAAATTCAGGGATATCATCGCCCAAAACGGAGGTGAATTAATTCACGAAGAAGATTGGGGGATGAAGAAGCTGGCTTATCCAATTCAAAAGAAATCTACTGGCTTTTTTCACTTATTTGAGTTTAAAGCCGATCCTGCCTTCATTACAAAAATGGAGACTGACTTCCGTCGTGACGAGCGTATTATACGTTTCATGACTGTAAAACTCGACAAGTATGCTGCAGCATACAGCGCAAAGAGAAGAAAACTTCGTAAAGAAAAATCAGAAAAAAAGGAGGATTAAACCATGGCACAAGGAAGTGAAATCAGATACTTGACTCCACCGTCAGTAGAAATTAAAAAGAAAAAATATTGCCGTTTCAAGAAAAACGGAATTAAATATGTTGATTACAAAGACCCTGAGTTTTTAAAAAAATTCCTGAACGAACAAGGTAAAATTTTACCTCGTCGTATTACCGGAACTTCGTTAAAGTATCAGCGTAAAGTTGGCCAGGCCGTTAAACGTGCCCGTCAAATTGCTTTGTTACCATTTGTAACTGACATGATGAAATAAGGAGGACTTGAAATGGAAATTATATTATTACAAGACGTAGAACGTTTAGGAAGCAAAAACGACATTGTATCGGTAAAAGAAGGTTACGGACGTAACTTTTTAATTCCTGCAAAAAAAGCTGTTGTTGCTACCGAATCGGCTAAAAAAGTTTTGGCCGAGAACATCAAACAACGTGCTCATAAAGAAGCTAAATTGAAAGAGGCAGCTACTAAAATTGCTGAGCAAATTGTTGCAAAGAAAATTACGATTGGAGCTAAAACAAGTACTTCTGGCAAAATTTTTGGTTCAGTTAACACTATCCAGTTAGCTGAAGCAATCAACAAAAAAGGATTTGAAATCGACCGCAAGCAGATTTCTATTCCAGAAGACAGTATCAAAGAAGTAGGTACACACAAAGCCAAAATTAAACTACACAAAGAAGTTGTAGTTGAAATTGAATTTGAAGTTGTAGCTGAATAAATAGTTTTTTATTTAGCAAACACAATATTATTAAAAACGGCCAAAAAGGGCTTCCAGTTTCGGAAGCCCTTTTTATTTTAATGGCGGCCATCAGAAGCCCGGAGGATTTAACTGTTTATCGGTATAAAAATGGAGTGATAAGACACCAATCCGCATGGAGTCGAATAAATTTTCATTGCCCAAGTTCTACTGATATGTAATACCAACAGTATCATTTCATACGCAGTATAACACCGCCCACATCAAAAAAGACATACAATTTTAAACCATCCCAACTGACAACTCATCTCCGCCAGTCCCCTTTCGCTGCAACGCCAAACCACAAAAAAAACTCCGAAGAAATTCTCCGAAGTTTTTTAATATTACGCTTATATAATTTCTACAACTCTTTAAAGAAGTCGTTCCCTTTGTCGTCGACAATAATGAAGGCAGGGAAATTCTCCACTTTAATTTTACGAACTGCTTCCATTCCTAATTCAGGGAAATCAACAACCTCAACCGCTTTAATACTGTTTTTAGCCAAAATTGCAGCCGGGCCTCCAATGGAGCCAAGGTAGAAACCTCCGTGCTTTTTGCAAGCGTCGGTAACCTGTTGGCTACGGTTTCCTTTCGCAACCATAATCATTGAACCGCCATGACTTTGAAACTCGTCAACATAAGGGTCCATACGGCCTGCTGTTGTTGGACCAAAGCTACCCGATGCCATGCCTTCAGGAGTTTTTGCCGGGCCGGCATAGTAAACCGGGTGATTCTTAAAGTAGTCGGGCATTGGTTTACCTTCGTCTAACATTTGTTTAATCTGCGCATGAGCAATATCGCGTGCTACAATTAAGGTTCCGCTCAGGTTCAGGCGTGTTTTAGTTGGGTATTTGGTTAATTCCTTAAGAACATTATCCATGCCCTGATCGAGATCAATATCAACCGCGGGGCTCATAGATGGAGCTTTCGAAGGCAGGAAGCGGGCAGGGTTCTTTTCCAATTGCTCAAGGAAAATACCATCTTTGTTGATTTTTGCTTTTATGTTACGGTCGGCACTACAGCTAACCCCCAAACCAACAGGACACGAAGCCGCGTGGCGTGGTAAACGAATTACACGTACATCGTGAACAAAATATTTACCGCCAAACTGTGCACCAACACCACTCTCCTGGCAAATTTTGGTAACCTTTACTTCCCACTCCAAATCGCGGAAAGCCTGACCACCGTCGTTCCCTTCGGTTGGTAAGTTGTCTAAATAACCTGCTGATGCTTTTTTAACGGTAGCCAAAGTTGCCTCAGCCGAAGTACCACCGATAACCAAAGCCAGGTGATAAGGAGGGCAAGCCGAAGTTCCTAGATCCATGATTTTATCTTTCACGAACTTAGTCAGGTTCTCTTCTGTTAACAAGGATTTTGTTTGCTGATAAAGAAAGGTTTTGTTACCAGAACCGCCACCTTTTGTCAAGAAAAGAAAATCGTAACTATTACCTTGTTCTGCATAAATATCAATTTGTGCAGGTAAGTTGGTTCCGGTATTCTTTTCTTTCGTCATAGAGTAAGGCACAACCTGCGAATAACGAAGGTTTTTTTCGGAATAAGTCTCGAAAATACCTTTCGAAAGAAATTTTGCATCGTTAGCACCAGTATAAACATCCTCACCTTTTTTAGCAACAACAATTGCAGTTCCTGTATCCTGACAGGTTGGTAATTCCCCTTCGGCCGACACTGCCTGGTTCATTAACATAGTGTGCGCTACAAATTTATCGTTATCTGTTGCTTCTGGATCTTCCAAAATTTTAGCAACTTTTTCTAAATGCGCAGCGCGCAGGAAAAATGAAACATCGGTAAATGCCTCTTTTGCAAGCACCTCCAGCCCTTTAGGATCGACTTTCAATATTTGTCTTCCGTCAACTTCAATTGTCGACACGTAGTCTTTTGTGATTAAACGATATTCGGTATCGTCTTTTAAAATTGGAAATGGTTTTTGATATTTAAATTCTGCCATTGTAAATCGGTTAAATTAATTACATCCAAAGATAAAACTATTCGTTGGTTTGTGTTTCATTTTAATAGCTCTGGTCAATAAATTTAATCTGAAAACAAAAAACAAAGGTCGCATAATTAGTTTATCGTTTTCGAAATTAGAGGAAACAAACTATTTGCATCTACAAATTCATTTTTATTGAAATATCCCTTCTCCAGACTATAAATAACAACGGCAGGTGTTGGCGCCTTTGAAACACCTTCTTTTAAATTGGATAAATTAAAATGGGCCACCATACATTAGCTCCAACAATTCGAAACCTTATTAGCCCGGGTCGACAAGAAACAGCCACTTTGTTTCTCTAAAATTATTGCAGAATTTCACACAAAATTTTGAACGACTACTTTTTTGCCTGCTGCAAGAAAAGTCGGGATAATTGGTTTAACCCGAACGTTGGTTCAACTAATTTTAAAGTGATTAGCCTGAAAGTTAACGAAATCCAAAGGAAACTTCAAATTGCACAATCTTTCACTAAATTGAGATTAAACAGCCCGCTATTCTTTCATCATTTTAAATACAAATCGTGCACAATTCTGAATTTCCAAGAGAAATATTTTAAATCAACCCCGCTTATTAAATAAATCTCACCACTCCACAATTTATTTATCAATAAAAAGTTGATAATAAAACGTGTTTGTTAGTTTTGTGCCGATGATGAAAAACTTTACCATTTTTATTCTGCTTATTGCTGTCCAACTATCTGTTTTAGGACAAAGTAATAATGCCACCTTGAAGGGAGTACTTGAAGATTCCAAGGGAATTCCGTTAGATATGGTTACGGTTGTTTTAAAAGAGTTCCCCACTCTGGGCACCACCACCAATGCCAAAGGCGAGTTTCTGCTGCGCATACCGGCACGCAAACACCTCACCATTGTATTTTCATCGGTGGGATACAAAACCTTTGCAGATTCGATTTATGCCCAACCCAATGAGGTAATAATAAAAGAAATTGTAATGCCCGAGCAAAACCTCGAGCTGGCAGAAATTGTGGTAAGGGAACAACGCCGTAATGCAGGAAGCGTGACTCGACTTAATCCTAAAATTATTGATGCAATGCCCAGCATTGCAGGAGCACTGGAAACGATGCTAAAAACACTTCCAGGAGTTTCATCAAACAACGAATTAAGTTCGCAATACAATGTTCGCGGGGGTAATTTCGACGAAAACCTGGTTTATGTAAACGATGTGGAAGTGTATCGGCCTTTTCTGGTGAGCGCAGGACAACAAGAAGGTTTGAGTTTTATCAACAGCGATTTGGTTTCAACCATCGATTTTTCGGCTGGTGGATTTAATGCTAAATACGGCGATAAAATGTCGTCGGTACTAGACATTAAATACCGCAAACCCAGCGATTTCAAAGGCTCGGTTGCAATGAGTATGTTGGGTGGTTCTGCCCATTTCGAAGATGTATCCTTAAACGGTAAGCTTTCACACATTTCGGGAATTCGGTATAAAACCACCCGTTATCTGCTTGGTACGCTCGATGAAGAAGGCGAGTACAATCCTAATTTTTTCGATTTCCAAACCTACGTTTCCTATCAGGTTTCTGAGAAACTTGATATTTCGTTTTTAGGAAATATTGCCAAAAACGAATATAAATTTATTCCCGAAACCCGTGAGACCACTTTTGGAACCTGGAGCGATGCCTATAGTGCAACAATATATTTCGACGGACAGGAAGTGGATGCATTTAGGACCTATCTGGGCGCCATAACAGCCAACTATCACCCCAATGTAAATTTAAACCTGAAGTTTATTGCATCTGCATATCACGCTAATGAAGAGGTAACTTATGATATTCTGGGGCAATACTATTTAAATGAACTGGAAAGCGATATGTCGTCCAGTGATTATGGAGACAGCTCGTTAAACCTGGGAGTTGGTACTTTCTTAGACCACGCCCGCAATTATCTAACAGCTAATGTTTACAATTTATCGCACAAGGGAGCAATAAACTCCGAAAATCACCTCATAAACTGGGGAATTAAGTTCCAACACGAAGAAGTTGAAGATAAAATTAATGAATGGACTTACCGCGACTCTACCGGCTATTCACTTCCTTATTCCGCAACAAATTTAACGCTCTATTATACGCAGACAGCCCAGAACAAAATCAGTTCGAACCGGGTTACAGGCTACATTCAGGATAGCTGGAGTATACCGGTAAAAACGGGAGATCTGTACCTTACCGGAGGCGTTCGATTTAATTACTGGGACTTTTCAGACGAATTACTAATTAGCCCGAGGGCTACTTTTAACTATTTCCCCGAGTGGGAAAAGAAGATATCCTTCCGTTTATCGACAGGAGTATATTATCAATCGCCTTTTTTTAAAGAACTAAAAACCAGCGATGGTAGCATAAATTACGATTCAAAAGCACAAAAGTCTTACCAAATTGTAGCAGGCACCGACTTGCTTTTTACAGCCTGGGATAGGCCTTTCCGTTTTACAACCGAAGCTTATTACAAATACATGAGCCATTTGGTTCCTTATCAAATCGACAATTTACAAATCAGTTATTTAGCCGAAGATGAGTCTACTGGTTATGCAACCGGCATCGACATGAAAATCAACGGGGAATTTGTAAGTGGCTTGCAGTCGTGGGCAAGTTTATCGCTGCTAAGAACCGTAGAAGATATAAAAGACGACGGATATGGAATTATCCCCCGCCCAACCGACCAAAGGTTAAACTTTAGCATGTTCTTTCAGGATTATCTGCCTGGAAACCCAACGTACCGGATGCACTTGGCTGGTTTCTATGGTTCGCGCTTACCTTTTGGCCCGCCCAATGGCGAACGTTATCAGGATATATACAGAATGCCCTCTTATCGTCGTATCGATATTGGTTTTTCGAAGATATTCATTAGTACAGCAACCCCATCGAAAAGCCCATTTTTTAAACATCTCACCGACATGGGGCTAAGCCTTGAGGTGTTTAATATTCTCGACATAAATAATACTATCTCCTATTTTTGGGTATCCAGTAATTCGGGTGATATGTATGCGGTTCCGAACTACCTAACCGGAAGAAAGCTTAACTTAAAACTAACCATGAAGTTTTAACATTACAGAATCAAAAAATAAATTACAGCATTTTTCCCCCGAATTATCTCACGTCCGAAACTGCATTATACCTTTGCTGCGTGTATAATTTTGACAGAAAAAAACCGAACTTTAATTTTATAATTTAGGATATGAACCTTACCATTTATCAGGTTGATGCTTTTGCCGACAAAACGTTCGAAGGCAATCCCGCCGCGGTAGTTCCACTAACAAACTGGCTCCCCGATGAAACCATGCAGCATATTGCCATGGAAAACAACTTGTCAGAAACAGCATTTTTTGTACCCACCGACAAAGGATTTCACATTCGCTGGTTTACACCAGGAACCGAGGTCGATTTATGTGGCCACGCAACACTGGCAACGGCACATGTTCTTTTTAACCACCTTGGTTTTGAAGGAAATACAATACACTTCGAATCGAAAAGCGGAGTGCTTACTGTAAATAAGCAGAACCAATTGCTTTTGCTGAATTTCCCTGCGTCTGAACTGAAGGAGATTCCTATTCCACACAGCTTAAAAACAGCATTTAACTTTCAACCAAATAAATGTTTTAAAGGAAGCAACGATTTAATGCTACTATTTGAGACAGAAAGAGAAATTAAAGAACTATGTCCAAATCTAATAAAAATAACTGAGTCGAATACCCGCGGAGTAATATGTACAGCAAAGTCGGAAGAATTCGATTTTGTTTCTCGATTTTTCGCTCCGGCTGTGGCTGTAAACGAAGATCCTGTTACCGGTTCGGCACATACCATGCTCATTCCTTACTGGGCAGCTCAACTTAATAAATCAGAACTTATAGCCAAACAAGTGTCGCAACGCGGTGGCGTTCTATACTGCAAAAACCTTAACAACCGGGTTGAAATTGGAGGTAAAGCAGTTACCTATTTATTTGGAGAAATTATACTTAATCAATAAAAAAAACACAGAGCAAGGATAGATTAGCATTAGCGAAAGTTGTATCTTTACTTCAAGTAATTCGAATAACCCCTATTAGCATTTATTATACACAAACAATATAAAATCTTATGAACGACCCATTTGGAGAAGCCATTAAAGAATATTTTGAAAAAAAGAAAGCACCAGATATTAAGGTTAACTCAAATTATACTGAAGGAGAAACCATCCCTCCTTCCTATTTCTTCAGAAACGAAAAAATGATGCCTCTGCTGGAAAAAAGTGCTTTAAAAAATTGCAGGGGAAAAATTCTGGATGTGGGAGCAGCTGCCGGATGCCATTCCTTAATTCTTCAAAAAAAAGGCTTTAATGTTACGGCTCTGGAAAAATCGGAACTGGCTGTTGAGGTAATGAAAAAACAAGGAATTGTTAAAGTTGTTAATGCCGACATATACGAATTCAACGGAAAACAATTTAACACCATTTTGTTGATGATGAATGGAGCCGGAATTGGAGGCTCGCTTGACGGGCTGAAAAATCTGCTGATCCATTTAAAATCGTTACTTCTTGAAGGAGGTCAGATACTTATTGATTCGTCGGACATAAAATATCTTTTTGAAGAAGAAGACGGTTCGATGTGGGTGGAAATGACCAACGCAAATTATTATGGAGAAATGGAATACGAAATATCATTCAGAAAAACGAAAGCAAAATTTAACTGGCTATTTGTTGATTTCGAAAAATTAAATGAGATCGCCAATGAGGTTGGCTTACTATGTAACAAAATTGCCAGCGGCGATCACTACGACTATCTAGCTCAACTTAAATAACTGCAAAAAGCTCTGGTTTGTATTTACTTTTAGAATCCGACAAAATATTTTGCAAGAGTTAAATTGTAGTTTGCAGAATAATTAAGGTGGTTCACAGATATTATTTCGCAATTTACGCTAATATAGATAATTTGCTGTTCCATAAGAAAACAAGAAACATCATGAAGGCAATCATTCTCATCTCATCTATTTTTTATATTCTGGGAATCAAAATCAGTAATAAAATTGACTTGATAAAAAAAAGCAGCCCTGTTGAAAAAATTATCACCCATACTGCAAAACCCAATAAACAAAAAAATTCAGCTAATTTTACTGAGAAAGATATGCCTTCAACAAAAGAAGACAACGAGCAGGGCAGCAGCAACAGCAGCGAAATTTCTGAATACAAATAAATACAAAATATTTTCACATTTATCGTCAAACAGGAAATCGTTTTATATGGTTTCCTGTTTTGTTTTTTGTACATTCGGAGATTGTTCAATCAGGATTATTATGAATTGCAGTATTACTTCGAATGACATAAGAGTTAACAGCTGGGCTGAACTGGTTGAGGAAGTATATCACGATTCGTGGAAACCAACACTCGATCGATTTAGAAGCGACTTTGCATTTCGCGGCTTATCCGACTGCAAATACCAGCTCGAAAACAGTTTTTTGCGCAATTGCGGCAATCGTCCCGATTTGGAATACCACCTCCTCCGAAATTTCAGGAAATATGCACGAACAAGCGATTTTACCCAATCAAACACTCAACTTCGCGCACTGGTGCTTGCACAACATCATGGTTTAGCTACGCGACTACTTGATTGGACTTATTCGCCTTTTGTAGCCATGCATTTTGCTACTGCAAACACCGAAAAATTCGATATAGATGGAGTAATTTGGAAAGTCGATTTTGTTAAAGTAAACAATCTTATTCCCGAGCCACTGAAGCAATTGTTGATCCTCGAAAAATGTAATGCCTTTACGGTTGAGATGCTCGAATCGGAATTTCCTACGATCCATAACCTGGATGAAAAAATTGGTTCCGGACATGTTATATTTTTTGAACCCCCATCAACCGACGACCGCATAGTCAACCAATTTGCATTGTTTTCGGTAATGACAAATGCTACAGCCGTCCTGGACAGTTGGCTTACAATGCACCCCGAGGTATTCCGCAGAATTATTATCCCGGCTAAATTAAAGTGGGAAATCCGTGACAAACTGGATCAGGCTAATATTACAGAACGCGTGCTTTTCCCAGGCTTAGATGGGTTAGCCAGCTGGCTGAAACGACACTACCGGCCTCGAAAGGAGTAAGATTTACAATTTTCAGATGTAAACAGTATCCGGTATCAAGAACCTTGTATCCTGTTCATATCAAAATAAAATCTTAAATTTAAACAAACAAAATCTAGAAATTATGTCAATACCCGGGATGAATCGTCGGAGATTTATTAATGCACTTGGTCTTGGGACTGCGCATGTTTTATTTTCAAATCCATTGTATTCGTGTACACCAATAGTTAGCAGCACCAATCCTTTCCAAAAAATAAAGCTGGGTAATTCGGGAATTGAAACCTCCCTGATTGGTATGGGAACCGGAGTTCATGCCACCAATCGCACGAGCTTTCTTACCAAACAGAATAAACAAAAAAGTTTAGAGCTGCTGAACTATGCTTATGAAAAGGGTTTCCGGTATTTCGATGCGGCAGATACGTATGGAACACACGGTCTGTTGGCAGAAGCTATGAAGCAAATGAACCGCGAGGAAATAACATTAACTACAAAAATATGGACCAGAGAAGGAGGTATTCCCGAAATGGAACGTCCCGCTGCAAACCTGGTTGTTGACAGGTTCAGAAAAGAATTAAACACCGATTATATTGACATTGTACAAATTCATTGTATGGTGGACAAAGACTGGACAGAAACCATGAAACCCCAAATGGATATGCTAGAGAATCTCAAAGCCAAAGGAATTATAAGGGCTCACGGTGTTTCGGTACATTCGCTGGATGCCATGAAAGCAGCTGTGCAAAGTCCCTGGGTTGACATTCTTCATGCCCGAATTAATCCTTATGGCATTGCCATGGATAAACCAGAACCAAAAGAAGTAGTTGAAGTTATTCAGCAACTTCACGATGCCGGGAAAGGTGTAATTGGTATGAAACTGATAGGCAATGGAAAACTACGTAACGACAGCAAAAAAATAGATAATTCGTTGCGTTTTGTGCTAGGTCTGAGGAGTGTCGACACGCTAATTATTGGATTTGAAGAAAAGGCTCAAATAGATAATTACATTGAACGGGTTAGAACGGCTCTGGAAGAAATAATCGAAAGCTAGAAGTTGTTTTTATATTTAATTTAGAATCCTTACTTTTCAATACTTTTCCCAATGTTAACTAAATATTTAGAACTAACTACCTAATAATAAACCAATAAACATCGCGGTTAATTTTAATACATTGGTCAAGAACAATATCATGAGTTTCGCGTTACTTTTGCGCTGAAAATCAAAAACATCATGAATAATATATTTAAACCCAAACTATTTACCCTGCTGCGCAGTGGTGTAAGTAGTAAACAAATTACAAACGATGTACTAGCGGGCATTGTTGTTGGAATTGTAGCATTACCTCTGGCCATAGCTTTTGCAGTTGCATCGGGAGTGTCTCCTGAAAAAGGTATAATCACAGCTGTTGTGGCAGGTTTTATCATTTCATTTTTGGGAGGAAGTCGTGTGCAAATTGGCGGACCAACCGGAGCTTTTATAATTATTGTTTACGGAATTGTTCAACAATATGGAGTTAATGGCTTAATTATCTCCACAATAATGGCCGGAATTTTTCTAGTTTGCTTTGGATTTTTGAAACTCGGAACCTTACTGAAATACATCCCCCACCCTTTAATTGTTGGTTTTACAAGTGGTATTGCACTCGTAATTTTCTCCACACAAATTAAGGATGCCTTGGGCCTTGACATAGCATCGCTCCCGTCGGGTTTTATTGAAAAATGGAAAGTTTACGGACAGAATATTACAAACACACATCTGCCTACTCTAGCCATTACAATTGCCACTATATGTATCTCTCTATTCACCGGAAAAATCACGAAAAAGATACCAGGTTCCTTTATCGCAATATTACTAATAACAGGGGTAGTTCAAATCTTTAAAATTCCTGTTGCAACCATTGAAACTTACTTTGGGGAAATTAGCAATCATTTTAGTTTTACCTTACCTGAAATTGATTTTTTGAACCTGCACAACTACCTGGCTCCGGCCCTTACAATTGCGTTGCTGGGAGCCATTGAGTCATTACTTTCGGCCGTCGTTGCCGATGGAATGATTAGTGGCAAGCACCGTTCAAATACCGAATTAATTGCCCAGGGTGTAGCAAATATTGTTGCTCCATTTTTTGGAGGTATTCCAGCTACTGGAGCCATTGCCCGTACAGCCACCAACGTAAAAAACGGAGGTCGTACGCCAATTGCAGGTATCGTTCATGCCATAACCCTCTTGTTAATTATGCTTTTTCTTGGCAAATGGGCCAAACTTATTCCCATGTCGTGCCTGGCCGGTATATTAATTATTGTTTCCTATAACATGAGTGAATGGCGCTCGTTTAAGGCCATACTGAAGGGTTCATTTTTCGACATTATTGTACTTTTAAGTACTTTCTTCCTTACTGTATTGGTTGATTTAACTGTAGCTATCGAAATTGGAGTGGTGCTATCTGCCATATTGTTTATGAAACGCATGGCTGACATTAGCGAAAAACGAATCAACAATGTTGTCGATACTGATGTAATTGAAGATTATTCAAGCCTGCCCAAAGGTGTTTCCGTATATGAAATAAGCGGACCTCTATTTTTTGCATCAGCACGTCGCTATTCCGAAGTAATCCAGGAAACCGGAATGAGCAGTAAAATACTTATTATCAGAATGCGACACGTTTCGTTTGTCGACCAAACCGGGTTACAAAACCTAAAAGGATCTTTAAAAATGCTGCAAGACAAAGGCGTTCTGGTTATACTTTCAGGCGTGCACGACGACCTGATGAAAGACCTTGAAAAAGGGTTAAATCCAAAAATATTATCAAAAATTAATATCTGCGATTCGTTTGAAAAAGCATTGAAAAAAGCAGAGGAATTGATCTGCAAAAAGAATTGCAGCGATGAACTGCAAGTTGCAGTTTGTTAGTTTTAGCGGCTGATATAAGCTAAAAAGCCCCGTTCCCTTCATCTGAAACTGATAGCGAACGGGGCTTTAATATAATATTCCCAAAAATTCAAATCTCAATTGTACGTTTTTCGCGGTTACTAAGCAGGCAGGCTTCCAAAATATTTAAAACATCAATGGCTTCTTCCGGTTTAACCAATAAATTAGCGCCGTTTCGTATAGCTTCGAAAAGGTTGTTGTAGAAAATTTTGTAATCACCCGGAATTGTTTCCACCAACTCTTCAACATCCTCTTCATCATCTTCGTAAACCATTGTCCCCCAAAGTTCGGCGGGTTCGGCTCCCCAATCTTCTTCATTCGGGAGATGTCCGGCTTTCAAAAGCCCTTCCTGAGGGTCGATCCCCCATTTACGGAAGGTTCCCTTTTCGCCATATATAGAGAAACGAGGCCCGGGATCTTTAACCAGGTAAGAACATTTTAAAATGGCAGCAAAACCTTCGTATTGTAATCTTACATCAAAATAATCGGTAACCACTCCATTTTTGCGTAAGACCTGCAAATGGGAAGTTACCATTTTGGGCATGCCAAATAGAACATATGCCTGGTCGATAAGGTGCGAGCCCAGATTATACAAAACACCGGTATATTCATCTCCTTCTTCTTTCCAGGTATCGGGTGCAATATAGGTGCGAAAACGATCGAAATGCGATTCAAATTCAATCAAACGGCCCAGCTTCCCTTCATCTAATACTTTCTGAACAGTACGAAAATCACCATCCCAGCGTCGGTTTTGATATACTGTAAAAACAACTCCTTTGCTGCGCGCCAGACTAAGCAGCTCTTTTGCTTCGTTACTTTTTTGCGTTAGTGGTTTTTCAACTACAACGTGTTTTCCGGCTTCCAAAGCCTGTTTTGCCATTTTATAATGTAAAACATCCGGAGTGTTTACTACAATTAATTCAATGTTATCATCGCAAAGAATTTCCTCATACGTGCGCACAATATTGGCATTGGGAAACAATTTTCTGGAAATATTTTTACTACGCTCGAAGACTTTTACCACCTGAAACTGCGGATTTTCTTTTAACAATGGCCCGTGAAATACTTGTCCCGACATACCAAAGGACGCGATAGCCGTACGAATTGGATTATTCATCATTGCTTTTTTCAAAATAAATATTTTAAATGTTGTTGAAAAACATCTGTAAATCATGCTATTGTATAACACATTAGCTTCCGAACAACAATATTTGATTGTAATTTAGAAAAAGAAAACGTAGCAAAAAGCCTAATCATGGAAAATTTTATAAACAGCTATTTAACCCATTTAAAATGTATAAACCTTGAAACCGGCGATTTTCCAGGGCCATTTGTAACCATTTCGCGACAAGCCGGTTGTTCGGCAGAGCGAATTGCCATTAAGCTTTCAAAAATTCTTACCGGTTACAGTTACATGTCGGAAACAAAAACCGATGTGGTTTGGAAATGGGTGGACAAAGATCTCTTCTCGTCGGTGGTAAATGAAATGATACTAGAAATTAAAAAAGGAAAATTCGAGGATGAAAAGGAAGCCATTCGTTTTTTAAAAGAAGTTGCACATGCTTTTTCAGAAGAAACCATTTATGATATTTCAGATCAACATCTAATTAATACCTTAAAAGGCATAATTTGTCGCCTGGCTTACCAGGGACGAGTTATTATTGTTGGCCGCTCGGCAGGGGTTATACTGAAAGACGTCCCCAACAAACTAGATATACGACTCGAGGCGCCTACCGAATGGCGTATAAACCGCCTTATGCAATTAAGAGATCTTAGCCAGGCTGAGGCTGCTAAGTTCATAAACAAATCAGACATAAAACGCGATTCGTTCATCGAAAAAATTATTGGAAGAAAAGCGGAAAACAACGATTTTGATGTAATTTTTAATTATGCATCGCTGGAAGACGATCAGATTGTTGATGCAGTAATTAATATACTTCGAAATAAAAAAATTATCTCGCAGCACATTGAATATTAACTTAAATAAGAGCAATATTTTGAAATCTAGGTTAGTTTTAGTTCTTTGCACTAAATTAATCTCCTGAGATACAGGAGAAACAAATACTTTAATCTCACCTTACAAAGACCTTCCTCGCTGAAGGTCTTTTATTAAAAAATTATATAGGATTAAATAAAAAAAACAGTAACTTTTTAGTGTAAATCTAACAAATAAGGCGTTTATTTGCATATAGAATTTAATTCATTCTTCACCAATTTCTATTAATTGTGATTTTCTGTTTTAACTTCTTAATCGTTCTTACAGTTCTTTAAACTATTTAACAACAGGTATTTAAATAAATATACCTGCGTATTTATAATTTATACATTTATATTTTTCTATTTTTTATGAATTTATTTGTTGCAAAGTTAAGTTCATCAACAACTGGTGACGACTTACAAGAACTCTTCTCTACCTATGGAGAAGTAGCATCTGCAAAAGTTATTTTTGACAGAGAAACAGGAAACTCAAAAGGTTTTGGTTTTGTTGAAATGCCAAACGACGAAGAAGCGAATGCTGCAATTGCCGCATTAAATGAGACAGAACTCGACGGTAAAGAAATCGTTGTAAAAGAAGCGAATCCTCCAACAGAACGCCCACGAGGCGGCGGCGGTGGTTATAACCGTGGCGGTGGTGGCTTTAACCGCGGTGGCGGCGGTGGTGGTTACAATCGTGGCGGCGGCGACAGGCGTGGCGGCGGTAGCGACAGACGTGGTGGCGGCGACCGCAGAGGTGGTGGCGGCTACAACAGCGACCGCGGAGGAAACCGTTGGTAGGCTTATATAAAATAATAAAAAAAGGTGTTCGAATCGAACACCTTTTTTTATTATAATTTCTTCAACCAGGATTCAGCATCAATCAATTCTGTTTTATCAGATGTTTTTAAAGCATAGTTAAATCCGGGTTGAATACAAAATGATCCAACCTCTCCCCTTGTATTCAATGCAATGTAACCTATCTGATGCATTTCGTAGTTAGGAATTTTCTTTGCAATACGCTTAACAGCCTCTTCGCATGCTTGCGATGGTGACATTCCTTGCCGCATTAATTCAACAACCAGAAACGAGCCCACTGTTTTCATCACTAATTCGCCGGATCCTGTTGCAGTTGCGCCACCCACTTCGCCATCGATAAACAACCCAGCACCAATAATTGGAGAGTCGCCTACTCTACCAGCCATTTTATACCCCATTCCGCTGGTTGTGCAGGCTCCCGAAATCCGGCCATCTTTATCAAGTGCCAGCATTCCAATTGTGTCGTGGTTATCTTCGTTTACGTTCTCAATATTTATTTTATTGCTGAATTCCTTTTGTTCCTTTTTCCACTTTTTCCATTCCTCCCTGCGTTTTTTCGTCAATAGCTTTTCTTTAACAAAACCATTGTTCAAAGCAAATTTAAGAGCACCTTTTCCGCTTAACATTACGTGAGGAGTTCGTTCCATTACCAAGCGAGCCACCGAAACAGGATGCACAATATGCTGCAGGTATGTAACACTACCTGCACGCCCTTTTTCATCCATAATGCACGCATCAAGAGTAACTTTTCCACTGGCATCGGGAATTCCACCCAGCCCTACAGTTATAACATTTGGGTCGGCTTCGGGAACTCGAACACCAGCCTCCACTGCATCTAAAGAATGGCCCCCATTTTTTAGTATTTCCCAGGCTGCTTCATTGGCCGGCATGCCATGGTTCCAGGTAGATATTACAACGGGCAATTTATTATTATTGTGCTGAAAAGCAGGGCTAGTAAAAGCATTAGCAGTTACACTTGCACCCGCAACAGCCAGCGAACTTTTCGCAATAAACGAACGACGCGATATCATATTTTGTACTTTTAATGTTTTTCCGAAATTAAACAAATTAAATTCCAATTCACAGGCAGAAGCTCCCCTTCAGCACTACTGAATTCTTAATTTTTATAAAATTATTCGTGCGAGAAATATTCCAGAGTTTTTCGGTAGTTCGAAAATACAACTGCTCTTGAAATAAATCCCAGGTATTTTCCATTGTCAATAACGGCCAGGTTATAACGGTTCGACGTTTCAAATTTTTCGGCAACGGTTTCCATGGTATCGGTTGATGAAATATAAAACTCTGGCATAAACATTAAATCCTTCACCATAACTTTATCGTATAACTTGGGCTCAAAAATCAGGTTTTTCACCTTCGAAAGCTTCAACATTCCTTTCAAATACCCGTCTTTATCAACAATTGGGAAAAGGTTTCTATTCGATCTTGAAACGGCTTTTACCAAATCACGTAAACTGGCATCAGGCGAAAGTATTTCAAAATCGTTTTCTATTAATGTTTTCACTTCCATCGAACGAAGTATTGCCTGGTCTTTGTGATGTGTAATTAATTCCCCTTTTTGCGCCAGGCGTTTGGTATAAATCGAATGAGGTTCGAATCGCATAATGGTTACATAGGCCACAGTTGAAGTAATCAGCAAAGGAACAAACATACCATAGCCACCGGTAATCTCGGCAGTAAGAAATATTCCGGTTAAAGGAGCATGCATAACTGCTGCCATCATTCCAGCCATTCCAGCCAAAGCGAAATTATTTTCTGCCACACCAAGATCAAAAACAGTGTTCAGAAGATGGATCATAAAAAAGCCAGCAATAGCACCTGAGAACAAGGTAGGTGCAAAAATACCACCATTACCACCAGCTCCTGTGGTGGCGGCAGTAGCAGCTACTTTAAACAATAAAATTCCAGCCAATACTGTCAATAGTACATAAGGATTATCTTTCCACTGCTCGAATAATGAATTGTTCAGCAAATTAGCTCCATGCTGACTAAAAACTTCGTTAATACTTGTATAACCTTCACCCCATAATGGAGGGAAAATAAATATAAGCCCACCAAGAATAAATGCTCCGATTGATGCCCGCCAAAACCAGTTCTTTATGCGTACAAATTTGCTTTCTAAAAACATGGAAACCCTTGTAAAATATAATCCTTGTAAGCCGGTAAATATTCCTAAGAGAATATAAATCCAGATGGTGTTAATTTCGAAGGGGGCAACTTCGCTAAATCTAAGCAATACCGCATCGCCCATAAAAAAATACGATATTACCGTAGCTGCTATTGACGAAATTAGCAAAGGAATTAGAAAGGCCATAGTAAGGTCAAGCATTAATACTTCGAGGGTAAAAACAATACCTGCCATAGGGGCATTAAAGATACCGGCAATTGCACCAGCCGCTCCACACCCCGCCATTAGTGTCAGGTATTTATAGCGCAATTTGAATATCCGGGCCAGGTTCGAACCAATTGAAGCACCCGTTAAAACAATTGGTGCTTCCGAACCAACGGAACCTCCAAATCCTATGGTTAATGAACTGGCGACCATCGACGAGTAGGTGTTGTGCGGTTTTAGTTTACTTCCCTTTCTTGAAATTGAATGTAAAATCTTTGTTACCCCATGCCCGATATTATCGCGAATAACAAATTTAACAAAGATTACTGTAAGCAATATTCCAATAAAAGGATAAAGCAAATAAAGATAAGTAAAGCCAGCAATTTGTATGTTGTGGATTAACTCTTCGGCAACAAAATGAATGAGATTTTTTAAAATTAAAGCTGAAAAGCCACTTACAATGCCCACAATTAAGCTAAGGAGGTATAAAAAATTCCGCTCCGATATGGAAGCAATTCTCCAGGCTACCAGCCTATTTAAAAGGTCTTTCGGACCAATAACAAAGAAACGTTTAAACATGTGAAAAATCGATTATTTTTTTGCGGTATCGGGTAAAAGCTTTAGCCCTTGAAATGAAGCCAATGTACTTCCCGTTTTCAATTACTGCCAGGTTGTATCTCCCTGACGATTCAAATTTATTTGCGACAACCTCCATATTATCATTCGGATCGATATGATAGGCAGGCATATACATCAATTCTTTAATTTTTACGGTGTCGTACAATTCATGATTAAAAATCATTTTACGAACATCATCCATTTTCAACATACCAACCATAAAACCCTTGTCGTCCACAACAGGAAAAAGATTTCTATGATTTCTTGAAATTGCAACTGTAAGGTCGCGCAAAGTAGCATCCGGCGAAAGCACTTCAAAGTCGGTTTCAATCAATTTCCGAACATCCATCATTTGCAGAACGTTGGCATCTTTATCGTGCGTTAACAGCTCTTTTCGGCGGGCCAGCTGAATGTGGTAAACAGAATTTGGGGTAAATGCCCTTACGATTAAATAGGCAAAGGTTGCTGTAATCATAAGCGGCACAAACAATTTATAACCACCTGATATATCGGCGATAAGAAATATTCCGGTTAATGGTGCATGAAGCACGCCAGCAATTAACCCAGCCATACCAATTAAAGCAAAATTACTGGCATTAATCTGCCGAATTCCAATCCAGTTAACGATTTGTGCGAAAAGCATCCCGGTATTTACCCCCATAAATAAGGTTGGGGCAAAAATACCTCCAACTCCTCCGGCACCAAAGGTTAACGAAGTGGCAACAATCTTAAGCAGAACCACTGCTGCCAATAGGATTAGCGCTACCCACAGTTCTTCATGAAATGAATAAAAAAGACTATTGTCGAACAGATAATGCAAATTACCGGCCAAACATTCGTTAATCGACTCGTATCCCTCGCCATACAACGATGGAAAAAAGAAAATCAGTATTCCAAGCCCGGTTCCTCCCACAACAAGTCGAACCTTATTATTTTTCAGTTTATCGAATTGATCGCCAAAGAACAGGTACATTTTAGTGAAATATACCGAAACAAATCCAGCAAATATTCCAAGTAAAATGTAATATGGCAAGTCGGCCAGCTCAAAGGCATCTACCACCTCAAAGGGGTATAACACATCTTGACCGAGAAAAAAATACGAGGTTACTACTGCTGTTGCCGATGCCAAAAGCAAAGGAACTAGCGAAAATACAGTTAAGTCGATCATTATTACTTCAACAGCAAAAACAATAGCTGCGATGGGCGCCTTAAAAATTGCAGCCATCGCTCCTGCGCATGCACAGGCCAAAATCAAAATGCTATTCTTGTAGTTCAGTCTAAAAACGCCGGCCAACCATGATCCCCATGCCGTTCCGGTAGCAACAGTTGGCCCCTCTAGTCCAACCGAACCACCAAAGCCTACAGTTAACGAAGCTGTTACTACCGACGAATATAAATTGTGCCGGCTTATTCTACCTTTTCGTTTCGAAATACTGTGGAGAACATTGGGAATACCATGCCGAACCTCTGTACCAACAATATACCTAACCACTAAAATGGCTAAAAATATACCAACCAAAGGCAAGGCAAAATAAAGGTAATTTACCACGTCGTTCGACTCTACCAACGAATAAACGACCCTTTGGGTAAGCCAAACCGTATTTTTAATAATAACAGCGGCAACACCTGCAAGAATACCAACTACAATACTCAGTATGGTTATAAACCCTCTCTCGCTGAGGTGCTTTAAACGCCATCGGTGTAACCGAACAAAAATATGAAGACTGTTGCTGCTCATTTCGAGTGGTAAAAGTAATAATAAGCATGTTCCGTTGACAAATTTCAAGAACTAAAACCTGAAATTTTTTGTTTAACTAACAAAGTACTTCTTAAAAATTTAATGAGACATTTCCTTTTGTAAGATGAAAATAAAGATTACGGGCATACACGGATATCTTGGTCGGATAATATCGAAACAGCTAAAGCAAGACGGGCATCAGGTTGCAGGAATTATAAGGGAACTTTTATATGGCTCTGTGGCGAACCTTGCCAAAGAGCTTAGGGGATGCGAGGTTATCATAAATCTTGCCGGGGCTTCAATTCTTCAGCGTTGGACTGACAAGAATAAAAAGCTGATATACGACAGCAGGATTGAAACCACAAGAAATTTAGTAGCAGCTGTTAACCAACTTGAAGTTAGCGAACGACCTCGAAAGTTCATTTCAGCCTCCGCCATTGGCATATATCAGTCAGGAATTCTTCACGATGAAACCAGTACTCGTTTCGGTGATAATTTTGTTGGAAAGGTTGTAAATGACTGGGAAGGACAACTGAACGGCTTGCCCGTCAACGTTCAGAAAAATATCTTCCGAATTGGACTGGTGTTGGGCAAAGAGGCAAAAACCATTAAAAGCCTGCTCACTCCTTTTAAGTTAGGTATGGGAGGAAAACTTGGTTCGGGCAAACAGCCTTTTCCTTTTATTCATGAAAAAGATTTGGTAAAAGCTTTTATATGGGCTGTGGAAGAATTGAATGAAAGCGGGACTTATAATCTGACTGCACCGGAACAAATTACGAATGCTGAATTCACAAAAACACTTGCAAAAAAACTGAACCGCCCTGCATTTATTACTGTTCCTGCTTTACTTTTAAAATTGTTTCTGGGAGAGGCCGCTACCTTACTTCTTGAAAATCCGGTTGTAACTCCAAAAGCTTTAATGGAAGCAGAATTTCCGTTTAAATATCCAACAATTAATGCAACACTCAACGAAATAATCAGCAAATAAGCACAATACAGGTGCCTGGCATTTTTTTTAAATTGCACAATTACGTCAATTGTGACCTTAATCGCATTATGCATTTTCAATTTCTATTCTCATATTTGTTGGCAAAAACAAAATCAATAACATCGAAAAAAACTTTTTTATACAGATAAAATGTGGCAGTAAATTGGCCTTCGACCAACTCTTTTTAACTTATTATCAAGAGCTGTGCCGGTTTGCCATTACCTTTTTAAACGACACCGACGAGTCGCAAGAAGTGGTGCAAAAGGTATTCATTCGGATTTGGGAAAACAGAAAAAAGATGGTTTGTCCTGAAAATGAAAAATCGGTTTTATACAAAGCAGTATACAACGAATGCCTCAACTCAATACGCCACAAAAACACCCGCGAAAAATACAAGCTCAACTATTTTCTTCAATTGGATTTTACCGAAACAGAAGATAGGCAGGAAGAACTTAGAGAAATCCAATCCCGAATTAGCCTAGCCATCGAAAATCTTCCTGCCAAATGCCGACAGATTTTCATTTTGAATAAAATAGAAGGGTTAACGCAACATGAGATTGCTGATTTTCTGGGCATTTCATCAAAGACTGTTGAAAATCAAGTTGCCAATGCTGTTACAAAATTACGAATTGAATTAAAGCCTGTTTTGCATTTATTACCGGCAGGCTTCATTTTTTTACAAACTTTTTAGGGGATTCTTATTTGAGGCGTTTCATGTAAAAAAAGCACATGAAATCTTTCCAGATAGAAAAAATAATAGCCTCGCTTGAAAACCAGTTAGACCAAGCAGAGCAGAAATTCTTCGAAAATTGGTTGGAGCAATCAAAAGAAAATCGACAGCTTTATGAAGAAACAAAAAAGGTATTTGAAGCCAGCCAAAAAGCACGCATCAATTTTCATCCCGATGCAGAGCAAGCCCTGCAAAAAATAAATCGCAGGTTAAAAACAAAACAACTTGCAAGGTGGTCGTACCGCGCAGCTGCGGTGTTTGTTTTACTGCTGCTGGCAGCCAAAATATTATTCTTCCCGGCTGAAACACAATGGCACGAAATTACTGCCGAAAACCGCCAGGTAATTTATCTTGCTGACCATTCGAAAGTTATTCTTGCCCAAAATGCTACGCTAAAGTACCCAGAAGAATTCGAAAAAAAGCATCGGAATGTTTTCTTGAAGGGGAAAGCTTATTTCGAGATTACCAAAAATCAGGAACGCCCTTTTACTGTTGAAACCAATCACACAAACATAAAAGTGCTGGGGACACGTTTTTTGGTGGATGCCTCTGCGAATTCAACCGAGAAAGTATTTGTCGAAGAAGGGAAAGTGGCTTTTAATTCTCGTTCTTCGGCAAACAGCCAGCCACTCATCCTAACAAAAAACGAAGCGGGAACCTGGCTTGCAGAAAACAATCGCATGACTGAATCCTCGTTTTCAAACCTCAATCAGAACACCTGGTTATCGGGAAGATTAAATTTTGAAAATGCAACTCTGGAAACCGTTCTCGAAGACTTTGAAGCACATTTTAATATTAAAATTGAATGTGGAGAGTCGATAAAAAACAAAAAATATACAGGAGTTTTTACCGAAGCTACACAAGTTGAAAAAGCCTTACAAATTGTTGCTACTACTTTAAACCTTCAAATCAATAAAACAGAAAATACATACATTATTAAGCCATGAAACCAATCTCAATTCTCATTACATTATTCCTAACCATTTGCAGCACCTTGCATGCACAAACCCAAACTTATCTCGATGTAATACAAACGCTGGCGTCAGCTCAAAACCTGGAGGTCAGTTACAGTCCTGAGCTGGTGGAGCTTTCGGCAAAAACCAATTTTAAATTTAGCGAAAATACAGACAGCTGTTTTGCCCAACTGGAAACGAAAGCCGGATTAAAAATATCGAAAACTGAAACCCATTTAATAATCATGCCCGCTCCCCCGGCGCTTATCGAACTACGGGGAACAGTTTCCGATGCAAAAAGTGGAGAAACACTCCCCTATACCCATTTACTGTTGAAAAAAGCCGGCACCGGCACCGTCAGCAATAGCCAAGGTATTTTTTCATTTAAAATTTCGGGAAAGTTGGCCGGCGAAGAAATCACTTTTTCATTTCTGGGTTATGAAAACACCACCTTACTGGTTCCTTATCAACACAACGACAGCCTGATGGTAAAAATGCAACCCAAACCTTACAATTTGGCCGATGTTTACGTTTTACCCAACGGGAACGAAGCTATTGATATTGTAAAACGGGCAGTAAAAAATATTAAACGGAATTACCACCGCACTCCGGCACAAATTGAAATGTTCTACCGCAACACCAATTTCCGCGATACAATTGCCTCACAATTAGTTGAAGCAGTTCTTTTAGTTGAAGACAAAGGGATTACAAAACCTTACGCCACCACAAAAATTGAGTTGAAAGAGGCCCGTAAAAGCACAAACTACTTAACACCGATGAACGAAAAATGGAAAAAAGGCATTAAAAAAATGGAAAACTATTTTTTTGATGGGCATCGGAATATATTCCATCGGGCAGTAGGCAACAACATGGTTCGCCAATACAAAACCGACTGGTGGTACCAGCCCTTAACCGATTACGAAACCTTTAAATACGAATTTGAAGGTTTTGAATGGTTGGATTCGGTAAAGGTTTATAAAATTAAATTCATTTACGACGCATTATGGATTAATGGTAAACGAGCATCGGAGAGTAAAAATATGGAAGATGCCGGTTTCATTTACATCAACTCGCAAGATTGGGGAATTTTAAGGATAGAAAAATACTCGAAATTTCTGGGCATAGCAGCTAAAAAATGGAAAGCACCTGATGACTATTTCTCAAAATCGGAAATAGACTACCAAAAAATAAACGAAAGATACTACATGAAATACTACAAGGCAAGAACATCTCCAAACGGGGCATTTTCTGTATACGAAAATCCTGATGCTCCTGATGGAGAAAAAAAGATAAAGCATCACCAATGGGCAGAAGAAACCTTACTGGTTACAAAAGTCACCACCAACCACAAGGCATTCGACAAAATAAAATACCGCGAGCGATTGGCAAAAGACGAAAACTCGTACGAAATGAGCTACCCTTACAATGCAGAATTTTGGAAAGACTATTCGGTCTTGAAAGAAAATCCTGTGGAAGAACGCTTCATAGAGGAGATGGAATGGGAAAAATCGATGGATGTTCAATTTGAAGAAAACTCAAGCAATGCTTCAAATAACTAAGCTTACCAAAAGCTTTGGCAAATTCAAAGCTGTAAATCAAGTCTCGCTCGAAGTTACAAAACCGGGCCTCTACATTTTTGTGGGAGCCAATGGCTCGGGTAAAACCACCTTGTTCAATTTAGTTAATGGTTTAATTGTACCCGACTCGGGAGGTGTAACCTTAAATGAAATCTCTCACCCCGATAAAATCCGGAAAATTTCGGGTATTTCAACCGAACCATTTTTTACCGAGCCCTCGCTAATCGTGTCCGAAATTATTGACATTGCACAAGGAATGAAAGGAGCGAAAAACAAAGACGCAGACAAATGGCTTAGTTTCTGGCAAATTGAACAGGCAAAAAGCAAACGTTTTAACACACTTTCAACCGGCATGAAAAAACGGCTAACTCTTGCCCTGTCGCTGATGGGGAATTGCAATTACCTATTCTGGGACGAACCTTTCAACGGCCTCGATCCGGTTGGGATTGAATTGCTAAATACTTTAATTGTCCAACTGAGCCAGGAAAACAAATACCTGTTTTTATCCACACACCTGTTAAACGAAATCCTTCCGCAACCACTAGGCTATTTTGTAATGCGCGAAGGAAAACTTATCGGAGATATTCCAGGAAACACAGAAAATCCCAAAGAAAAAGTTATTCACCTGCTAAAAGAAAACGAATGTTTCGAACAGAATTAAAACTAATAAAAAGCCGGAAGCTGATTATACCGGCGTCCATTTTATTGCTGGCTCTGTTGTTTCTGGCTTTTTTTGCCTGCTGGTCAGGAGCCGACAAAAAACAACTGGAAGGGGTAGCACTGGCATCTTTCCTTGCCATTCGAGCCACACAGTCGGGAACCATTGCTTTGTTCTTTCTCTTCTGGATGCTGCAATTCTCTATCCAATTACAAAACTCAGGGTTTTATAAAATGCTTTTGCTATTTGGATGGCAGCGCAAACAATTATTCTTGTACACTATTTTTCAAATTGCAATATATGCCTTTTTGCTAATGCTTTTAAACTTTGTTGCTTTTTCGCTTTTAAGCCTTTTCTACAACACAAATCCCCTGCAACTTTTAGTAAACTCCAATATAAATGCCTTGCTATCGCAATATTTTCACCTACTAATAATTGGTCTATTGGCTGTTGTTCTAAGTTTTCTAAAAGCAAACTATGTTTTAATCCTTCCGGTGTTTATTTATTGGATTTTAGAGGGCTGGCTCAATTCACTTCTCAATAAAAAATTTGAACTGGATTTTAGCGGTTTCTTTCCGTTGCAAGCCTCTCGGCAAATTATTTCAGAGAACCTTTTAAGCCCCATGCAAATCGCAATTATTGGCTTCTATACCCTGGTTTTTATTCTTATCCTGCATTTTTCCATTCAAAAAAAGATGTTTGTTTGAAAAAAATGTGAATGAGAAAATTAGTTATTAAGAGAAGGGATAAATAAGTAAATGAGGCTCGAAGACTATCAATAAAACACAATCTTCTCAATCTCTTCGACTCAATAAAAATAGTAAACATGAAAGAAATAAAATATCCACTAATAATAGCAGTTGCATTTATTGCTTTAGTAGCTGCCAACAACCAATTGGCTAAACACCGAACATATAGTTTTTATAACGATGTTGAAAACCCAGCTCTGCCAATTCGTGAAGAATTAAAAAAAGATGAATTTTTAAGCGATGAAGCCGGGGCAGAAACCATTGTAATTAACCTTTGGGCAACCTGGTGTGCTCCTTGTCAGAAGGAAATTCCACGGCTTAACAAGCTTCTTCAGAAATACGAAAACGAAAACACCCTGTTTTTGGCTATTACCGATGAAAAAGAAACCGATGTTTGGGAATGGATTGAACTTCAAAAACACGAACCCGAATACTTTATGCTTTTCGAGAACAAGCGCCTGATGAATTATATTTTCTTGCTAAACCCTGACAAAAATATAAAACAAGGTTGTGCCCCCGAGTTGCTTCCAACTAATATGGTAATCCATAAAAATAAAGTAGTATTTTTTGAGCAGGGGTATTCGGAAGAAAACATTCTGAAACTCGATTCGACCCTTCATAAAATTCAAACTTGCAATGAGAAAACACTTCATTGAAATAATAATTTTTTCACGATTCTTTTCAAATGCTCTCCATGTCGTCTTCATTCACTAGCTTTGCAGAGCACCTTTACAAATTATTATGAAGAATCAGGACAAAGGCCATTTGCGAAGCAACATAAAATTTATACGCGATGTGTTTCTGTTACATCCCAACCGTCTGTTTGCCTTACGAGCAACCATCTCGATGGGGCTTTTGTCAATTCCGTTTATCATTTTCGGGATGCCCTTTTTTGGGGTAACACTTGCCTTGGGAGCTTTAGCAGGAGCATTGTCAGAAACTGACGACCATCCCAAAGGGCGCATAAAATCACTTTCCATAACGATATTCAGCTTTTTTATTTCCAGCTTCTCGGTAGGATTATTAAACAATTACACCTGGATTTTGGGGGCAGGATTTGTGCTTTCTACCATCGTTTTTATTCTTATCGGCGGAATTGGCGAACGTTATCGTACCATAACCTTTGGATCGGTACTGGTAGGAATTTATGCCATGCTGGGAATTGGAATTAGCCCGGCTTGGTACTGGCAGGCTATTTTGTTAAGTTCCGGAGCTCTTTTTCATGGAATACTAACACTACTGTTAATTTTTAAAAATCCATGGCGATTACTCGACCAGCAAATGGCCAATGGCTTTCAGACGCTTTCAAAATACCTGAACACAAAAGCACTATTATTCCCCAGCGTCAAACAAGATCAGGAACGGATAAATAAAGACTTGGCACTGCTAAATATAAATGTTGTCAATGCGCTCGAGCGAATTAAAGACGTGTTAAATAATTATGCAAAAGAAATGAGCGACGAGAAGGCATTAAATCCCTATCTACAACGTTTTATGCTATTGCAGAGTCTTCACGAGCGGGCTGCATCGACCCATGATCGACACGATAAACTAGCCAATAGCAACGAACAAATTGAGATTATGGAAGGATTTGGAGAAATGTTGCGTCAGCTAGCGCATGCCTTAAACCTGGTTGCTTCAAATATGCTTACAGGTACGCCCTATAACCACCCACCGGCACTCGAATGGATATCGAGAGCCATTGACGATAAACTACAAAATATGTCAGATAAAGATGCCCAGGATCTTATCCTGCTCCATCACAATCTGCATCGCTCCCATATTTCATTAAAATACCTGGATAATTTTCTAGAAGGTACCTCAATTCCGCGTCTAAGAAAAGACGACAGAACACCTTTGGCGCACCTGAAAAAGCAACTTTCGTTTCGTCATCCGCGCTTACGCTATGCACTGCGCCTTAGTCTTACCTTTGCTTTAGGCTTTGCACTTCAAGCTTACTTTAATCTAGAAAAAGGGGAATGGGTAATGCTTACCAGTTTATTTGTTAGTCAAATTACCTACAGCGATACCCGCCGGCGACTTTTTGAACGGCTGCTGGGTACGGCCTCCGGAATTGTTATTGGAGCTATTTTACTACAAATATTTACAACAACAGCTGCCCAGGTGATATTAATGCTGGGGTCGGCAATGGCCTTTTTCTATTGGCTGAAAAGGAAATATTCGATAGCTGTTATTTTTGTAACCATTTTTGTACTGAGTGCATTTAATATTATTTCAAACAATGGCGAGGTAAATATTATGCTTCCCCGCCTGATTGCCACACTACTTGGAGGAACCTTATCATTTCTCACTATCCGGTTTTTGTGGCCGGGGTGGCAGCACCATCGTATGCCTGGGTTAATTTCAAATGCCCTTAAGAAGAACAAAAACTATTTTGAGGCAATTGCAGAAGAATACCAAAAACCGAGTAGCGACGATTTAAAATACCGCATTGCCCGAAGAGAAGCACATTTGGCTGATAATGAATTGGCACAAGCCTGGAACAGCATGAGACAAGAACCCAAAAGCAAACAACAAAATATGGATAGTTCGCTAACAATAACCTATCTAAACCATGCCTTACTATCGCATATTTCAGCGTTGGGCGCACACCGCCAAACCCATACTGAGAGCTACAAAGAAATTGAAGCCTTGTTCGAACAAATTAAACAGCAACTAGCAAAAGCAGGTAAAACAAGTGCTATTGGCAAGGATACTATCTCAAGCGATTTATCAACACTTTTACTGGCACTTCAACAACAAATTAAAGAAACAAAAACCGGAATGAAAAGACAACAACTTCGATTATTTTACAACGTTGCTGCTACAGCCTCAAAAATTATTGAGGAATTAAAACGCTCGGGAAGAAACTTAGAGAAGGAGTAACTCAATTGCACAACTAAAGGATTAAACTAAAACTGAAAAGAAGTTCGACGCAAGTTAATTAGGTTCTTCTTTTTCGGGTTAATAAATCTTTTCAAATTCTGCACCGCCTTTCGGGAGCCGTCACAAGCGAGAATATTTTTAATAACGTGAAAAGAGTAAAGTAACATTTTTTACGAATAGAGCGTGCAGAGCCAAGCTTGCTAGAGCTATAACGAACGTAGCAATAATCAAAAATAATATTCATCTATTATTTTGATGTTGTTATAGACCCCTCCCTTTTAATTCCATCGAATTTCCTAGTGCCACAAAATAATGAAATACCCCCATTAGGAACTATAAGGGCATAAAAAAACCCCGTCCGTAGACGAGGTCTTTATCTATTTTAACCAAGTAGTTATTAGTCAAGTTGAGGACCAGCGGCCACCAAACTTTTACCTTCTTCGTTATCAGTAAATTTTTTGAAGTTTTTGATAAAACGACTACCAAGGTCTTTTGCTTTTGTATCCCACTCAGCTGCGTCAGCATAAGTATCACGAGGATCAAGGATATTAGTTGCAACACCAGTTAATTCGGTAGGAACTTCAAGATTGAAGATTGGTAAGTTTTTAGTTGGAGCCTTATCAATTGAACCATCAAGGATTGCAGTAATGATACCACGAGTATCTTTGATAGAGATACGTTTACCTGTACCATTCCATCCTGTATTTACCAAGAAAGCTTCAGCTCCATGTTCTTCCATTTTTTTCACTAATTCTTCACCATATTTTGTTGGGTGTAGCGAAAGGAAAGCACCGCCGTAACAAGCTGAGAAAGTAGGCTGAGGAGCAGTAACGCCACGCTCAGTACCCGCTAATTTTGCAGTAAATCCTGACAAGAAATGGTATTTAGTTTGCTCAGGAGTTAATTTAGCTACCGGAGGCAATACACCAAATGCATCAGCAGTAAGGAAGATTACTTTTTTAGCATGACCAGCTTTTGATGGTACAGTAATGTTTTCGATGTGGTTGATTGGGTAAGATACACGAGTGTTCTGAGTTGTAGAACCATCGGTGAAATCAATTTTACCTTCTGCATCAACAGTAACGTTTTCTAACAATGCGTTACGTTTAATAGCACCGTAAATTTCTGGCTCAGCATCTTTATCCAAATCGATAGTTTTTGCATAACAACCACCTTCGAAGTTGAATACACCTTCATCATCCCAACCGTGCTCATCGTCACCAATTAGCTGACGATTTGGGTCAGTAGAAAGAGTTGTTTTTCCAGTACCTGAAAGGCCGAAGAAAATAGCAACATCACCCGCTTTACCTACGTTGGCAGAACAGTGCATTGCAGCCATTCCGTTCAATGGAAGGTAGTAGTTCATCATTGCAAACAAACCTTTTTTCATCTCACCACCGTACCATGAACCACCAAGTACATGCATTTTTTCAGTTAAGTTGAAAACAGTATAAACTTCTGAGTTCAAACCATGTTTTTCCCAGTTTTTATTAACTGTTTTTGCACCATTCATCGAAACGAAATCAGGCTCGAAATTGGCCAATTCTTCTTCTGAAGGACGGATGAACATATTTTTTACAAAGTGTGCTTGCCATGCAACCTCCATGATGAAACGAACTTTTAAACGAGAATTTTCGTTCGCACCACAAAAACAGTCAACAACAAAAAGACGTTTTCCTGAAAGTTCTTTAATCGTGTTTTCTTTTAATTCATTCCAAACTTCAGTAGAAACGGGTTTGTTATCGTTTGGAGACTCTGGAGTATTCCACCAAATAGTATCTTTGGTAGTATCATCTTTTACAATGTATTTATCTTTAGGTGAGCGACCTGTGAAAATACCTGTCATTACATTCACTGCATCAAGCTCTGTAAGCTGACCTTTTTCAAAGCCATTTAAACCTACTTTGGTTTCTTCTGCAAAAAGCTGCTCGTAAGATGGGTTGTGAATAATTTCTTGTACGTCTTTAATTCCGTACTTGGTTAAATCTAAATTTGCCATAACTACCTAATAATTAACGTATTAATACAATTTTTAGTCTACTTAAATCGGGAAACAAAATTAATTTTTTTTTCCAATTCAAGGGAGCCAGCAAATGTATTTAACCGTTTTTGACACCTGATTAAACATTCTCTTAACAATAGAAATATTTCTTTATATAGCATATATAAAGCATTCTCTCCCCCAAAAAAAAGGTGCTGAATTTTAGTTTCAGCACCTTTAAAATATTCTCTTTAAAATTACATTACGAACGTGGATGATACTGATGAATTGTACTCCGCAAATAATCTTTGTCGAGGTGTGTATAAATCTCGGTTGTAAGGATTGACTCGTGCCCCAGCATTTCCTGAACAGCTCTTAAATCGGCACCTCCATTTATTAGATGAGTTGCAAACGAATGCCGAAAGGTATGCGGGCTAATTTTTTTAGCGAGTTTAACTTTTACAGCCAGATTTTTAATAATTGTAAAAATCATTACACGACTTAACTTTCGCCCCCGGCGATTTAAAAACAGCACATTTTCGCTATCTTTATGTACACGAAGCACTTTTCTGTATTTAGAAAGGTACTTGTTTATTTCTTCAATTGCCCTACCACTAACCGGTACTAAACGCTCTTTATCGGCTTTTCCTTCCACTTTTATAAAACCCTGTTCAAAAAACAAATTGGTAATTTTCAAATTCACCAGCTCCGAAACCCTAAGACCACAGCTGTACAGTGTTTCCAACATGGCTTTATTCCTCTGCCCTTCGGCCTTTGTCAAGTCAATTCCCTCAATCAACGAATCGATTTCTTCCATGGTAAGAATATCGGGGAGTTTTCGCCCAATCTTAGGAGATTCGAGCAAAGCGGTTGGATCGCTCGTAATATCTCCTTCAATCAATAAATATTTATAAAACGATTTTATTCCTGAAATCGTTCGGGCTTGGGTTCTTGGACTAACGCCACGACCATTTAGCCATTCGACAAAACTTTTTAAATGATTCAGTTTTACCTTATCAGGTGCAATTCCCTTAAAATCTTTATCCAAAAAATCAACGAGCTTATTAATATCGTTAATGTAAGCCGCAATCGAGTTTTGCGACAAGGATTTTTCTAATTTTAAGTAGTTTTCGTATCCTATTTTACTATCTTCCCATTTCATAATCTACCTAATTAAAGTTAATTTTAAAGTTTTAATATACAGTTGTGGTTTTCATAATTTCAGTAGTATTAACTATTTCAAACAAAAATAATTACGTTCAGTTCCTAATAAAGTTACTATAAAATAAATTAATATTGAAATAAAAGAAGTTTCCAAGAAATTAAACATTTAAATTAAATTTACAGAATTATTAAAATTTGCAAAAAACCTGATTTTATACGACATAAAAAAATATATTTTTACAATGAGGATATTAATTATCAACGGTCCAAATCTAAACTTACTCGGCGTTCGTGAAAAATCCATTTACGGCTCCGAAAATTTCGAAACATATTTCAAAAAACTTCAGAATGACTTTCCTGGTATTGAGTTTAGCTATTATCAATCGAATATGGAAGGAGAACTTGTAAACAAACTTCATGAATTTGGATTTAACTCCGATGGTATTATAATAAATGCAGGAGCTTACACTCATACATCGGTTGCTATTCGTGATGCCATTGCAGGAATCAATACTCCGGTTGTAGAAGTGCATATTTCGAATACCTTAACCCGCGAAGATTTCCGACATAAATCGTTTATCGGCCCCGTGTGTAAAGGCTGTATTATGGGATTTGGTTTGGAATCTTATAGGTTAGCTATTCAAAGTTTCGTAAATTGAAGAAATTATCAATAAGATGGTAATCTTAAATTTGATTTTAGATTAATTTTAATTTAACCGACTAATGGAGATTTATTCTACTTTTGCGGCCTTAAAAAATTAACAGGATGAGACAGACAAAAATTGTAGCAACTATTTCGGATCAACGATGCGATGTAGATTTTATTCAATCGTTGTATGAAGCAGGCATGAATGTTGCCAGGATTAACACCGCGCACATAACGACAGAAAGTGGTAAAAACCTGATTGATAACATTCGGGCTGTTTCCAACAAAATTGCCATTCTCGTCGACACAAAAGGACCAGAAATAAGAACGTGTCAAACACTTTCCGATACAAAATTAGAGGAGGGAGAGCTTGTTACTCTATCTTATTCAACGGGAGTTCTCGATGACAAGAAAAACATTTGTGTAAACTACAAAGGTTTTGTAAACGATTTGAAGGTTGGCAATAAAATTCTAATCGATGACGGAGACATAGGCTTAACCGTTGTAGAAAAACATATGCAATATCTTTTATGCGAGGTGGGAAATTCGGGTGTTGTTAAAAAGCGTAAAAGTATAAATGTTCCCGGTGTTGAAATTAAACTTCCTTCGCTTACCGAAAAAGATATTAAATTTATTCAGTTTGCCATTGAGAATGATTTGGATTTTATTGCCCATTCATTTGTTAGAAACAAAAAGGATGTACAAGAGGTACAAAAGATTCTGGATGAACACAACAGTGACATAAAGATTATTGCCAAAATTGAAAATATGGAAGGCGTTGAAAAAATAGATGAAATTTTAGATACTGCCTATGGAATTATGGTTGCCCGCGGCGATTTGGGAATTGAATTACCTGAAGAAAAAATTCCAGCCATTCAGCGAAATCTGGTACGAAAAGCAATTATACACCAAAAACCGGTAATTATTGCTACCCAAATGCTGCATACAATGATCGAGCACCCACGTCCTACCCGCGCTGAAGTTAGCGACGTAGCCAGCGCAATTTATATTGGAACCGATGCTATAATGTTAAGTGGAGAAACTGCCTATGGAAAATATCCTGTTGAAGCAGTAAAGGTTATGGATAACATTGCCAAGCAAGTTGAGCCCGACCGCGACAAACGGGAATTGATTGTTCCGTTGAAAACCGACATTCCTGCTTATTTGGCACAATCGGCTATTCGTGCTGCGCGCGAATTAAAACCCGATGCCGTTATTACATCCAGCACCACCGGAAAAACAGGCCGATACCTGGCTGCACACCGTAGCATCTTCCCGGTTTTTATAAAATGCCACTCGGAAAGGGTTATGCGCGAGATGGCGCTGTCTTTTGGAATTCATGCTTCATTTCTGGAGCCTAAGAAAAATAAAATGAAAATTCAAAAAGCAGCGGTTCAAGAGCTGATTAATGAAGGCACCTTAAATATGGATGACCTTGTTATTTATATTGGTGGACGTTTTGGTGAAGATGCCGGCGCATCATTTATCGAAATTTCAACAGCAGACAAGCTATTTTTAAAACACAAAGAGATAGGATAAACGAAACACCATAAAAGCATCCCTGTTATTAATGTAATAACAGGGATTTTTTTTGCCTTAAACATTAAGGACAATAAAATAGCCCGCCGTTAAACGACGGGCTATTTTATTAACTCGTTTTTAATTATCGAAAATCAATTACTTCAACATCCGGATATTTCGAAGCGTTAAAAACAAAATCAGATTCCGGAAAATCGTTGTTGGAGTTGAATTTGTTCACTAAAATACCGTACAAATTACCGTCAGTTCCATACAAAGTTGCCGCATGAATCATCATGGTAGCTTTATCAATTGAAATTTCGATTTTTGAAACATCAAATTCATCGGAATCGGGAAACAGGTTAATCTGGTAAACTGTTTTTTCTCCCAAGGCTTTCTCGGCAACAAATTCCGATTTAAATCCTCTTTCGTAGATGGTAAAAATCGATGAAGGATCCATTAACTCGCTACTTTCATCATCAATATTCGAAATGGTTACCTGATTTCCTTCCTTCATATAATTCCAGAGGGTTGTTCCATCCGAAAAAACTTCGACACCAACTTCTGGTAAAAGCACGCAGTATTTCTGTCCTTTTAATTTTATTGAACCTTCATTTTTTTCATCAATTTCCATCTCTTTATTTTTCATTGAGAATGTAAAATCTGCAAAAATTGATTTGTATGTTCGCGTTTTTTGGCTAACCTCGTCCAAAATTTCTTTGGCTTTGGCATCCTGTGCCCAGCTGATATTTGCGGCAAATACCGCGACAAATAGTAATAATACCCCTCTCATTTTTTTATATTTAGTTTACAAACTGTTCAATAACTGTTCCAAAGTATATTCGTCGCTCACCAAAACCTGACGAGCCTTACTTCCTTCGCTGGGTCCAACAATGCCTGCCGCTTCCAACTGATCCATTAATCGCCCTGCACGATTGTAACCGATTGAAAATTTTCGTTGAATCATTGAAGTCGATCCCATTTGGTTCATTACCACTATCCGTGCGGCATCATCGAACAACTCATCCCTGTTTTTCAAATCAACCATCCCCGGGCCGGCTTCTTCGTCGCCCACATATTCAGGTAGCAGAAACGCCGTTGGATAACCACGTTGCTCTGAAATATATTTTACAATCTTTTCAACTTCGGGCGTATCAACAAAGGCACATTGTACTCTGGTAATTTCGCTACCCGATGCAATAAGCATATCGCCCCTACCAATTAACTGATTAGCACCGGGGGTATCCAAAATAGTACGCGAGTCAATCATCGATGCCACTTTAAATGCAATGCGCGCCGGAAAGTTAGCCTTAATTACACCTGTAATAATATTAGTAGAAGGACGCTGAGTTGCAATAATCATGTGAATACCAACAGCACGTGCCAACTGTGCAATACGGGCAATCGGCAGCTCTATTTCCTTTCCTGCTGTCATTATCAGGTCGGCAAACTCATCGATAATTACAACAATGTAGGGCATAAATTTATGCCCCTTCTCAGGATTTAACTTTCGGCTTATAAACTTTTTGTTGTACTCTTTTATATTTCGCGACTGTGCAGCTTTTAACAAATCGTAACGGGCATCCATTTCTATATTTACCGAGTTCAGAGTATTTTTTACTTTTTGTATATCGGTAATAACAGGTTCTTCAGCATCGGGTAATTTTGCCAGATAATGTTTTTCAAGCACCGAATAGATATTCAGCTCCACTTTCTTCGGATCGATAAAAACAAACTTTAGCTGAGCCGGATGCTTTTTATAAAGCAGTGATGTAATAATCGCGTTTATACCCACCGATTTACCTTGACCTGTAGCACCTGCAACCAAAATGTGGGGCATTTTTACAAGGTCGAACATATAGGTTTCGTTGGAAATGGTTTTACCCAGTGCGATTGGCAATTCAGCCGTGCTTTCCTGAAATCGTTTTGAGCGAACAATCGAATGCATAGAAACGGTTTCGGGATACTGATTTGGCACCTCGATACCGATGGTTCCACGCCCGGGAATTGGAGCAATAATACGAATTCCTAATGCAGCAAGACTCAAAGCAATATCATCTTCGAGGTTTTTTATTTTTGAAATTCGAACTCCCGGTGCAGGTACAATTTCATACAGCGTAATGGTTGGGCCAATGGTTGCCCTAATTTTTGTAATTTCTATTTTATAATGACGCAGAGTTTCAACAATTTTATTCTTGTTGGCGACCAACTCTTCATTTTTCACTTCGGCATTGCCAAATTTATGGTCTTCAAGCAATGCAAGAGTCGGAAACTTATAACTCGACAAATCAAGGGTAGGGTCATAATCATCCAACTTTTCGGGCTGCACTGCAACCGTTTCTTCTTCTTCAACCTTGGGTTGAACGATAAGCGACAGATCTTCTTTTTTGTCGGGTTCAATTACCTTTTCTTCAAGCAAAGGAGCTTCCTCTTCAATATCCTTAATCAAAGGAGCTTTTAACTCTTCGTCATCGTCGGGATCGAAAATAGCACGAACCACGTCATCATCATCAATAACTTTCGAAACCGAATCGTCGGCAGCTAAAATTTCGGTATTCATTTCTTCCCCACGAGCATCCTTTTCAGCATTTTCGCCCTCTTCTGAGAAATTAGATTTACGTTTAAACATGCCGATAATTATCGAATAAGCTTTATCGAAACGTACGATTACAAAGGTTAATCCGCTTACAAACAAGAGAAAAACCAATCCAACTATACCAATTAAAGAGCGTAACCAATTACTCAAAATAAAACCATAATGGCCTCCCATATAAATTGCCGACCCTGCATCTGTTTTATTAAAAAACAAGCCCATAGCAACCGACAACCAAATAATTGCAAGTATGCTGTAAATCAAACTTCTTTTGAAATGAGGAATATTTTTTGCCAAAACTTTTAGGGCTATCAAAGCAATAATGTAAATAAAGAAGAATGATGCAATCCCAAATCCTCTGTTTACAATAACTTCTGAGAGGTAAGCGCCAAACTTCATTCCAACATTTTGGACTTTTTGATCTGTATTAAAGAAAAAGTTTTTCCAGGTTGAATCCATCAAACTCTGATCGCTTGCACCGTAAAACAAAAACGACACAAACGAAATAAGCATATAAGTTGCCAGCAGTAACAACATTATTCCAAAAATAAAACGTGCCTTTTCATTTTTAAAAACAGAGGTACGCTTTATTACAGATTTCTTTTTGGTTTTTGCCGGCTTCTTTTTTTGTCCGAATGCCATTCGTTTTTTTTTTAATTGAACGCAAATTTAGCTAAAAAAAATAAGGTAGCCACCGTAAGTTTAGCTTATAAGTCAGAATCATTTTAAAACAAACTGTTAGCAAACTATGATTCATAAATAAGATTTAGAAAGTAAGCGAACAACTGGCTTTCCGAATAAGTATATAAAACATAAAAGCCTGTTGAAGAATAGCTTTTCGCGGCCGAAAACCAATGTTTTGACATATATTTTCATCCCCTAAATTTTTAAATTTGTTTATTCGCTAACATTAAATAAATGAAGAAAAAACTGGCTGTAATTGCTCTGGGAGGAAACGCCATACTTAGAGAAAATGAAGAAGGCACCATCGTTCAACAGGAAAAGAACGTAACCGCTACCCTTGAAAACCTGATTCACCTGATAAAACAAGGATACGAGTTGGTGATAACACACGGCAACGGGCCGCAGGTTGGCAATATTTTAATGCGAAACGATGCTGGCGAAAAGCTGTACAATATTGCTCCCATGCCGCTGAATATTTGTGTTGCCGATTCGCAAGGAGGCATCGGTTTTATGATAGAACGTATGATGCGCAATGTTTTAAATAAACACAGAATAAAAAAGAATGTAATCTCAATGGTTACTTTGGTTGAAATAAGCAAAGACGATCCGGCCTTTCAAGCTCCCTCGAAACGGGTTGGAAAAGTTTACAGCAAAAATGAAGCAGATAGGCTTGCTAAAGAAAAAAATTGGATTTTTAAATCGTCATCGAAAACAGCGAACGGCTACCGAAGAGTAGTACCATCGCCTACACCGATAAACATTATAAACCGCGAGATTATTGAACAACTAACCGATAACGGAAATATAGTAATTGCTGCAGGGGGTGGAGGCATTCCGGTGTATTTCGACGAAAACAACGACGTAAGAACCCTTGACGCAGTGATTGACAAAGACATGGCCTCGAGCCTTTTGGCGACCAATATTAATGCCGACGAACTTTACATTCTTACCGATGTATCGTTTATCTACAAAAACTTTGGGCAGGCGACACAGGAAAAACTGGAATTTTTAAACTTTGCCGACACAAAAAAACACCTCGAAAACGGTACATTTGCAGAAGGTACTATGGAGCCCAAAATATTAGCCTGCCTGAATTTTATTGAAAAAGGCGGAAAAAAAAGTGTAATTACCGAAGCCACAAAACTAGAAGACAAAAGTTATGGCTCGAAAATTACTATGGAATATGAGTAGTAGTTCTCGGTTACAGTATTCATCCGAATTGAAACTTATTACGCCTAAGGCAAAAACATATTTTACCAATGGTTTAACATCAGCAACTAAAAACAAAAAGGAATATGGCTTACAATTTAAAAAACAGAAATTTCCTAAAGTTACTTGACTTCTCTACCAAAGAAATAAACTTTTTACTTGAGCTTTCGGAGAGTCTGAAAAAAGCAAAATATGCGGGAACAGAACAAGCTTTGTTAAGGGGTAAAAACATTGCTTTAATTTTCGAAAAAGCGTCAACACGCACACGCTGTGCATTCGAAGTGGCGGCATACGACCAGGGAGCAAAAGTCACCTACCTTGGGCCGTCGGGGTCGCAGATTGGGCAAAAAGAATCGATGAAAGACACAGCCCGCGTTTTAGGCCGCCTGTACGACGGGATAGAATACCGTGGTTTTGGTCAGGATATTGTTGAAGAATTGGGGAAATACGCCGGAGTACCGGTTTGGAATGGCTTAACCAACGAATTCCATCCAACGCAGATATTAGCTGATTTTTTAACCATGAAAGAACATTCGAACAAACCACTTTCCGAAATAAAATTCTGCTATCTGGGAGATGCCCGCAATAACATGGGAAATTCGCTAATGGTTGGTGCAGCCAAACTGGGCATGGATTTCCGTGCAGCGGCACCGGCTGAATGCCAGCCTACGCAACAACTGCAAAAACAGTGTCGCGAAATTGCAGCAAAATCGGGAGGAAAAATACAGGTTACTGATAATTTAGCCGAAGCCGTTAAAGACTGTGATTTTCTTTACACCGATGTTTGGGTATCGATGGGCGAGCCAGATGAAGTTTGGGCAGAACGTATTAAAATACTTCGGCCTTACCAGGTAAACCAAAAGGCAATGGAACTTACCGGAAATCCAAATGTAAAATTTCTACACTGCTTGCCGGCTTTCCACAACCGCGAGACTAAAGTTGGAGAACAGATTTACCAAAAGTTTGGCCTTGAAGCCATGGAAGTTACCGAGGAGGTTTTTGAAAGCGAAGCCTCGCTGGTTTTCGATGAAGCGGAAAACCGCATGCACACCATCAAAGCGATAATGGTGGCAACTTTAGCATAAAATACACACTACTATACTGAAAGCATCACTTTATTTAAAGGTGGTGCTTTTGTATATTGTAAAATGCCAAAATCTTCTCATTTATGAAAAGCTTTTGTGACAATGCCTGTTTATTTCAATTTAATTATAAAATACAGCACTGAAAATGCAGATTCTTTACAAAACAATTTAAAGCTTCTATTAATAAAATTATAAGACCATTCAGTTCTAAATAAAAAGCAGTCCTCCAAAAAACGGGAACTGCTTTCAAACTATATTTCAATTTTACAAATAATTATCGTTATTTATGCACTAGGTATGCCTCCCATACCAAATACCATGGCAAGCAAGGCAACGGTTTCTATAATACCCATAGCAGCAATGTACATCCCAGATCCCTGTTTATCATCTACAGCAAGGTTTGCGCAAGCAGCTGCGCCCACTTTACCCTGCATAATTGCAGAAGCGGCAATGGCAATACCAACAAAAAATGCCCAAATCATCTGGTTAATATAACTATCGGGATTTAAATTTGCACCACGCATCGAATTCATAAAAATCATTCCGTAAATCACCTGGCTTAAAGGCATACCCACCATTGCCAATGCCAGCGACGGAAGTTTTTTCTTGTCTTTAATGGATTGTTTCCAAAGCCCTAAAGCTCCCATTCCTGCAATTCCGGTTCCTATTGCCGAACCAACACCGGCTATTCCTAAAGCAATAGCATGGCCCCCAAAGCCTGTTACTGTTGTTGCTAAAATTGTTGTTAAAGTCATCATTCTAATTTTTTATAGTTTTTACTTTTTTGCTTTTTAAATTGAAAGGAGTGTATTCATTTCCTGAAAAATCGACACCAGCATGTCCGGCATATTCGAGCATATTTAAACGAACGCCATGTACAAGCACTGCCATAAGGGCTAAAATCATATTAAGTCCGTGCCCAAGAATTAATACAACTACCGCGCTGATACCCGAAGCGATTGTTGTTATACCATCGCCAATGGCCATTTGGTTAAAACTCGATGCCATTAGCACCGTTGATAAACCAACGGCATAAAGCCGGATGTATGAAATAATATCGGAGAAGCCATTGATAATGCTAAGAGGCAAATTTCCCAACGACGAGAGCATACCTTTTACAAAGCTGGTTCCGGGGTTAGAAAATAAAGAGACAAGCAATGCTCCGCCAATAAAAAGCCAAATCATTATTCCAGGAGCTTCAATACCCAATACCATTTGGCCAACAATGAGGTATAAACCCCAAATAATAGCAATCCATCCGAGCTGTGCAATAGCTTTTACACTGTTGCTGTATTTCCAGGCAATTTGCAAATGCCCGATGGTAAGATGAATTGCACCAATCAGGAACATAAATTTCTGAACAAAAAGTACATCGCCACCAAAACTGGCCAATTGACTAACCCGCAACCTTCTTAAAAATGGGATTTCAGCAATTGCTTCGGCGCCAAAATAAGTTCCGGTAAGTATGCCCCAAAACAGAATTGAAACAGAGAGCGTATACATAAGGCTAAATTCGACTTTCTTAACGAATTTCTGTTTCCGGTGAACCAGGAAGGTAATCAGGATAAATATCAGACCGTAACCAGCATCGCCCACCAAAATTCCTGTAAAAAAGGTAAAGAAAATCATAAATACTTTTGAGACATCCAGCTCTTTGTAGCCAGGAACAAGGCCCATAAAATTCATTACCGGTTTTATACGCTGAGCCCAGGGAGCAGTGCGCACAAGCGTTGGCACTTCGTCCATTTCTTCGGGTAGTGGATCTTGAACAACGTAGCCCCAGCGATGTTCTTCAGCAGCTTCCTCAAACTTACTCACCGCATCTTCCGGAATAAATCCTTTCCAGCAGCGCACTTGTTCATCAATAGCAACTCCACCAAATTGAATATTTCGCACATCAAATCGACGGTTTCTTTCTTCAAGCGCAGTTTCCAGTATATTTTTTTGATTGTGCAGCTGAAGCAAAAGCATTCTATTCTCTTCCAACTGCTTCTCTGTATCTGCTAATAAGGTTTTTGAATTTTCCACATTCGATTGTGGTAAAAACACTTCTTGAAAATTAAGATTTTCATCCGCATCCCGGGAAATTAAAACAACCTGTGTTAAACCACCAAGCTTACCAACAACCTTTACATCTTCACGCTCTGAAATGCGTTTTAACTCCTTGTCATCAAGCAGGTAAAGTTTTATAAAGATTCCTTTTGCCTTAAGGGTTTCAATATCGTTTAAGGAAACATTGCCCCATTGGGCATACCATTTCAAATCGTTAGATAAATTGTAAAGTGCATTTTCAAGCTGCTCCAAATCATGTTCAACACCCAGCACTTTCTCCATTAAAAGAATCTCTCCCCTTTCCAGTTTTGAATAGTCGGCGACTTCAACAATATCTGATTTTAAGTTTGGTTGATTATCGTATTTATCGAGGATTGAAATGGCTTTTTCCAATTGTTTTATTCTGGCATCAACACGTTCTATCGACACATCTTGTGCCGTCTGAAATGGTGTTACATGCATCACTCCAAGTTCGCCCAAAACAGTAAGGTCGGCATCTACGTCGACCGCTGATTCCGGCATCAGAAGCATCAGTTTTTTCATTTTTGTAATCATACCCTCACCTCCATTTTTTTACTGGTTTTCACAACTTTGGCAGTAGCAATTGTAAGTCGTTCATCGTCCTGCAATTTTTGCCCTATTTTTCGAATGGCAGTTTTAGCATTTGGAATACGGCGGTTTTCGAACAATTTTACCCTAGCGCGCACATCGAGTAATTCCTCTTCCAGCAAATCAATCTGCTCTTTTAAACAGTTAATTTCTGCCAGCAATTGCAGTTGTTCTTGCATCAGTTCAATGGCATCATCCACCCACAAAGGCGTATCTTCATTAATAGGCATTACCTTAAAATCAACACCTACAAACTGTTGCACACGCACGCCTGCCACATCAACCGGTTTGGTAATTATTTCATTCACCGAAATAAATTCAGCCATATTAACCCACGAGTCGCTCATTACGGCAATCCAGGGTTCTGCTGTTTTTGTATTCTTTTCAATGTGTTCCCTAATTTCTTCAATCCGTTCAGAGATGGTATTAACAGTTGCCATCAGCGATTTTTCCATGGCTTCAAACAAAGGCAACATCCTTTCCGAAACCTTCAAAATCTTTTTCTGTCGGGCACGCTCAGTTTTCGTATATTTTATCTTTATGCCTGCCATAACTTGTCCTCCTCTTTTTTTGATGGGTTTATAACCGAGTCCAGAACCTGTGCTCCATGTTCGGGGCTAAAGGATTCCATTCTGCTTAAAATCTGTAACTTAAGCTTATACACCAGCACTTCAGTCATTGTAAATGTTTTGCCCGATTCGATTGAATCCAGTTCTTCCCACTGGTATTGCATGATTAGTTTTTCACGCTCGAGAGGATTTCCTGCAAGCACTGATTTTGGTAGTCGTGCCAGATTAGGCTCACGATTTTGTGCTTTGGCCTTTCGTAGTTCAGATAGGTCGTGTTGCATTTCGCTTAACACCGAGAAAAGGCTTTTTAGACCACTTGCTGCATCCATTTTTTGAATATCAACGAACTCAAGCAATTTAAAATGCCTTGCAGATAACTGGCTTTTAGCATCGTTAATAAACTCATCGATAGAAATTGGCGGCACTTGTCCGAAGGTCAATGATGGTAAACTAGTTATAAGATATACCAGGTTTGACATAGCTAGACCTCCTGATTTTTGGTAATACGACCAACCAAATCCTTATTTAGCAACGAGAACAATCCTTCTTCAACATCTTTTGCACTTAACACAAACTGAACACCATTTTTTGAAGTAGATTTCACTTCAATTTTAGCTTTACTGGCCGGAAGAGGTTTTAAAATTACCTCCTCTTTAAGCGTCTCGGTTAACAGAAAAGCTTCCATGTCTTTTTGCATTTCCTGAGAAATATTTACTGTTTTATTTCCCGGAATAGATTCAAGTACCGCTTTGGTTAATTGCTGCAAATATTGTTTTTGGGTGAACAAGCTTTCGCATTGCTTTCCAAAAACCAATTTCAAAGAATCGAGCATGGCAATTTTCGTTGCCTCCACCATATCGCGCGAAGCCTGGGCAATGGCAATATCTGCATTCTTTTCGGTTTGAGCAGCCTTTGTTTTAGCTTCGTCAAGAATATTCTTTCGTAAAGTCTCTGCCTCCGAAATCAGTATCTCAGCCTCCTTTTTTGCATTTTCAATAATGCGCTGTTTTTCTTTCTCTCCGGCATTAATACCCTGCTCTTTTAGTTTGGCAACAATACCTTCAAGATTTTCTTTATTGTTTGTCATTTCAATTATTTTAATTGTTTATTATTCCCTACCCTTCTTTCATTCGGCATCTCCCCTTACATAGAAAAGAATGCTAAACTGCAAAGAATCCGGATTCCGGCAATGTCTGCTTCAGTTAATTCGTCTTTCCCTTGAGAGGGGAAGTACCTTCAGACGATGGGGAAAGAAATTTTCCCACTAATTTTCCCAATACTGTTCAATTAGCTTCTTTCCTAGTCCTGTTTCGGTTGGCTCAAAATGCCTTTTTAGAATCGCCCAGCACTTATCCAATGCAGCTTCCAGTTCTATAGGTTCACCAAAAGGCTCTTCCATATTTGTAATAAAATCTTCGCGGTATCGCAGGAGTTTTTGCGAGAATGCATCGTTTGCAGCTCCAACTTCAGATGCTTCGTAGGCTTTTTCAGCATCAGCAAGCAACGAAGCCATGGCTGTCATTATCGGACGGTGATCATTTCGGGTTTTTCCGTTCACCGCTTGTTTTAAACGCGAAAGTGAGCGAGCTAATTTTATCTTACCATTATCAAGGAAGAATTGTCCTTCGGTAATGTAACCGGTATTATCGGGAACGGGGTCTTCGAGCGACTCAAGGGTTGTTGCCCCGATTATAGTAATAGAACCAGCACCTTCAATGTCGGCTGCAACTTCGTAACGTTTTGCCAGTTCGGAATACAATGAGCCCGGATAGCCTTGTAACGAAGGAATCTGATCCTGGTAGTTGGCAACGTTACGCAAAATGTTCGACCAGTTGGTCATATCGGTAAGCAATACCAGCACATCTTTATCCTGATCGGCAAATTCGCGTGCAACACTTAAAGCCACATCCGGCAACATTAAACCTTTAATTTGCGAATCGCCGGCAAGGTGAGTAAACATAATTGTTTTATCGATATTACCCGACTGCGAGAGCTGTTCTTTAAAATAATGGTACTCATCGAATTTCAAACCTATTCCTGCAAAGATAATTACGTCGGCCTGAGCGCCTTGAGCAATCTGCGACAGCAAACGGTTGTAAGGCTCGGTAGGACCGGCAAAAATTGGAATCTTCTGCGATTTTACCAGCGTATTGAATACATCAATCATTGGGATACCCGTCCACAAAGGCTGTTTAGGCACCAAACGAACAGTTGGGTTTAGGGTGTCTAACCTTGTAGAAAGTTGTTTGTCAAAAATAATTTCAGGCCCACCATCTGCAACATTTCCAACCCCATCGAAACTACGTCCCAGCATTTTGTAGGAAAACCCTGCAGTTAGGGGAATTTCGTGCATACGTATTTTTGTTTGTGTGCTCAATCCCTGGGTTCCGTTAAACACCTGAAAACGGGTTGATTCTTCGGTAATATTAATGGCTTTGGCAAATGAGAGGCTTTGATTGCTTTGTGCTTCAAGCAATTCAACCACATGGTTTAGTGCCACGCCCGGATTTCCCTCCACCGAAATTAAGGCTTTACCTACTTCACTTATCCTGTTTATCTCCTTTCGTATCATAGAGCGTACTCCTCCTGTAAAATAAATTGTTCGATTTTTTCTGAAAGAGATGCAATTTGCTCCTCCGTTTGGGCATTACTGTTCCAATCTTTCCACCATTGTCTTAATTCATCAAATTTTGCTTTCACCAATTCTTTCATCTCTTCGTCATCCATACCGTTTTGTTTAAAATCGATGGAATTATCAATTAGTTTTTGCACTGAAATATTGATGATTTTCAATCGTTCGGGACGCGTACAAGCATCCACCTCATGGAAAGCATCTTGCTGCATCACACAAAAATCGATGGTTTGTCCTTTTTGATATTGCACATATTTATCAACCGGCACTTTTTTCAAGCCAATGGTACTGATGGTTTGGTCTATTCCATTAGCCTCATGCAGCGTTTGCAACATTTTGTTGCGGTCGTTCCACGAAATAAAACTATTGTACACCGATGAGGTATAAGCCAGAGGATCGATAGCCGGATATTTTTTAGCATCGGCACGGTCTTGCGACAACCCCCAAAAACCACCCGTAGCATCCATGGTAGCCTGAGTTACCGGCTCCTGAAAATTACCACCAGCGGGAGAAACAGTTCCGATAAAGGTTAACGAGCCACCTGTTCCAACGTCGGCACCAGCCCGTTGGTACATCCCTTTAATCTGGTCGGGAATATCCATAGGGAAAGCTTCCGGCCCGGGAATATCTCCCTGCCGGCCACTACGTTCGCGAAGTGCCTGTGCCCAACGCGAAGTGGAATCGGCTAAAAGCACAACATTATATCCCTGGTAGCGATAATATTCGCCAACCGTTAATGCGATAAAAACACTGGCCTCGCGCGCTGCCACCGGCATAGAACTTGTATTTCCGAAAATACACATCCGGTTCATTAACGATTCTCCAGTTGACGGGTCGTCCAATTCTGCAAAATCTTTAAAAACCTCCACAGCTTCACCGGCGCGTTCGCCACATGCAGCCATTATAATAATATCTGCTAAAGCATATTTACATAAAGAGTGCTGTAAAACGGTTTTTCCGGCTCCAAAAGGGCCTGGATTTCCAACTGTTCCACCATAACCTACGGGAGCCAACAGGTCGATTACACGAACTCCTGTTGAGATCGTTTTACTTGGGATGACGCGTTCTTTAAAAGGAATTGGCGTTTTTACCGGCTGACGGAATGCAAGCTTTAACTCGTGACGATTATTATGTTCGTCGGAAAGCACAGCGACAACTTGGGTAATGTTTACAGCACTTTTCGCGATAATACTTTCCACCTTGCATTTGCCCAAATTAAAAGGCACCAGAATTTTATGGTCCAATCTTCCTTCGGGAACAGCTCCAATGGCATCGCCCCCCTTCACCATATCGCCTTTATTAACGGTAGGAGTAAAATCCCATAATTTATCTTCATCAAGCGCAGGGGCTTTCATTCCAGGAACAAGGTAGGCATCTTGTTCGCCAAGTTTATACAATGGATTTTGAAGTCCGTCCCAGATACTTGTTAATAGTCCAGGACCTAAAAGTACTGAAAGAGGGTCGCCCTTGAATTCAACCAAATCACCAATTTGAGCTCCGGTTAAATCCTCAAAGACCTGCATTTCAACAATTCCAGCATCGGGATTTTTAGGGTCTGGGCGTATCTGCAATACTTCAGCCTGAAGAAGTTTACCATCCACAAAGATTTCAGCAGTTTCTCCCATAATCACATCCTCGTAGAATCGCGCTTGCACCAGCGAATCCTGGATAGATATAAGAGCTCCTGTCCTCTTTTTATTGTTCTTGTTCATAGCACTAGTTTTAAAATACTCTTAAAGAAAGTAAAATACTTATGATTTGATACTCTGTCATGAAGTCTGTTAACATTTTTTTAGCTTTTGTTTTCAACCTTCTTTTTCAGTTTAATTACTCTCCCAAACTTGCCAAACTTTTTAGACTACAGTTTCCTTCTTGTGCTTAAATCAATCCATTTTATTACTGAAATGAAGATTGTTGGTACTGAAATGAAAACTGCTAAAAAATAATTTGCAGCCTGTTTCGCATTCAACTCTCCAATTGATTTATTGTATTTTACTTGGGTGATTTATACCAAATTGAACATTAAATGCCTTAGCTCATTTTATATTTTTAAGATAATATGGCGTTAAAATCAGACCATAACAACAGCTGTGCTACAATTTTATTTTATTAATAACCCGGGTTATTAATAATGAAAAAAAGTGGGCTATGCCACTTTTGGCAAGTTCTTGTTTTATTGTAGTTTCAATGCTCATCGCCCAGCTCTAATGCATAAAGCGGGGTTAGCCCAAATTTAAAGTGTAATTGAGAACTCTACATAAGAGAAAGAATGTTACTCGTGTGAAAGACCAGTATTATCGGAATGTCCAACGACATAAGGTGCTACCCGGCAAAATATCATCTGGAGCCACACCAGCTGCAGGCTTATGTCTTGTAGAAAGTTGCAGATGTTTGATAAGGGAGATGCCTCAGAAATCAGAAAAATCGCTTATGTTAAATAATAACATTTATTCATTATTACTACTTTGTAATTCAATCAGGCTGTCTTGCTTAACTTCTATTAATCCCCTTTTGGGTCGGTCTAAATCTATAATAATAAATACAACCAAAACTATTAACACCGTAAACATAATTGTTGGGATGTATGCACGTTTTAAGCCTAAGCCACTAGTGTACCCCATTAAAGCACCACCTATAATAAAAACGATAAACAATAAAAAAAGAATAACTTCCGGGATATGTCTTTGAAGAATAGCATTTCGTTCACCACGTGCATCAATAAGATCGTTTAATGATGTAATAAAGTATCCAGTAGTAACTGGTCTTGGATCTATTTCTGCAGCTTTTATTGAATTTTCCCAAATCTTACTTTGTATTTCATCGGTTCTTTGGTTTATAATTTTTCGTTCTGCTGTTTCTGTCAAATCCAATGCACTAATTTCAATTCTTAAGTCAACATACTTTTGCAGTAGATTATAATTTAAAGAATCATATGGAGCAGGTAAGAGTTTTGTTCTTAAAATTGATGTACCAATGGCATTTGCTTCTTTTATTACGGCATAACTTCGATTGTCGAACCGTTGTAAGGACATATTAAATGTAAAACCCAATAATAATGCCAACAGACCTAATATACCTGTCTGTATAGCATTTGTTTGAGCTTTAACTTCTTTATCTGTCTTTTGCTGATAATATCTTCCTATACGAAAACAGACTTCGTAAGCAAAAAGAATTAAAGCGAGCAATAAACCAACAATAAAAATGCTGTTTTGGTTGTACATAATCTCTTGTTTCATTTTTTTATTTACTAAAATAGTAATTGTTTATTTCAGAATAGTGCCATAGTATAACTTTCGCAAGCGTGCACCACAACCACATTCTGTTTGAACATTACCTAAACGCTTCGGTTTTTTGTTAATTATCCAGAGTTCTATTTTTCACTGTAAGGAAATATCTTAACAAACTTATGCGCTATATTGTTAAAGCCGCTTGAATATACAATAAAACCAAGTTGGTCAATCGTACAATACACATCTTCATAAAGTGATTTGTCTCTTGAAATCCAATGCACTGAATAAAACCCTTTGGTTGCAGTTTTATTTAATATAGCCTTAATTTCCCCACTTTTCCAATCTGCCGCATTCTTCGCACCAGAAAAGTACACCATTAAATACCCCTCTTCATCGGGATTTTTAATAACTCCAACAGTATATTTACCGCCTGACAAATCTTCAAAAGATAATCTAACACGTTCGTAAATCCCTTCTATTGAATCTAATTTGTTGCTGTTTTTTGTCAGGTACTGCTTTGTTTTAGATTTTGTCCAGTCTGTTAGATTAACCGGTAGTTGAAGCTGATTTGCAGGTTTATATACACCTTTTGTTTTAACAAGACGTTGCCAGTCTTCTAGCATCTTTTTCTCCACATCAGAGAATTTTCCATAATTAAATTTCTTGTCTGATGTAAATGAAAATATGTCGCCATTACAGGAAATAAAAGAGATTGTTGGGTTGGAAATGGAGTTTTTATTTACATTACCACCAAACATTACCATCGTATATTCGCAATAAGACTTAACTTCAATATCAAGTTTTGTTTTTTCAGCAGAAGTAAGAGCCACGTATTCGAATCCCATTTCGAATAAATACCTTTGTGCCAAATAATAAAAGCCTGCAATTCCTGTTTGGTTGTCTACTTGCTCCTGATCAAATGTGTTCAATCCAATTTCGGCATATTTAACACCCGAAATAAACTTTTCAAAAGATAAAGCAGGATTCGATGAAAAAGCCGGTTTTAGACTCTGACAAAAGCCAATTGAATACAAGGTGAACAGTGCTGCAATTGTTAGTATTGTTTTTTTCATCTCTATAATTTGAAAGTTGTTACATTACTGATTATTCCATTTTTTTTAACTTATTTCTTTAACCTGAATTAAGTTTCCTTCAGCATCCATTCGTATTATTTTAGCTTTTAGACCTTTGGATACCTGGAAGCGGTATATTTCAACCGGCCAGGCAGGTGAATGTAATTTTTCCTTTGTTGATGATATCTTCCAGCCATTGTACTTTGAGGCCTTCAACGATTCATGAATTGCCATGGTTAAACCATGAATTTGCGTTCTTGTTTCATACCAATACCCATAAATATTATAAATTGCCCGACTTAGTTCACCGGGGGTATTTATAAATTCAACTTCATAATAATTAGGTTTTTCGTATGTGTAAATAACAACTGTTCGCTGACCATACCAGCCCGTATACCAATCAGAACTATAATCATTTTGCCAATAAATCAAATGAGTTACATACCATCCTCTTACTAAAACATTTGGGTACTGTTGTTTAAATGTGCTTGTAACCAACTTTGGTATTGATTTTTCGCCAGCAGGTTGCCTTTGAGCTACAACGTTTTGTGCATATGTATTCGCGATGGATAAAAAGGTGAACAATACGAAAACGCTGATAACCTGATTTTTTTTATAAAGAGTTATGTCTTTACTCCTAACACTTTTCCTCCTTACTCCAATCGGATTCGGTATGGCCCGGCTTTCCTTTTTCTTTTCTGTTTTCATAAATTTGCTATGTTTCATTTCTATTTATCACCTTAATAAATATACCAACTGCTAAACACAATAAAATTAAGCATGCATTGGAGCTTTTAACTTCTCAAAACCAAAGCTTTATATTTACAATTTCTGTATTTTTAATTACAAACCCTACAATAAATAGAACAAATACCATGATTACCCCGGTTTTGAATTTCATAAATCGATTATTTTTGTAATTCTTTTGAAATTACCACACTGTCTTTATGGTTTATTATTTCAACAATATCAGCCGGTAAGTAGATATTATTTCTATTAAATTCTTCAATTAGTTTAATTATTACTTGTGACTTTATTTTTAAATGAAACGCTTTCGATTTTGAGTTAAACGTATCGATCCAATAAAGTACGCGTACATTAACTGCACTAACTGCCAATTCGTCCACAACAATTACAGGTTTTTTATCGCCTTGCAACACTTCGGGAATAGAAGATAATACCGAATTAATAATTGCTATTGTTTTTGTTAAATCCGATGAATAATCAAGCCCAATAATTATTTCATAACGTAAAAAACCATCTATAGTATAATTGAACAAGGGCAGTTTAATTATCTGAGAATTTGGAATATACACATCTTTACCATCAGGGGTTTTAATAATACTATCTCTCATATTCAATTCACTCACATAACCCACAGTTCCGTTTGTTTCAATCAAATCACCAATTTTAAATGGACTTTTAAAAGCCATTAGAATTCCGGATAAAAAGTTTTCTCCAATATCCTTGAAAGCAAAACCTATAACAAATGTTGTAATTCCAGCTCCTGCCATTATATGTTTGGCAATACTGCCTAATCCAATTACATTCAGAAAAAATACAATCCCAGTTATAGTTATTATTAAGGCCACTACCTTACCGAGAAAAATTGCCAATAAAGGATTCTTTGTTTTGGGCTTGACTCGTTTTGTTACAATGTTTTTAATCATCCATGATATAAGGATGAATACGAGTAAAACAGCAATTCCTAAACCAATTTTGGGCAAAAGTTCGAGCGTTTTAGTTGATATTCCGTTTAGTTCATTCATAGTTTTATTTTAAGATAAGCTTTTTTTATAACAACTGAGAACAAAAATTGTGCATCGGCAAAAATTTAGTACTTCAATATACTGTAAAATAAGCATGCTTACTAGATCCTACACATGTACTTATGCCACAATGGCTTATCGTTTTTTTATGATACACATCAGTTGCAGCCAGGTAACGGCCTCGTTGTTCCAGCCGAAATATGGAGTAGTAAATCTATTCCGCATTGAAACCGCTTCAAAACAAATCCCTTTCACGAACTTACCTCAAATCACCATAACGGTGGCTATGCTTCTTTTCGGCAGGTTCTTGTTTTATTTTCAATGCACTTCACGGAGTTGGAAGGCATAAACCGGGCTAAGTGGATAGAGGTAAGATTCCGTCTCTTATGATATGGGGTCGAATCCCGTAAGGGGCAAAAAAAACACCAGACGCAGCTTATAAAAAAAGGCTATATCTTTATTGATGAACACTTTAGAATAGACAAAAAATTACCCAGACTATAAAATATCGTATCGCAAAAATCTATAGGAGGCTGCTTGTTCAATCTTAAATTTCAGCTCACCGTTGTTACCAGTTTGTATTATCTTTTGAATTCCTGTCTGCAAATTAGTAATACGAACTTTCTGATTTTGTAAAAATCGAAGCCGAATAGTTTTTTCATTCTCCCCATTATTCAGTTCCCTGAATAGGGTTAAATACCCAAAATCTTTCTCAGGATGATACGATTGAAAGCCGGTCCAGGAGGCATTGGTTGGTTCGTTGCCAACAGGAAAGACATAGCCTGTAAAAATATCTTTCCGATGTTTTTTATACATCTCTAAAAGTTCTCTAATATCTGCCCGGGCTTCAGGCGAATAAAAACGGGTAACTGCCATAAATTCGGGCACGCCCATTAAAGCCAGTGCGACGCAATATTCGGGGCTATGCAAAAAGGCATCGGAGGCATGGTCGACCACCTCTGGATTTTGAATCACCAACTGGTATTTATTCAGGTTATTGTATTTGGCCAGCAACCAGAAATCACGCAACGCCAGCGATGGAACATACAACACATTCATTGGCAAAAAAGGCTTGCGATTCATAAAATGCAGATTGCCATATTCTCTGGCCCAGTAATAGCCATAACGGGCAGCATTTTCTGTTAAGTCCCAGCTAATTTTACACTGGTGATTAGTATGCAACATAAACCGTCTAACCGTATCCATCATACTATTCAGTTTGTCGTGGGTGCCAAAGTTGGCAAAGTCCAGTTTCAGCTGGTTCATTCTAATTTCTTCCCAATTCCAAATCATATCTTTGGCAGGCATTTGCTGTGCAATTCCCCATAATCCCAATTTTAAATCCAGCTTTTTGCTTTTATCAATTACATTCTGCCAACCATAGGGATACGTTGAGGGGTGTGGTTTCCAGCCGATATCCCCGTCGGGCATCGCACTTTTATTTTCAAGGCTCGACTGCCAGCCATCATCAATCAGCAACATATCAATGCCTGTTTCAGCCACATAATCCATTTCTTTCAAAATCTCGGGTTCGGTAGCATAATTCCTTCCGTCGCGCTGATTTTTCGAATGCCCCCAGGTACACATCACCGTGTACATGTCGCGATCCAGGTTTATTGGGAAACGGCACCGGTCGAATTGCTTTAGAGCCAGTTCGCGCCGATCGCCTCCCCCATCAAAAACAAGCGTCCAGGAGCCCCAAAGCCATTTATATTCATCTACAGTAATTTCCTGCGGCAACAAACTTGTTCCGGTATTTAGCACCCCATTTTTGGTCCATAAAAATTCGCCGGTATCTACCCCGTATTGGTTCACACATTTATGCGATTCTTTTACAAGCATCAAACCTTCGTCCCCTTTTTCAACACTCAAAATGTTTGCCCAGTTAATATTCTCTTTATCCTGTCCAAGAAACGTTGCTTCTCGATAAATAGGCGTATTCCACTTGTTACGGTGCTGGGTATCGTTGTAGTATCCCATATACCTTCGCGTTAAATTATCGGGACGTATCGGAACAAAATCGGTATAGCCAGAAGTTACAAACGCATCTAAGTTGACTTGGGTTCCACAATCGAAATAGGCAACCAGGGCATATCCTTCATCAACATTTTTTGCAATTTCGTTTAAACGGGCCTCTTCTCCCATCATCAATGCTAAATTGCTCTTACCATTTTCTTCCATTAGCCACACCTCCGAAACAGTGGCATCCACCCCTTCAACATTGTCGACATAAATTTGAACTGTTCCATCCACATTTATGCCGTCAGGAACTTCAGCTGTTAATATTTCTGCATTTTCTTTTTTCCCTTGAAAATCGGGAATACGAGTTGCCGGCACAACAATTCTATCGGCCTCTCCATCTACGCTGGTAATTCGAACCTGTTGTTTTCCTCCGCCATTTTTCCAATCCCACCAGCTTAACCCTATTTTATATTTTTTTGCCGGATTTAGGTTAAATGCCCTTAACTCCACGGCTTTATGGTGAACCGAAGCGGAGGCAAACCAGAGATCGGTAAATTCGTAAGCCGAATATGGATTTACATTTTTACCGGTGCGCAATTCAATCCAAGGCTGTTCGGTGTGACCTTTTTTTTCTTTTGATAGTGAACTTGCTGCCTCGCTTTTTATGAAAGCCTGGGTGCGAATGCCCGGCGCATCGGGATAAACCCAAATTTTATATTGAATAAAAGATTCAGTAGCCGGATAATAAAACTCAGCAATTACCTCAATATGCTCCGAAGTAAAACCTTCGTCGTTATTTCGTTTTGCGGTTAAACGCACTAACTCTCCCGCAGTTTTTTCATCCACCAAACCGGTATAAGCCCAGTCGCAATGCTGCATTGATTCAGAATTCTCCCAGCTTTTTCCCGATGTCAGGTTGGTAATGCTTTCGGTAACCAATCCCCATTCGCTTAGTTTCCAAATCCGCCTTATTTTCGAATTTTCAACCAGCAGGTGATTATTATTGGTTGAAACCTTCACATCTAAAAACTGCCGTTGTATTCCGGGAAGTTTATTGCCGGAACAGGATGTTAGAAGGATGATGATTCCAATTAAAAGCAAGCGGGGTATATTCTTCATCTTGCTACTCTGTTTTGAATGTAAAGTTTTCTGAAGGCGTATGGCTTGCCTTTATCAACTCCAGCATTTCTGCAGCAATCTCAGGATATTGTTCGGCAACATTATTCGACTCGGAAATATCCTCTTCCAAATTGTACAATTCAACCGGAGTTCCTTCATAATCTTGATGAACGTTTAGACGAACAGCTTTCCATTTTCCTTTACGAACGGCTTGTTTTCCTCCCCGCTCGTAGAACTCCCAGTACAGATGGTTGTGTTTTGCCTGAGCATTTCCCAACAGTTCCGGCAAAAACGAAATTCCATCACTTCCAGAGGGAATTTCCTGGTTTGTAAGTTCGGCCAGCGTAGGCAAAACATCCCAAAAAGCAGAAATATGATCGGTTTGGCGCCCCGGTTTAATTGTTCCCGGCCAGTTTACAATCAACGGTGCACGAACGCCACCTTCGTACAAATCGCGTTTAATACCTTTTAAACCGCCACCGCTGTTAAAATATTCCGGGTCTGCACCTCCTTCAGCATGCGGACCGTTATCCGATGAAAATAGGATAATGGTATTTTCGGCAATCCCCAGCTCTTTCACTTTGGCCATTATTTCACCAACCTGAGCGTCCAAAAGATTTATCATCCCGGCAAAAGCTGCATGACATTCGACTTGAGAGCCATAACCTCCTGTTTTGTAGCCTTTCCCACTGTCTTTACCCTTGTATTGTTTTTCAGGAAGAAACTTACCACGGTATTTTTCAATGTATTTTTCGGGAGCAAATAACTCGGCATGTGGAATAGTTGTTGGGTAGTACAAAAAGAAAGAAGTGTCTTTGTTTTGCTCCAGAAACTTCATAGCCTCAGCATGAATCAATTCGGGAGCATATTGTTTTTCGCTTTGTCCGGCATTTTCAAGCAACACCACTTTTTCCTGATTGTGCCAAAGATGATACGGATAATAATTGTGCGCCAAAGCCTGGCTCAGGTAACCATAAAACTCATCGAATCCCTGCTTGCCGGGATCGCCTTCCGAGCCCGAATAGCCAAGTCCCCATTTTCCAAACATTCCGGTAACATATCCGGCATTTTTCAAAATTTCGGCCACAGTTATTTCAGAACCGGCCAAAGGGAAATCGCCTTTTTCCCCGGGAACGCCTTTATTACCACGGCTAAATGCATGGCCTGTATGTTTTCCTGTCATTAAAGTACCACGCGACGGAGCACATACTGTGCTTCCCGAATAATGCTGTGTAAATCGAATTCCTTCCTTTGCCAGTTGATCAATGTTGGGGGTTGAAAATTTGGTTTGACCGTAACAACTTAAATCTCCATAGCCCATATCGTCGGCCAAAATATAGATAATATTTGGATGCTGAATTTTGGATTCCGCTTGTTTGATACTGGATTTTGTCGTGCAAGCTGAGAGGATAACTAACAAACTTGCTATTAGGATATAATTCTTCATTTTTTATTTTGTTTTTATGTTACATTTTGCATCCGTCAACCATGGCGAACTGAAGGTTACTTCGATATTTCCTTTTTCGCCTGTAGCCTGAACGTAGGCTATCATTTTTCCTTTATACACACGTTGTTTATTATCGCGGTAATTTCCCATATCAATTACATTTCCTGCTTCTAATCCCAACAACCTGGCCGGCCCCGAAATGGAGCAGATAATTTCATTATCGGAAAGCACTACAGGAACTCCATCTTCGTCAATTATATTTATTTCAATTTGGGCTAAACCTTTATCGCAAGAAATCGCTGTTTTGTCTGGCTGAACAAAGATTGAATGAGGTCGTTTTGAGGTCTGAATAGCAGAATGACTTTCCTCTTCGCCTGACTTGTTTAATCCAATAACTTCCAGCTTACCCTTTTCAAAAGGTATTTCCCATAAAAATACGCCTGTTTCATTGTTGTATTCTTTTACCTCGCCAATCTGTTTCCCGTTCAACAGCAATTTTGCTTTGGCAGAATTGGCAAAAGCAACAACATTTACAGTTTCACCACTTTGGTAATTCCAAACCGGCCAGGCATTTCGGCTAAGTTTTTTTGAATCTGATTTTATAGAAGCTGTTCCCAGGTAGGCTACTGGTTTTTCGCTCCATAAAGCACGGCGGAATTCGCCACGCGGTTTTACAAAGCCGGCATAATTCAACAGTCCTCCTGCGCCACCTCGCGAAGGCCAAACTCCTGCTTCTCCCAGGTAATCAATCCCTGTCCAAAGGAACTGCCCCGATATAAAATCGTTGTTTTTTACCGCATTCCAGGACTCTATGCTATGTCCATTTTCGCTGCCGTATATCACTCGCTCAGGGTATTCTTCATGGTCGGTATCATAGCGATTTTCGGTATAATTGTAGCCGCAAATATCGAGCGCCCCCGGGTAGTCGGTATGGTTCGACATAATAACACCCGCCAAAGCTCCTGTAACCGGGCGCGAGGTATCGTGTTTGCGCACTTCCGACGAAAGCCGCTTAGCAATATCGCCAAGCCTTACCGCCTGCGGGGCATCGGGTAAATAGCCTCCATACACTTTTTGCTTAATTTTGCCGTGGTCTAAAACCGGGTGCGAATATGGGTCGTTTGGATAATCTACTTCGTTGCCAATGCTCCACATAATTATGGATGGGTGGTTTCGGTCGCGGCGTACCATATCTGCAGCATCGCGGCTGCTCCATTCTTCGAAAAAATCGAAGGAGCCTTCGTAGCCCGGAGTTCCTTTATTCCACCCGGTGAGCCATTTTCGTTTTGGAAATTCCCACTCGTCGAAAGCTTCGTCCATTACTAACAACCCAAGCTCATCGCATAAATCATAAACATCGGGCGCTTGCGGATTGTGGCTCATACGAATGGCATTGCAGCCCAATTCTTTTAGATTCTGCAGCCTGCGTTTCCAAACGTCCCCGGGCACGTCACTTCCCAAACACCCGGCATCGTGATGAATACAAACGCCTTTTATTTTCATTCCTTTCCCATTCAGGTAAAAACCAGTGTTGGCATCAAAATGAATGTCGCGAATACCCACGTTTGTTTCTGTTTGGTCAATTTCGTTTCCTGCTTTTACAATTCGCGTTTCCAAACGATAGAGATAAGGATTATCCAAATTCCAGAGAACAGGATTTTTTAATTTCAACTCCGCATTTCCTACTTTTACTGATTGAGGAGCAAGCTCAATGGCTTTTTCAGAACGTGCAATTTCTTTTCCTTCTGAATTAAACAGAATATTTACCAGCTCAAGCTTCTGAACCTCATCAGTTTCATTTTTTACATCCATTTTCACCTGAACAGTTGCCTTTTTTGAGCTCACTTCCGGTGTGGTGTATCGTACTCCCCATTGGTCGAAATGAATCCTTTCGGAAGTTATTAAATACACGTCGCGATAAATTCCTGAGCCGGTGTACCAACGAGAGTCGGCACTTTGACTGTGATCAACTTTTACCGCTACCACATTATTTGTAGTACGATTGATAAACGGAGTAATGTCGTAACAAAACGAAATGTATCCGTTGGGGCGTTTCCCAAGCAATTGTCCGTTTATATAGACTTCGCTACGGTTGTAAACCCCTTCGAAATACAAATAAGCTTTTTGGTTTTGAGGAAGATTTGAGAAATCCAGATTTTTACGATACCAGCCAATTCCTCCCGGCAAATAACCCGTACAAGCTGATAAGGTAGGACTTAGCTGTGCTTCAATGCTCCAGTCGTGTGGTAAATCCAGACTTTGCCAATTTTTACAATCGAAATTTATTTCCTGCGGATTTTCTGGATTATCGAGTGTGAAAAACCAATCGTTATTTATCTTCTGGCTTTCGCCGAAGGATACCTGGGCATTGGTTTTAGAACAGAATAGAATAAAAATCAAGATTAAAATGGTATAAATTTTCATTCGTCGTAATCGGTACAACTGTTTTTTCATGATGATATTAGTTTTAGGTTTTTATGGTATAAAACTTATTAGAATAAGCATAGTTTCAGAATATTTTCCCGGGGGAGCACATAATTTTTCGTGGCGAAGAACTCATGTACTTTGCTTATTTCCAATACGAAGTATGATTTCAGTTTTGTCATTACAACTTGTTTAGCTTTTATTATCCAATTCTTTGGAATAGCTGGATGAAATTTTTCCTAATTTCTTATATTTAAAATAGCTAAAGTTGGCCGTTCCTATACCGTTAACAAATAAAGCCGGGCGAATAATACCATTGCCAGAAACCTCTAAACTGGGCTGCATTAAAGTCCAATCGCTTTTCCCCGATTTGTAGTAAAAACGCACATCCTGACAATCGTTAACGATTTTAAACCTGACACGATTAACCCCTGTAGCAGGCTCATCGGTTGCCTTATAACGTTTGAATTTTTCAAGTTTGCGGTTAACCTGCCCAGTTTTATTGATAGATAAACCAACATATTCGTCTTTAGAAACAAAAAGCAAAATGCCAGCTTCCGCACCTCCAAACACTTCAACTTCTGTTTCAATTTCGTAGGCTTCATCTGGTGGGACAACAGTTAGCGGATACGAATCTCCGGGATTTTTACCCACTCCCTCCAGAATAAGTTTTCCTCCTTCAAATGAGATTCTATCGAAATCTGCTTTATCGTAAAACTGCCACTGCATGCCCAATTCATTGTTCTCAAAATCATCGGAAAGTGGCAGGTCAACCGTGGCAGGGTTATCCCATCCTGCAGGCCATTTTTCGGGCACATAAAACCATCCGTTTTCATCCCAATCAATGGGTTCCATTAAAGTAGAACGCCCCAGTGTCCGGTAACTGTTTTTAATTCCGTGAAAGACCATAAACCATTGTCCATCGGGTCCCTCTACTAAAGTTCCATGACCTTTTGACCACCAGTTTTCTTCTCTCGACCAGGTATGAATAATTGGATTGTAAGGAGATTGTTCCCAGGGACCTACAGCACTTTTCGAACGGAATGAAGTAGCCATGTGGCTGGTTGAAGGCCCCACCGTACCTCCCTGAGCTGCGGTTAAATAATACCAATCGTTAAAAAAGGTTAGTTTTGGTGCTTCCAAACAAATACACTCAATCGCCCAATCGTCAGGAATTGGCCAACCGTCCATTACTTTTTTGGGTTCGCTTATAGCCTGAAGACCATCATCGGAAAGCTCAACAACCAGTCCTTCCCAAAAATGCATGTATCTTTTCCCATCCCTACCAACGGCATGTCCGGGGTCGATATGCCCTGGCACTCCAATTGATTTTGCTTCTGACCAAGGACCTTCCATTTTCTCAGCGGTGACCACAAAATTCTCATAAACGCCCTTATAAATAGCAACAAAATAAATATAGAACATCCCCTCATGTTCAATTAAATCGGGAGCCCAAACATTACCTTCAAAATTTTGCAAAGCATAGGTAAGCGGTTTCCAATTTTGCAAATCATCCGATTTCCAGATTAAAAGCCCGGGCCGGAATTTTCCACTTTGGTGGGTTAGGTAATAAGTATTTTCATGTTTGAGAATGGAAGGGTCGGCATAATTTCCACCAAGCAAAAGACGTGCTTCTGTTGGCCCCGGCTGTTGTGCCAGACTACAGAAGTGCCCCACCAAAAATAAAACAAAAGCAAAAGAAGCAAATCCTACAGGATGAAAATCTGAATGTCTTCTCATGTTTTATTTTTTTATTTCAAAATTGAAATTTTCTGATGATGAATGATTTGCATTCATCTGTGTAATCATTTCGTTTACAATTTCAGGATGTTTTTCAGCTACATTGTTGGTTTCAGCAATGTCCTCATCCAGGTTATAGAGTTCAATCGACGATAATTCAATGGGTTCGTCTTTAAAATTCATAGTACGATTATGACGTATTGCTTTCCATTTTCCCATACGAATGGTTTGGCTTTTTAACTGGGTTCGCGTAGTTTTCTTTTCCGGTGTCCATTTGTAATCGGTACCAAAATATTCCCAGTAAAGAAATTCATGTTTTGATTGAGGTTGATTTAACAATTCAGGTAAGAATGAAATGCCATCGGAACTTGCAACAGTCAAGTCAGAGCCACTCAAATCGGCAAATGTTGGCATAATATCCCAAAAAGCTGCATTATGATTTGATACGGTACCGGCTTTAACTTTTCCCGGCCATCTTACTATCATTGGAGTACGAATTCCTCCTTCATACAAATCGCCTTTTTTCCCGCGTAAGGGGCCCGTTGCATTAAAAAACTCCAGCGTTCCACCACCTCCATGGGCTCCATTGTCGCTAGTGAAAAACACAATGGTATTGTCATCAATTTCAAGTTCCTTTAAAAGTTCAATAATCCGCCCAATATCTTTGTCCATCCTCGAAATCATTGCAGCCTGGCGTTTATGATTTTCTTTCCATTCTTCATCTTTGTAAATCCCCAATTCAGGAATCATAAATGGGGTATGAGGGATAGTGTATGGCAGGTACAGAAAAAATGGCTCGTCTTTGTTTTGCTTTATAAAATCGAGTGCTTTCTCGGTAAACAAATCATGAATATACTGTTTGCCACCGTCTTCTCGGGTGTTGCCCTCCAGCCATATTTTCTCTCCGCGGTTGCCTTCAACATATCTTGGATAATATGTATGTGCATGTCGTTGACAGTTAAAGCCATAGAAGTCGTCAACACCTTTATGGTCAGGTGCACCACTCGATTCGGCTCGCCCCAAACCCCATTTTCCATAAGCAGCCGTTACATAATCGGCTTGTTTCAGTATCTCAAAAATAGTAGGTTCGTTTTCGGGAATCGGTAATTGCCCTAAAAAAGAGTCCCAGGCCCCCACTTCAAAATTACCACGAACAGCTGCATGTCCCGGATGGATACCAGTCATCAACGAATAGCGCGAAGGTGCGCACACCGCATTTCCGGCGTAAAAATCGGTAAAACGCATTCCTTCGCTGGCCATTTTATCAATTTGCGGCGTTTTTATTTTTTCTTGCCCGTAACAGCCAAGGTCGCCATAGCCAAGGTCGTCGGCCATAATAAAAATAATATTGGGTTTATCTTCTGCATTGACAAACAGAGACAATAAGCCCAAACCCAAAACGATTGCAATTTCCTTTAGATTTATTTTCATTTGAATTTAATTTATTAATGTATATACTTCGCCTGCCTTTGTTTCGAACACAAGCTCTCCCGATTCGTTTAAAGACGTATTTACCTGCTTTCCTGTACCATCAGTAACTTTAAAAAGGGTCTTCGAAAGTATGTGGCATTCTCTTCCCAAGTCGGAAAATATTTTTGCACTGATAAGCGCACAATCATCCCATTTCATATCCACTTCAAAACCTCCTCTGGCAAGCAATCCTTCCACCGAACCGGTTGCCCAGGCCTTAGGCAGAGCAGGTAAAAAGCGAATTTGATTATTATGGCTTTGCAGGAGCATTTCAGCAACCGTTGCAGCAGTTATTGAGCCGCGGTGTATTTCGCGTAATGCAATTTCACCATTTTGCAGACGCGCCCACATTTTATCCATATAACCGGGAAAACCTCCGTGTTCTACAATTTCACCACTCCTTTCTCCCACTGTATTATAACGACGTTCCAAAGACACTTTACTGGCTTCAGCAAATATTGGTGTGTCTTCCCAGGTAATCTGGTCTCCGGGAAAAAGTCCAAATAAATGTGACAAATGGCGATGCCCCGGCTCATTTTCTTCGTAGTCTTCAAGCCACTCTTGTAACTGACCATTTTTACCAACCTGAAGTGGCGGTATTTCGTTAAGAATATTTTTCCAAACGGCTCTTTTGTCCGAGTCAATATTCAACACTTTACTTGCTTCGATACAATGAGTAAGCACATCGTAAATTAGCTGAAAATCGCATGTAGCCCCTATACATAACGATACTTCGGGCAAACCTCCCACAAACTGATTTTCGGGCGACTGAGACGGAACAGTGACCAATTTACCATAAAAAGGGCTATCTTTTCGCGGATCAGGAATTAGATAATCTTCATAAAAAAGAGCAACTTCTTTTAGGTAAGGATAAGCCCTTTCCTTCAAAAACGTTACATCTCCATGAAATTCATATTGCCACCAATAATGTTGTGCCAGCCATGCAGCTGCACCAGTCCACTCGTCCCATCCCGGTTCCACTTTTAAGCATCGTGCCCAGGCATCATTGGTAAGAGGAATAAAAATACCGCGACAACCATAAATATTTGTCGCAGCTTCTCTTCCCGGCTTTATGCAACGATCGAGGTAATCAAATATCGGTTCAGAAGCTTCGGCAAGATTACAGTTCTGAGAAGCCCAATATTTATTATGAAATCCATCGTCGTGATGAATATCGGCAGCCCATTTGGGAACCAGCATATTGCTCCAAATTCCGGTTAAATTTGCAGGAGCTCCACCCGGTTGCGAGCAACTCATTAAACGCATTCGTTTATGCTGAAAAATTTGTGCAACCAGCTGAGGATCTTCCTCTCCGTTTTTAAAAGCTTGCAGCCTTTCGTCTGTTGGCAAATACGAACGATCCTCTCCTTCGAAATGTAATGAAACACGGTTAAACATTGCTTGATATTTTTCAATATGCCGGTTAAGAAGTGTATTATAATCGGGGCTGTTACCAATCCTATCTAAAATTCGATTACTCAACTCACGAGGATTTTCATCTTCATAATCGGTGGCAAGGCTTATTAAAACCAACACCTCATCGGCATCTCTCACCACAGCTTCTGGTCTTCCTTTTGGTCCCATAGAGCGGGCATTTACCCGTTCGCCATAAACCAACGACCACATTGTTTTGGCTTTTGAATGATTAACCTGAGTAAAACTAGAACCACCTTTTACAAAAACCGATGCAGTTGCTGCAAACTTTAGTTTTTCAACAAATTCACCTTCAAATCCAAATCGATTTTCTTGAGCCCAGGGGCTTAACGCACACTCTGAGTCAGGTATACGAAATAATTCCAGTTCTGCCGATATTACTTCCGGTTGATCGGAGGTAAGCTTTACAACAATAACACTGTCGGCAAACGAAGCAAAAACAGAACGAGTATAGTTTGCTCCATTGTGTTCATAAGTTACACTGGCTACCCCGGTTGTAAGATCGAGCGAACGTTTATAATTTGTGGCTTCCTGTTTGGGAAACAAAATATTTAAATCGCCAAAAGGTTGAAAAGCATCGGGGCTATAATTCTGAAACATACGTTTTTCTTCTCCCTCTGCATCAGGTTTTGTAATTTTTTGGCTTCCCAGCAATCGATTTGCCGCTTCACCTCCTTCAATTAGTTTACCTTCGAAAAACAATTGCCTGATGGCCGGAAGATTATGCGCTGTTTTTGGGCTTTTTAATCCACCTAATTTCCATTTACGCCACAACCAGGTATGATTTAAACCTATGCATTCTTCCTCAATTGTTCCAATAACGGTTGCTCCCAAACGACCGTTACCAATTTGAAGACCATCGTTAAAGTTATCGGCGGGTTTGTTATACCAAAGTAAGAGATCGTCGTTTTGTTTTTCCTTGGCTACTGCGATAGTGCAAATCAATAGTAATGAGCCAACGATTAATGGTAGTATAGCTAAGCTTTTCATACTATTAGGTTTATTAGTTTAGGTATAGGTTGCCTGGCTTGTAACACCAAACAGGAAACTCGTCCCGAACTATCGGGACAAGTTTCATTATGATTTGTTATTTCACTTCGAAAGCTTTTATAGTATAATTGTAATAATACTCGTGAGGCAGCAGTTGGTAAATCAGATGTGGCTCGTCGCCCCAGCTGTTGTCGCCACCTACACCCATCATTCCATAGTCGATATTCAGATAAATTTCGTCGCGTTTTTTCAGGTCGAACTGATGCTGAAGATTTTTCTTTTTATCGGCTTCGTTGCAGTAATCGCTTTTTTTGTAGTACTGCGCTCCAAAACATAAAACGTCATCACCAGTAATTGTTATTCCAACTTTTTCGTTTTGAAACTTAACCCAACGCACATCGGTGCGGTAGCCGTTTTCCTGGGGACGAATGTATGGAAAGTAAAGACCATCAACCGTATTATTGTAAATACCCACAAACGCCGATGTTTTTCGGTCGGTATAATTTTCCCATGGGCCACGACCATACCATTGTACATTTTCAAGATTCGCATTAATAACCAGCTGGTTACCTACGCGTGGCAGGTTTGGCTTTTTAAAGTTGGGGGCCTGAATAATTGAATTTCTCACCTCAACAACTCCTGATGCATTTATGTGATATTCAGTAAAATAGGTAAGATTAACCTTTGGCATTTCTCTTTCTACCTTAATAACAACCTTATTGGCAGCAACCTTTACCACCTCAAAATTCACAAGTTTAGCTCCCTCGTTAGCATATTTCCAAACACCCATTTTTTGCACCAAACCATAACCATAGTCGTTATCGGTAGGCACACGCCAAAAGTCAGGTGAGGGTCCTTGTTTAATCAACTTTTCTCCCTTATAAGACAGAGCCTGTAGCATGCCTTCTTTTTTACTGAAAGTTATCACTGTTTCTCCGGCTTTTATCTCCAATTCCGAATCACTTTCGGTAAGTTGTAGTTCGCCTTTGCTTTCCTCAATGTCGTTGGCATTGCCCGTTTTTATTAAAATTTGTTCAGAAGCAACAACATGTCCTTCAGCCAGCAAATCAGTTTCTTCTTTTTGTTTGAAATAGAAATTTACAAAATATTCGCGCCCGTCGTTTTTAACCGCATCGAATTGTATTTCAATTGCCTTTTTCGATTGAGGCTCAATGTCAACTGAATCGAGTGTTTTCGTATCCACCACTTTTCCATCAGCTAAAATTTCGTAGCTAACAATGTATTCGTGTAGGTTCGAGAAGAAGAATTTATTATTAATTTCGAACTTCCCTTTGGCAGCATCCAGTGCTACAACGGAAACATTCTGATACACTTTTTTCACTTCGTGTAAATGAGGATTGGGAGCACGATCGGGTCCTACCAAACCATTAATACAGAAGTTATTATCGTTGCGCGAGCCTTCGGGTTCCAAATCGCCGCCATAGGCATAATAATCAATTCCGTTTTCATTTTTGGCAGCAATTCCCTGATCCACCCAGTCCCAGATAAAACCTCCCTGCAAGGCTGGGTATTTTTCAATGGTTTCCCAATAATCAGCCAGGTTACCAACGCTGTTTCCCATGGCATGTGCATATTCGCACTGAATAGCCGGGCGGTAAATACCGGGTTGCGTGGCATAGTTAATCAACTCCCATTTACTGTGGTACATAGGGCAAAAAATATCGGTATGGCGGCGCAAGCTAGCCTGTTCGAATTGTACAGGACGATAGTCGTTTGCTTTCAGCCAATCGTAACCAGCTTCGAAATTACAACCATCGGCTGCTTCGTTCCCCAACGACCAAACAATTACACAGGGATGATTTTTGTCGCGGCCATACATACTTTTAATACGGTCGAGGTGATTTAATTCCCACTCGGGCAGGTCGGCAATATGAGGTAAATCGTAAGGAGCTTGCTGGGCTGCTCCCATTCCATGCGATTCGATATTTGCTTCGTTGCAAACATAAATTCCGTATTTATCGCATAGCGAATAAAAGTAAGGATCCGACGGATAGTGACAAGTACGTACCGAATTAATATTAAACTGTTTCATCAGTTTTATATCTTGTTCCATCAGTTCGCGGGTAATATAGTGTCCTTTAATAGGGTCGTGCTCGTGGCGGTTAACTCCTTTAACCAAAACGGCTTTTCCATTTACCAACAACTGTCCATTTTTAATTTCAGTGGTTCTAAATCCTACTTTAGAACTATGCACTTCGAGTACATCGCCTTTTTTATTTTTTAAGGTAATGAATAAATCATACAAGTTTGGATGCTCTGCCGACCACTTTTCTACATTTTTAATAGTTGTTTCAAAGCCTGCTTGCCCTTTGCCATCTTTAAGTTTAAAGCTAACGCTTCCACTCAATTCTTTTTCGTCTTTTTTAAGCAAATAGTCAATGCTTACCTCTTCGTTTTTACCGGCAACTGATACAATGTCCGAATTCAGGCTAAAAACACCATTGTTATATTCTTCATCGAGCGAAGCAATTATTTTATAGTCCTGGATACGGATTGCTGGCGTTGAATACAAATAAACATCGCGTTCGATTCCGCTAATTCGCCAAAAATCCTGGCATTCTAAAAAGGAACCATCCGACCAGCGATATACTTCAACAGCCAGTGAATTATCACCTTCCTTTAAATATTTTGTTATGTTCCATTCGGCAGGTGTTTTCGAGCCCTGGCTATAGCCCACTTTTTCGCCATTCACCCAGATATACATGGCCGATTTTACTGCACCAAAATGAATATAAACCTGGCGTCCATTCCATCCTTCAGGAACAACAAATGATTCGCGATAGGAACCAACCGGGTTGTAATCGTCCGAAATGTAATCCATAAACGGAGGTACTGGACGCTTATTTGGCGAGAAGTCGAAGGGATGATTCATGTACATTGGAATACCGTGTCCCTGCAATTCCCAGTTTCCGGGAACATTTATTTTGCCCCACGCAGAATCATCAAAATCGCTTTTATAAAAATCAACCGGACGGTCGGCAGGTTTTCGTACCCAATTAAATTTCCAACTACCATTTAACGATTTATAATATTTTGATTCCCGTAAGTCGAATGCACTTGCTGCATTCTCATTTTCGAATGGCACAGAACACACTCGTGGATTCTCCTTGTTAATTCCAACAACAGCAGGGTTTCGCCATTCCTGAGCTAGTAAATTTGAAGAAATTGTCAAACAGAAAATTAAAATAAGTCCGATTTTGTGCATATTATTTCTTTTTAGTTGTATAAATTTTATTCGATAATTATTTTTTGAGTGTATTGTTTTTCGTCTACCTGGAGGCATACCAAATACATTCCTGATTTTAATTCTGAAACATTAATCTTGCTGCCAGATACAGTTATCTGCTTTGCTATTCGGCCGTTCAAATCAAAAATTTGTATCTCTCCTCCCATATACGAATTACTTATTCTAACAAAGCCATCTTTAACCAAAGTTGGATAAACTACCAGTTTGTCGGAGTATAAATCGAAAGCAGAAGTTACTGTTTCGAGCCCTACAACAAAACAATTCAGACTTTGTGCCGCAATAGTAGGAGTAAAATTACCTGATTCGATGGTTAGAAATTCGATAGATCCGGATATCGGGGTAGCTGCTGTCCAGTACATATGCTCTGCCTGTCCATTAATTGTTTCATTTGAAATACTAACCGGAAGGGAGTAATAATCGGAGTTGCTATTATTTATAATCCATAAAACAAGCTTGTTTTCCGACCTAAACGACATGCTGTACACATCAGGCATTGCAGAAATTGTTGATGTTACGTATTGAGAATTCAGAATATTATTAGCAAACTGTTTCATTATGTAGTAGCCCCGCATCCTCTGTCCCTCGCCGCTCCAGGGAAAGTAAATGGCACGTGTTTCTTTGTTTATTCCACGCGACCATATTTCAAAAAAAACTTCGCCCTTTAGTCCCGATTTATAGGCCACACATTTTTCAATATATGCTGCCAGAGGGCTGCTAATTTCAGGTTCTACACCATAAGTTGGGCCACCATATCCACCACCAGTCTCATCGTTGTAGACAGCTTTGCCCAAATTGCTTGCGGCATCAATAAAAGCATCCCACTTTGTTCCGTCTTCCTTTTTATAGTTATGCGAACAAAATGCATAATACTTATCCTTAGAACCAAGTTCCTTAATGTCTTCCAGATAAGAAATCCCTTTGCTTAAGCTCCAAAACCCCTGGTCGATTATTAGAGGTTTAGAAATACAACGAACTTCGAGAGTGCTGTCGAGCGATTCTATCACATCTTTTGCAACAGCGGCAGTAATAAAGTTTGCCCACTCTTTCATGGTTGACAGGTAGGCAATCGGCACCCCCTGCTCGTTCATATATTCCACATAATCAGCCAAAAATACCCCATATTTTTGGGCATCAACTGCTTTTGTAGTGTAGTTACAAATCCAGTCGGGCAGATTACTTTCGTCGCCATATCCATCGTAATCAGTTCGTGGCGAAGCAAAAAATTTAATGTCGGGATTGCTGGCCTTTACCATTTGCATGGACGTAATTTGTTTGGCATAAAAATCCCAATTTTTAGAGCCTTCTACCAGTTCCTGACTCTTATCATACCGAACCCTGCAAACATTAAAGTCAATGTCTTTAAATGCCCAATCTATAATTTCATCTTTGTTTTGAGCACTCTGAATGGCATTTGAACTGCGCTCCATATCGCCACCTATCATATCAATGGTTTGTTTATAATCAGTTGCGTCTACACTAAGCGACTGAGCATCTGCAATTTTAAAAAGACCAATAAAAATGCATATGAAGATATTTGTATAAAATAACTTCTTTAAAGTTTTAGCTCCCATTACTGATATGTATAGATGTCTATAAATTTTAGTTCAATTTTGTTTGTTTCTCACTTCATCTGCACTCATCCTGCAAAACAAAAGGATTACAGGTGAAGCGAGAAATAATATTATTCAGGTAGGAAAACATCGGTTCGAAACGGACGGGCCGGCAAACCGGCTCCATTCACCAAATTAACTTTAGGCATAGCCGAAAAAGCATAGCGCACATACAGCGGTTGTTTCACTTCGTTTGAATTTAAAACCACTTTTTTGCCTTTAATAGTGGCATTTGCACGCGCCCAGTTTTGAGTTTCGTCGGCCACCCAAAATGCTGTCGGTGTTTTCCCATCCAATGTTTTTAATCCTTTTGCATTTTTATAAGATACGACGATTGAGTTCCCATTTTGCGAAACTTTATTTAGCACAGGACCATCGGCCACCACTTTTTTACCCAGCGTATTTTTCTGTGCAAGTAGTGCAAGGCGTTGTCCAATGGGCAATTTATCAATAGGATGAATATTTGTTTTTAATCCCAAATCGATGGTCGTCGCAATTCCGGTGTAAGGTAACTCCAGGGCTTTGCATTGCGATTCGCGCATCCATGCCCACGATAAAGCTTCAGGACTCTCCATCAGGCTATCTGTTAACTCCAGCGGCTTTAACTGTTTTCCATAGCCAGGCAACATAACGCCCAGAAAATGCAAATCGGGTTTATTCCATTCCTGACGTAAACGTTGTATCCACAATGGAAGAGATTTGCCATATTGCAGCATGCCATCAATTTTATTCGCATTGGCCTCGCCCTGGTACCAAACTATTCCACGACATGAATACGGGGCAAAAGGTTTCATCATGGCATTGTATATAATGTTAGGCTGGGTACGCAGGAAAATATCGCCACGCGTTGAGCGCTCTTCAACGGTTAAAATACTATCGATTTTGGCTTTTTTTTCTGCATCGGCATCAAATTTTTCCATGATGTTTTTGAAGTGAGGGAGTTTTTCTGTCATGTCGCGGGGCATCCAGCCTTCGAGCGATGAGCTTCCCCAGCAAGTTAAAATAATACCCACCGGAACGTCGGTAGCTTCTTCCAGAAAATAGGCAAACGAAAAAGCCACAGCACTATTTGGCACTTCCAGTTGCCATTCGCCATCGATGTAGTCTTGCTCCTCGAAAGCTACTGTATTTTTAAACTGAAAGGCCCTAATATTTTTAGCAGTTGCTCGCAAGCTATCAATCTCGGGAACATTTTTGTACGACATGAACATATTCGATTGTCCCGAACAAATCCAAACTTCGCCAACCATTACATCCGAAAACTCAATTACCTCTTGGCCTGAACTTACTTTTAATTTATAAGGACCTCCGGCTTTTTGTTTGGGTAAAGTTGCCTGCCATTTACCTTCCTTACCAGCTTTCACACTAACGTTTACATTGCTAAAAGCAACCACAACTTCGGCTTCAGGCGCAGCTTCGCCCCACACCTGAATGGGCATATTGCGTTGTAAAACAGCATGCTCGGTAAAAGGCGAACCCAAACGTAATTCTCCGGCATAAACTCCTGCAAAAATGAATAAACAAACTACTACTAAAATACTCTTCATCATGTCTTCTAAAATTCTAATATTTACTATGTTTCTGACTTGTTAATTTTAACTTATGCTTTTAAAATATCGTCCCAGCCTTTGCTACGAATTTCTTGCCCTACTTCGCGCAATACTTTAACATCTTCGGGGTGCATTTCTCCTGAAGGAAGCGGACCTGTATTCAACAACAAATTTGCAGGATAACTATCTGCTCTTTTCAGCATTTCAATTACCTCTTCCTTTGATTTATGTTTTCCATCCTGTTCCGAAGCATAGCCCCACTTGTTACGTTGCAGGTGGTCGCATATCTCCAATGGTTTTTCGGGTTTACTGTCTGATTTATATTTACGTTCAGGTGCTAAAAAATCTTCAGTTCCCAACATACCTTGCTTATACGATACCAACATATGTGGCTGCTTGGCATGAATCATATCATACAAGTCCTGACATTTAAAAAGCGAACGATCTCCTGATGCCGGGGTGGCAAAACCATCGAGCCAAATAGCACCTACATCGGGAAACATGGTTAACAACTCATCCACCTGATTGGTCATAAAGTCTAAGTATTTATTCAGGTCATTCTCTTCGCCATATTTATAAAAAGGTTCAGGCGTTTCATATTTCGGACGTGCACTTCCGCCCCATTTGTCGTTATTGGGAGCATGCGGATGACGCCAATCGCGACCATGTGAATAGTATAAATAAAGGCCTAATCCCTTTTTGTTACACTGCTCATAAAGTTCAGCAACCAGGTCTCTCTTTGCTGGTGTGTTGGTACTTTTAAAATCAGTAAATTTTGTATCCCACAAACAGAAACTATCGTGATGGCGTGTGGTGATATTTATATATTTCATTTCAGCCTCCAAGGCCAAATCAGTTATAAAATCGGCATCGAATTTTTCGGCTGTAAACTTATCGGCCAGTTTTGCATAATCGGCCACGTGCATTTTACTTTCTAATTGTACCCATTCGCCACGGCCGGGAATAGAATACAAACCATAATGAATAAACATACCGTAACGCGCATTGCGGAACCATTCAATTGCGGCCTGGCGTGGGTCTTTATTGAAAAGCTCTTTATATTCTTTTAAAAAGGCTGGAATATGAGTTTGTGATTTCCCCATACATCCCGGCAATAATAAAGTTCCCGCTCCAGCCGCTGCAGTTAAGTTTAAAAAGTTTCTTCTATCCATAATCATTATATTAGTTTTTTATACCCTACAGTACTTACACGGTTTTTGGTACTCTATTCCTATAGATTTTGCTTGTACACAAATCTACTGATGAACAATCCCAATTGGACCACAAAATACCGCCTATAAATTGCTGCTATTTCATTTCTACGTGGTTGAAAAATGGAGCCATAGCGTTGACTATTCTATCCTTTTATCTCCTTGTACAAACGAAAAATAATCTGCATATCCACTGCCGCATTTTATATTAAAATTGGGATAACACCCGTTTTAAGTTCCTTCGAGAATTATAAAAGAGCTGCAGTATGTCTGCTTCTAACAAGACGACCAACATCTACAACACTTCTATTCCTTTTTTATGCAATGCTTATTTTTGTTGGTCCCAAAGACGATAAGGATCGTCATATTTCTCCATTTGCTCGAGCAATAAAGCTTCCATTTCTGCCCGTTTTTCAGCATACTTCGGATTGTCGGCCAGATTGGTTTCCATTTCACCTGTTTTACCGTGTTCAGGCAGGTACTCATGCGGATTTTCTGCCAGGTTAAACAACTGAGTTTCGTGAATGGCACCATCCATCACATCCCACTTTACTAATTTCCAATCGCCTTTCTTTACGCAGCGTATTCCGGGTTTTGTACCTCCACAATACACACCGTACATAACGTCGCGAATGGTATTCTGATTTCCTTCCAGCACCGGCTTAAAACTTTTTCCGTCAACGGTTTCAGGAATTTCAATTCCCGCAAGATCACAAAAAGTAGGCAATAAATCGAGCAGGTAAACATTTCCTTCAACACGTTTACCGGGTTTAATTCCGGGCCCTTTCACAATTAAAGGAACGCGCCAGGTTTGTTCGTATAAGTTTTGTTTTCCGGTTAAACCATGTCGGCCAATTGAGATTCCATGGTCGGCAGTATAAACAATGTAAGTATTGTCAAGCTCACCCATTTCTTCCAGCTTTTTCAAAACCTTACCAAGCTGTATATCAATATTTTCATCGCAGGCATACTCCCTTCCTAATTCATTGCGAATGGTTTGTTCGTCGCGATTTTTCCAAACGCCACTCACCCGCTCTTCGTCTCTTAACCCTGGGTGCCCGTGAAAGAAGGGATGCGCTGGCAAATAATTCTCTTGCAAAGCCGGTTGTTTTGGATTGGCAGGAGGCAGACTGTTTTCATCGGTGTGATTTACAGCTCCGTACTTTGCCAGTAATTCAGGCGTTCCGTTGCGGGTATCATGAGGGTGAGAGAATCCGAAATAAATGAAAAACGGATCAGTATCTTGTTTGTCAACTCTTTCGTTTAAGTAATTTAACACCTGTTTGGCGTGCCAGGCACTTCCGGTTTCTTCGGTTCCTCCTCGTTTTGTTGCATCGTGCACCACGGTAAATTGCTCGTTTGCAGCGGCAAACGAATTACCTTTTTTACAGGTGCGCATAGTTTTATATCCCGCCCTGTTGAACACTGCGCCAATGGTTTGTAATTCCAGGCTGTCGGGGCACATATATTCCGGCATTTTTCCGGCACTGGCAGGCAAATGCCATACGGTACGTCCACTCATAATCATATGGCGCGAAGGAGTACAAACAGCTCCATTCATTGATCCCATATGCCGGGAACTTTCGAACACCATTCCGCTTTCGGCCAGTTTATCAATATTCGGTGTTTCCAGGATGGATTTGGCATCGTAAATTTTCAGATCGAAAGGCGATTGATCGTCAACCAACACGAATAAAAAGTTAGGACGTTTTTGTTCTTTCTTGCAGGATGAAAATAAGCTTGCAGCTACAACTGCAAACAGGATAAATTTAAAAAAGAGTTTCATGAATTATTTAGTTAATTATGTATATGCTATATCATTAATGGTTCACATTGATTATTGATGGGCGGGTCGTGTGTTAGATAACAGCACAAATTTTCCCATTTTCGCGAATTAACTGAACAAATGATTCTTCCTTATCCTGTGCTATGCTGTTTTTGGATAAAATTCCCCTTCTGATAGTAGTATTAATATCCTAAACGGGTATCGCAATTGGCTTACCATAAAGAAGAATACAAGTATTATTTCGAACATGACACAAGACTAGTAACAAAAACGGCCTCTCGCAATTCATTGAGAGAGGCCGTTTAAATTTAGAGTTATTATAGACCTATCGGACCTAAATTAGCTTCAGTTGGCCAATCAGGGTTTTGATAGATTGGAGAGGTTGTAACATCGTTACCTTCCGAAGTAATTAAAAACTGCTGAATTGCAATTGGCTCAAGGTAATGGGCCATGTGCCACTCATAGCCATTGTAAACCAACTCTCCTCCAACAATTTCGTAAGGTCTTAGATAGTCACTTAAATCTGGAGAAGAAACTGTTGAGGTTGAGGTTCCCCACTTAATCGTAAAATCTCCATTCTCATCTTTGTACCATTCCTGCATTGGACCCCATAATTTAAAACCTTCAACGTGGTATGGTTCCGTAATCATTTGATCCATTGCACGCCAGCGTCTAAGATCCGATTCTCGGTGAGCTTCTGCCATTAATTCGCAACGGCGTTCGCGGCGGATGTTGTAAAGTGTCGCATCAACTAATTCGCCTGCAGAATAAGCACCCCAGTCGCCTTTCGCTTCTTCAGTCATTATAGTAGCTGCAATGGTTTTAGTATAATCTTCGTCAACACCGGCACGTGCACGTAGTGCTTTCCAATAGGTATCAGCAGTTCCATCAATTGAACCATTTTTCTCGTAACAGGCTTCTATGTAGTTTAAGTAAGCCTCAGAAGCACGGAATACAATTGCACCAGTAAAAGCCCCGCCATTATCGGTATGAATACCATCGTAATTGATTCCTTTACGTAAAGCATAACCGGTTGTATAATTAGAAGTACCACTACCGGCAATACCTGGAGGCTCTGCTTCGGTTTGAATACCATGTGTTCCGGCATCGAGGTTAAAAATCAGGTTGGTTTGTCCTGGCTCTTTTAAGAACAGCCACAAACGTTGATCACGGTCGGTACGTACATCTGAAATATAGTCGTCGCCGTGATACCCCGATGATGCATCGTAAATAGGTAAGCCATTACTCATTAAAAAGGCATCAACCATCCCTTTGGTAGTTCCGTTTCCGGAATTGTTGCCAGCAGCAGTATTAACAACATTGTGAGTAAAACCAAGGCCATCATCGTATGCTCTCCACAACAACACTTCGCTGTAACCCGACATATCATCGTCGCCAAACATATCGAGGTAAGGATTTGTTGCATCGGTGGTTGTTTGTTGCAAAACACCATTATTGGTAACTAAAGCTATCGCATCGGCAACTGCACTTGCAGCGCTCATTGCTTCACCAAGTAGCCAGTCAATTTCGGCATCGATGCTACCTGCCTGGTATTGGTAACCACTGTTGTAGTCTTTATCAGCTCCCGGCCAACCCGAACCATTGGGGACATAGGCTGTCCCGCTAAAGTATTTTAACCAGGTAGCTTCGTATAAAGCTACTCTCGATTTAAATAATAATGCAGCATATTTTGAAAGACGGTTGCCATTCCCATCAATTGGATCATCTTGCAAAAGCTCAATGGCTTTATCCAAATCTTCAAGGATAAAACGTACCACTTCGCTTTGTGGGTATCGCTTACTAGCTTCGGTTAATATTTCCAAATCATCGGCAAGTACTTCAGTAATAATAGGGAAATCACCAAAAGCTTTTACTTTTTCAAAATACTCAAAGGCGCGTAAAAAGTAACCTTCTCCAACATAGTGGTCTATATTTTCTGCCGTTCCCGAAATTTCACCGGCTTCCCAACGGGGAACCACAGTTTCCAAATAATAATTCACATTATAAATATTTGTAAATTCCCAGTTTCCACCGGTTTGGGGAACTTTTACCATACCCGGCGTATATTTATCGGCATAATTGGTAGCAGCCATATTATCAGTATTGCCATCTTCTCCAAAAGTACCATACGACCAGTTGGAATGCGAAGGGAAAATATCGATGTATTGTTCAATGGTATAGGCTGCCAACTGCGATTCTTCCCAAAGGTACTGCTCGGGAGTAATGTCTGCTAGTGGTTCTTCATCAAGAAACTCGTTTGTACACGACGAGAATATTGCTGTTAGCCCCACAAAAAGGGCTACTATATATTTTTTCATTTGATTCATAATATTGTATTTTTTATTCATTTTGAATACCATTAAAAGTTAACTGATAAGCCAAATGCATAAACTTTCGATAGCGGATAAACATTACCTCCCCAGCCACCACCAATGGTTTCAGGGTCGAAAATGGTACTCATTTGGGTCAGTGTAAATAGGTTTTCACCTGAAACAAACAACCTAACTTTTCCTAAGCCAACTTTTTGAACCAATGAAGAAGGAAGTGTATATCCGAGTTGAACATTTTTTAGACGGATATAAGAAGCATCCTGTACATATTTTGATTGTGCCATTCGGTATTTATTGGCATTGGATCCAAAATATGGACGAGGGTAATAAGAGTCGAGGTTTAAACCCAATCGATGAGTCTCATCATCTCTAAAATAATCTTTGTGTTCTACCATACCGGTTGACCACCATTTATTTCCACTTACACCCCAGAAATAATCACTATTCTGGTAATAATCGCGTTTCAATATACCCTGGAAGAACGCTCTGAAATCGAAACCTTTGTAATTCGCACTTAAATCGAGTCCAAAATTGTAACGAGCAGTGCTATTACCAATAATCTTCATGTCTCCATGGTCATCCTCAGTTTGCGCACCTTTATCAATTTTACCATCACCATTTAAGTCAGCATACATAATATCTCCAGCTTGCCAACCTGTTCCCAATGCATCCTGCCCGCCGTTTTGTAGGCTTGACAAATGGGTATTCATTTCTTCGTCGGTTTTAGCAATACCTATGGTTTCCATTCCCCAAATTTCACCCATCATTTGTCCTTCTCGGTACGAACTTAATGTTCCGGTTGGGTTTGGATAACGAGTAATTTTAGTTTGCGAATCAGCTAACATAAACTTCACCGAATACCCCAGACCATTATCCAGACGATCGTTCCAGGTAATATCCAATTCGAAACCATAGGTTTTAAGGTCGGTATTGTTCAAATCAGGAACATCGGTACCCAATGTTAAAGGTAATTCCTGAGCCGGCCCAACCATATCGTCGGTATAACGGGTATAGTAATCGAAACTGGTACTTAAATGGTTATCGAACATGTGGAAGTCCAAACCGACATTCCAGCTTCTGATACGTTCCCAGGTAAGATACTGACTTACTAATTCAGGAGCTGTTGCGGTATTTGGTTGTAAACCGTTAACCAACCAGCTTCCATCTGCTGCTCCGACCTCCATTATCTGATAGGTTGGATACCAATCGCTGGTATTTTGGTTACCCAATTCTCCATACGATCCCCGAAGTTTCATATAAGGGATAAAACTTTCCAAACCTCCCCAGAAATTTTCTTTAGCCATATTCCAGCCGGCTGAGAAAGAAGGGAACATTTGCCAGCGTTTATCTTCACGGAAACGAGAAGTACCATCGTAGCGCATATTTACTTCCAATAAGTATTTTTCGTTAAAGTTGTAATTTAAACGCCCAAAATAACCGGTTGTCGACCAATTTTTATAAATCCCTGAGACTTCCGGTGAAACGGTATTTCCATTATAATCGGTTCCTGAAGTTACATCCAGGGCTGTCAATTCCGGAACAATAATCCCCTGCTGGTAAGCCGAGAAATTACGGCGTTTATTTAGTTCGGCCTGGAAACCTAGCATTACCTTGAAGTTGTGCCCTCCTCTCAAGCTCTTCATGTATTCAGAATACACATTCGAGCTGTAGTAGTTTTCGCGATAAGCATATTCGTAAACCCCTGAGGTTTTATCTGAAGCGTACGGATTACCATAAATATCGTGATTATACGTAACAAGCTGCTCATAGTGAGTCATTTTATTATGCGTACGATAATTTACATCACCAAAAATCTTCCATCCTTTAATAGGCTCAAAAATAATCTGTCCTTGCTGGTACAAGTAGTCGTCTTGAGTAGTATGGTCACCTCCATCGCGCAAGCCCAAAGCAGGCGAAGGAGAATCGAACAAGTAACCATTGGGATCATAAAGGGGTAATACAGGCCAACCTTGTCGTGCAAGATTCTGGAACAGGCTGCCACTTGTTAATTGTGTGGGCCTTGTATAGTCTTCACGTACAAAACGTGAAGAAAGATTTACCGTTACCTTGTCGGTTATATCGCCGCTTAGTTTTATAGTAGTGGTATAACGTTTGAATTTATCCTGGTTAAATTGCATAAATCCGTCTTGGCCAAGGTAGTTACCCGAGCCATAAAATCTTAATTTATCGCTTCCTCCGCTAATACTAATATTGTGTTCTTGCGACATTACCTGGTCACGGAACAGGGCATCGTACCAGTCAACATTGGCGTTACCATCGCGGTAACCCGGGTTCCACTTGTAGCCATTACGTTCATCGATAGTAGTAGATGCATCAATTTCACCATTCATATATTGCTCGATACGCTCTAATCTTTCGTCGCTAAACGTTACTGTTTGCCCCGCGTTAATACCCGCATCGTTAAAATAAGTTGCAAAATCTAAAGAATTCATCATTTCGGGCATATTGAGTGGTGAATTCAAACGAAAATTACTGTTGTAATTAATTTGTGTTTCACCTTTTTTACCCGATTTTGTGGTAACCAAAATAACCCCAAAAGGAGCTCTCGAACCGTAAATAGAAGAAGCTGCAGCATCTTTTAGTACCGAAATATTTTCAATATCCTGTGGGTTAATGGCACTAATATCCCCTTCCATACCATCAATTAAAACAAGGGGGCTGCCGGTTGAGCCTTCACCAATGGTTGCAATACCCCTAATATTAATTGAAGGAGACGATGTTAAGTCGGTTCCACCACCTTGTGTAATATTTAAACCAGGAACAACGCCCTGCAACATTTGCACGGCTGATGTAACCGGCCGCGATTCTAATACTTCCATATCGACTGTACCCACCGAACCGGTAAGGTTAACTTTTTTCTGCGTGGCATAACCTACGGCAACCACTTCTTCAATACCAATGGCATCCATCATTAAGGTAACGTTGATAGAAGATTGGTTACCAACAGTTATTTCCTGAGAAAGCATTCCCACGAAAGAAAATTGCAGTACATCATCGGGAGAAACCGAAGCAAGAGAATAAACTCCATCCATATTGGTTACGGTACCTTTTGTTGTTCCTTTTATAACAACTGTATCACCAGGCAGCGGTTCTCCACTTTCGTCGGTAATTTTTCCGCTAACCTTATTTTGTTGGCTAATCTGTGAAACTCCAGGAAAAAATCTGTCAACTTTTATTAGTATATTCCGGTCAACAATTTCATAATTCACTCCCTGCCCTTCAAACATTTGGTCTAAAACCTGTTCGATTTTTTTCCCTTCAAAATCAACCGTCACCAGTTGGTTATCGTCGAAGTGATCGCGGTTATAAAAGAAATAAAATTCCGATTGTTGCTCAATAGCGTCGAAAACATCAGCAATGCGGCTGTTTTTCATCTTCACCGTTAGCTTGGTGCTTTGCGAATAAACGCTAGCGGTCGAAGAAAATACCGACAGCACGATTAGAAATATGGTTAATCTCATAATTAACAACAGTTTTTTGGCACGGAATTTTCCCAATCCCGTTGGCCGTAGTTTTTTTTTCATAAATTTGAATTGTTTTAATTAATAAATTGATTTGGCTAATTGCTAAAGAAATTTCAGAAGAGGGGATTCCGCAAAAATTCCCTCTTTTATTTAGTACGATCTAACCAATCTTGAAGTAATTTTTTGGTAGTTATTTCATAAGCTATTCAGTTTTTGGTTTGTTATTGTTCAGTTATTAGTTTGTTGAAATCTATTATTTGAGTTTTCCGTTCATTTGCTATTCTTGCTTCTAATCCACACCTCCTTGTTTTCGATGTAGTAGTCCATGCCCGCGGTCTTTTTAATTTTTTCGAGCGCATCAATTAAGTTGTTATTGTAACTAAACATTCCGCGAAAACGGTATTTCCCCAAATCTTCTTCATCAAGATGGAAGCGGATATCGTATATGCGTTCCAGCTCCACAATTAAATCTTTTAGGGTAGCATCTTTAAACAGGATTTCGCCATTGCGCCACGATGAATATATGTCCGGATCAACCTTGTTAATCTTCACTTCTTTTTTATTCGAATTAAAAACAGCATGTTCTCCGGGAGCGAGTTCTATAATTTGTTGCTGTGTCGATTTTAAATGCAACTCTATATTTCCTTCAGCCAGAACGGTTTCAAAAATATCAAAACCCGGATATGATTTTACGTTAAACTCGGTTCCGGTAACGACAATGTCTGCCAGCGAATTTTTTACAACAAATGGCTTTCTCTTATCCTTACTGACTTTAAAAAAAGCTTCGCCACTAACTTCTATTTCTCTGTTCGTTTTGTTGAAAGTAGTTGTATTGTACGAAATAGAAGAATTGGTATTGATCCATACTTCGGAGCCATCGGGCAAAATACATTTTGAAACATGTCCTTTGGGGGCTGAAATTTCGCAAAACTGAGCCTGCTGCTGTTCATTGTTTATATTTTGAAAGACAAACCAACTTAGGGCCAGCGCAATTGGAAAAGCAAGCACCGCTGCTATTTTAAAGAGTTGAGAATTTCTACGGAGTTTATAAACCTGTAACGACAACCTTTTATTCATTTCTTGCTGAAGCGTTGCCTTGTCGGTTTGCACTTGAGAATTTGGAAGCCAATTTTTACTTTTTCTCCAAGCGTTAACAGTTGTATTGTATGTTTTCAGATTTTCAGGAGAAGCTGCTTTCCATACTTTCAGCGAAGAAATCTCCTCCGAGGTCGCATTTCCAGAAATACATTTACCTATGAGAATATCAATATCATATAAGTTTTGATTCACTTCGTCTTATTATTCAGTTCAGAGCTATGACGAAGAAGATTGAGCTTACCCTGTAGTTGTTTTCATTTTTTTTTCGAACGAATAAAAACAAGCAAGTTAACCATCTGGTAATCAGACAAACTTTTGCGTAATTTTTTTAATGCAATTCCCATTTGCATTTCCACCGTTTTAACCGATATATTCATTTTTTCGGCAATTTCGGCATATTTCAAGCCCTCGAAACGGCATAAAACAAATACTTCACGGCATCTTTCCGGAAGTTTGTTTATGGTAGAGTTTATGCGGTTGTTTAGTTCAGCCTCTTCTACCAAATCCTGGAAAGGAGCCTCCTGCAAATCGCCCAAACTGTCGCTTAACGGAATAATTACCTTTTCTTTTCTTAAATAATCAATAGAACGGTTGCGGACAGCATTGTATAAATACGATTTTACAGAATAATTGATCTTAAGCTTATCACGCTTCTCCCACAAATCGATAAAAACATCCTGCACAACAGAACGCGACAAATCCATATCGTTCAGGTGCCTATTTCCAAAAAAACACAACGGGGTATAATACCTATCAAACAAGCTATTAAAATCGGCTTCACTGCCCTTGCTAATATTCTCATAAATTGAAGAATCTGGATGCTTAACCATAGTATTATACCGGAAAATAATTACAAGGTAAAAAGATAAATGATGAATGTAAAGAATCATTTCCAACAACAAAAACCTTTATGTGTTTACCTCTTTGGGTTCTTGCAATAATTAACTGAAAATCAGCCTAACATAATTCCAATTAAATTTTCGACTAATAACAAGTTTTATTTTAAAAAATTTTAATTTGCTTTTTACAATTGAAGAGATTTTGAAATACAATTAAGTTGATAAAATTTACACAGCTATTTTTAAACTCTGTTGTCTTTTTTTTAAGCCAATTTATACCAAAGATTAGCATCCTCCAAGCAAGGGAACTATCACCAATTTTTCTATTTTTTTTTCTTCTTTTTTTTCATTTCCCGAATCTCCTTGTCGTTATCGCGCATTAACTTCTTCCAGTTATAATCGGTGTCTTTTGTAAAATCGAGTGTTTCCTGGTAATCCTTTTGTTCAATCTCTAGAACCATAATCTCTTTATCTAAGAAAGATTCTATTTCTTTAAGCATCTCTTTCTCTTCGGAACTGCAAAACGAAACCGCCTGGCCTTTTTTATTGGCACGGCCTGTTCGTCCCACCCGATGTACATAATTTTCGGCAACTTCGGGCAAATCATAGTTCACCACAAAATCAACATTTGGAATATCAATTCCGCGGGCACTTACATCGGTTGCAATTAGTAGTTTTAATTCTCCGCTTTTAAAACTTGTAAATGTTTGGTTACGTTCATCCTGGGTTTTATCGCTGTGGATAGTATCTCCAAAAATATTAACCCTCTCCATTGCTTTTTTTACACGTTCGGCTCTAACTTTTGTCCGAACAAATACTAAAATTTTTGCTTCCGGATTTTCAGTTACCAATCGTTCGAGAAAAGCACGTTTATCGTCCATTTCGATAAAAGCCACTTTATGCTCGATGTTTTTTGCCACCGGATCTTTAGGTGAAACCTGTATTCGAATGGGTTTGCTTACCAGCGAATAGGCAAGTTTTTTAATTTTCGGGTTTATGGTTGCCGAAAAGAAAAGTGTTTGACGTTTGTTGGGAAGGAAACGGATAAGGTCGTTAATATCTTTTATAAAACCAAGATCGAGCATGTGGTCGGCCTCGTCGAGGATTAAAGTTTTCACTGCATATAATTTCAGATGCCCCTGACTCACCAGGTCGAATAATCGTCCGGGAGTAGCGACTAAAATATCAACACCCTTTTCGAGTTTTGCAATTTGCGGTTCTTGTTCAACACCCCCGATAATACCGGTTATCCTTACCCCCGTGTTGTTGGCCAGCTCTTTAAAAACCCCGGTAATTTGTTGGGCAAGTTCGTGAGTAGGTGCCATTACCAGACAGCTTATTCCACTTGTATGCTGTTGTTTTTTTGCCTGTTGAATTTTATGGATTACCGGAATAGCAAAAGCCGCCGTTTTTCCGGTTCCGGTTTGGGCAATGGCTAAAACATCCTCGCCTTTTAATACAGGCGGAATGGCTTTGAACTGAATATCAGTAGGCCGGCGAAAACCCTGTTTGGCAAGGTTCTTTTTTATTTCGTACGAAATGGAATAATCTTCAAACTTCATGCATTACTTATTTATTGGCAAAGATAGTTTAAAGTTGGAAGCGCGAAACATGAGGCATAAAGAAAGTCGCTGTCGGGGTTCTTTGGCAGTCGCTTAATTACGATTTGACCCTAAAATGCGCTTTGTGATATGCGCATTAATCAATTTACATGCTGCATTTTGAGGTCAATTGCCATAACCGTAACTACAAGGTTGCCCAAATACGGGCCAGCGAAAAGCCCGGAGCTTTAATATCTAAATCGAGAAAATAGCCAAAAGGAGTTTGAGCGGTTTGAAAATCGGCATTTTGTAATCTTTTTTCAGCCAAACAGAAAAGTTCTTTTGTGAATTCAACCGATGCCTTCGATTCGGAAAGATGCGCGAATGAATGAAGAATTACACTTTTGCAGTTGTTCTTACGAGCAGTCCATTTTAGGTGGTTTACCAGTTTCTTTTCCCTGCTTTTAACGTCCTTTTCCTCATCACTATTTTCAACTTGTATAAAAGCCAAAATCGAATCCTTAAACCGGGCACCTTCGGTTATATCTTCGGCTTCTTCCAGATTTTTTTGCGATGGTTGATAAGCAAACTCATCGACATACATTACCAATACCTTCATACTAATTTATTTAAAAGGTAAAGATAAATGAATTCTACAATTGGGCTAATCCTGCTTTCAATTTTCAATAGCCGATGCCAGTAATTCCTCGCTGAGCCGGGTTGTAAAAGCGCATAATTCGGCAATCTGTTCATCGTTTAGCTTTGCCTTAGGATGAATAATTCTATACGATTTCAGCGGCATGGTATGTCGCTCAGTTTCCTGGCAAATTTCTTCGAGCACAGTAATTTTATCGAACACATCTCTTTTGTCCCAATTCGAAAAGTTAAGGTGTTCTTTTCCTTCAATAATATGTTTATTTACCATCCACGAAACCGGAGCAATGTTATGATACCAGGAGTAACGGGTATTATTCGAATGACAATCGAGACAGGCCTCCGTCAAGGTATTTTTAATTGATTCGGGGACTTGTGCGTGCTGAAAAATATGCCCCGACGTATCTTTACTCTTGTTTTTGAGCGGTTGAAAAAACTGAATAACAATAAAAGCCAAAACTACATTCACTAAAATAAACCGGGATATTTTTCGCATGTTACTTACTCTTTACCAATGCTTCTGCTTCACTTTTCGACCATTCCAACATACGTTGCTTTTCTTTTTCCGTAAGTTTTTTATCCGGAAATTTTTCTAAAAAACGCGCAGGCGGCATCTCATCATTTTTAATCGTTTCGCCAATTTTTTTAAACGCACTTATTTTTTTTATTGTTGACAGTTTGCTCAATTTTTTAAAATCCAATTCTTCCCTGGCATCTTCATTTTTTGACGCTGTATTGTGGCATCCAAAACACGATTTATCGACAATAACTTTAACATCGTCAGGCATATTTAGTTTTTTCTCAGGAACGTGGGCAGCTACAGCGATAAAAGTAAGTACAAATAATACTGAAATAAAAACCGGAATGATACTTTTCTTTTTCATAACAATAGTTTTTAGATAAATAACTTGAGTTCGCTTTATCTAAATTACGTCAATTTATTGAAAATACCCCTCTTTCTATGCTTGCTGTACAAAAATTATGTATTTTTCACCCAATAAATTAAATTAATCTACAATAGCCGGATAAGATGCGTTTCTCTATATATTTACTTTTTAACCTTATTTTGCTATCCAAAATTTCGTTTGGACAAATTTCCCATGGGGGTTTCCCTCTTCAGGTAATAGCGTTAAAAAGTTCGAAAAACATAAAAGTTATCCTTCCTGTTCTGGAGCAAAGTGAAATTGATGCTGCTATTGAAAAAAACAATTCGACAGACAACTTACTGAAGCCTTTTAAATTTGCCCATGCTTTCGAGGTAGCATTAAATGCTGGTAATTCGGGCCAATGGTATACAACCGATGCCGGATATAATGTATGGAAACTCAGCATTTACTCCGAAGATGCCAAATCGCTGAATCTTATTTTTTCCGATTTCCAGCTTGCCGATGGAACGCGTTTATTCATCTACAACGAAGAAGAGAACCATTATTTAGGAGCTTTTACTTCTGCAAATAACAAAGCGTCGAAAAAATTTGCAGTAGCCCCTGTAAGTGGCAACGAACTAACTATTCAATACGAGGTTCCTGAAGAAATGGGAACGCCGGTTAATTTTGAAATTGCACGTGTGAACCACGATTTCATTGGTATTTTAAAATCAACCAGGAGGCCCTTAGGTACTTCGGGCGAATGCAATGTAGATGTAAACTGCGAAAGCGGGGATGCCTGGGATGATGTTAAAAATTCGGTATGCCGCTTAATTGTTGATGGCACCGAAATCTGTTCAGGAACGCTGGTGAACAATACCGCCGAAGATGAAACACCTTACATTATATCGGCAGCACATTGTTATGACGAATGGGATTATGCAGAAACCACTGTTTACACCTTCAACTACGAAAGCCCTTATTGCGCGCCTCTTGATGGAGATCCTGTTAATTCTCTCTCGGGAGCTATTATGAAAGCCACATACGACAGCCTTGACTTTGCCCTTGTCAGGCTTGACGACGAGCCCCCTGCCTCATTCAGGCCGTACTATGCAGGCTGGGATAGAAGTGAAAATTTACCCGATTCGTCGGCTAGTATTCACCATCCCCTGGGAGATATAAAAAAAATATCGTCTGATTACAATTCACCAACTATTACAGATTTCAGCTCTTCTTATATATCTCAGGCGTTCTACAAAATTTCCAAATGGGATGAAGGTGTTACAGAAGGAGGCTCTTCCGGTGGAGCCCTTTTTAATACCAGTGAAAACGTAATTGGCACACTTACCGGAGGACAGGCTCAATGTGGTTATCCCTACAACGATTATTTTGCACGTATAAATATGCAATGGGACTATCGTTCTGATTCTACCGAGCAATTAAAATGCTGGCTCGATCCGATAAATTCAGGAACAGAATCTTTAGCCGGAAAACAATTCAATTCGGGAGAAGAGTTGTGTGCTGCTTTTACAAACCTTAACGATGATGATGAACATGCTAACATTTTGAATGAATATGGAGGATATTGGGGCGGAACAAATAACCAGGGAATAACCGAATATGTTGAACGTTTTTATATTGGTAGCGACGAAACTCTTGACGGCATTTCGCTCGGGATTGGAAAACTTGACCTGAAAACAGGTGGAGCAACAAGCCAAATTACATTAAAAGTGTACAATGGCAATGCCTATCCCGAAACATTGATATACAGCCAAACGGTGAATGTTTACGGGTTTACCGAAGATGCCATGAATTATACTGCCTTTAGTGAGACCGTTCAGCCTGCCGATACTTTTTTTGTGGGATTTGAGCTAAGTAACATTAATGAGCAAGACACCTTTGCAATATACCAGTCGCTGCGCACCGATGAAAATTCAACCAATCATTTTTATTATAAACAAAACAGCCAGTGGTACAACTTTAAGGAGTCGAACTCGCTAAATTATGCCATGGTAAATGTTACAGAACTAATAGCCTGCAATTGCAACATCGTTACTGATACTCCGCTGGTAGATATACCCGCTAATGTTTCCATATATCCGAATCCGACAAGCTCCCAAATAACCCTTGTATCGGATAGCGAAATTTTTCCGGAAACCGTTTCTGTTTTTAACATGCTTGGACAGCAAATAGATGTTGAATTTATATCTGTTCAGTCGCACAAGATTGGCCTGAATCTGACAGGGAATACGCCGGGAGTGTATCTCGTACGATTTAATTACGAAGACACTTATGTGACTCGAAAATTCTCATTTGTCCCCGGTCGATAACCCCAAACACACAGCTTGTTTTATTACCTTGCTGACGATTGACGGAAAGGAAGCGAAGAATGGTGCAGATTTATTTTTATCTGGCCCGTTTTTGTACGAATATAGCCAATGGTAAATTCAACCTTTTTATGGAAACCTTTAGGGTCGGTAAAAAAGTAATTTCCCATTGAAATGGCCGAATGATTATTTAAGATAAAAGCATGGTTCTCGAATCTCACTTTAAGCCATGGCTGAAGAGCGAAGCCAGTATCTTCGGGAAAATTGGAATTGTTGCCAATAAAATAAGAAAGGGCACCTTCAGGGGTGTTACGAAATTGTTTTTGTGCGGCTCTCGTTGGTTTAAACAATACAATACCTTCGTTAAAGGCATAAAATTTATCAACCAGTTGCTCTCCTGCTTCTTTCAATTCTTTTTTTTCAAGATAGAGTTTTCCAATATGCACCAAAGCGTTTCCCCACTCTTTTTGAAAATTTAATATTTCTTCTTTAGTTATTTTTAATGACATGCTTTTTACTGATCTTCAACTGAAAAATACAAAAGGTCTGATTAAATTTTTAGAAAATAATGCTGCCAATCAAAATAACCAAACAAGAGCAACTTAGTTCAATTTCTCTTCCACCAACGCTTTCAACTGACTAATCATCAATTTCTTAGCGATTATTTTTTTATTTTCATCCAATAGATAAACGCCCGGTGTTTTTCGGCCATCGTATAAAATTTTAAAGCGAGAAACATGGTGTTCGTCCCAAACATTTAACCAGTCGAACAAATTCTCCTTAGTTAAAAAGTTCCCCCACTCCTCTTTGTCGTCCATCGAATAAATAGCATACACCTCCAACCCCTTATCTTTGTTTGGCAAATAAACATCATTGTACAATTCGGGAACAAAAACTTTACAATGCGAACAATTGGGTTCGTATATAACCAGTATTGTCAACTTCGCATCGATTTGATGCAGGTTAACATATTCGCCATCGAAGCTTTCAAGGGTCAAGTCGGGAGCAGTTTTTCCAATCAGGTTATCCTGCATAAAAAGCACATTTTCCCTGATTACCTCCATCGATTCGTCGGAAGTCCAAAAAGCCTCGCCACTCAAATAAAAGTCGCGTGCCAGGTCAACAAATAAGGCGTCCATACCCATAATTTTACTGTTAATACTGGCGTTTAGAAAATACGAGGTAGCAAACTGAAAAATTCTCTTCTCTGACTTTACATCCTCTAAAAACTTATACACATAAGGCTTAACCGAGTCGTAGGTCGGATAAAGCACTTTATTAAACCATGTATCTATCTTTGTTTTATAAAACGGTGTATATAAAAAACGCGCGTCGGTATAATCGAAGTTGTCCCAATAGTGTTTAAGCTGAAACTGAAACTGGGCTTTAAACAGCAGCGAATCGTTGTTTTGTACCTCAGCGGGCAGGGACGATATATCAAGTTGTTCGAGCTTATCGGCAAGCATGAATTTTGCGAGAAAGAAATCAGGATATTTTTTTACAATTTTGCTCCGATAGTCCAGCATTTCGTTATTTAACTTTTCCCGCTCCTTATTTATCTGTTCTTTTTGTTGTTTGTCAGCCGTTTTTAACTCCTTATTTAATTCCAAACCACGGCTTTTTAAGTCCTGCAAAAAAACAAGGTAACGCACAAACTCTTCGGTTTCAACAGCACCTTTTATCTTTGCATTTTTCGATTCAAATGTTTTATTCTCAATACTAAACTGCTGATCTGCTCCTAAAAGAAAATCGAAATGATGGTCGTTATCGAGATATACTTTATACAAGCCTTGCGGCAGAAGAGAATCCCCCTGCCAGGTTCCCACTCCTTCTGAATTAAGCCTAATAGTATCTTGTATATAAACTTTTTCGAGAAAATGGTAGGCAAGTTGTGCTTTCTGATTGGCTGCATCGGGCAAGCTAACATCAATTCTATAGCCTTGTGCAAATAAGCTTGCAAAAGACGTAAAACTTAAAATTATTAAACCGACAAAAAATATTCTAATCATAGTTTACTCAGAATTTTTATAAGTTGGGTTCCGTTAAAATCGTTGGTGAAAACTTTGAGCCGTTCTCTGCGTTCAGCAATCATTTCGTACGAGAACTGCTTCTTTTTAATGCTATTTATTTTCCGAATAAAATCATTTTCCGTCAGGGCAACCTCGCACAAACTTTCGAGGCCAGTATTCTCAACCATTGGCGCATTTACAAGTACATGTTTCGAAGCAAAAAGCGAAATAAGCAGTTTTAATTTCATACCTGTTGGCTGAAATGTGGGTAATATACAACAATGCGCATTTTCGAGCAATTCGCTCAACTTCTCCTCTGGCGGATTAGCTATAATTTCGACATTTGAAAGTTGTTTTACTTTGGCAATTATTGCCTTCCCGGGTTGCCGACCCGTCACAATCAACTTTTCATTGGTTTGACTAAAAACCTGGTTCAATAAAAATAAAACAGCTTTGCTGTTTTCTTCCACAGCAAGGTTGCCGTGGTATAAAAAATAATTGCCCTTCCCGGGTTTAACCGAAAATGTAGTAAGCGAATGAAAAGCCGGAATAAAATGGACATTCTTACATTGCCCCGAATAATATTTAACATCGTTGGGCGAAATGCAAGCCAATGCTTCCGCCTGCTTAAGCACGACCTCATACCGCCGTAACTTCCACGACTCCAGCGCATAAAACATTTTTCTTATCCTGTTTTCCGAGGCCTTTTGCAAACCCCGGTAATAATCGTGTTCAATGTTGTGGGTACGAACCAGTTTGTGCCTGTTTTGTAATTCTTTCGAATTTAGAAAATAGCAAGAGTGCAACCCTTCGAATAAAATGGGGTGTTTATTTTTTTGAAGGTTCGCAAGTAATAATTTATTTTTCCGGGTAATAACAATGTACGGCAATCGGGAAAAAAGATAGAAAATTCCTCTTTTTCGCGGATAATAAATAACCTGTTTACAATACCTTTCCAGTTCGGGCTGCTCCGGTTTATTGTATTTAAAACAATGCAATATTATCTCAACCCCCTGTTTATGCAGTGTTTTAATTTTATAAAATATATCGATAGCACCCCCGTAATTAGCAGGGTAAGGAATATCGAACGATATAATATTTATTGTTAAACCGGACATTGAAGCAAATGTAATGAAAATATAAAACTGCCAATAAAGTTTGACCAATTTTCAAAACAAGTTAACCTATGTCGTTTTTAGTCTTGCAGCATAACTTCTAGTGGCTCCATGCTTCCCCTAATTTTACTGAACCAGGCAGGCATCCCGAAATAACAAATATCTTTTAAATGCTAAGAGATTTCATATTTATTAGCATCCTGAAACTAATAAAATCCCATGATATCTGATAAAAATGGGTAAATTATTCTTTTCTCAAAAAAAAATCGTTCTAAAAATCTACTAAAATCACTTTTGTGCCACAACCCAAGTCGTCATCATATATTTTGGATTCTCTCCTTTCAGAAGATAACTAAAAATATTTCCATTAGGATATTTTACAGGTAAACGCGTTATGCGCATTCCCAATGCCATAAACGATCGCCAGTTCCCATTTCCTCCGGTAATCACCTTCGAATATTTATTGTGCATACGTTCAAGCATATCTGGTGAAAAACGCCTTAAATCAACAGGACACGGATGATAAGGCATTATAAAAACCGTAGTGTGAATTGATATACCACCAGGTTTTAGTATTCTATATGATTCATCAACAGCCTTCTGTGGATCTTCGATATGCTCCATAACCATTTCAGAATAAAAAACATCTACACTATTGTCCGCAATCTTGTCAAGATTTTGAATATCATAGTCAGGATATCTTAAATTATAGAAATCCACGTCTTTCATCATACTACTTATGATCGGACGCCAATCGGAAATAGTTAAGCCTATTCCTTTGGGATTAAATTGCTTTACAACTTTCTCTATGGATTTGTACATGTGGAACCTTATGAGATGTGCCTTCTGGGGGTCGTTTCCAATAAGTTCGTTCTCTTGGATAATTTCATGAATATCTTTTACCATTTTCATTTTTGGGTTAACAATTCGAAAAGAAAATAACTTCCGTTCAGAAGAGACATTTTTGCAACATTAAGCCAATTAATATATTTTATAAAATATTAAAACTCAGCAATAGAATGCTTATAATTTGCACTCCTCTAATTTCCTAAAAGCATGCAAATATAAATTTTATTTTGTTAATAAAATTACCTTTTTCATTTATTTCAAATCATACGAAAATACTCTAATACCATTCTTTCCTACTTTTCATGCACTCTCTAAAAAATATTTTATTGTTATTTTGCGCAATGCCACACCTTCGACAAGGGGCTAAAAACCTGACCATTACAATTTTTTATAAAAAAGAGCTGAAACAATAGTTTCAGCTCTTTTCATAAATTCTTCTTTCTGTATTAGTCCATTCCTACTGTTTGTTGAACCTGTTCTAATAACTTAATTCAAAAATATTTTGCCCGGAACCTACGTTTTCCACAACAAGAAATTTCCTGATTTTTTGCGCCTTTACCATTTCACCATTCATTTTCAGCACAAAGTTACCTTCGCCAGAAAGCGGAATCCACACTTCGCCTACGGTATTGGCAGGTAGGTTAACATTCATAACAAAGCTCTCTCCTGGTTTATTTTTAAAACTCAAACGAACATCTCCTTTTATGGTTGGATGAATAATAGTCGCCCAATTCAGGTCTGCTGGTTGCGGTTTAATTCTAAGTTTTTCGAAACCAGGTTCCAAAGGTTCTATACCCATTAAACGCATGGGAATTATATTTGCGGGGGCAGCTCCCCAGGCATGATTCCAGTCCTGATTGGGTTTATACTTATTATCCCAGGCTTCCAGCGTAATGGTTGTACCTACATCGTAAATGGCGTGTGCCCATCCGCGGTCGTGAGTTGCAGTGAGTAACTCTAAACCATACGCTGCATTTTCGCCGGCATAAACAGCATCTAACAAATGTTGCGAACCATATACGCTGCAGGACATTCCGCGGGATTTTACAAAATCGGTAACTGTTTTTACATGTTCTTCGGGAACCAGGCCAAAAGTAAGCGCAAACATATTCGAATGCAAAGCACTGTGGTCGGTATCAATTCCATCGTTGTAATATCCTTTGTCAGTATCGAAAAATAATTTATTGAACGCCTTTTTGTGGTCTTCAGCACGTTTGGCGTAATATTTACTTTCCTCTTTTTCTCCAATAATTTCAGCCATTACACTCATGGCCTGAAGAGCTTTGTTGTGGTAGGCGTTTACCACCGTATTGTAATCGGTAAACACAAAACCATCGGTTTCTCCCGAATCATCCATGCTTAATCCAAGTCCTCCCGAATGCGGCCAGTCGACAATATCGCGTAATTCCTTGCCCTTAAAATGAACAGCATCGAGTACCTCCCTGGTCATCTTCCCGGTACGGGTGCTAATCAATCCATTCTTATCGGTTAAGCTGGTTAAAGCTTTTTGCTTTAACTCGGGGTAGTACTTGCGAATAAAATCGGTATTTCCTGTATATAAATAATCTTTCCAGGCCATTAGCACCGACGATAAAATCCATTCGGTAGGCCAGGTTGGTTTAAAAAGCATATATTCCTGACTTCTTCTGCCCAAAGTATATTCATCGTCCACACCATAATCGCATAATTGATTAATATACGCATCGGCCTCGTATGGAATACGCTCCCGGTCGCCGTCAACATAAATGCCTGTAAAACTTGTCGCTTTTATAGAATATTTACAAAACTCCCAAATGTCATTTAATACAGGGTTGGAGCACTCGAAATACGAGCTGTACTGGTTAAACGGATAGTTAACAACCTCACGCGAGATATGCACAACTTCGGCATTCCCTTTAATTTCGCAATAGCGGAAAGGATAAACATCGCCAATGTATTCGGGCATTTTAATGGCATTTTCGCGCGTGTTTCGCTTATCTTTTTTAATGGTGACGGTATAGGTGTGTCGTCCTTGCAATAAGGGCAAAGTCACATTCCGATAACGCCTCGAACCGCCTGGGTTGACATCAATCCGTCCATGTTTTGTAAGCACTTCTCCAAAAGCTACGTTTAGCGTATCGCCTTCGTTTTTTGCATCAACCGTAAGTTTTACCCGTCCAAAAGCTGCCTTTTCAAAATCCACAAACTGTAAATCCGGACTTATTTTTTTAGTATACAAAGGAAATTCTTCGCTTTGCTGAAGCGGGTAAAATGCGCTGCTGTAATCTTTCAGTTCGTCACCTGTTTTGAATCCTTTTATTTCCGACCACGGACTTTCTTCGCCATGATTATTCCATATTTTAACCCGCCAGTAGTAATTGGTATTTGCCTGAATATCGTTACCCTTATATTTTACTAATGATTGATTTGTATTGGTTTTTCCGCTGTCCCATAAAAGATTATTCTGTGCTTTAAAATCCTCGCGCGACAAGGCAAGCTGAACTTGACAAGCTGTTTGCAAAGTATTGTTTCTGCTATCGGTAATACTCCACGACAAAACAGGTTGTTTACTGTTTATAAGCGCAAATTCTGCCGGTTCTACAATATTGTCCACCTCATCAAAGGGGACTTGCGACAATTCTCCATTGATAAAAACACCTTCGCTATATTTTATTAAATCGCACCTTAATTCGTTTGGAGCTTGCGCAGATTGAGAAAATCCCTTAAAAACAAAGAGACTCATTATTAGCAGCAAGAGTTGTTTTCTGATTTTGAAGTTGAATTTCATATTCCTATTTTATTGCATTTAATTATTTATCGATAATAGCTTCGGTTATGCTTACCGGCCCTAACAATCCAGAAGGTTCCAGAGGAATTTCTTTGCGCGACCGACCTTTAAAGTCGTTTATCAAAACAATATTGGTTGATGTGAATTGTTTCCTGTCGAGTCCGATTTCATCGCCGGCAACCCTGTTAAACCACGAGTTCACCACTTTAACCTCAATCTTATTTTCTCCTTTTTGCAGTTCCCGGCTAATTTCTGTTCTAAATGGTTTGGTCCAAAGAATCCCTTTATTAACTCCATTTAGCTTTACCTCGGCAATACCAACATCTTTTACGCTTCCCAATTGCAGGAAATATCGTTTATTTTTTTCAGGTTCAAAATTAATATTAAAAGTTTTTCTGTAAACTGCTGCTCCCGAATAATATTTTATTCCTTCGTTTATATGTTGGCTCCAATCTGTTAATTCCGGAAAAATCACCGTTTCGGGACCACCCCACAGCGAATCGAAACTTACCTCCCATGGACCTGTAATCTCTAGCAACGATTTAAAATCAGGATAATTACGTGAAGAACTGCCTTGTTTGTCATTTTCAATTTTAGTATTGAATACCACAAAAACAGCCCCATAAGGTTCTAAAGTTAATGGGAGGCTTGTTAAGGCATCTTTTTGAATAAAAGCATTGGCTTTACGAACTTCGCCTGTTAGTGCATCCCACAACTCGGGCTGATATCCACTGACCCGAAACTGACAATTTATTTTCTGACGTTCTTCGGTTTGGTTCGAAACAAAATACACATCTTTCCCATTAATGGTGTAATGAATGTAATCGAAATCGGTTTTGCTATCGGATTCCAAAACATTAAAATCAGTTGCCACCTCATTCTTCAACAGAAAATCACGTGCTGTTATTCCCCAGGCAAGGTAACCTTTCCCATAATGTTTTTCCCCTTGTTCATTTATTTCTGCTCCCCAAATTTTATCAACCAAATCAGCAAATTGTTTTTTGGCTTTATTTCCACCTACTAAACTGGCAGTACTTAGCGGTTTGTATCCTATAACCTGTGCCCCTTCGTGCAAAAGTTGTTCGAGCTTTTTCAGCACAGGCAACGAAAGTACTTTATGGTCGGGCAAAACCAAAACCCGGTATTCCAGTCCTCCGGGAACTACAATTTTTCCGTCCTTCATTTTTAGCTGAAGAAATACAGTTTCATCTGTAACATCGTAATCAAACCCGGGCATGGCTCCTGCCGGATCGGCATGTTTAAACGGAAAAACATTGGGAACATGATCGCCATAATAGTAGAGAATATCGGCAACAAATTTTCCGCTTTGAACAATGGTTTGTGTACGATGAATATAATCGATAAAAGCCCCCGACTGTTGCCACCAGGTAAGCTGCGGGTTAATGTGCGTGCCTGCAAAATACTCCTGACCAGGCAAGCCCATTTCCGGTGGCGAACAGGTGAAGGTATGAAAATAAAGACGGTTCAGACCTACACAAATTTCGTGGTCGAATGCCGACTTTTGATCGTGCCACAACTCATCGTTCCAGTGCGGGCCGATGGTAGTAAACGATTCTGCACCAATTATTTTTTTACCGTAAATATGTGCTGCCGACGATGCCTGTTTCAGGAAAAAACGGTTTTCATCTTTTGGGCGGTGTGGCGACGGCGACCAGAACTCGCTCATAACAATGTCGCTAAAACCATAATTTCTTATTCCATCAAGGGGGCCGGCATGAGGTCCTGCTGATTCGGGCTGAACGCCCATATTGTATTTGTGTGCATATTGCTGAAAGCGCGCGTAATGATTATAAGCAACTAAATCGCCTAATGTTTTTCTAAAATCAGCAAGAAAGGCATTAGACGTTGATACATCTTCGATTACATAACCTGCAATAATTGGAAGATAAGATGAAATATCGTACCCACGATAACGAAGAAACTCATCTGCAAATTTATCTGTCCAGTTCATTCCACCGCATTCCCAGCTATCGGTTTCCATATATTTCAGCGTTGTGCCAACATGTTCGCCAGCTGCAGCAAAAATTGGTTCAACCACATCGTTCCAGTAAAAATCGAAGGCATCGGTGCTCATATAGTCCAAAACGCTGCCTTGCCAATTTCCGCTTGATGTAGAAACGTGTGAGTTGGTGCAGGTAAAGCCAATTCGCATTATATTCCATTCTCCTTCCGGAGCATCCCAAACCAACTTGCCTGTTTCGCTCATTTTAGAGCTTAAATCAATAATTTCATTTTGTTTTACCAGATAAGTTGACCCGGCATTATTCCTCGCACTTCTTTCTGTATTCCCCAAAAGGAAGCGGGTGTCGGGTGCCGAGCCGCCAAGTTCGTGATACCCAAGTTTTAAATCTAATTCGGAAATAAATTGCTTTGTTATATTTTCTTTTTTTAAGGGAAATGCCAACACCTTAATGTCTTCATAAAAGTCTTTTCGTGAAGGAGGTTGTGCAAGGGATACTGAAATTTTCCGGTTTCCGGTAATTTTAGTTTCGGAATAGGTAAGTTGTTTTGCTGTAAATTGTGGAGTAACACGAGGTCCTCCAAGGTTCCAGCCACTTTGTATATTAAAGCCTATTTCCAGGCCAAGTCTTTGGGCTTCGTCCAAGGCAAAAACGAATAACTCATTCCATTCATCAGAACCAAATAATGGGCCTGCCGGAATGTCTTTATTGCCACGCTGATTATGCCCCCCGGCATCAAAAACCATTGCGCCCTGAAAATTACGTAATTTCATGGCTTCCAGGTCTTTGGTAATAGCTTCTTTGGTAACATTTCCATTTAGCCACCACCACCAGCAGTTTACGCCAGTTTTGGATTCGGGATTCTGGAAATTTGCTCTTAGCGTATCAATATTTTCTGAAACAGGCGCTTGTTCTCTTGTCACTGCCGAGCAACTTAATAATGTTGCAAAAAGTAGGAAGCCGATTAAAAACTTCATAAGATATTTAGATATTTTTTATTAAAAACTAATTATAACAAGAATTCGACAAAAACGCCACACTGTTTCAGCTAATTTTTAGCAGAAACGATACAAAATTCTGAAGTATTGCATTTTTGCCTGCTGCAAGAAAAGTCGGGATAATAAAAGAAATTTCGGAACGATTGTAGATTTCCGAGCGGGTTATAGTAAATCGAAATCGGATTAGGTTCATTATAAAATTTAAAAATTGAATTCCGTGAAAAGAAAAAAAGGTTGCCTACATAAATTACTGGCTCTTAAACCGGTAATTTACAAAGCAACCTTCTTAACTAACATTAAACTAAACTATATGAAATCTATTTATCAGTCCATCCCGGGTTTTGATCCCAGATATTATCTTTATTCGCGTCAATAATATTATTTGGAATTGGCCACAAATTATAGTCGAAAGTTAAAGTTGCAGCAGTTTCTGTCCAGTGCGCATATTCTCTAATACGATCAACAGCAACTGTTCCACCCATACGTAATAAAGTATTCCAGCGGGCTTCTTCATACACTAATTCACGAGCACGTTCATCCAAAATCATATTGAAATCATCGTCCATGTCGGCAGCGGTTACCAGGTAAGAACACTGAGCACGGTTACGCAATAAGTTTACATCGTCGGCAGCACCTGATTTATTGCCTAAACGTTGTTTTGCTTCGGCACGCAAAAGGATGGTTTCCGGTAAACGAATAATATAATCATCGCGGAAAAGACTACTTCTGTTTTCACCATCTTCAATACCTGTAAATTTATCGGTCGCTATTTTACAAGAAATCGGATAAATTTCGCTGGTATTATTACGGTAAGTTGTTTCATCGTCGCTTGAACCGTACATTTCATCCCAAGGCACTGCTTGCAAATAATAATCAGAAGATTCAACATTTCCTTTAACTCGTCTACGCAAAACACTTTCCGAATTACGCATATCATCGGCATATTCTCCGTCATATACAAGATCGCGAGTAAGCATTGTAATACTCACCTGAGAGATACCACGACCACCAACATTCTCTAAAGTTCCTGTTGTATGATTTTTTGCAATATCGCGAAAAACAGGTCCAAACATACGCGCATAATACAACCTCGATTTAGTATCTTCTGTTTTATACGCTTCATAATCAATTTGAGCAGTCCAGATACTTTCGGTATTACCATCCTGGTAATTTACATTATCTTCCTGAAACAGATCCCAGTAATAGTTGGCATTTAAAAGTAAGGTATCAACTAAATTTTCAGTAGCATAATTTCCTCCTTTGTACACATCAATTGTAAATTGGTCTTCGCTTGCGCGCGAACCAAAACGTTGATTCACCAGGCTATAAGTACCGCCATCAATTAAGGTACTGGCCCAGGTTACCGAAGCGTTATAAGCAGTTTGTGCTGCACTAGAGTTCCCTTCTTCATCGTATTGAATTCCCATTGCCAAATACAGTTCGGCCAGGTTATGCTGAGCTGCACCGCGTACCAAACGGCCACCAGAGGTTGTCGTTTCCGGTAAATCATCTACAATTTCTTCCAATTCATCGATGGCGAACTGGTAAGTTTCGATACGTGAAACACGTTCAAAATCATATTTAGCTTCGCTAACAATATCAGTAACCAGTGCTACTCCTCCATAAAGTTCAGCTAAATTTTTGTAAGCATAGGCACGGAAAAAACGAGCCTGTGCCAGTGCATAGGATTTAGCCTCATCCGAGCCCCAGGCGATGCCATCTAAATCGGCGGCATAAATTGCAGTATTAGCCCTTGCAATTACATAATACCAGGTAGAAAAAACCTGATAATATGTGTTATGGTCAGGGTTAATTGTACTGTAATCGCTAAAAGTGGTTGATTTACGAATAATAGGAACATCGTACATATCGGTTCCTTTTCCTTTCCAATCGAAAATCCAGCGTGTACCGGTGGGGTTTACCCACAAATCTCTAATGTGTGAATAAATGGCTATTATAACCTGATCTACTTGATCGGAGGTAGAGAATGCATTATCAACGGTATAAAAAGTTGCTGGCTCTTCTGTCAAAAACTCATCGTCAGATTCACATCCCATTAAGCTCAGAAACGCTACGAAAAATCCGACACCTATATATTTTAATTTTTTCATAATCTAAAATTTTAAAAGTTTACGTTAGAAACTAATGTTTGCTCCAAAGGTGTATGTCGCCATCACCGGATAGGTATTTGATGTATAAGTAGCTCCGGTTTCAGGATCGCCACCATCCCAATTGGTAAATGTTGCTACGTTTTTAGCCGAAAGGAATACCTTTAACGACTTAATATTAGCATCTCTCATCCAGGGTTGATTAAAGGTGTATGAAACAGAAATATCCTGAATACGGACAAATCCTCTTGATTGCAATCCTTTAAAACGACCGTCGCCTGAGAAAGTAGCTGAAGGATAAACATTACTAGGTCTTTCTGTAGTCCAGTATGGTTTATAGGTCATATTTCGGTTAAACGTGCTGGCACCGGTTAAATAGGCATCGGTATTCGATGACATATAGTAACCATTTCCGCCAAAGGTTCCGCCAATCATCATATAAAAATCGAAGTTTTTATACGAAACAGTGTTACTTAAATTTAAGTTGAAGTTAGCCTTTGAATTTCCCAGAATAATACGGTCGTCGGTGGTAATTCCATCAACTCCGTCGTGATCTTTATATTTTGGATTTCCTGGTGTTGCTCCTGTAAGAGCTATATATTCAGTATCATCTTCTTGTACAATACCATCTGATTCGTAACCGTAAATAGAACCCAACGATTCTCCAATAAACAAGCTATTTGAAATGTCATCATCTTCAATTCCGTCGCCGTCATTATCTTCACCGTAAAGCTCAACCAGTTTATTTTTATTTTTCCAGAAGGTAATACTGGTCGACCAGGTTAAGTCCTTAGTCCGCACATTTACCGTTCTTACATTAACATCAATACCCTTGTTGTTTACCTTACCCATTGAATCGTAAATTGTTTTAAAACCAGTCATTACCGGAATAGTACGATTAAAAATCTGATCGCTGGTATTTGAATTATACAAATCCACATCAACGAAAATACGGTTGGCCAACCAGGCCGATTCAAAACCAAAGTTCATGGCTTCAGTACTTTCCCATCCAAGTTCCTGGTTACCCAGTGTACTTTGGTACATACCGTAATTTATAGTTCCTTCTTCGTCGCCAAACTCGTAACGAATACCACTAGAGTTACCGTTTGTAACCTTCGACAAGGTAGTGTAAGGAGAAATTCCCTGGTTACCATTTTGTCCCCAAGAAGCTTTTATTTTCAGGTTGTTTAATACCTCGATATTATCCATAAAGCTTTCGTTCGAAATTTTCCAGGCCAAACCTACGGCACCAAAATTTCCCCACTTGTTATCATTTCCGAAAACCGATGCACCATCGCGACGGTACGAACCTGTAGCGAAATACTTATCGTTATACGAATAACTTGCACGACCTAGATAACCGATATTGGCCCGTTCAACTTCATCTAAATCTACCTTTTGAGTAGTAGCTTTGTGCAGGCCACCTAATCCCAGCGAAGTATTTCCATTATCAGAGAAATCACTACCCGAAGATTTAATATACTTGTAAAGTTTGTGGTCGCGTGTTGCAACCGCAGTTGCTTCAACACTATGTTTTCCGAATGTATTTTTATAGCTAAGAATATTATCGAATACGTAACTGGTAGTAGTACTTGTTGCAATGCTACCATTTGCTTTCGAAAGATAACCTACCAATACCTCGGGATCATAACGATCTTCTCCGTACCCTTCGCCCACATAATAACTTTCGTAGTAGAAATTTTCCACATCGCTATTGGTCTGGTTGGTAAGGTAATTCATCCTGAAATTCAATCCTTTTACCCATGGAATATCGATGCTTGCGTAAGAATTTAAACGGTAACTCTGCGAGATGTTAACATTCTCACGAGTTCCGTCGTTAACGCCCCAAAGCGGGTTAATTCCTGATTGAGTGTAAGGATATTTCTCCAAATCGCCTTTATCGTTGCGGTACATTAATCCATAAGGCGACATGGTTTGTGCTGAACTTACACTTGCTGCGAAACCCGAATAGTCGCGACGCGAATAACTTCCGTCAACTCCAATTTTTAACCAACTGGTAATATCAGTATTAATCTTTCCTACTATTGATATGCGTTCAAAATCATCTCCCACAACAACCCCTTTGTTGTTATTGTACGATGACGACATATAATAATTTAAGCCCTTAGCGGCTCCTGAAACTGACAATTGGTAATCCTGAATTACACCTATCTGAGTTACGTCGTCTAACCATACTCTTTCTTCGCCAGCCGCATAGTTCTCTGCTTCACCACCTAACATCCAGCCGGTTTCTCCTTCATCGTATCCGTTACGAGCATTCACCACTTCAATCCATTGTTCACCTTTCATAACCGTTGGTCTGTTCTGCCACGTTTGTATTGAAGAAGATGCATTTAAGGAAATTACCGGTTTTTGCGAGCTACCTCTTTTGGTGGTAATGGCAATAACACCATTCGCCTAACGCGAACCATAAACAGCTGCCGAAACAGCGTCTTTTAAAATATCGTAACTGGCAATATCGTTGGGATCAATGTCGCTTAAGCTTCCCAGGTAAACAACACCGTCTAATACAACTAAAGGATCGTTTGAGCCATTAATCGAGTTTGTTCCACGAATTAACATACTTGGTTGGTCTCCCGCTGAATTAGAAGCACCAATATTCAAACCTGAAACTGTTCCTTTCAACGATTCAAGCGCATTTAAGTTGGCAATATTGGCTACAGCCGAATTTTCCAGTTTCAGCGAGCTTACCGATCCGGTAAAATCTTTACGTTTTGCAGTACCGTAACCAATTACAATTACGTCTTCGAGGCCAATGCTTTCGTCGATAAGTGTAATGTCAATATTGGTTTGGTTTTCAATCAGCACTTCCTTTGTTGTCATTCCCACAAAGGAAAAAGCCAGTGTGGCCCCTACCGGAACATTAGTAAGGTTGTATATTCCATCGATATTGGTAACCGTTCCAGTGGTAGTACCTGTTATTATTACAGTAACACCGGGTAATGGCTGTCCATCTTCGCCAGTTACTTTACCTGTAATTGTTTTTTGTTGCTGGCCAGATGCTTTTGATTTGGCATTTTTTGATTGTACTAAAATCAAGCGGTCTTTTACCTGATAGGTCAAATCTGTATCCTCAAAAATATTTTCCAGCACCTCGGTTATTTCCTGGTCTTTTGTTTCAATTGAAACTTTTTTAGTTAAATCAACATTTTCATTATCGTAAAAAAAGCGATACGAACTGTTGTCTTCAATTTCTTCGAATACCTGAAGAATTGTAGCTTGTTTAATACTCAAATCAAGCTTTCCGGCCTGCGAATATACTTTGGCCGAAACCTGCATTAATCCAAGAAGAATAAAGAGTGTTGTTAGTTTTGCCATAAGGAATAGTTTTTTCAGTAGGGAGTAAACATACCCCTCCCCCTGTAATCTAAATTTTTTCATACATTTGTTCTTGTTAAGTTTTATACTTATAGCTAGTGAAGCTATTTGTTTAAAAAAAGATAGAAACGTGAGTTTCTGTAATAAGCGGGAAATGTTGGCGCATTTTCCGCTTTGTTTTAGTTCGTTTTTACATAGGCAATCTGCTATTTTAGTTTCACATATAGTTTATTTCTTTCGTATCTATAATCTATTGATTCTATTGATGTTTCTTTTACGGCTTCAATAAAAGTGAAAACGTTATCGTTTATACTAATTGTGCCACTAAACTTTCTGTTTTTTAGTTCTTCATCTTCAAACACAATTTGCGTATTGTATATTCGGTCTATTTTTACAGCCAGCTCTTCCAGGCTTTCATTTCTGAACTCGTAAATACCCTTGTGCCAGTAATCGTAAAAACCGGGGGTAACCGTACTTTCTACCAGTTTTCTTTGATTTTTATCGAATATCAGGCTCTGCGAGGGGCGCATGGTGTACGAATGGTAGCCTCCTTTTTCGTCGTTAATATCGAGTTGAATTTTTCCTTCCACCAAATCGGCCCTTAGTATATTATCTTCGGGGTAGGCTGTTAACGAAAAACGGGTGCCCAGCACTTTTATACGGTTTTCGCCAACATTAACAACAAAAGGCTTTTTCTTATTATGCCTTACTTCAAAATAAGCTTCGCCCCTAAGTTCCAGTTCCCTGGTTTCGCCTTTAAAATTGGTAGGGTATTTTATGCTCGAATTATTCGAAAGCCAAACTTTTGAGCCATCGGGCAATTTCATTGAAGTTCGACTTCCTTTGGGCACAAAAATTTCCTGGTAAACAATCTCATCATTATTTAATACATATTGGGAAACAATAAATGTGCTGGCCACCAGAAAAAATATAACAGCCGAAATGCGAACGGCATAATACATAAAGGGAGTAACCACTTTTCGCTGTTTAAATTGCTGTTTGCGGTGTTGGTATTTGCGATAAATAGTGGTATTGTCATGGATTTGTTTGGGATTGTATTGCCACATTTCAAGCAAGCGGTTAAATACCTTTTTATTGTCGGCATCGCTTTCCATCCACACCTTTACAGCGGCTTCATCTGCATTTGTCGATTCTCCGGCAATTTTAGTACTGATATTTTCCCAAAGTTTATTGTTATCCATAAGTTATTAGTCCTTCAATTATATAACAGGAGAAATCTTAAGATCTCCTAAAAGAAACTAAAAAAAATGAAATTAATTTTTACGAGATGGAATAAAGAGCTGAAAAAGAGCGATAAAACCACCTTCATTTTTTTGTTCTTCAAGGTAGATTTTAATCACTTCTCCTATCTTTTTTAAGGCAATAGAGAGCTGATGGTTAATTGTTTTTACAGAAATATCGAGCAATTCGGCAATTTCCTTGTATTTCATTTCTTCCACCTTTGCCATTCTGTAAATCATTTTACAGCGTGGTGGCAAGTCTTCAATGGCTTGCTCAATTAAAGCTCTCAGTTCTTTGGTGAGTAATTCGGTTTCGGGGCAAATTAAATCAATGCTTAAGTCTACTTCTACCTCTTCGAGCGAAACCGCCTTTTTTCGTTTTAATTCGTTGAGGTAATTTAATGAAGTGTTGTATGTGGCTTTAAATAAATAAGCCTTTACATTGGAAATGTTAACTAACTCGGTGCGGTTAAGCCAAATCTTAAAAAACACATCGGAAACCGCTTCCTCGGCCAACGATTTATTTTTTATAAACGAAAAAGAGAACTTATAAAGACTGCCCGCAAACAAATCGAAAAATTGTTTAAACGCCCGTTCATCATCTTCGTAAGATATCTTCTTCAACAAAAACGTAATATTATCCTTCTGCTCCAAATTTGACAAATTTTGTTCAAAAATGGAAAAAAAATCTGAAAGTGAAGAGAATCTGTCAAATCATTCCTTTGAGTTTACCCTTAGTTGTGCCCATCAGCTTATATTGTAAACTGAGCTTTAAATTGTTCTGAATATTTTCTGAGGTTATTATTTAAAACCGAACGCGGGTTGTTAACTCAAAAGAACTGGAGGATAAGGTTCATTTTAATGTGCAATTAAATGATACGCCGCCGTTAGCAGCTTTCGGGAAACATTAGCTTTCGAAAATCACATAAAACAACAGACAATAAAGCCTTAAGACCTATACTTGCATGTTTTCCTATGATATTTTTCTCGCCAATTGGTCCGCGGGCAGACTTTCGGCGAGAATTTCCGGGAATGCCGCCATTTTGCGGCAAACTACTCCTCATCCATTTCCAGTAATGCCTCGGCAAATGCCTTACCGGCCTGAGCATGAAATTTAGCCGATCCGTAATAGTGAACGAAACCACCAATGGAAGCAGCTCGTTTCCAGAGAGCAATCTCTCCGGGAGTTAATATTTTGGCTTTGTAAGCGTCAAGATAAGCTTTCTGCTGCTCCGGTGTCATCGAGCCATCAGCATTTGGACCATCGGGAAGCGCCTTCGACAATTTTCTTCCCATAATTTGCACCTCTGTTTGTTTCTGCTCAATAAACCCAAGAGCATCTTCTCTGAATGGTGCCGTTTGAACAGCAACAACGCTTTCCTTAAATTCTTCCATTTCAGTAGGTGCAACCATCGCTTCACGGAAAAGCTTCATGCGCTGATCCGAATTGTTTACAATCCGAAAAGTGCCCGGTGTATAATTGCCGTACTGACCAATTACACCTATAACGAATGGCAGTTTGGGAGCCCTCAGATCCTTACGGATATCGCGTATGAATTGCGCCAATAATATGCTGTATTGTTCATACTGCTTATTGCCATAACTTATTGGATAGGTGGAAACATCACTAAAGTCGTTCCACCCCTGAAACCAAACAAAGCCAGCCAGTTCATACCCTGCTTCCGGGTCGTAGTCCGGGCAGACCCGCTTGATATCGCCCAAAACTTTTCGGATATGCTCCATCATGTAGCGATAGTTTCGGCCCGTTGCCTCTTTTTTCTCTGCCTGCACCTTCTCAAGTTTGCCCTTTTGAGTCAATACTTCCACCTGATAATCATTCATTACATATGGCCCGGAGCCCGGCGAGCGGTAGTCTACGCTAAGGTTTTGCCCACCCCAGGCGGTCTTTATAATTAAAACAGGCCCATCGTATGCTTCTTCCATTGTGATGCCAAACATATATTCCGGTCCGATAAAATCATCGGGCTTTGTGGGATCTTTCCGGCGAACACCGTAACCAGCTGTCAGCTTGCCAAGCCCCTCACCACCAAATTGGTTCATCTTTCCATTCAGCGACGAAATCCAAACCCTCTCGCATACCTTTGGCTTTCCGTCGGGCCCAAGCATTTTCTTCAGCAATGGTGCTGTTTTAGGGTCTTCTCCAATATAGTCGAAGGTAGATATTCCACCAGTGCCCACCATATTCGACTGCCCGGCCATGATGAAAATTTTAAGGGGGCTTTTTGCAAATGCCGGGCTAATACTGATATAAAAAAAGATGGCAAAGCCCGCGATTATAAATTTTGCAGCTCGTATCATTGTTTCTCCTTAATGGTTGACAATCGGTATTACAAACCAAAAGAATGCTCCTCACCATGAGGCGTTGCAGGCGTAACATATGCCTTGGGCTGCACCATGCCTTTGGGCCAAAACATCACCCATTCACCGGGTAACATTTCTAAATGGTACGTTCCATTTTCGTTTAAGCTAACATTTGCTTTTTCGGAAGTAAGCCATTGCGCATCCTCAATTGAAGGTTCAACTTCTACTCTCCCACCTGCTTCCGACTTAATGAATACCCATTGTGTTTTACCTTGCTCTCGACGGGCACTCACCAAATAAGCACCTTCACCGCGAAGTTGATGAAACTGCACTTCGGGCCACTTTTCGGGAACAGCAGGAAAAATGCGCAGCTGTTTGCCCCAACTCTGCAACAGCATTTCTTGCATTGTTGTGGCTCCATGCAGAGGTGTTTCCATTACAGGCAAACCAATTTCAGAATAAAAAGTATTGGGCTTTAAAAACGACTTTAAACCATTGAGGAATTCCAAAGCACGGTCGCCATCGTTAAGAATGGCAGCCATACAGGCTCCACCTGTAAACGAATAACCCATGGCCCGCCCGAAGCTGTGCCAATGGGTTAAGCTGCGATCGATTAATTCGCTGTTCTCCTCAGTTTCAGGAGTAAGTGTACGCAAAGGATATACAGCCAACAAATGCGACCAATGGCGATGTCGATTCGTCAACTTCACATCTTTGCCAATCATCCGGCCTGTTTCTTTGTCTACATGAACAGGAACAAGTTTCTCTTTGATTTCTTTCCAAACAGCAATTAATGGTTCTTCTTTTTCGGAGAGGCCTTTTTCTTCTGCCATTTCGAGTAAACGCCCAAGGCCCCAGTTCAACAGGTCGAGATCGTAAGTACAATCTACTGCCATTTTATATTCAGGGCTAAAGGTTTGGGGCAGGCTCAGCAAACCATCCTCATTCTCTAGCAAAAAGTGTCGGTAATAATTTACAGCACGGGTTAGCAGCGGATAAAGCACGGTGTCGCGCAATTGTTCATCCTGCCAATAACTGCACTCCATATCTACATTATGCAGCCCCCACAACAAGTTACCAACCTCGCTTCCAATTTTGGGTTCTATGGGCTCACGGCCACCAGGCTGCCCAGCATGTCCCGCCAGATCCCAGCCCGAGCTGTTTCTACCAATGGCATACGAATCATGACGATAAGGTTCGGCTACGTTTTTGGCCAGGTTATCGCGGTTCACATCCAGCTGGTGACTCATGGCCGAAACCATTCCACGGCGATTGGCAACATAACCACCACTGTGCGAGAGTTGTACATTAAGATTCCACCAGGAGGCACACCAGGCGGTTGGTTGTAACCATGGTCCCTGGTTGTCAATAATCCATCCTTTGTCGCGCGTGGCGCAGGCCAGTTTGTATTGTTGTATCCAGTAAAAAGCATCCCAGTAGCGGTCGCCTACCGAAACAAAACTTTGCGGATAATAGTTGTGCCACCATTGGCGATGCGATTCCGTCCACTTTTTCTGATCGGCCGCTGTCGCTGCACGCACTGCAGAAACCGCATTTGTTACCGCTTCATTTCCGGGGTAACTGTGCTGAACGCTTAGCCAAAGTCGTGTGGTGTCGCCTATTTCTTTTTGTACCCAGGCCACAGCAGTTTGTCCTCCGGCAATTAAATTCTGAACGGAAGTTTGCACACCATCATCGAGCGCGGAAATTACCGGAGATGGGTTAACCGGACTTCGTGGTGCTTTTGAACGAACTGCGCGTGGATTTCGTGCTTCTTCAGCAATGTATATAAGTTTAGTCCCTTCAAGATTACCTTTGGCACTTATATCGAAACGCATTACAGGCTGAGTAGAATGCACCACGGTTTTCCAATTCACACTGCCGCCTTCAGAGTTGAGTACTCCTGTTGCTTCAGCATCCCATAAAGAAAGGTGCGATTTACTTCCGGTTATTTCTTGTGGTAATTGCAGCTCCAGGTGACCAATAAAATGTCTGCCGCGATTAAGAGCTGTAAAGTTCTTTTCCGTAAGATCATCGTCCTCTAAAGAACGGTGTTCATGCGCTGCCGAACAACCTACATCCCAGTGCAATGTTTGTTCATCCAGTTGATACATTAATGTTCCTTGCTCGCCATTGCCCAGAAAGGGGCCATCGTACCAGGCTTGTGGAAGCGAATCCCATTGCATATTGTGATTGGCCATAAAAGCAGGCCAGTCTACTTCATCCACCATAAAAGTAGAATCAATATCAGACAATGACTTTTCCTGGGCAAAGACCACTCCCACCCATGAAATAATTATTAATAATGCCAATATGTTTTTCATATACGTTTAAATTTTCAATTGAAAATTATTGTTTTACAATTCCGGCTTTTCCCACTCCGGAATACCAATTTCCTCTTTTTGTTTGTAATACCTCACAACATACGGTTGTACCTTTGCGTATGGTTTGTCTTCATTTACCATAAACTCTACGGTCTCGTTCCACCAAATATCATAGGCTTTACGTATTTTTTTTACAACTTCAGGGTATTGGGCTATCACGTTGGTGGTTTCATAAGGGTCCTTTTCAATATCGTATAACTCTGTGTCGTTAACAAAGCGCCAACGCTGGGTTCGAACCGCAAAGTCTTTAAGTTTGTGCATATTCGGATCAACTCCTTTGTCCCACCGGCCTCTGTGAATAAAAAGATTGCGGTCATCCCATTCCACCTTGGGGTTCTCAAGCAATGGCAATAACGTACGTCCATCAATTTGCTGGATATCGTCGGGAATGGATGCTCCTGTCAGGTCGCAAAATGTTTTATAAAAGTCAATATGGGCAACAAGGGCACCAACATCTTCTCCCGGGTTTAAAACGCCTTTCCAACACCAAAATGAAGGAACATGTGTTCCACCTTCATAAGGAGTACCTTTTCCTGTTTTAAAACCTCCGGAATACAGTTTTTGCAGCTTTCCATCCTTTTTTGCTCTCAGCAATGATTGGCCGTTATCAGACATGAAAATAACGAGAGTATTGTCCCAGGCATCCCATTCATCCAGTTTTTTCATAAGAAGCCCAAGATTGTCGTCAATGTTTTCAATCATTCCGTAACGGCCAGCAAGGTTTTCTGACCACCCATCATCTAACCATTTCTTTTTATAGTTATCAGGAGCAATCATTGGCCCATGAGGCGCGTTTGTAACTACGTATGCAAAATAAGGTTCTTCTGCTTCATCTTTTTGTTTTATCCAGCCCAGTGCAGCCTCAAAAAGCACATCGGTGCAAAATCCTTTTGTTTGAACGATTTTGTCATTGTGTAGAAATAAATTGTCAAAATAACGACCAGGCATATCCCCGTTTGGGGGAAAGTCTGCACTGCTACCTTTGGAAGATTGACCAATTCCTCCGGCACCGTGTATAAATACCTCTGAAAATCCCCTGTTATATGGCTGATATTCATTCGGGTCTCCCAAGTGCCACTTTCCAAAAATTCCGGTTTGATAACCCGCTTCTTGCAGCAGTTGTGGAAAAGTTGTCGTTGAAAGTGCCATCAACTCACGTTCTTTAGTTGTGTGTGTTACGCCATTACGAAATTCATGACGGCCACTCATCAACGCCGAACGGGTAGGAGAACAAGATGGGCTCACGTGCATTTCGTTAAAATGCATCGACATCTCATAAAACTTATCCATATTGGGTGTCTTTAAAAGCTGATTTCCAAGGCACGCAATATCTCCCATCCCCTGATCGTCAGTCATTATTAAAATGATATTCGGACGGGAGCCTTTTAAAGACTGAGCATAAACCTTTGTAATTGCCAATAAAGCAAAAAGTGAAAAAACTACATTTTTCATTGCAATAATATTATTTTTCTTGCAGGAATAATACCGATTTGACAACAAAATGCCGCCTACTTTCACTTCGTTCTGTATGCTTCTTTGGCATATTTTCGAAATTAACCATTGTAAATATAAAATTTGCTTATGCGGCATTTAGCATAATAATTGGTATAAAAAGCCTTGCAGCTTGATCATTTCCTGAAAAAGAGTGTAACTATTTTAAAAATATTTCTTTTTAGAATTTATCCAGGCTCATTTTCTCATCTTTCCCAAGTGTTAAATCAAATGTTTTACCCTCATAGTGAACCTGGCAGGAACCACCATTTTTCGATGAAATAACTACATTTTCAGCCTTTCCATCTTTCCATTTCATATCGAGAGTAAAACCGCCACGCGTACATAAACCAGAAACGTTTCCATCGGGCCAAACCTTAGGCAAGGCCGGTAACAACTGAATTATAGTTTCTCCGTTTTCACCTTTTAAATGACTTTGAACCAACATTTCGGCCATACCTGCTGTTCCACCAAAGTTTCCATCGATTTGGAAAGGCGGGTGCATATCGAACAAGTTGTCGGCCATTGATTTTTGAAAAAGGGCTTTTAAATTTTCGTATGACTTTTCTGAATTATGCAAACGGGCAAAGAAGTTGATAATCCAGGCACGGCTCCATCCTGTGTGTCCGCCACCGTTTGCCAGACGCCCGTTAATACTACGATTAATGGCATCGATGTAATAAGGAGTTTGCAATTCGCTGAACTGTTTCCCCGGATAAAGGCCAAACAAATGACTCATGTGGCGGTGTCCGGCATCTACCTCTTCAAACTCTTGCGACCATTCCATTAAACGACCATCGGAACCAATTTTTGGTAGCGACAGGTTGGCAAGTGCAGTTTTTACTTCAGTTACAAAGTCATCGTTAATTTCCAGAATTTCGGCCGCTTCAATCAGGTTAGAAAAGTTATCCCAAATAATTTCCTGATCCATGGCGTTGCCCATATCCAAACGAACCATTTCATCGGTTCCGGGAGCATAAAATTTATTTTCGGGCGAAGTTGACGGCCCTGAAACCAATTTCCCTGAACGAGGGTCAACACTTAACCAATCGAGTAAAAATTCACACGACTCCTTTAGTATAGGGTAAGCACGATTAGCCAGGAATTCCTTATCGCCTGTAAAACGATAATGCTCCATAAAATGCTGCGTACACCACGACGAACCAAAAGGCCACATTCCATACTGCACTTTACCAATTGGAGCGGTCCAGTGCCAGGCATCGGTTGTATGATGCACCACAAAACCATCGCAATTGTACACTTCTTTTGCTGTTTTACTGCCCGGTTCAACCAAGTCTTCCAGTAGGTCGAAAAATGGTTCGTGACATTCGCTTAAGTTGCAAATTTCCACGGGCCAGTAATTCATCTGGAAATTAATATTGGTATGGAAATCGCTATTCCAGGGAGCACTCAAATGGTTGTTCCAAATGCCCTGTAAGTTGGCAGGCAAATTTCCCGGCCTCGATGATGAAATAAGCAGGTAACGTCCGTACTGGAAGAACAGTTGCATCAAGCCCGGGTCGTCAGCACCTTGTTTAATAGCGGCCAAACGTTCGTTGGTAGGCAATTCTGTATTTCCAGAGCCCAGGTTAAGAACAACCCTTCGGAACAAGCGTTGATGTTCGGTCTGGTGATCAGCTTCAATTTTATCGATTGATTTTTTTGAAACGGCCTTTAGTTGCTCGGCACAAACATCAGAAAGTTTATGCGTTAACGGAGAATAAGGATCATTGGCATTATAATCGGTAGCGGCTGCAATAAACAAGTATACCGAATTGGCATTGCTAATTTTTATCTGGCCATTTTCTGCCACTGTTTTACCTCCTTTAGGAAGCGCCAACAATTGAGCCTCGTATTTTACACCAAGGTGTTTTCCTTTTTGGCTGGCCTGCCCAAACATTCTGATTTTATTTTTCCCCACGGTAGCCACTTCAAAATCGGCTGGGCGGTCTAGGCCCAAATCAATGCTAATGGATTTTGGTTTATCGGCAGAAAGTTTTACAACAATAACCTGGTCAACCGGGCTCGAAAAGACCTCGCGGGTATAGTTTACACCGTTCAGTGTAAAACTTGTTTTGGCAATTGCTTTGTCAAGATTTAGCTCTCTGCGGTAGTTTTCAGCTTTGCCTTCCAATTGAAAATCCAAATTCAGGTTACCCAGTGTTTGGTAACTTCGTGGCGCAATTCGTGGCGACAGCACATCCGTTTGCATAATACTATCCGATTGCACATATTTTCCATTGAAAATTGCTTCACGAGCTTTTTCAATCGACTTCCAGGCGCCTTCCCGGTTTTCGGGTACAGGAGGTCCTGCCCATACTGATTCTTCATTCAGTTGAATGGTTTCTTTTTCGATACCTCCAAAAACCATGGCTCCCAAACGTCCGTTACCAACGGGTAAGGCTTCCATCCATTTTTCAGCGGGTTTGTTGTACCATAAAGTGGTTTCTTGTGCATTTGAAATGCCTGAAATCACCATTAATGCAGTGATTAATAATGTTGTTATTGATTTCTTCATTTATTTAAGGTTTTACTGGTTCCTGAATCCATTATTTCTTTTAAGTCAGCTTCCATTGAATTTGCCAGTTCCTGGTTTTCTTCGATTATATCGGTAGTTTCTGAAATATCCTTGCCCAAATCAAACATTGTATAAGGTTTTTCAAAGGCCTTTCCTCTTGGCGTTTCACGACCACCGGAACCATTACCTAAGACCAACTTGTAGTCTCCGTTACGAATGGCAAACGTTCCGCTGACCGAATGATTTACAATTGGAGCGCGAGTAAATGCTTCGTCATTTTCCTGCAATAAAGGCAGAAAGCTAAAACTATCTTCACCCTCATTTTCGGATAGCGAAACACCTAATAAATCGGCAAAAGTTGCCAGGAAATCGGTAGTGCAAATGGTTTGATTTTTCACCTGTCCTTTTTTTATTGCGGCCGGCCAACGTACCATGAAAGGCACACGATGACCGCCTTCCCAAACATCGGTTTTTGTTCCGCGATAGATGTAATTTGCCGTATGGTTTTTAGCATAAAATCCCTCCACATTATCATCAATTAAATGATCTGCTTTAACATTCTCCTCCACGCGACGCATAAACGAGCCATTATCTGAAGTAATCATCAGCAAGGTATTTTCTTCCATCCCGGCAGCTTTTAATTTTTCGGCAATGCGGCCTACCACATAATCGGTTTGATGTACAAAATCGCCATAAGCTCCCAGTTCTGTGGTGCCCACAAAACGCGAATCGGGCCAAACCGGTTTATGGGGTGCAGGTAATGCAAAATACATAAACATGGGTTTATCGGCCGGACGATTATCAATTAAAATTTCGGCTTTATTTAACAGGTTTTCCCATGCGGTTTCAAAATCAAAATTTTCGGCTTTGTCGCCTTTTCTTAAAAACCTTGGAAAATCCTGGAAAGGTTGAATTTGCGTAGGAACCTGGGTAAAATGGTCGTTCTCGATGTAAACGTAAGGTGGAAAATCGAGCGATGCTGAGATTCCATAAAAATAGTCGAAACCATTTACTGTAGGGTTATTTTCAATTTTACCGGCATAATCAACAACACCAGCAGTGTCTTTGGCAAAATCCATCCCAAGGTGCCATTTTCCAACACCTGTGGTATAATAGCCATTTTGTTTCAAAAGCGATGCAATGGTGGTTCGGGTTGGCTCAATCAGATGTTCGCTGAAACCGTTTAACACCCCTTTTTTTACGCGTGTTCGCCAACAATATTGCCCGGTAATAATCCCGTAGCGTGTTGGAGTGCAAACGGCTGAGTTTGTATGCGCATCGGTAAAACGAACTCCTTCAGCGGCAATTTTATCCATTTCAGGAGTAGGAATTTTAGAATCGGCATTGTAACATTGTACATCACCACTTCCCAAATCATCGGCAAGAATTATTATGATATTTGGTTTTTCGGGTTGTTTTTCTGCAACTGTACACGCAGAAACCATTACTGCTAAAGCCACAAAAAATACGATTTTAAGTTTCATCTAAATTTGATTTTATATTTTATAATCGAATGTTATCTTTTACCTTACTCCCCATAAAAAGCATCATCCCAATCATCGGTACGGAAAGGCAGTGCAGGCAAACCTTGTATGTTAAATAAGGTTGCATTGGCATTGTTGGCCCAGTTGTAACGCACGGCTACCGGATTTTTAACTTTCGCTGCATTTAAGATAATTTTGTTGCCTTCTTGCTTTGCGCGTGCGGGATAAAATATTTTGTCTTCGCCGGCCACATAAAACGAATAAATACCTCCAATGGCAAATCCCGATGAGTACAATTCAGAACCCGGAGTTTCAAAATCCAGCACCATTTTCTCTCCATCAGCATTAAAAGAGCTTAAACCAGGACCGGCATAAACTACATCGGTTTTTCCGTAGGTTTGGTTTAAAGCCACCAAACTCAAGCGGCGGCCCACTTCTCTTTTTTGTGGAGGATGAATATCGTAAACAGCGCCAATGTCCTGCGTAGCAGCAACACCCGTATTTTCAAGTTTTAATGCTTCGCACTGAGCCTCTACAATTTGTGGCTGGCCATATTTATCATCATAATCTCGGGGAGCTATTTGTACAAAATAGAAAGGGAAATCTCCAATGCCCCATTTCTCGCGCCAGCTGGTAATCATATTTGGGAATAGCGTTTTGTAATCCTTCCAGTTGGGCACATTCGATTCGCCCTGGTACCAAATGGCACCTTTAATGCAGAAATTTGTTAAAGGCGATATCATTCCGTTGTACAATACTGCTTTATGTACATGTTTACGTCGGTGGTACGACAGGCTAAACGGATATTTCGGATATTCACTAATAACGCCCTCTTTGTAATATTTTACTGCCTGGAAGTAATATGCACTATCCGCTTCAGCACTCTTTTCGAATTTATCTATCAAATCAAGTGTTTTTTCGGTATAATATTCCTCGGGAGTCCAGGGTTCAACAGGCGTACCGCCCCAGGCCGATTGAATTAAACCTACAGGTGTATTTAATTTGTTGTGCAATTCTTTTCCATAGAAATATCCAATGGCCGAAAATTTAAGAGCAGTTTCGGGAGTACATTCTACCCATTCGCCTTCAATATCCTCTACCGGAGTTTCCGACGGAACCTTAGGAACATTAAACATGCGAATTTTCGGGTAATTAGCTTTTTGTGCTTCTTCGTAGAAACCCACAATTGGCTTTTGCCCGGTACGAAAACCCAGTGCCCGCTCCATATTCGATTGCCCCGAACACAGCCACACCTCGCCAAATAAAATATTGTTGATGGTTTCTTCTGATGAACCTGTTACTTTAATGCTGGCAGTTTTTCCTGCTTTTGGAGTGGTAATTTTTACCAGCCATTTGCCATCTTCACTTGTTTCGGTTTTTACCGCCTTTGTCCACGATGGTTTTACAGTAACCGTTTGCCCGGGATTGTCCCATCCCCAAATCTTAACCTCGGCCGTCTGCTGTAAACACATGTTATCGGACAAAATTGAAGGAAGTTTGGTTTGGGCTGATAGATTTTGTGTTCCTAAAAAGAACATGAGGCACATAAGTGTGCTGATTATTATACGTTTCATCTTATTAAAATTGTTTGTTTTATATGAATAAGATGGAACTCGCATGATTTTAATAATTTGCGTATGTCTGAAAAATTTATCATGCTCGTTTCATTTTATATTTATTATGCATTCGCAACTACTAAAATTGAAATAGATTCTGTGCAGTGTAAAGAACAATACTGGTATTGGTTTAAAACTTTATACAATTATGTATTTCTCTAATAGATTGGAATGTTTTATTTTTTGTTGAATTGTTTTTGTTGCCAGGGAATTGAGCGGCTGAATAGGGTAGCATATTTCTGATAGTTATTATAAGGTACCGCTTCTTGTTTCCACTTCACCAGTTCCATATCGTATTTTTCACGCATTACCTTTAGCTGCTCAACAGATTTTTCGTCGTTAGCAATGTTCACCATCTCCATTGGATCGGATGCCAGATTGTAAAGTTCCTCACATGGTTCCATTTCCGAATTTCCATACCACCAATAGGTGTATTTCATATCTTTTGTAATACAAGTAAGGCTTTGTGTTTCCTGTGTGCCCCAAGTATTAATAAATGCAAGTTGCTCGTGAATAGCCTGATTTGGATTCTCCAACAAAGGAACCAGGCTTTTCCCATCCATGTTATTTGGCATTTTCACGCCGGCAAAATCAAGTATGGTAGGCGCAAAATCGATGTTTCCGGTCAGTGCTGCACATTGTAATTTTTTGCCTGCATTTTTGCTACGTGGATCATAAATCAATAAAGGGGCCCGCGACGACTCTTCCATAGGAATTACCTTTGAAGCATAGCCATGAGCACCACAAATATATCCGTTGTCGCTGGTGAAAATGATTATCGTATTGTTGGCAACTCCCTGTTCTTCCAACTCATCAATTATCATCCCAATGGCTACATCAACAGCATAAATTAACTGGTAATATTTTGCCATAACACCATCATAATCGGTTGAATATCCCCACTCATGAAACCTTGTATACTGTCGCCCCTGCTTGCTTTGTTCCGACATGTGTTCGCCTGCTTCGCGCCCAAAATTTGCCGGTTTGGTAAAGGATTTCCCTTCATAAACATGGTCAAATTTAGGGTCGGGTGAAATGGGTCGGTGGGGAGCTTTGAAACTAATGGATAAACAAAATGGCTTGTCCTTTTTTGCTGCTTCCCGAATTACATCCTGACCAAAAGCACCATAAGACAAGGTAGAATGCGGAAAGTCTTTGGCATATTTTGCCATTGAGCTATTATTCTCTGTTTTATAATTTGTTTGTCCGGGACCACCGCCCCACATATCAAAATCATTTTCGCATAATCCCTGGCCTTCCACTTCAAAACCAAATTTACCGGCAAAAGCGGTAAGGTATCCAGCCTCGCGCAAAAGTACCGGGTACGATTTTTCCCAAACTTCGGGTTTCATGTTTCCGTGCATAAAATTAGTCCCGGTTTTATACTCGTACATTCCTGTCATTACCGAAGCGCGACTTGCCATGCAAATAGCTGTAGTATTGTAATGTTTTGTAAAAACAATTCCGGCTTCTCCAATTTTATCCATATTTGGCGTTGACACCTCATTGTTTCCGTAACATCCTACCGATGACAGGTTTTGGTCATCGGTCATTAAATAAATGATGTTGGGCTTTTGCCCCTTACTTTCAAAAACAACAAAAATTAAAATGGCAAACAATACAGCTATCTGTTTCATTACAATATTCTTTTTAGTAGGTATTAGGTTTACTATTCTGCTTATTTATTTTTTGTTTTGTTCCACTTACACTGGTGAATGATTGGATAATATTCAGAAAAATATGGTGTTATTTTATTTGAATTGTTGCTACTGCTGTTTCCAATCCTTCCGATTCGGCTGTAACTGTAATTTCTCCCGGCTTTCCGTTTGATTTTACAATTAGCAAACATTTTCCTTTGAAAACAGCAATTTCATTTCCAACAAAACTGGCCTGGTTCATTGGGTCTCCATTGTCGATTCCAAGAATACTTGAATCACCCTCAACTTTAAACGATATTTTATTTGATGCTTCAGGCACGAAGCGGTCTTTTGCATCCACAACATTTACTTCCAGGTGTACCACATCGTGGCGATTGGTAGTTATGGTTTCCTTGTCGGCAAGCATTTCAATTTTTGCAGCGTCACCCGCTGTTTCAATTTTCATTTCGCAGCAAACAGCCCCTGCTTTTTTACCTTTTGCAAGCAACGTACCGGGTTCGTAAGTTACATTCCACACCACATCCATATTATCACCAAATGATTTTTCGCCCAGCGATTTTCCATTTAAGAATAACTCAACACTTTCGCAGTTTGAATAGGCCACCACCGGAATTTCAACGCCTTCTTTACCTTCCCAACTCCAATGTGGGAAAATGTGCACCATTGGTTCTTCTGTCCACTGACTTTTGTAGAAATAGTAGGTATCTTTTGGGAAACCGCACATGTCGATAATCCCAAAATTCCACAATTTTGCAGGCCAGCCAAACATGCTTTCGCCCAAATAATCGAAACCTGTCCAGCGGAATTCGCCGGCCATATAATCGAAATCGCGGGTGCGGCGCCACGAATCGCGGGCACCAATTCGTACCATGGCATTGTCGTACGACGAACTGTAATATTTTGGATGGTCGGGAAATACTTCCTCTTCAGTTAAATTCGGCACTTTCATAATTCCACCCAGAGGATTTAATCCGCGGTACCACGATTGTGTACGGTAAACTCCACGCGTTTGAAATGAATGTGGAACTTCAGTGGCAATAAATTTACGTTCAGGATATGTTTCGTGGTCGGCCTCGTACATAAAACACGAACCGCCGCCACCATTGTAACCGGTAATGTCGAGCGCGCTGGCAAAACCAGTTTCGTTGGCCAGGTGCATATGTGTAATTCCGCAGGTTACCGGACGCGTTGGATCATTCTTGCGAACAACGTCGATTAATTTGTTTAAACGCTCTACCCCCACTTCGAAACAAGCATCGGGAATTTCGTTTCCAACACTCCAAATTATAACAGAAGGGTGGTTACGATCGCGTTTAATCAGTTCAGTTAAATCCTTTTCAGCCCACTCATTAAAATAGAGATGGTAACCATATTTCGATTTGCCTTCGGGTTTTTTAACACCCCCAAAAGGCCACGATTCCAACCACTCGTCAAATGCTTCGTCCATTACCATAAATCCCATGCTGTCGCACATATTCAGCAATTCGTCGCAGGGAGGGTTATGAGCAGTACGGATGGCATTACAACCCATTTCTTTTAAAATTTTAAGACGACGATGCATTACTTGTTCGTTAATGGCAGCTCCCAAGGCACCCAAATCGCTGTGGTTGTTCACGCCCTGAAATTTCATACTTTTACCGTTCAGAGTAAAGCCATTATCTGCTGAAAAACTAAAACTTCGCATTCCAACATTGGTTTCAAGCACATCAACAACCTTTTTCTTGATGCTGAGAATTGTTTTAAGCTTGTAGAGATTGGGTTGGTCGGGCGACCAAAGTTCAGGGGTTTCAACCGAAAGATTATGAACGATTTCTCCGGCTGCCTTTCCTCCCATATTTCCTGTAGTCTCAAATTCGGCAACCAAATCTCCTGATGGAGAATACAATTCATTTTTTAAAGTTACTAATTGTTCCGACTCATATTCATTTTTAGCAGAGGTACCTATTTCAACCGTTGCCGAACCATCGTCATTAATTTTAGTAGTGGCAAAAACACCGTGACGAGCAATGTGCAACTTATTTGTTGCAATTAGCCAAACATGGCGGTAAATACCCGAACCTGTGTACCATCGCGCATTGGGTTGTTTCGAGTTATCAACACGAACTGCAAGTACATTCTCGCCATCGAAATTCAGATAGGGTGTTAAATCGTAATTAAAACTGATGAATCCGTAGGGACGTTTTCCCAAATAATTCCCGTTAATCCAGACTTCGCTATTCATATAAACGCCGCCAAATTCGATACTAACTTTCGAGTCTTTGGAAATACCTTCCAGGTTCAAAGCTTTTCTGTACCATCCAATTCCGCCTGATGCAAACCCTCCTGGGTTACCGGTAGGATTATCTTCAGAAAATGTATCGGAAATACTCCAGTCGTGAGGTACGTCAATTTTCTCCCATTTACTATCGTCGAACGATTGTTCTTTGGCTTCGGGAAAATCGCCTTTTGAAAAGGTCCAGTCGAAATCAATTTTTACTTTTTGACGCGGAGGAATCTCCGACTTATGGTGAACACAACTGAAAAAAACAACTGAGATTATCAGTAAGCTGATTTTTTTACAAAGGTTTTTAAGTATCATTTGTCTTATGTATTAGATTTTGATATTCGGTTTATATAAACAAAGTTGGCTCCCCACGATTTTTTATTTTCATCGGAATAATCAGACTCAAATAAGGAAGACAGGTCGTATTGACCTTTCTTTAATTCAATAGCAAAGATAATTTTTTCAGATTCAGGATCTATATTATTTGAGAACACATCGTTACCAACTTTTATTGTTGCTCTATTGGCAGAAATACCTTGAGGGTGTTCGCGTGGGAAACTTCGTAATTCGAAGGAGTAAACCCCATCGTTTGCAATGGTTACCGGCCAAACACCATTATTTCGTTTTGAAGGAATTTGTCCTTGTGTATGTGGCGAGCTTCCTTTGTACCAATCCATTGCATTTAAACGGATTTCGGGAGCGCCTTTGACACCAAGTACATGTCGTGGCAGGATTGGCACTTCGGGAAGGCTTTCCCAAAAATCATTGTAAATTAAATTTAAAGAATCAACCACCTGCGGATATTCTGCCGAGATATCGTTTAGTAACCAGGGGTCTTCGGTAGCATTAAACAATAATTTACCATCGAGCAGGCGCCACTTTCTGGTTTTTACCGAGGCGTTTTTATATTTTGTTCGTTTTCTGCTTCTTGGGCATTGTACAATCAATGTCCTGTCATCGTCCCAGTCTTTTGTATCTGTTAGCAATGGTTTTAAACTACGTCCATCCATATTTGCAGGAACTTCGAGTCCGCACACATCGATAATTGTGGGTGGAATATCCACAATCCCGGTGAGCGCCGTTGATTTATAAGCTTGTTTTTGTTTGACAGGGAATTGCATTATACAAAATACCTTATGGCGAAAGTCGAGCACATCATCGGGCAAACCGTGGTTGTTTACTTCCGGAGGGTTGGGCATTCCCCGGTAACGCATTCCCTGGTCGGTGGCAATAATAACCAGTGTATTTTCGGTTAACTCCAGCGAATCGAGTTGGGCAAGCAGCATTCCCACATTATCATCAATATTTTCAATCATCGAATAAAGAGCCATATCTTTATCAGTGCCCTCAATTCCACGTTTTTTAAGTTCTTTTAATTTTTCAGGGTGTGCTTGCCAAGGTGCATGGGTTGCCGGGGTCGACACAAAACAAAAGAAAGGTTTTTCCTTATTCTTTTTTATGAAATTTTGAGCTTCATGAAAGAGAACATCAGAAGAAAAACCTATGGAAGAAACCATTTCCCCATTGTAATTATAGCTTGCATTAATATGGGTGTTTCCATAGTAATCCGGGAATTGTCCAATACCACCGCCATCGTGAATAAAAGATTCATCGAATCCGCGAGAAAGTGGATTATACGGATATTCGTTGCCCAAATGCCATTTCCCAAATACGCCCGACGTATAACCTGCTTTTTTCAGTAAATCGGAAACAAGCGTTTCGCTGGTAGGAAGTATAGATACTCCGCCAATCGTATTATGAATACCATAGCGTAAGGCATAACGCCCGGTTAAAATTTCGGCACGACTTGGAGAACAATAAGGTGATGCATAAAAGTTATCGAAAACAACTCCCTGGCTGGCTACTTTATCGATATTAGGCGTTTGCACAATTTTGTTTCCGTTGCAACTTAATTCGTAATAGCTCTGGTTGTCGGTTAAAATCAATAAAACATTGGGCTGTTTATTTGTATTGATACTGGTGCAGCCACACTGTAGTGCCATAATAAATATAAAAAATCCTATAACGAAGATTATTCTATTATGTAAAATTAACTTTTTTATTTGCTGCTGTTTATACATTTCAGATTTTTAATTATTCTTTCAATATGGTTCGAACCACAACTACTCCGTTGGCTCCTCGTGCTCCATATTCGGCGGCACCCGAATCTTTTAAAACATTTATAGATGAAATTTCTGCGGGTTGTATATTAGAAAAGAAATCCTGATCCACAATTACATTGTCAACTACGAGCAAAGCTGCATTGCTTGAAATTAAAGTTAAGCTACCGCGCACCACAATATCGCCATCCACTATCTCAACACCAGGAAACCGGCCCCTTATTATGTCATAAATATCGGTGTACTGCGAAAAGTCTATGGTATTTCGATTTTGGCTTGCAAGCGCATAAAGTTTGTTTATGTCTCTTACATATCCCGAGTTCCTGGCTATTTCCTGATTCGCCTTTCCCTTTTTTAATTTTAGATTTACAAAAATAAATTTTGTGGTATCCTGAACTTTAACATTTTTCGTAAAAAATCCCTTTGCAGAGAATTTAAGCTTTTCTTGTTTCTGAACGCTTACTGTGAATAATCCCAAAGAGTCTGTTTTAATTAGCTGATTTGTACTTTTCACCTGAATGCTTGCTCCTATTAATGGAATATTGTTGAAGGTACAGACTTTACCCTGAAGCACTTTATTTTGAGCAATTAATGACTGAGTAAGAACAAGAACAAAAATAGCGCAAAGTACAATAAGCTTATTCATCGTATTAAAACTGTTTGTTTTCTAAGGTATAAAATGTAACTCCCATGATTTTACTATATCGCCTATGTTCGAATATGTCTCATGCACATTTCATCATAATGATTATAAAAAGCCAGAAGTATTCACTTCTCAAAACATTCAATTTAATTGTATTTATTTTAATGTCAGAAGAAAGGAAGGGCAGAAAAATACATTTCCACCCTTCTACCTTAATCTAACTAAAATTAACTATTCTATAAAAAAACTGCTTCATTTTTAGTATCCAGGATTTTGCTCCAGCACTGCCTCTGTATTATTTTCAATTTCGGATTGAGGAATAGGATACAGATTGTGGTAATCAGAAACACCATTATCCGAGAAAGTTCCATTATACATTGGGTTGTAAATTTTTAACCTGTCGTCGATTAATCCCATACGGGCCAAAGTAAGCGATCTAAATTCTTCGAAGTTTAATTCGCGGGCTCTTTCGTCCAGAATATAATCTTCATCCACATCGGCTGCATCAACCAATACTGCACCGGCTCTTGCTCTTACCACGTTAATGTCGTCGGCAGCGTTTTGAGATTCTCCGTTTCTCCAGTAGGCTTCGGCACGTAACAAATAAGTTTCAGCCAGACGGAACTGATAAATATCCTGGTAAGAAGCCATAGTACTACTGTTTACTACACCCGTTTCAATATCGGTATAATATTCATCGGGATAATTTCCAACAGTAGTTACTTTTGTATTTATGGCTGTCCAGTATTTTCCATATTGGTTTGTCGCCCCCACCGACTTGTCGGTATCAATGGCTCCACTTGCAACCATATACTCTCCATAATAATCTGACTCTGGATTTGTAACCTTAATATCGTACATAATATTGTATTCGGAACGTCTCATATCAGTAGTATCGTCTTCCCAAATATCATAAAGCATATAATCAGAGGCGGCAAACCATCCAATCCCCCTACCTGCGTAGATATCAGTAGGTCCCAGAAATAAATCTTCTCCGTCCGATTCGCCTGTCCAGCTCCAATACCTTGGAGTTAAGTAACCCGAAATATAGGTCCACATTTCGGCATCGGTACCATAATTTGATTGTGCTACCCAAATTGCTTCTGTATTTCCATAAGAGCTTCTGTTATGATTGCCTTCGCGGAATAAATCCCAGAATACATCCCCATCCTCATCAACACGTGCACCAAAACGTTCGGTCATCAGCGCAAAATCACCACTATCAATTACTTTTGATGCTGCTTCTATGGCACTGTCGTAATCTTCCTGCATAATATAAATCTCTGTTAAAAGATGGTTGGCAGCAGCATTAGGAATTCTTGATTCGTCCAAATCATTCACATCAGGAAGGTTTTCGGCGGCGTATGTCAAATCTTCAACAATCTGAGCAAGTGTCTCGTCCAATGTTGAACGCACAAAGTCGCGTTTTACAGAGGAAACTTCTTCCAAAACCAGAGGAACTCCCCCAAACTGGATAGCCAGCATGCGGTAGGCAAAGGCTCTAAAAAAGTGTGCTTCTGCCTTCAAATGCGTACGGTCTTCTTCTGATTCGAACTCAGTATCTTCTCCATCAATCCGGTCGATAATCACATTGGCATTGTAAATAATTTTATACCAACGTTGCCAGAAATATTTGATGTAATTAGAATCCGGAACAATTGCATCCTCATACGAATTTAAAGCATGATAAACTCCATTTGTATCGTAAGCAATATCGGAAGTATAATGAAAAATATACATTCCGGTTGCTCCTGCTCTAACCGTATATTTATCAGCCATCCAGTACAAATAGGTTACCGCAGCATTAAAATTATCGTAGGTAACATACGAATTATCTGTACTATAAAAATCGTAAACCTCTTCTTCCAGCCATTCATCCTCGTCGCACGAGAAGAAAACAAAGGTGAACAGCAATATTGTTGTTAAATATTTAAATCCTTTCATTGTCTATACTTTTTTAAAATTCAACATTTACACCGATTGTCCAGTTTTTCATTACCGGTGTTCCCAACTCAAATTCCTGGCCGGTTTCAGGATCCCATCCTCTCCATTTTGTAATGGTAACCAGGTTTTTACCACTAACAAATATTTTGGCGTTACCCATATCAAGCTTACTTGCTATTTTTTTAGGTAGGTTATAAGAAAGCGAAACATCTTGTAAACGGATGAAGTTACGTTGCATGTAGCGATCCGGATTGTAGGAGCCGTAGGTGTCTGGGCGGCGGAAACGCGCGTCAGTATTGTTGGGCATCCAGTAATCCCATCCTCCTGCCGGAACATTTGAATATCCATAAGTTTCGGTGGTTGTATTCGATCCCTTAGGAAGAGTATCGGCACCTTTGTAATAGTCTTTACCCCCCTGAATGGTATTAACAAAAGCGTATAAGCTGAAATTTTTATACTTGAACGTGTTGGCTATACCCATGCGGTAGCTAGGGTCTCCGTAACCCAGAATTTTTTTATCGTAAGTTGAAGAGTATGAACCATCGGGTTCGCCATCAGGACCACTGATGTCTTCAATTTTATAGGTACCTGGATAAAATCCGCTTGGAATATCGCCATTAGCATCATCTTCCAACTGCCACATTCCAATTATTTTGTAATCGTAAATCACATCAGTAGGTTCGTCAATAAACAGCTCGCTGGTTGCAAGGTCGTCTTCCACTCCATCACCGTCATCATCCTGTCCTAAGATTGACTTGATCCAGTTACGGTTTCTTGAAAAGTTAACCGAGGCATTCCATGAGAAATCGCCACGTTTAATAACGGTTGCGCCAATGGTAAACTCCAATCCTTTGTTGGCCACTTTACCAATATTGGTGCTTATACTTGAGAATCCAGTCATGTATGGAATACTTATAGAATACAATGCGTCTTTCGTATTGTTACGGTAGTATTCGATATTACCATGTATGCGTGAATTAAGAACGGCAAAATCCAATCCGAGGTTTATTCCGGTGGTGGTTTCCCAGCCCAATGAGCTGTTTACCAAACCATCGTTGTATTGCATTAAAGTGGCTGATGCATCGTCGCCATATGCGTAAGCATATGAACTTGTTACCGATGATTGCGTATCGTAAGCATCAACAGCGCGGCGGCCTGTACTTCCGTAAGACACTCTTAACTTCAGGTAATCGGCCCACGAAAGATTGTCGCTAACAAAAGATTCTTCGGAAGCCACCCAGCCTAGAGCAACAGAAGGGAACACCCCAAATTTGTCGTCTTCGCCAAAACCAGAATAACCATCGCGGCGTACCGTACCGGTAATCAGATATTTGTTGTTGTAGTTATAGGCCAAACGAGCCATCGAATACAAGCTTGTTTCTTGTTCATGACCAGAAGAAATACTGTACTTTTCAGAATCTCCATACTCAAGGCCATCATAACCCAGAGAAGTATCTGTGAAATCCTCGCCTTCAAGAGAAGAGTATTCATACTTTTCTTTTTCAACACCATAAACCAAAGTAGCGTTAATATTATGTACCTTGTTAATTGTTTTAACATAGGTAATAATATTATCTACTGAGTAATCGCTCCATATGTAGTGCTGTCTGTAACCGTATCCGGTATAGTCGGCACCGTCTTCGTTAAAATAGTAATGATCTTTGGTGCGGTAGTTTTGCGAGAAATTAACCTTATAACTCAGACCATCGATAGGAAGATTAATTTCTGCATGCATATTTCCGAATAAGTTTCCTCTCAAATCGTAATCCTCTTGTTGAACGGTAAGCAGTGGGTTGTACCAAACATCTGCAATCATGGTTAAAGGCTCTCCATCATCATCGTATATCGATGCCCACGGATGCAAATACCACGCCGGTCCACTATTAGGTTCAACGCCCGAATAGTCGCTGCGGGTATAAAAACTTTCCATACCTACGTGCAACCAGTCATTAATTTGAGCATCCAGGTTCATGCGGTAGCTGTACTTGGAGTAGGTGTCGTTTGTTAAATATCCTTTTACATCGGTAAGGCCACCAGAAAAGAAATAACCAAAGTTTTTAGTTTTTCCGCGTACACTTATATTCTGGTTATTAATATAACCGTTTCCTGAAATTAAATCCCAGAGGCTATGGTCTACTCCATTATTGTAACCTTCAACTTCATCGGTTGTCGACAAAATAGAGGTAAGATCCCAATCCGGGTTTTCTTCCAGGTAGTCGCCGTCGCCCTCAAGGTGAGAACCTTCGAACCAGTATGCATCCCACAAAAAGTCGGTAAACTCATCGGCTTTCATAGGTTTCAACTCATGTGAAGGAGTTTGTAAACTATAACTTCCAGAATAGGTGATGGTAGGTTTACCACTTTCTTCAACACCCGATTTGGTAGTAATTAATATAACCCCGTTGGTTGCCTGCGAACCATAAATAGCTGCAGAGCTGGCGTCTTTTAGTATATCAACCGATGCAATATCGGCAGAGTTGATATCGATAATGTTACCACGATAAATCGCTCCATCTACTACAATTAAAGGAGCATTTGCAGTTGAACCACTCGAAATAGTGCTTTGACCACGCACTGAAATGTCTGGGTTTTCACCGGCAGCATCAACAGCGCCAACATTTAACCCGGCAACAGATCCCTGCATCGATTGCATAACAGAAACATTCGACATTTCTGCCATCTGCTCCACATTAACACTTACTACAGCACCGGTAAGGTCACTTTTTCTCATTGTTCCGTATCCAATGGCAACAACTTCATCCAAACCAATGGCATCTACTTGAAGGGTTACATCGATTGAATTTTTCCCGTCAACCTTTATCTCCTGCGATTTCATACCGATAAACGAAAAAACCAAAATATCATCAGCTTCGGCAGCAATAGAATACTCTCCGTCGATATTAGTAACTGTACCATTTATTGTTCCTTTAATAAGGATGGTTACACCTGGCAACGGTTCACCATTGCCATCTACAACTTTACCTTTAACAGCAGCTTGCTGAGCGGTTGTTATAGCGTTAATATCCTTTGGCGAAATAATAATTTGCCTGTCCATAATGGCAAAATCAACTTCCTGCCCGGCAAAAACCATATCAAGGATATCCGAAATTTTCTCGTCCTTAACTTCTACATTAACCCTTTTTTCTACATCAATTAAATTATTATTGTAAAGAAAGAAGAACTCGCTGTTGTTCTCAATTTCAAGCAGTACTTCCTTAATTGAAGTATTGCTAAGGTTAAGCGAAAGTTTTGTGCCCTGTGAATAGGAATTCGAAGCGAAAACCCCGAATGACGCTAAACAGATGATAAACACTGTTAGTTTCATAATTAAAAACGTTTTGGATGGAAAAATCTGAAACAAATTTCTCCACCGATTTACAATCTTTTTCATAAATTTGCATTGTATTAAGTGAAAACTAAAATTATTGCCTGAATTAACGGTTCAGGTGAAAGAATTTGCAGGACAGTGCGCCAACACTTTCCTGCTTTTTTTTTCTGTATTTTTTAGGTCATAAGCGTAGTTGATTTTTAGTTGGTTATGGTTATTATTTGATTGATAAGATTACTTTGCGTGTAGAATATGTATTGTCTTTATTTTTTTTCGCCGGAGTAATTGTATAGCTCATTGGGGACGACAGACTTAAGAGCTTTAACACCTGTTCCAGAGTTTCATCGGCAAAGGTTGCTGTAAAACTGTAATTCATCAGAGCTTTGTCTTTTATTTCAATATCAATATTGTACCATTTCTCAAGAATACGAGCTACATCGTTAATATGATCGCCGTAAAATACAATATACCCGTCTTTCCAAGATGTGTATTTTTTTAGGTTTGAATTGGAAGAGTGATAAAGTTTGTTTTTCAGGCAATCGTACTCAACAACATCATTGGGTTTCATCACCATTAATTCTTTCATGCCACTATTGGATTCCTTCACTAAAGCTACTTTCCCATTATTTAAGGCAACGGTCATTGTCTCATACTCGCTGTAGGCAGATACATTAAATGAAGTTCCATACACTTTTACTCCAAGTTGAGAGGTTTTAACAATAAACGGCTGATCTTCACTTTTAACAACATCGAAATAGCCTTCGCCATTTAATTCAACCCTTCTTTCATTCAAATCTTGAAAACTTACAGGAAAACGAAGTGTACTTCCCGAATTAAGCCAAACGGTTGTACCATCGGCCAGGTGTAACTTTGTTCGTGTTCCATAAGCAGCTTTAATTTCCTGCATAACAACCTGCTCAGAAACACCTTCCGATTGATTGTTGCTTACAAAATAATTGTACATAAAAGTAAACGTAAGCGAAAGAACCAGGATTGCGGCCGCCTGACGTAAATAGGTAATCCAACGTTTAGGCGATTGAAGTGCGATACGCTTCTTCGTTTGAATTAAGTTCGATTCTACATCGATTGAATCTGACAACACCAGCTTTTTAGATCTCTCCCACAGTTCTGAATAAGCCGTGAATTCCTCCTTGTTCTCATTCGATTCCGACATCCATTTGTCAAGCAGAACCTGCTCTTCCTCCGTTAATTTTTCGGCGAAAGACTTTGTAATTATATTTTCGATTTGATGATTCAGCACCTGTAATTTTGTAATTGTTTTAGTTAAGACGAACACAAAGTTGTGTTACCCTATGTGAAAGATGAAAAAAAGTTAATTTTTTACAATTTTGTTGAATAAAGAAAGATAGCGAGATATGGAAGATAGTCTTTCAACTCCGTACGAAGTATCTTTAAAGACCTGCTAACCAGTGCCTCCACGGCCTTAACCGATATTCCCATTTTTTGAGCAATTTCTTTGTAAGTGAGGTTCTCGAAACGACTATATTCAAAAGCTATCCTACTTCTTTCGGGCAAGGCTGCCAGAACAATGATAAGTTTTTCTTCGAAATCACTTTTAAAAACAGAATCCTCAGAATACATTTCTGTTGTTTCTATTTCCAAATTTTCGGGAATAATTTGCAAGTTTTTTGTTTTGCGAAGGTAGTCGATGCAATGATTGCGAACCATAAAGGCCAGATAGGTAGACAGCTTTTTTATACTGCCTGCATTTTCTCTGCCGACCCAAAGTTTTACGAAACAATCCTGAACAAGACTCTGGGCTTTATCAATATCGTTTACATAAGAATTTGCTTGTGCACAAAGTGCTTTAAAATATTTACGAAAAATATAATCGAAAGCTCTTTCCTGCCCATTTTGGAGTTCAAACATTAGAAAATCATTGGTGTAATTTTCTTCAGCTGTCATATACTAAATTTGAAATCCAAAAATAATAATATTGCCACAATACGAACTGATTGTTATGATATAATTACAAAAAATAACTAATTGTTTCAAAAACGAAACAATTAGTTACCAAATGTTTTACTTAAGTATAGTTTTAACCTTATTACTTAATCCCGGGAAGGATAAAACGTCTCGACTGAAACCAACCGTTACTTAAATCGCCGTTACATTCTTTTGTTAACAACTCGATTAAAGCATCTGCTTTTTCTTTATTTTCAGCTATTAAATTGTTTTCCTCACGGTAATCATCGGGAAGGTAATACAACTGAAAAATATTTTCCGAAGCAAAGTATCGAATCTTCCACCCCTCTTTTGTCACCAATGCAGGTCCCATCATAGAAGAATAAACTACATAATCGTGAGATTTATATTCCTGTCCGGTTAATTCAGGCAAGTAAGAAACCCCGTCTTTTTCAACAGGCAATTCAAAATTCACTAAATCGGCCATTGTTGTAAGCATGTCGTAATTGGCTACCAAGGCATTTGAAGTAACACCCTGCTTTATTTTTCCGGGCCAGCGAAAAATTAGAGGCACGCGCACTCCGCCTTCCCAGTTGCTTCGTTTTATACCGGCCATTCCATCGTTACCGTCAAAAACATCGCCTCCCAGCTCGCTGTAATATTTTGTATTTATATCATCGAAGAATTCTCCTGTTTGCATATTTCTAACAGGTTTTAGTATTCTTCCTTCTTTAGTATAATAAATCTCATGTCCGTTGTCTGCCGAAAAAATCACTATTGTTTTTTCATCCAGACCTAACTTTTTCAGCTCGTCCATTATAATACCCACGTGTTCGTCGAGCATTTTCACCATCGAGGCATACTCTTTTTCAATCTGAGTTAAGCGATCGTCATTTACAAATTCGTCGTAAACTTTTGGCGTAGCCACTGGGCCGTGAGGAAGCTGTGTTGGATGATATAAAAAGAAAGGTTTGTCTTTGTTTTCACGGATAAAATTAAGCATTTTATCGAGGAAAAGATTTTGAGAATAGGCAACTTTCCCTTCCATATTCCATCTTTGCTCATAAGCTATTTCAGTTTCTCTTTCAAGCGTTCGTCCGCAATGAATATCGGTATTTCCTTCAATTTCAACCAACTCCCCATTTTCGAAAAGAAAAGGTGGATAAAATCCGTGACAACGAACATGATCGAGATAGCCGTAATAATAATCCCAACCGTGTCGTTTCATTTGTTTATCGGTAGCCGAAAAACCCCATTCAAGTTTCCCTACCTGCCCGGTTACATAACCGGCCTTTTGAAACACTTCGCCAAGAAAAATCTCATTCTCCGGAATTTGCCCGTACTGATCATTTAATTTTGTTTCAATCTCCTGCTGCGTCATTTCTCCGGTAGATATCTTTTTATAAACAGCTCCTCCGCTAATCTTCCATTTATCGCCATGACAATCGTGATATCCGGAAATAAGACTTGCCCTTGCCGGGGCGCAAAACATACAGCCGTAAGCATTTTCGAAGCGCATGCCCTCTTCTGCTAATCTGTCAATATTCGGTGTTTTAATAATCTCCTGACCTTCCACTGACAATAATCCCCGGCCTAAATCGTCGGCATAAATAAAAATTACATTTGGAGTGTCGGTATTTACATTTGCGGTATCGGATTTTTGTTTATCGGATGACGTTGATGAGCATCCTGAAAATAAAACACCCAGAAATACAATAATTGTTAAAGCCTTATTTATCATTATTACAAAGTTTACTTCTAATTAGGAATTTTTTATTTTTCGACAAGCTTTCTAAAGCCCGTAAGAGAAACGCAATTTTACAAATAATTTTTGTCTGAAACTAACCATATCTTCAATTTACCTCCAATTCCAGGTTCATAATTTTCTCTAAAACCAACGAAACAGCACCTATCGATGTTGCCTGTTCGCCAAAAGTAGAAGGAAGGATTTGTACATCTGCATGGGCAGGCAAAAGATACCTGGCTTTTTTTCTGTTGATTAAGCCAAACAGCAAATCGCCACTCAGCGAAATACCTCCACCCACATAAACCGTTTCTGGATTTAACAAGTTAGCAACAATACCTATCCCCTTACACAAATACTCAGCCACCTCGTTATAAATTTTTATGGATGCAAGATCTCCTTTTTTAGCCGCATCGGCAACCAGTTCTGCAGTAATAAGCTCCAAATTGCCATTACAAAGCTCTTTTAACAAGGTTGCGTTAGTATCGTTCACTTGCGCTTTCCCGAGGTCGGCAATTCGATGCCCCGAGGCCAGAGCTTCCAGACAACCATACATGCCGCATTTACACATCACTTTACTGTCGGTATCAACCGGAATGTGGCCAAACTCTCCGGCAAATCCCGAATGTCCCTTTACAAGGTTTCCTTCAATAACGAGCCCCGAAGCAATTCCGTAACCAATATTAATAACGGCAAAATTTTTCTGATTAAACCGGGGCCCTAATTTCAGTTCTCCCAACGCCATCAAGCGTGTTGAGTTATCATAAAAGAAAGGGATGTCCAGATGCTTCTCCAGTTCTTCGTACAAATTAATATTTGTCCAGCCAAAATCAGGAGAATGTTCAATAATCCCGGTTTCGCTGTTTACCAAACCGGCAACTCCTATACCTACTCCCCATATTTTGGCACCTTCTTCTTTTCGTTTTTGAAGCTTTTGAATAATCTTAACCATTTTTTCGACAATACGGGAGAAACCCTTTTCAATTTCGGTTGGCACCTGGATTTCGGAAATAAAATTGGCATTTAAATCAACCAGGCACCCACGAATATAGGTTGCCCCAAGGTCGATGCCAATAATATAATTCATTTCGCTTTTAAACTTCACAACAACAGAAGGCCTTCCTCCACTGGAATTCCCTACCCCTACATATTCAACCAATTTATCGGAAACAATTAACTCGTCAACAATCCGGGTAACGGAAGGCGGAGTTAAACCTGTTATTTTCGCCAGATCTGAACGGCTGATTAAATTCTTTTGTTTAATCAATTTCAGAATCACCTTCTTATTGGCCAGATGCAACAAACCGGCATCCATCTTCGCATATTCTTTACTCATATTCGCTACTGTCTTTATACAAAGATATTAAATTAGTATTTAAAACCAAGATAAACAAAACCTTCTCAGTACAGAATAAAAACAATTGCATCGAATAAAATTTTGAAAACAAGCCTTTTACACTACTAAGCAAGCAAACTAACACTTAACAACATTAATTTAACAAGTTGTTTTACTTAATTTATTTATCTACTTTTAAACCTTGTTTTAATAAGATTACCTACAAATGAGAAAAACAAGCAAACTTCCATTACTGTTTTTAGTATTATCAGTACTTCTCCTGCATTCCTGCTCTTCAAAAAAAGAAACAACACAACAAGTTCGTCCCAACATCCTCTTTATCCCCGTAGATGATTTGCGCCCGGAGTTAGGATGTTATGGTAATGAATTTATAAAGACACCCAATATCGACCGTTTAGCCAGCCAGGGTGTGGCATTTACACGCGCCTATTGCCAGCAGGCAGTTTGCAGCGCTTCGCGGGCAAGTTTGCTTACCGGATTACGCCCCGACTCCATTCAGGTTTGGGATTTGCAAAGCGAATTTCGCACCGCCGTTCCCAATGCGGTAACCCTGCCTCAGTATTTCAAACAAAATGGCTACACCACCATTGGTCTTGGAAAAACATTTCACAATATCTTTCCCGACACTATTTCGTGGACAGAAAAACCACATGTTGATGGATTTCCATTCGACCCCGATGCTTTTTATGTGAATGATGACAATATTAGAATTCAGCAGGAAAAAATTGAAAGACTAAAAGCTGCCGGTAAATCAACAATCGACCAGTTGGGACATTGGTATGTAAAAGCAAAGGCTACCGAAATTGGAACAAAAGGCGACGATGCTTATTTCGATGGTGCACAAACAACTCTGGCCATTAAAAAAATGCAAGAGCTTGCAGAATCAGACAAACCATTTTTCCTTTCGGTAGGATATTACCGCCCCCACCTTCCGTTTAACGCCCCTAAAAAATACTGGGACATGTACAACCGTGACTCCATCCCACTGGCAAAAAACCAGTTCACACCCGATGGAAGCCCCGAATATGCCAACCATGGCTACCAGGAATTAAAAAACTATTACGACTGTCACGATTTGCCACTACCAGCTGAACAGCCCTGGAGTATTGAAAGGCAGAAAGAATTAAAACACGGCTATTATGCCAGCGTTTCGTACATGGATGCGCAGGTTGGAAGACTTCTCGATGAATTGGAACGATTAGATCTGGCTGAAAATACAATTATTGTACTGTGGGGCGACCACGGCTGGAAACTGGGCGAACACAATGGCTGGTGCAAAATGACCAATTACGAAATCGACACCCACGTTCCGATGATTATAAGTGGTGCCGGCGTAAAAGCTAAAGGACAACAGAGCAATGCCTTAACCGAGTTTGTAGATATTTACCCCACACTTTGCGAAATGGCCAGCCTTGAAATACCGTCTTATCTTCAGGGAAGCAGCGTTGTTCCACTTCTTGAAGACCCCGAAAAACAATGGAAACCGGCAGCCTTCAGCCAATATTTATTGGGACGATTTGGCCCGGCAGAAACACGCTTACACGAACGAATGGGGTATACCATCAGAACCGACCGGTATCGTTATGTTGAATGGCACAGCTGGAACAAAAAAGAAAAGAAAAAAGGTGAATTTTTAGATTGCGAACTTTTTGACCACCAAACAGATCCGCAGGAAAACAAAAACCTGGCCGATAATCCAGATTATAAAAATACAATAGAACAGCTTTCGCAACAGCTTAATGCAGGCTGGCGCGAAGCGCTACCAAAAACATCCAATTAGTTTGTTTTCTGTATTTGCACATAGGGTTTAAGCCTCAATAATCGTCTTAAAAGAAATAGTAATAATCAATCAACCAACTATAATGAAATCATTTTCTATCCGAAATATCTTATTGTTGATATTTGCATCAACACTTTTTTCATGTTCAAATTCTGAGCCTGATAAAAAACCAAACGTAGTATTTTTCTTAATCGACGACATGGGCTGGATGGACATTGGAGCCAATGGCAGTACCTTCTACGAAACCCCAAACATCGACCAACTGGCCAGCGAAGGGGTACGTTTTACCCAGGCCTACGCGGCCTCGCCAATTTGTTCGCCAACACGGGCATCTATCTTAACCGGAAAAAATCCGGCGCGCATAAACCTTACCCAATGGATTGGAGGCCCGGGAAATCCGGATTACGAAAGAAACCTGCCACTGGAAGAAGTTCTATTCCCGGAAGTTTTAAAAGAATACGGCTACAAAAATATTTTCCTTGGCAAATGGCACCTGAACAACAGGGCTGGTGAAGGCAAATTCTGGCCCGACCAACAAGGTTTCGATATCAATGTTGGAGGTCATTTCAGAGGTGGATTGTACATTAAAAATAAATATTTCTCGCCCTGGGATATTCCCAATCTTGATAATGGCCCCGAGGGAGAATACATGACCGACCGCTTGGCGCAGGAAGCCGTAAATTTTATTGACGGAAATGCCGACAGCACTTTTCTTCTGTACCTTTCGTTTTACCAGGTTCATGCACCGTTTAGCGCCCCCGAAGACCGGGTTGAAAAATACAATAAAAAGCAGGAAGCACTGGGGCTAACCGACGACGAAAGGTTCGCGGAAGCAACCAATGGAGAGAAAACATTCAATTATCGCACACAGCAGGATCATCCCACTTATGCTGCCATGGTTGAATCGATGGACATGGCCGTGGGAAAAGTTCTTAATAAACTGAAAGAAAAAGGGATTGACGACAACACCATTGTTATTTTCTTTTCCGACAACGGAGGATTAAACACTTCGGAAGGAACACCAACGTCGAATGCTCCTTTAAAATATGGAAAAGGTTGGTTGTACGAAGGCGGAATAAGGGAACCTGCAATTATAAAATGGCCGGGAGAAACAAAACCAGGAACCGTTTCAAACGAGGTAATTACAAGTATGGATTTTTATCCTACAATACTGGAAATGATTGGCGAACCTTTGCGACCCGAATTACATGTTGACGGAAAAAGTATTGTTCCCCTGCTGAAAGGGAAAGAGGAAAAAATTCATGATGCTACCTATTTCCACTACCCACACCGCTCAAATCAAAAAGGAAGCCCCAGTAGCGCCATTCGCGAAGGCGATTACAAATTGATTGTATTTTTAAACGACAACCGTTTGGAATTGTATAACCTGAAAGACGACATTGGCGAAACCCACAACCTTGCCGATGAGCTACCTGAAGTAAGAGACCGCATGTATTCGAAATTAGAGAAGTGGTGGGACGAGGTTGATGCGCGTTTCCCTAAAGAATATGTAAAACCAACCAAATAGGATAAAAAATTAACCGCAAGGTTGCTGAAACGCGAAGAAAAACGAAACGTATTGGCACCTTATTATTAAAAAGAACCAAGTGAAACAAAAAAAATTATATACAGCTCTATTTGTTTTTCTGCTGGCATTTAACGCATTTGCTCAAACCGAAAAACCCATTAAGGTGGCCTGTATTGGCAACAGCATTACTTTTGGTTATGGAATAGAAGATCGTTTTAAAGATGCCTACCCCGAACAGCTGGGCCGAATGCTGGGTGAGAATTACGATGTGCGCAATTTTGGCGTGAGTGGCAGTACCCTGTTATCAAAAGGAAACAGGCCTTATATAAAAACGGGCGCGTATAAAATGGCGCTCGAATTTAATCCCGATATTATTATTCTAAAACTGGGCACCAACGACAGCAAACCTTTTAACTGGAAGTTTGAGAGCGAGTTTAAAACCGATTATTTGAAGCTTCTGGAAACCTTCAAAAATCTGGAATCAAAACCTACCATTTATATGTGTTTGGCATTTCCTGTTTTAAAAAGTGGCCTACCCATTAACGATAAAATTGTAGAACAGGAAATAAACCCACTGATTACAGAAATTGCCAGGGAACAAAACCTGAATCTGATTGACCTTTTTACTCCATTTGTTGGCTTAAGTGAGATGTATGCCGACAACATTCATCCCAATGGGAAAGGTGCCGGCGAAATGGCAAAAATCATTTACAAACACCTTACAGGAAACGAGGGAGAGTTGGTTTATCAAAAATTCCCCGGGAAAAAATCAAATTGGAAGGGTTTTAATCGCTACGATTTTAACATTGCTAACAAAGCAGCAAGGATAATAGAACCCACCAAAGCGCTTGAAGGAAATCCATGGGTTTGGAGAGCACGTTTCTTCGGCTGGCACACCGAAATGGATAGTATTTTGGTTTCCGAAGGTTATCACCTGGTGTACATAAATACCAATAATCAGTATGGCAGCCCTAAGGCAATGAGAACCTGGGACAGGTTTTACAAATACCTTACAAAGGTGCACCAATTCAATAATAAAGTGGCACTAGAAGGAGTTAGCCGCGGCGGTTTATTTGTGTACAACTGGGCAAAACAAAATCCCGAAAAAGTAAGCTGTATTTACGCAGAAGCACCGGTTTGCGATTTTAAAAGCTGGCCGGGCGGATTTGGCGCGGGCATAGGTTCTGAAAAAGACTGGATAAAATTAAAGGATGAATACGGTTTTTCCTCCGACGAAGAAGCGAAAAAATTCGTGGACAACCCGCTTGATAGCCTGGAAGCTTTGGCAGCAGCAAAAGTGCCGGTTTTACACATGGTTAGTTTAAACGATTCTGTAGTTCCGGTTACTGAAAATTCGCTGGTCTTAATTAACAAGTATATCGAATTAGGTGGAGTGGCAACAGTTATTCCATGCACCAAAGGCAAACAAACGCTGCATGGGCATCATTTCCCCATCGAAACTCCCCGAATTGGGGCTGATTTTATAACGTATTATACAGAAGCAATTTTAAACGAATAAACAGTTGAAGTTTGATGAAGCAAAAAATAAAAATTAGTATAAAACCGGCAGTGCTAGCACTATTCTTTGTATCGTTTTCTGCTCTGAGCATTTTCGCGCAAAAACCGGTAAAAGTATTCATTCTGGCCGGGCAGTCGAATATGCAGGGGCATGGCGAAACAGTTAAAGGCGAAAAGGGAAACCTAAGCTGGCTGGTAAAAAACGATAAAACGGGGAAATACCAACATTTAGTTACTGAAAACGGCGACTGGACAAAACGCTCGGATGTGTTTATTTATTCAAGCGATAAATTTAACAACAAACGCTCGGGTGAATTAACCGTTGGACACGGTGCATTCGACTACACCATTGGCCCCGAACTTGAATTTGGAAATGTTGTTGGTGATTCGTTCGAAGAGGATGTGTTACTGATAAAAACAACATGGGGCGGAAAAAGCCTGGCTGTTGATTTCTGCCCTCCAGGTGCCGTTAGCGACTCGGGCTACGTTCGTATTCCGTACGCACCAAAAGACACAGGTTACTATTATGTGCAAATGTTGGCAAGCGTTTACGATGTACTGAATAATCTGCACAAATACGTTCCAACTTATTCGGGCGAAGGTTACCAAATTACCGGTTTTGCATGGCACCAGGGATTTAACGACCGAGTAAACAAAGCGCACAATGCCGCCTACGAAGAAAATCTGGTGCATTTTATAAAAGATGTTCGTCGCGATTTAGGTGAACCAACCTTACCGTTTGTGCTTGCCACAACCAGCATGAGAAGTTATAAAGAAAATGATAAGAATGAACAGTCGATAATTAAAGCCCAAAAGGCCATTACTTCTTATCCTGAATTTAAAGGGAATGTGTCGGTGGTTGACACGCGCAATTTCTGGCGTTCCGTTGAAGATTCACCGGCAAAACAAAACTACCACTGGAACCGCAATGCCGAAACCTATTGCCTGATTGGTGAGGCTTTGGCAAAAAATATGTTGGAGCTTTTAACCGAAAATAATACAACTTCTAAAATTCGTGCAGCAAAATGTGCCGGCGATGAAATACTCGCTCCTACTCCACCCATGGGCTGGAACAGTTGGAATGCCTTTGAAAAAGACATCGACGAAAACAAAATAAAAACCATTGCCGATATTATGATTAGCTCGGGAATGCGCGACGCCGGATACGAATACCTGGTGCTGGACGATGCCTGGATGGATTCAACAAGAAACGACAAGGGTCAGCTTATGGCCGACACCGCAAAATTTCCAGGTGGAATGAAAGCCATTGGAGATTATATTCATAGTAAAGGTTTAAAATATGGTATTTACGAATGCCGCGGCCACGTAACCTGTCAAAACCTGCCGGGAAGTTTCGAACACGAACAAATCGATATGAATTCCTTTGCCGAATGGGGTGTTGATTACATAAAAATGGATGCTTGTTTTGCTGCAAGAAATGGCCGTTTAAGCACCGAAGATTTTGCCATTTATCACGATGCAATTTTAAATACCGGTCGCCCAATGGTTTTTAGCATTTCCGATTTTGGACAAGGCGCCTGGGCCTGGGGTGGGAAAAACTATGCCCAACTTTGGCGTACCTCAATGGATATTTATCCGTTTATAAAATCGGTCTATAAATGTGCTGAAACATCAGGCGGTGCAGGTTCTTCTCACCCGGCATTTAAAGGTTTGTGGCAATTTGCAGGCCCCAACCACTGGAACGACCCGGACATGCTACAAATTGGCAATCTGAAAAATGCGGCCGAAGATAAAGTACATTTCAGCCTGTGGGCTATACTTGCAGCACCGCTAATGGCTGGAAACGATTTGCGTGTAATGTCCGACACGATTAAAAACATTCTATTGGCTACTGAAGTAATTGCCATCAATCAGGATTCAAGAGCACAACAAGGCTACAAAGTATTTCAAAAAGATAGTATTGAAATTTACAACAAACCGTTGGCCGATGGAACAACCGCCGTTTTACTGTTAAACAAAGGAACACAGAAAAGGGATGTTACCGTTGCGTGGAAACAAATTGGGCTAAAGGGAACCCAGCCGGTGAGAGACCTCTGGGAACAAAAAGACTTAGGCGATTTCGAGGATTCGTTTACAGCCAAAAACCTGGGACAGCACGATCATATGCTGCTTAAAATCGGAACCATCGGTTCTGAACCACTTCCAGGCCCAACTCCTGTTCCGGCTGAAAAATATACGGTTACAAAAAAAGGCACTACCTATTTAAGCGACCTGTACTACATCATGAAAGAATTTAATCACCCGGTGGCAGACAAAAGTTTTAATGGGGAAAAAATTCGCATAAACGGAAAGAACTATAAAAAAGGTTTAGGCTGTAAAAGCAAGTCGATGCAGATGTATAAGCTCGATGGAAAGGCCAGCCGTTTTCAGGCTGTAATTGCTTTAGATGCATGTTCGCCCGATGATAAAACCGGAAAATTCAGAATATTAAACGAAGACAAATTTGGTGGCCGCGTAATTTTCGACAGCGGAAATATGAACAAAGGAGAAGATCAGCGTATTGACATCGATGTTTCGGGCCTCGATTTTATATTACTTGAATTTGTTGGCAAAGGCGTTTTTGGCAACTGGGCCGATGCCAAAGTGATTGGAAATAAAAAGTAAATGGCAATAAAAAAATAAAATGAATATTCTAAAAACTACTTAAAACACTACCCCTCTGCCTGTTGGCATCTCCCCTAAAAAAGGAGAGTGAGATGCTCGCAGTTACTAGTGCTGGAATTCACGCTTTTCTGCGACGTATGTTCAGCGCTTCTTCCGTTCTGTGAGGGGAAGTGCAGATAGGCGAAGGGGTAGAGTTTTGTATAAAAAATAAATGCTCTTCAAAAATATTACACAATGAAACATATTTTCATAATATTATTTAGCCTGGCTTTTTTTACAAGCCTGAGTGCACAGGAAACGCAAGACAAAGGTTTGCAGACTATTACCGAAGAAACAGTTGAAGCTCCGCTTAAATTCCTCGCTTCCGACTGGACCGAAGGACGCGAGGTTGGAACCAAAGGAGCTTATATGGCAGCCGACTACATTGCCAGTGTTTTTCAAATGTATGGCATTAAGCCATTGGGTGATATGGAGCAAAAACGAATAAGCCGCGAGTTTAAATTGCAAGGCCAAAAACCCGCATTTTACCGCAGCTACTTCCAAAATTTCGACCTGATTTCAGAAACACGCAATAAAAAAAGTTCACTCAGCTGGACAAAAGCAACTAGTTTTTCTGAAACAACCAAAGAATTGATTGAAGGTGCTGATTACCAAATTCAAGGAAGATTTAGCGCTGTGGAAATTGAAGCTCCTGTTGTATTCCTGGGCTACGGCATAAAAAACAAAGATTTAAAATGCAATCCGTTTCAACACGTAGATTTGAAGGGGAAAATCGCATTTATAGTTACCGGTTTTGCAGGAATGGACGACCCGGAATCCGAAAATTACAAAACACTCAATAAAAACAACCGTCTTTCTACCTACAAATTAGAATGGGAAAAAATTGAAAACGCCCGTAAAGCAGGTGCCATTGCCGTAGTAAAATATAATCCCGGTCGTATTTTCAAAGCGGCAAAACCATCCAATCTGCCTTTATTTTCCGATAATGAATACTACGAAGGCGATCAACCCCAAAACGATTTCTACCTAAAAAAAATATTCCTTCCCAACTGGGATAACGAACAGGAAATGCCGGTAATTCAGTTGAATAAAACTGCAGCCGAATCGATTCTGGAGGAGATGAAAGAAACTCTGACTACCATGCAGAAAGCAGACTACAAAATGTCTGAATTTAAAGGAAAAGAACTTAGCGGAACGCGTTTGCAATTTAAAATAAACAACGACCAAAAAGTAATAAGAGGCAGAAATGTGCTGGGTTACATTGAAGGCGAAAATACCGATGAAGTAGTGGTTATTGCCGGCCATTACGATCATGTGGGAAAATACAACGGTTTTATTTTTAATGGTGCCGACGATAATGCTTCGGGAACAGTGGGTATGTTAACGCTGGCAAGGGCAATTAAAGAAAGTGGAAAAAAACCGGCTAAAACTATTGTTTTTGCTGCCTGGACAGCTGAAGAACAAGGCTTATGGGGTTCTAAATATTTTGTAAAAAATATCCCCGACAACATGAATGTGGTACTGAACATCAACATGGATATGATTGGCCGAACTTCAATAAAAGAGGATTCGGAAGGCTACCTGAAAATACAATACACCCAGAAACACCCCGAGTTTGAGGAAATCTTTCAGAAACAAAATGAAACAAACGAGCTGAATCTCGACATACGTTTTTTCCCAGGCGAACAGCCCAAAGGAGCAAGCGATTTTGTGCCATTTGCCGCCGAAGGAATTCCGGTAATTTCACTTTTTACTGGCTTACACCGCGATTACCATTATCCAAACGATGAGCTTGAGTTTATTAATCTGGAGAAGATGACCAACATTATTAAGCTGACTTACCTTGGCTTAAACGAAATTTTAGATGAAAAATAGACATATAAAATAAATACCGATGAAAAAAATTACACGTTTAAACACAATGCTCATTTTAGCATTAGCAATTTTGTTTATTGCTCCTGCTAAAATTTTCGCGCAAGAAACCGTTGGGCCATTTACCAAATTTGCCAACCGCCTGCAATGGGAAGACGAAGGTGAACTGTACTGGATTGATGCCTTTGGCACCGATGCCCTGCGATTTAGAGGAACAAAAAGTTTACGCATTAACGACCAAAACTGGAACCTCTTACCACAGGAAGAAGTTCAGTTGGAAATCACCATCGAAAAAACCAAAGCTGTTGTTAGAAACGGTAGAATCCGTGCTGAAATACAAGCTCGTCGTGGACGAATTACCTATTTAAACGACAAAGACGAGGTGTTGCTGCGCGAAGCCATTCATCCTCATCATCCTCAATTTGCGCGGCAGTGGGAAAGCAAAGGCAGCGACCATTTTAAAACCAAGGTAACTTTCGATGCTGAGAAAGACGAGCACCTTTACGGAATGGGACAATATCCCAACGACTGCCTCGATTTAAAAGGAACAGTTCTGGAACTGGCTCAGAAAAACACCCAGATTTCTATTCCCTTTTTACTATCGAGTAAAGGTTATGGTTTTATTTGGAACAACCCTGCCGTTGGCCGCGCCGAACTATCGATGACACACACCAGCTTTTTTGCGGAATACACCAAACAAATCGATTACGTAATATTTCCTGGAGATTCTCCTTCGGAACTGGTTTCGCACTATGCCGATCTAACCGGAAAATCACCAAAAATGCCCGAATATGCAACCGGTTTCTGGCAATCGAAACTGCGCTATTATTCGCAGGAAGATTTGCTGTCAGTAGCTCGCGAGTATAAAAAACGCAAGCTGCCAATTTCTGTAATAGTGGCCGACTTTTACCACTGGCCGGTTACCGGCGACTGGAAATTTAACGAGGAATTGTGGCCCGATCCAAAAGCTATGGTTGAAGAATTGGACAGCATGAATATCAAGCTGCTGGTTTCCGTTTGGCCCACTTTAGCTGAAAACAGTGAAAACTATACCGAATTCAAAAAGAAAAATTATACCATTCGCCCGGAACATGGAGTAAACCTGTTTCTTGAGGCAAACGACGACCTTACTTATCTCGATGTAACTCATCCCGGAGCGCGTAAAGCACTTTGGTCAAAACTCAAAAAAAATTACTGGGATTTAGGTGTACGTATGTTTTGGATGGATGAAGCCGAACCCGAAATTGAACCGCTGGAATACAATAACATAAGATACTACATGGGAAATGGAGAAGAAGTATCGTGCCTCTATCCTTACTACTTCGCAAAAACCATTTACGACGGCCAAATTGAAAGCGGCCAGACTGAAATCATCAACCTTATTCGCAGCGGCTGGATTGGCAGCCAACGCTTTGGAACCTTACTTTGGTCGGGCGATATTTCAGGCGATTTCCCAACTCTAAAAAGGCAAATTAAAGCCGGCTTAAACATTGGCCTTTGTGGAATCCCCTGGTGGAATACCGACATTGGTGGCTTTTACGGAAAACCAGAGTCTGAAGAATACAGAGAGGTACTAATCAGATGGTTTCAATACGGTACATTTTGCCCGGTAATGCGGATTCATGGTTTTAATTCTCCTCGTATCCTTTTGGAAGGACAAATTACAAACACCGGCCAACCCAACGAAGTATGGAGCTTTGGTGAAGAGGCCGAAGAAGTAATGACGCATTACCTGCACATCCGCGAGAAATTACGTCCCTATATTCAAAAACACATGGATATTGCTTCGGAAAACGGAACACCGGTAATGCGCCCTATGTTTTTCGACTTCCCAAAAGATGAAAACTGTTACACTGTTGAAGATCAATACATGTTTGGCCCTGACATTTTGGTGGCACCGGTAACCGATGCGGGAGCAACATCGCGCACAATTTATTTACCTGAAGGCTCGAAATGGAAAGACGCTCTAAGTGGAAAAACCTACAAAGGAGGCCAAACCATTGAGCTAAAAGTAAGCATTGAGAATATTCCTGTTTTTACGCGAAATGATTTGGATTTTACTTTGAACTAAATGGATAGGATTCACATTACCCTTCTGTCTGTAGACATCTCCCCTTATAAGGGGAGAACATTCTTTGGCTCAGTCGGTATTCCAGAGTCATTGCAAGCCTTGTTCAAATCGTCTTCCCCTCGCGAGGGGAAGTGCCGACAGGCGAAGGGGTAAAGAGTTGGCAACAGTTAAGAACAACATAAATGAAACAAGCATGAGAGAGTCTTCACACATAAGTGATTTTTTAAAATCATGCGAGTTCCATCTTATTCCATAGAAGACAAACAATTTTAATAAGATGAAAAAATAATAAATCAACCACAATGAATAAATTACTATCCTCACTATTCCTTACTCTCGGAATTACATTGTCCCTGTTCGCTCAGGAAAAAGATATTCCAACACAAATCGACCAAAAAGAATTCAATCCGGCAACTCTGTTGTGGTACGAAGCTCCTGCAAGTAAATGGGAAGAAGCGCTTCCGGTTGGAAACGGACGTTTGGGCGCCATGGCATTCGGGAAATACGGACAGGAAACCATACAGTTAAACGAAGATACTTATTGGTCGGGTGGTCCCTACTCTACCGTAGTTGAAGGTGGTGCAGAAGCGCTTCCCGAAGTTCAACGACTAATTTTTGAAGGAGAACCGATAAAAGGTCATAAACTTTTTGGCCGCAAACTAATGGGATATCCGGTTGAACAGCAAAAATACCAGCCACTGGCCAACCTCGTTTTACTATTCGATAACGAAACAGAAGAATCGGTAAAAAACTACAAACGCTGGCTCGACCTGGAAACAGGCATCACAAGTGTGGAATATACAGTTGGAGATGTAAGTTATACACGCGAAGTTATTTCATCTACTCCCGATCAGGTAATTTTGGTGCGCCTAACTGCCAATAAGCCAGGCAGCCTGACTTTTAAAGCTCAGTTACGTGGCGTTAGAAATATGTCGCACTCCAACTACGGAACCGACTATTTTACCATGGATATGGTGGGACAAGATGGTTTAACTGTAAATGGGAAATCGGCTGATTACCTTGGGATAGAAGGAAAACTAAGGCATCGCACCGAATTAAAAGCCTTGCCTGAAGGTGGAAGCATAAAAACAGAAGACGATTTTTTAGTTGTTGAAAATGCTGATGCCATCACTTTTGTAATTGCCGCTGCAACCAACTTTGTAAACTACAAAGATGTAAGTGCCGACCAGGTAGCACGCGTAAAAAATTACCTGAAACAAGTGGAAGGCAAATCGTACAAAGAGATGAAAGTTGCTGCTGTTGCCGATTACAAAGAGTTTTACGACCGTGTAGATCTTATACTTCCAAATACTGCACAGTCGTATCTTCCAACCGATAAAAGGATGGTTGAAAATGTGGACATTTCTGACCCGAGCCTTGCTGCTCTTTGTTACAATTTTGGGCGTTATGCCTTAATTGGTTCGTCGCGCGAAGGCACACAACCTGCCAACTTGCAGGGAATTTGGAACGACAAAGTAAATCCTGCGTGGGATTCGAAATACACCACCAACATTAACACAGAAATGAATTACTGGCACGCCGAAACAGGAAATCTTCCAGAGCTGATGGAGCCACTAATTACCATGGTAAAAGAACTAACCGACGAAGGTGCAAAAGTGGCAAAAGAGCACTATGGAGCCAGAGGTTGGGTATTTCACCAAAATACGGATTTGTGGCGTGTGGCTGCCCCAATGGACGGCCCCTGCTGGGGTACATTCACCGTGGGAGGAGCCTGGTTAACCAACCAGTTGTACGAGCACTACATGTTCAATCAGGACGAAGAATACCTAAAAGAAATTTACCCGCTGATGAAAGGTGCTGTGCAGTTTTTCTTAGACTTTTTAATTGAAGATCCACAAGGAAAATATTTGGTAACCAATCCATCAACATCACCCGAAAATCCTCCCAAAGGAGAAGGTTATGAATACTTTTTCGACGAAGTAACCGGTTTCTGGTATTTCACTACCATTTGCTACGGTGCATCCATCGATATTCAAATTCTTACCGATTTGTTTGGTTACTACCTGGAAACTGAAAAAGCGCTGGGAATAAATACTGACTTTGCAGATGAAGTAGCAGCTTACCGCAGCCGATTGGCACCGCCACAAATTGGCAGAGACGGAACACTGCAAGAATGGACCGAAGATTTTGAGCAGCTGGAACCGAACCACCGACATAACTCACACTTGTATGGTTTGTACCCCGGAAATGTAATTTCAGCGAAACGCACTCCTGAATATATTGATGGCGTTAAAAAAGTATTGGAACTACGTGGCGATGGTGCTTCTGGCTGGTCGCGCGTTTGGAAAATGGCCTTGTGGTCGCGTTTGTACGATGGTAACCGCGCCAATAAAATTTTTAAAGGCTATTTAAAAGAACAGTGCTACCCACAATTTTTTGCCAAGTGTGGCACCCCGCTTCAAATTGATGGTACCATGGGTGCTTCGGCTGCCATTACCGAAATGCTGGTTCAGTCGCACGAAGGTGTAATCGACTTGCTGCCTGCCCTTCCCGACGAATGGAAAGACGGAGAATTTAATGGCGTTTGTGCCCGAGGAAATTTCGAACTTGACATGCTTTGGGAAAACAAGGAAATTACAGAGGTGGAAATACTTTCAAAATCAGGAAACACTTGTAGAATTGATGCCGGAGGTAAATTCAAGGTAACTAAAGATGGCAAAAAAGAAACTACAAAAGCCAATGCTGATGGTTCCATTGAATTTAAAACCATTAAAGGTGGCGTATATAAAGTTGTAAGAAAATAGATCAATTCGGATTTCTCAAGATAAAATATGCAGGTACTTCGGACAATGTCACGAAGTGCCTGCATTAATTGCTAAAATATAGATGTAACTCTGTAGCTTCAGTCGAATAAAAAACAAGAAAAAGGATGTCTGGAAAAAGTAAAAGTACATGCTTATTTACATTGCTGGTGTTGTGCCTGTTTTCTTTTAGCATTAGTTGCAAAAGAGAAGTTGCCCCAAAGCCCAATATTGTTTTTATTATGGCTGATGACATGGGCTATGGTGATGTGAGCGCCTATAATCCGGCCTCGAAAATACAAACCCCAAACATAGACAACATAGCCACCGGGGGCCTAATGTTTACGAATGTACATACCCCCTCGTCATTGTGTTCTCCTACGCGCTACGGACTGCTTACCGGAAGGTATTGCTGGCGCACCAGGCTGAAAGAATGGGTACTGGCCGGGTTTTACGGCGATACTCCTTTAATTGAAAAGGAACGAATGACACTTGCTTCCATGCTGCAGACTCAAGGTTACGAAACCGCTTGCATTGGAAAATGGCACGTGGGCATGGCCTGGAATACAAAAGATGGCAGACCCGCATCGTACGAAGAAGAAGAAAATGTTGATTTTACAAAACCTGTAATTGGAGGACCGTTGGAACGCGAATTTGATTATTTCTTTGGTACTGCCGGGTGCTGCACAAGCGATCCTCCCTACTGTTTCATCGAAAATAAAAAAACAATTTCTATTCCAAGCGTTATGACTCCCAGGGAAATGTATGAAAGGCCGGGTGTCGTAAAAGGTTTAATGGCTTCAGACTGGTCGCAGGAAGATGTTGATGTGCGGTTGACAGAGAAAGCCATCGATTTTATTGAAAAGCATCAAACGAATAATCCTGACGATCCTTTCTTTCTGTATTTTGTTCCGTCGTCGCCGCATATCCCCTGGATGGTTCCTGATTTTATGAAGGGCAAAACCGAAGAAGGTGCCCGCGGCGATTTGGTTGCTTTGGTAGATTGGAGCGTGGGTCAAATTACCGAAACACTGAAAAAATACGGTCTGGATGAAAACACCCTGATTATTGTTACCAGCGACAATGGCCCACGCAAAGGCGCCAACGGGCATAAATCGGCTGGCGATTATAAAGGATATAAATCTCAGATATGGGACGGCGGTCACCGGGTTCCGTTTATAGCAAAATGGCCCGGAGAAATTGAACCAGGAACAAAGAGTGAAGAAGTATTTAGCCTTACCGATATGATGGCCACTTTCGCAGCCCTTTTCGATATGGAATTGCCGGCAAACACGGCCGAAGACAGTTACAATGTGTTACCTGCCTTATTGGGAGAAAGGTTGAGTGACAATACCACGCGCCCCCTTGTTTTTCATTCGGGTAATGGGATTTTTGCCATTCAGCAGGGCGACTGGAAATTAATTCAGGGAACAAAAGGCTCAGGTTCCGGCAGAGATAAGGCAAAGCCAGATTCGTTACTTCTTATTGGTCAGTTGTATAATATTGCTAACGACCCATTTGAACAGACAGATTTATGGGATGAACACCCCGAAAAAGTGAAAACTTTAAACCAATTGCTGGAAAAGATAAAAACAACTGAAATCGAATAGAATAACCAACTAAATAAAATCGTATGTCATCACGAAGAGACTTTGCAAAAATAATTTCAATAGGGTCGTTTGGAACCCTGGCACTTGGAGCATCATCTTGTGTAAGTAAGCATAAAAAAGAAACAGAAAAGGTTGTTTGGCCTTCGGATAAAATAAATCTGGCATTTATTGGAACCGGTGGAAAAGGTGCACACAATTTGCGTTTGTTAAAAGACCAGAATATAGTTGCCTTGTGTGATGTCGACTGGCGGGAACGTGGTGCAAAAGCATTTAAAGCATTTCCTAAAGCTAAAGCTTACAAAGATTTTAGGAGAATGCTTGAAGAGCAAAAAGACATTGATGCGGTTGTGGTTTCAACACCCGATCATACGCATGGTGTAGCTACTATGATGGCCATTAAAGCCGGTAAACATGTGTATTGCGAAAAGCCCTTGGCGCACTCTATTTACGAAACGCGCGAAATTACAAAAGCAGCAAAGGAATATGGTGTGCAAACACAAATGGGCAACCAGGGGCATTCAGATGAAAGTATTCGTCAGTTTTACGAACATATAAAAGCTGGCACCATTGGGAAAGTAAGCGAAGTTCATGCCTGGTGCGACCGTCCCGCTGCTGGTGGTGGCGTTTCCTTCCCTCATGGAATTGTTCGTCCAAAAGGCGATTACAAAATACCAAAAGAAGTTGACTGGGATTTATGGTTAGGACCAGCACAAGACAGACCTTATCATCCGGCCTATCTTCCGCAAAAATGGCGAGGTTTTATTGATTTTGGCTGCGGGGCATTGGGTGACTTTGGCTGCCACACACTCGACCCTGCTTTTTGGGCACTCGATCTTGGAAGTCCTGAAAGCGTGATTTCAAGCAATTCAAACTTGCTTAAAAATGATTATGATACCTATCCTACCTCATCAATCATTACCTATAAATTCCCTAAAAGGGAAGAGCAACCACCCGTAAAAGTTGTTTGGTACGACGGCGGACTTCTTCCGCTTCATGACGATCGTTTAAGAGATTTGGATTATTTTACGACCTGTGGGGCATTGCTTATTGGCGAAAAAGGAATCATAATGCACGACTCTCACGGTGCCAGTGATTTTCGGATTTTACCTTTTGATAAAAATAGGGAGATTGAAACACCTCCCGAACTTCTTGAACGCAGCAAGGGGCATCATGCCGACTGGATAGAAGCCATTAAAACGGGAAAACCAGCCAGTGCCGATTTTAATTATGGCGGACCATTAACTGAAACCGTTTTGCTCGGAACTGCTGCAACACTCTATCGTAATCAGGAATTGAAATGGGACAATGAAAATATGAAAGTGACCAATATTGAAGAGGCAAATTCGGTAATTAAACCTGAGTTTAGAACGGGTTGGACGCTATAATGATATTCGCATAAAAAAAGCACTATGAAACGAACATGCTTACTCATTCTTGCAACCGTAATATTTAGTTGTACAGAAGTTAAAAAAGAAGACTCCCCTGTTAATAATTTCGAACAGTTGAGCCTTTATAATCTCAATACAGATATAGCTCCTCGGGCAATATCGTTTGAAAATCCTACAGGAGAACCGGGCAAAGCAGGTATGGCCGCCAGTAATTTAGGTGTCGGTAGGAAAGGGGCTCCCAATAGAATATTGAAACCGCATGAAGAAGTAGTGTTGTGCGATTTAAAAGAAGCAGGAACGATACGGCATATTTGGATGGCTGGTGAGTTTATTCATATGAACTGGATAAAGGAGAAGCCACAGGAACGCAATAAGAAGTTACGAAGCACTGTAATCAGGGCGTATTGGGATGGGCAGGAACACCCGAGCATAGAATGCCCACTGGCTGATTTCATGGGATTAGCGCACTCAAAACTAACCCCCTACCAATCGGCAGTACATTCTATTGGAGAAAAGGGAGCAATGAATTTTTGGTTACCCATGCCTTTTACAAAAGGGGCAAAAATTACTTTGACAAATGAATCCGACACAAAACTAAATCTGTATTATCAAATCGATTGCACTGTTAACGATAAGCATAAAGATGATGTTGGCAGGCTACATGTGCTATTCAGAAGAGAAAATCCTACTACATTGAAGAACGATTTTGAGATTTTACCCAAAAGAACCGGAAAAGGTCGTTTCGTAGGAGCTGTTCTGGGAATTAGAACACTCCACCCGGGATGGTGGGGAGAAGGAGAAATCAAATTCTATATGGACGGTGACACCCAATTCCCAACACTTTGCGGAACAGGTGCCGAAGACTGGGTTGGATTATCTTATGGTGTACAAAATACAACTTACAAGTACCATGGTGCGAATTTGGTTGTTGAGGCAGACACGCTGGTAGATGCAATGTCTCTCAACAGGAATGAAAAGAACAATAAAGAGGTTAAAATGAAACCCACTTATATTTCTATGTACCGCTGGCATATACCTGACCCTATCTATTGGAAACAAGAAATGAGAATTACAATTCAGCAAATTGGATGTTGTTATTACGAAAGAGACGACGATTGGTCTACAGCCACTTTTTGGTATGAACCTGTTCCAAGTGCACCGCTACCCGAATTTCCGGGGTTAGCTGAACGAACGGCTGATTTAGACATGATTCTCGATGAAAGTTATGCAGCAGATTAGAAAAATGAACATAAAAAACTCACAATTTTAATAAGATGAAGAATCTATTGGTACTACTGGTTTTGGCCAGTCTTTTAATAACTGGAGGATGTAAAAAAGAAACAACTCCTCCAAACGTCATCGTATTTTTAGCCGACGATTTGGGTTACGGCGACCTGGGCTGTTATGGCAATCCCATTATAAAAACTCCCAACATCGACAAGCTGGCAGAAGAAGGTGTCCGCATGACCGATTGCCATTCAGGAGGAACCGTTTGTTCACCATCGCGTGCTGCGCTTTTAACCGGACGAAATCCTTACCGAAGTGGCTTCTTTTACATTCATAATAAAAAAACATACCTGCGTGAAAAAGAAGTAACCATTGCTGAATTATTAAAAGACAAAGGTTACGAAACAGCTTTCTGGGGAAAATGGCACTTATCAACATTAGAAAGAAATAAATATGTTCACCCTGGGCCAAGCGAACAGGGCTTCGATTACTGGATGGGAACCACGCTGAATGCTTTTGGAGGTCCTAAAAATTACAAGAAATTCATAAAAAATGGGGAACCTGTAGGCGAAGTTGACGGCTGGTATTGCGATGTGATTGTTGACGATGCCCGCGAATGGCTCAAAAGCAAACGCAACAAAGAGAAACCTTTCTTTATGTATGTGTGCTCGCACGAACCGCACACTCCCATAGGTCCGCCAGAAGAATACATTCAAAAGTACGACAACGCAGAAGTAGACAATCTGGAGAAAGGCATAAAATACGGGCAGGTAGCTCGACCTTCAAAAGACATTTCGGAATTCAAAAAAGAATATTACGCCACTGTAAACCAATTGGACGATGCTTTTGGAAGGTTGATGAATACTTTGAAAGAATTAGATCTCGATGAAAACACATTGATACTTTTCACCAGCGACAACGGACCGGAAGCACCCGTTACCATCGAAGAGTCGTTGGGAACCTGGGACGACCCCATCCGCGACAAATGTTTTGGTACGCCAGGCGAGTTACGCGGCATGAAACGCTTTCCTTACGAAGGAGGCCACCGTGTTCCGGGAATAGCCAAACTTCCGGGAGTTATTCCGGCAGGCTCCGAAAGCGACGAACTTTTTAACGGTTGCGACATTTTACCAACCATCTGTAATTTGGTGGGTGTTGAAGTTCCAACAAATCGCAACATTGATGGCTCCGATGCCTTTAATGCATTTCTGAATAAAGAGGTAGAACGCGAAGCATCACCGATATGGTTTTACCCGAACCATGAAGACACCTACTTCAGAATGCCACAGGTTTCTATGCGAAAGGGCCAATACACGCTTATTGGCTGGTTGCCCGAAAAACCTGAAGAGATGAATCTGCAGGACTGGATGACAAATTACGACCCGGTAAAATTTGAATTGTACGATATTGAACAAGATGCCGCACAAACAAATGATATTGCTGCAGAGCATCCTGAAATTGTTGAAGATATGAAGCCTGAAATGATTGCCCAATGGCGGGAAATGAGGGACGAAGGTATTGAAACGGTTAAAGGAGATTAATTTTAGACAAGAAATCGCGACCCTACTGTCTGTAGACATCTCCCCTTATAAAGGGGAGAAAGCCGGCAGCAACTTTTGGTAGAACTTTCAACGATTGCTCTATACGCTGGTTAAGAACATCTTCCCCTTGTAAGGGGAAGTGCCGACAGGCGAAGGGATAAAGAAAAACAATAAACAAAAAAATAGGATAGATGAAAAAACTACTCACATTAACACTGTTACTAACAGTACTGGCCGGAAGCTTATTTACGGTTTCGGCGCAAACCAAGCCTTTAAAATTAAGTCTTGAAGATCTATACAAAAACAATGTTTTCCGTCAAAAAGGCATTAATGCCGTGCGTTGGATGAAAGACAACAAAGCGTATTCGGCCCTTGAAACCAACAAAACCATTGGCGGAAAAGACATTGTTACTTACGATGCCAAAACCGGTGACCGTGAAGTTTTGGTCTCAGCCGAAAAGCTTATTCCTGAAGGCGAAAAAAAGCCAATCGTTATTAGTAATTATACGTGGTCGGAAGACAACAGCAAACTGCTGATTTTTACCAACACCCGAAAAGTGTGGCGCTACCATACCCGTGGCGATTACTGGGTGCTGAACTTAAACAATAATAAGCTTAGCCAGATTGGAAGCTCGTTGGAAGCTACCTGGTTGATGTTCGCCAAATTTTCGCCCGATGCTAAAAAGGTAGGTTTTGTGTACAAACAAAATGTGTATGTGCAAGATTTGGAAACCGAAAAACTGGAGCAGCTAACCACCGATGGCGGCGATAATATTATTAACGGAACCTTTGATTGGGTTTATGAAGAAGAGCTAAGCTGCCGCGACGGATTCCGCTGGAGCCCCGACAGCAAAACCATTGCTTTCTGGCAAATGGATACCGAAGGAATGGGAACATTCTACATGATAAACAACCTCGATTCGATTTATCCAGAAGTTATTCCGCTGCCTTACCCAAAAGTTGGAACCGACAATTCTTCGGCAAAAATTGGTACGATTACGCTGGCCGACAAAAACATTACCTGGATGGATATTCCCGGTGACCCCAGAAATAATTACCTGGCACGAATGGAATGGGCGAACTCTTCGGAAGAGCTTATTATTCAGCAATTAAACCGCGAACAAAATACCAATAAAGTATATTTTGCCAACGCTAAAACAGGTTCTGCAGATGTAAAATACACCGAAGAAGTAGAAACCTGGCTCGATATTTACGACAACCTTACCTGGCTGAATGATGGCAAAGAATTTACCTGGTTAAGCGACCAAACCGGATGGTTGCACTTAAATAAAGTGTCAACCGAAAGTGGTGAAATTAGCCCAATTACTTCAGGCGATTTCGAGGTAATTGAATTATTGAATATTGACCAAAACAAAGGATTTGCCTACTACATTGCATCGCCCGACAATGCTACGCAGCGTTATTTGTACCGCAGCAAACTAAACGGAAAGGGCGAAGCAGAAAGGCTTTCTCCGATGGAACAGATTGGGCAACATTCGTATAACATTTCGCCCGACTGCAAGTTTGCTATCCACACATTCTCCAACAACAATACACCGCCTGTTTATTCGGTAATTTCCTTGCCCGACCACAAGGTAATTCGTGTTTTGGAAGACAACAGCCAATTAAAAAACACCCTGGCCAAATACGATATTCCGAAAAAAGAATTCCTAAAATTTGAAACAGAAACGGGTGTGTTCGATGCATGGATGATTAAACCCAGTAATTTCGACCCAAGCAAAAAATATCCGGTTATTTTTTATGTGTATGGCGAACCTGCCGGCTCAACTGTTCAAGACAAATGGGTGGGCAATCTTTGGGACCAATTATTAGCGCAGGAAGGCTACATTGTTATGAGTGTGGATAACCGCGGAACCAAAACACCACGTGGCCGCGAATTCAGAAAAAGTGTGTACAAAAAAATTGGAATTTTAGCACCTGTTGACCAGGCTGCTTGTGCCAAACAAGTTATGGAATGGGATTTTGTTGACCCTAACCGCATAGGTATTTGGGGATGGAGCGGCGGCGGTTCAAACACCTTAAATTGTATTTTCCGCTATCCTGAAATTTACAAAACAGGTATCGCCATTGCCTTTATCAGCAACCAGTTGTTGTACGATAACATTTACCAGGAACGCTACATGAACCTGCCCAAAAACAACGTGGAAGGATACCGTGATGGCAGCCCGATTACCCACGCCAAAAACCTGGAAGGCAATCTATTGCTAATCCATGGTTCGGGAGATGATAACTGCCATTACCAAAGCTGCCAAATGTTGGTAAACGAGCTGGTTAAGCAAAACAAATACTTTACCATGATTGACTACCCCATGCGTTCGCACAGCATTAACGAAAGGGAAAATACCACTATGCACCTGCGCATGACCATGCTCAATTATTGGAAAAAGAATTTACCCGTGGGAGCGAAATAGGAAATGTAGAATGTATAAAATAAAACTACAAAGTTGAAATATTTGGTCACGTATCGTCTCTCTCTGGGTGCAGAGAGGGATAAGAGGGTGAGTCTGTAACAGCTAAGAAATTGAACTCACCCTGATTAAAAACAAGTTTTAATCTATCCCTCTCTACCCGTAGAGAGGGTCCAGGTTCAAAAATAAAGGCGGTGAAATTAAGAACTCAAGTAGCATTGAATTTGTGTGTACACCGCATTTGAGGATTTAGGGAACAAAAAATCTTAATTTTAAAGTATGAGAAAACCAATCAGAATAATAAAAGCCGGCGAGATAAAACAAAATTACTCCATGCAAAAGGCTATCGATTCCATGGAAAGCGCTTTTGCATCTTTGTCGTCGGGCGAAAGTTTTGTTCCGCAACGCTTTGTTACCACATTGCCCACCCAGGAAATGTTGATGCTTTTTAAACCGGCATTTGTGGAAAAAGAACAACGGGTAAGCATCAAATTTCTCACCCAGCGCGACGGCGTTTCCATTCCCGGCGTTCCAACCATCCAGGGAATTATTTTGGTAGTAGATTCGGTTTCCGGAGAAATACTTTCGATGATGGATGGTGAATATGTAACTGCCCTTAGAACAGGCGCTGCAAGCGGACTAGCTACTCGCTGTTTTGCACAAAAAGAGGCAAAAACAATGGCCTTGTTTGGTTGCGGAACACAAGGAAAAACGCAACTGGAAGCAGTACTTTGCGAACGCGAAATTAAAAAAGTTTATCTTTTCGATAAATTCAAAGCATCGGCCGACCAACTTATTGAAGATATGCAGAAAAAATCTTCGGTTGAACTAATTTATGCCGATGACACTGCGGTATTAAAAGACGTTGACATTATTTGTACCGCGACCAATTCAACGGCTCCGCTGTTCAAAAAAGAAGATGTGAAGCCCGGTGTTCATATCAATTCAATTGGTTCGTTTCAGCCGCACATGCAAGAGCTCGACCCATTTTTAATTAAGGCAGCCAAAATATATGTCGACCAATTAGACCCCTGTATAAAAGAAAGCGGCGACCTGATTAAACCAATCGAGGCCGGAATTATTGATGAAAAACACATTGTTGGCGAGATTGGTGAATATTGTTTAAACCGTATAATAGGCCGGGAGTCGGAAAACGAAATAACCATTTTCAAAAGTGTAGGTGTAGCCATTCAGGATTATGCTGTGGCAACCGATATTTATAATCAATCGCAAAAAGACGGTTTCGGGCAAGAAATTAATCTTTTTGAATAAATTGAATTAAAAATGAGAAAGCTTACTAAAGAGCCATTTAAACAAGAACAAAACTTAACAGAATACCCATTATTTAACATCTTGAATGAAGATGAACTCTTGAAGTTAAACAATGAGATAAGCTTTAGCATGTTTAAAAGACGCTCTGTTCTCTATGAAAAAGGAAGCAGACTTAACCATTGCTTTTTTATCATTAAAGGAATTGTAAAAATAATTATAACGGGCTCTGACGGCAAAGAACAAATAATCAGGTTCGCGAAAAAAGGCGAGATTATTGGTTATCGTTCGCTCCTGAGTCTGGAACCGGCTTGTTCGGGAGCTAAGGTAATCGACGATGCATTAGTGTGTCATATCCCATCACAAACCTTACACTTTCTAATACAAAATAACTGGCAGTTTTCGCATCGAATGTTACAGGTTTTAAGTAGCGAACTGCGCGAATCAAACGATTACATTGTAGGGCTGGCCCAAAAATCAATACGTGAGCGTCTGGCTGAAGTTCTTCTTTTGCTGAAGGAAAGCTTCCAACTCGACAACCAAAACAGATTACAGATTTTACTAAAACGCGATGAACTGGCAGATTTTGTGGGTACTGCCCCCGAATCGGTAATTAGGGCACTCTATGAATTAAAGCATGAAAACCTGATTGAGTTGAAAGGAAAAGAAATTAAATTTCTGGATGAACCAAGTTTACACCGAATTGCAAATATCTAAGAATAATGAAAAAGTTACCCGATATATTTAACGACGTAATTGGCCCGATAATGCGCGGACCGTCCAGCTCACATACTGCAGCATCGTGGAGAATTGCCTGCACCAGTCTCGATATTTTAAACGACGAGCTGGAAAAAGCACTTATCGAATTCGACCGTGACGGTGCGTGGGCACCCAACTACCGCGACCAGGGCACCTGCATGGGCATTGACGGCGGCTTACTCGGGCTCGATATATCTGATGAACGAATGAAAGATACCGATGTAGTCGCCCAACAGCAGGGAATAAAAATCGACTACCAGGTAAGTTCATTTCCAACAAAACATGCCAATACCGTGCGTTTAAGCCTTTCGGGGAAATCAGGAAAAAAGGTGCAAATAGTTGCGGTTTCAACAGGTGGCGGGGCTTTTCAAATTCAAACAATTAATGACATTGAAGTACAAATAAACGGTGATCTGTTTGAAATCATTTTCTTAACAGAAGAGAGTAGTATCGGGGAGTCTCTAAAAAAGAGCTTACCTGCCGAAACTAAACTCCAAATTCAAACGAAGGATACAACAAAGCTGTTTGAATTAAAATCTCCAGAACCGTTTAATCCCGGTTTTATAGCTCAGCTGCAAGAACATATCGGGAAAAATGTATCGCTTGTTACTCCTGTTCTGCCGATTATCTCGGGAAAGCAAACCGAGTTGCCTTTTGGTTCAATTGAGTCGTTACTGAATTACGCCGAAACAACACAAAAAGATTTGGGCGAGTTGGGGCTTCTCTACGAAAAACACTTAAGTGGATTACCAGAAGAAGAATTAAACCAGAAAATGGCAAAGCTCCTTCATATCGTTCATAAAAGTATCGATACCGGCTTGGCCGGAACAGCATACGAAGACCGCATTTTACACCAGCAATCGCATTTAATTGCAAAGGCAGAAAAAGAAGGTAAGCTAAAAGATTCGGTGACCAACCACATTATTGCCAACGTTAGTGCTTTAATGGAATCGAAAAGCGGTATGGAAGTGATTGTCGCCTTTCCTACAGCCGGCTCGTGCGGAACAGTTGGCGGTGCCTTGCGCGCTGTTGCCGAAGATATTGGAGCAGGCAACGATGAGTTGATAAAAGCCTATTACGCCGCCGGAATTGTAGGAGCCTATTTTGCCATGGGCCCCGGTTTTTCGGCCGAAGAGCACGGCTGCCAGGTGGAGTGCGGTGCCGCCTCGGGAATGGCTGCTGCAGGTTTAGCTCAGTTAATGGGTGCAACAGCAAAACAAGCAGTTGGAGCCGCTTCCATGGCTATTCAGAATATGATTGGAATGATTTGCGACCCGGTTGCCGACCGCGTGGAAGTGCCCTGCCTCGGGAAAAACATTAGCGCCGCAGTAAATGCCCATGCTTCTGCTATTATGGCGGTTTCGGGTTTCGATGCAGTTATTCCTTTAAACCAGGTTATTGAAACCGTTGCCCGGGTTAGCCTTACCATGCCTACTTGTGTAAAATGCACCGGAAAAGGCGGACTGGCAATTACAAAAAAAGCTTTCGAAATTAAAACCAAACTTAACTAATAATGAAACAGTTACTTTTTTGCTCCATCGTTATTTTAATTTTTGGGTGTTCAACAAAAAAACAAAAACCCAATGTGGTTTATATTCTTACCGACCAATGGCGGGCTTCCGCTTTTGGTTATTCGGGAGATCCCAATGTACAAACGCCAAATATCGATAAGTTTGCCAGCGAAGCAGTAAATTTTGTCAATGCAGTTTCCGTTTGCCCGGTTTGTACTCCTCACAGGGCTTCATTGCTTACCGGGAAATACCCAACATCCACAGGAATGTTTTTAAACGACCTGTATTTACCCGAAGAGGAATTGTGTATGGCCGAAATTTTTAAATCGGCAGGATACAACACCGCCTATTTAGGCAAATGGCACCTCGATGGACATGGCCGGTTTATGAATGTAGAACCAGAACGCAGACAAGGTTTCGATTACTGGAAGGCCCTGGAATGCTCACACGATTACAATAACATGGCTTATTATGAAAACGATTCTCCGGAAATAAAGTACTGGGAGGGATATTCGCCTTATGCCATTTCAAAGGAGGCACAAAATTATATGGATGAACACGCCGATGATGAAAATCCATTTTTATTGTTTGTTTCCATAGCTGCTCCTCATTTTCCGCATGATAACGCTCCCGAAGACTTAAAGGCTCTTTACCCTGAAGACAAAATTATACTTGATGAAACTGTTCCTGAAAATTTAAAGGCCAGAATAAGGAAGGAACTAAATGGTTATTATGCACATTGTACAGGAATTGATATTGCGTTTAAAGGAATGCTTGACAAAATGAAAGAATTGGGTATGATGGAAAATACAATCATTGTTTTTTCATCCGACCACGGCGAAATGATGGGCTCTCATGGTGTGCGCCCAAAAAGCAAACAAGTTGCCTGGGACGAATCAGTACATGTTCCTTTTCTTATAAAAACACCATACAATACGGGCACTAATAATGTTGTAAATGCCCCAATTACGACTCCCGATATTCTTCCAACCTTATTAAGTTTGGCTGATATTGATATTCCGGAAACGATTGAAGGAGATGACCTTTCGAATTTAGTTAAATCGCCCGACTCAGAAGCAGACCGCCCTGCATTGTTTATGAATGTTTGTCCGTTTGGAAACGAATACCACAACGATGAATACCGGGGAATACGAACAAAACAATATACCTACGTTTGTTCGCCCGAAGGTGCAATAATGTTTTTCGACGACATTAACGATCCGGAACAGATAAATAACCTGACAGGGCAAGACGAATATGCAGAACTGCAACAATCGCTAAACAACAAGCTTCAAAAGAAATTGAAAGAAATTGGCGATGAAAACTTTAAAAACCGCGAGTATTACCTCAATAAATGGAACCTGGAGCTTAATGGTGGAAAAGTTATCGACTATTCGGGTTTTACACGCGGCGAAGGTGTGGTACAGTCGCCAAGATTAGATGGAACTAAATAATAATAAAACTCTACCCCTTTGTCTATCGACATTTCCCCTCACAGAGGGGAAAACTGAGGATGAAGAGCAAGAAGTTTTAATGAAGCGTTGAAACTATTCAATGCTGGCTCCCCTTACGAGGGGAGCTCTCGACAGAGTGAGGGGTAAAAACTTAAAAAAAGTAAAAAACTAAATAAATATGAATACCTTAAAATTACTAACCATCATTGTATGCATCGCCTTTATTGGGTGCAATACAACAACGACAAAAACAAATGTTGAATTTAAACCTGACGATAAGGCACAATGGATTACCGATGAAAGTGAATTGCCAAAATCCGATTCATTATTTTACCTCGATTATCCGGCGCCACTTTTCAGAAAAGATTTTACCACAGATAAACCAATTGAGAAAGCAACACTGATTATTACGGCTGCCGGTTATTACAAAGCCACATTAAATGGTGAGCCGGTTGGAAAAAACGAACTCGATCCGGCCTGGACAGATTTTAGCAAACGCATTTACTTTTCGGAATACGATGTTACTTCACAACTAAATACCGGCGAAAACTGTCTGGGCGTGAAACTTGGAAATGGGTTTTACAATCCTCTCCCACTCCGGAAATGGGGCCGCCGCAACTTGCGCACCGACCTGACCAAAGTAGGTAAGCCTACTTTTATTGCCAAGCTCCATATCGAATATACAAATGGAAAGACTGAAGAAATAATTTCAGACACAAGCTGGAAATATGCCTATGGTCCAATATTGAAGAACGATGCCTACCTGGGAGTTGCCTACGATGCACGTCGTGATATTGCCGGATGGGACAAAGCCGGATTTAAGGACAGCAAATGGAAACCAGCATTAATTGGCGAAGCACCGGGAGGAGAATTACAAAAAGCGGTTTCGCCAGGAGTGCAGATAACTAAAAGAATAACACCCGTTGATATTTCGTCGCCCGAAAAAGGAATTTATGTGGTAGATATGGGCGTAAACTTTACCGGAACGTACAGAATAAAACTAGCGGGTAATATAGGCGACACCATCACTTTCCGTTTTGGAGAACGCATTTACGACGATGGCAAACTAAACCCAATGACCACCGTAATAGGCCAGATTAAACGCAAAGGTGTTGGCGGTCCGGGTGCTCCGGAAATTGCATGGCAAACCGACAGCTACGTAATTGGCAACGAAAAAGCCGCCTGGTTTCAACCCGAATTTACCTACCACACCTATCGCTACATGGAGGTTTCGGGCCTAAAAACCAAACCCGAACTTTCTGATATCGAAGGGCTGTTCTTTCATTCGAAGGTAGAAAACAAAAACAGTTTCTCGTGTTCTTCTGAGCTACTGAATTCAATTCAGGAAATTACCGAAAGAACCTTTAAAGCCAACCTTATTAGTGTGCAGTCGGATTGTCCGGCGCGCGAAAAATTTGGTTATGGCGGCGACCTGAATGCCACCAGCGAATCGTTTATTTACAATTTCGATATGCAGGGCTTTTACCGCAAAACCATTTACGACTGGCTAGATGCCATGCGCGATTCGATGTTTGTGGACACTGCTCCTTTTGCCGGTGTAAAATATTGCGGAATCAGCTGGGAATCGGCTTACTTGCTTACCCAATATTACGTGTATTTATACTACTACGACACCGAATTGGTTAAAGAACTTTATCAGAAAAATATAGCTTGGATGAACAAAGTTGCCTACCTGCACCCCGATGGTTTGGTTGACAAAGGGCTGGGCGACCACGAATCGATGATTCAAGTACCGGTGCAACTTACCGGAACATGCCATTATTTGCAGTGCGCCCGCATTATGGAAACCTTTGCCAAAGAAATGAACGACACGGCCAACGAAGAAAAATACCGTCAATTGGCTGAAAAGTTAAAAGGTATTATAAAAGCTGAGTTCTGGGATAAACCGGTAGCATTTAAATTAAACAAACAAACCTTATTCTCGGCTTTGCTTTTCCACGATATTATTCCTGAAAATGAAATGGAAGCCGCCAGAGACTCGCTAGATCAAGCCATTAAGAATGGCCCTTCCGGACATTTTAGCACCGGTATTTTCGGAACAAAATACGCACTGGAAGCCCTTTCAGCAAATGTTTCTCCCGAGGCTGTTTTCGATATTGTGAACAGCACGGAATATCCCGGTTGGGGATTTATGATCGACAACGGCGCCACCACCGTTTGGGAAACCTGGGAAGAAAGCGACAACACTTTTTCGAATTGTCACCCTATGTTTGGAACCGTTACCGAATGGTTTTACCGCTGGCTGGGTGGTATTCGCCCGATGCCCGAAGCTCCGGGATTTAAAAAGTTTGTTCTCGCACCTTCCACTCCAGAGGAATTAGATTATGTGAATTGTTCGTACCAATCTCCGTACGGAGAAATTATTTCGAACTGGAAAAAAGAAGAAAACGGAACTTGTGTTTTTGAAATTACAATTCCTGAAGGAACAACTGCTGAAGTTAGTTTGCCATTAAATAATACTCAGAAAATAGATTCCATTACTAAAAATGGAAATGCTATTGAGAACTACGAAACAAATAGTTTTGAATTGGACGAAGGAGAATATGTAATCACTGTTTCAGAATAAATTGAGAGTATATCAAATAAACTTAACTGCGACTTTTTAAATACTATCCCAATGCTAAAAAATAAATCAATCCGGATTTGTTATATGGTGATGTCCCTATTTTTGATGACGCATTGTAGTTCTGTTAAAAAAGATTTATCCGAAGAAATATTCTTAAATCCAACAACAGAATACAGGCCTTTGGCATTGTGGCCCTGGTTAAATGCTTTTGTAGATACAACAAAACTTGTTTACGAGCTTGAACAAATGCATGATAAAGGTATGCGCGGCGCGGTAATCTGGGATATTGGTTCATTGGCCGATCCTGATAAAATAATTCCGGAAGGCCCTGCATTTCTTGGTAAACAGTCGTTGAATAATATTTCGATTGCACTGAAAACAAGCAAAAAGCTCGGTCTGGATTTAGGCATGGTAGCATCAAGCAGTTGGAATGCAGGAGGCGAATGGGTTGATAGCACCGATGCAAGTATGCAGTTATTAAGCACCAGCCATGTGGTGGAAGGCCCGGGAGCTAAAAAAATTACCATAGGAATACCGGAATCACAATGGGGAGAAACCAAGACCTTTTCAAGAATCACATCCATTGCTGTTCCCTATTCCGGCTCCGGAATAATTGACACCAATATTAACAAAACCATTTTATTGGATGAATTTATTTCAGAAGGCAAATTTATTAATTGGCAGGCGCCCGAAGGGAAATGGGAAGTGCTTACTTTTTTCATGTGCAATACGGGTCAAAATGTAGTATGCCCCAGTCCAAAATCCAAAGGACTGGTAATTGATCATCTAAGTTACCAGGCTACCCAAAATCATTTTGATAGCATTATATCACGGCTAAGTTCGATTAGCACACCCGATAATCACCTGAAGTTTTTTATGCTCGACAGTTATGAGGTCTGGCAAATGAAAGACTGGTCGCCTCGCTTTATTCAGGAATTTAAATCACGCTACAGCTACGATCCTGTTCCATACCTTCCGCTGCTACTGAACCACAATTGCAATGACAGTGTTTTTGCCGAACGGTTTCGCGGCGATTACAGCCGCCTGGTAAGCAACATGATGATTGAAAACCACTTTGCGCAGTCGGTTGATATAGCCGACAAAAATGGAATGGAAATGTTGACCGAAGCCGGTCATGGAGGCAGTCCGCGTGTTGACCCGCTTAAGGCACTGGGGAATTCACACATCCCAATGGGTGAATTCTGGAACAGGAAACGTCATTGGGTCACTAAAGAAGCAGCCAGCGCTGCCCATATTTACGGGAAAAAGACAGTGGCTGCCGAGTCGCTAACAGGATGGAATCATTGGCAACATGGGCCTACCGATTTTAAACAGCTCATCGATATTGCTTTTTGCGAAGGTCTTAACCAGGTAGTTTTTCACACCTTCGATCATAACCCTGAAATTGCAGGAAAGCCGGGATTTGCCTATCACGCCGGAGAACACGTGAATGTAAATGCAACATGGTGGCCTTATGCCAGGCCTTTTATGGATTACATTGCAAGGTGCTCGTATCTGTTACGTCAGGGAAATTTTGTTGGCGATGCATGTTTATACTATGGCGATCAGGCCCCCAATCTGGTTCCTCCAAGGAGGATAGATCCAAATATAAAGCCTATTTTCACAGAAGATAAGTGCTTGCATTGTGGCGAAACCAAACCTGTAGATGCTGGCGACTTGCCAGGTTACAGCTACGACTATATTAATGCCGATATAATAAGTAATGCCTTAACAACAAACAATGGTAAATTGGTGTTGCCATCGGGGCAATCATACAAAGTTATGTTGCTGCCCGACCGAACTGACATATCGCTTGAAGTTTTGAAAAGCCTGGAGAAATTGGTCTTTGATGGAGCTGTTGTTATTGGCCCGAAGCCTGAAAGAACAACATCCTTAAAAAATTACCCAGATTGTGACCGCGAAGTAAAAGAAATTGCCGGCAAAATGTGGGGCAACTGCGATGGAGAGAAGATCCTTTCAAATAAGTATGGCAAGGGAACAGTCTATTGGGGAAAATCGGTAAAAGAAGTGCTGGAAGAGCTAAACATTCCTCCTGATTTTGAAGCACAAGGAATTGACAATTGCGATTTTCATATCGATTTCATTCATCGCCAAACAGAAACAGAAGAGCTTTACTTTATTTCAAATAGCAACCCGATCAGCGAAAAAATAACAGGCATTTTTAGGGTTGACCAGAATATGATTCCTGAAATTTGGGACGCCGAAACCGGACTGATACAGCGAGATGTTGTGTATTCAAAAGTTAAAAATGGAATTAGCATCGAGCTTCAACTCGATGGGCTTTCTTCCCTGTTTATTGTATTCAGGAATAATTCAACTCGAAAAAATGATGCCGGATTAAATTATGATTTGCAATTCGGTTTTAGTAAGAAGCAAAAAGCAGCAGAAGTAAGATCTATCAATTTAAATGCAAACTGGGAAGTTAAATTTGATACAAATATGGGCGGTCCAAAATCCTATCACCTTGAAAAATTGACCAGCTGGTCGGATATTGATAATGAAGGCATTAAATATTATTCAGGAGCAGCTAATTATAAAAAAAATTTTACGGTGACAAAGGAAGCAATCTCGAAAAATGTGGAAGCTTTTGTGGTTTTTGAAAATGTGCAGGAAATGGCGCAGCTTAAGGTGAATGGCAACGACTGTGGAATTATTTGGACACCACCATACAAAGCCAACATTACCCCCTTCCTGAAACAGGGCACTAACGAAATAGAAGTTCAGGTGGTAAATGCCTGGAATAACAGGATTCTTGGTGATTTGAGAAATCCCGACAAGAAAAGCTATACCAATACAAATGTTAAATATAAATTTAAACCGAATAGCTCACTTTTAAAATCGGGATTGATTGGGAACGCAGAAATAATATTTTACAAAAATTAATTATTTTAATAAACCAAAGCGATGAAACGAGCATGGGAAGTATTCACACATAGGCGGTATTTTAAAATCATACGAGTTCCATATTATTCCATAGGAAACAAACAATTTTAATAAGATGAAAATCAATACTAAACCGACTTATCAACTTTCTTTTATAATTCTTTTCGCGATTACCTTTTGTGGCTGCCAGTCATCACAAACACAGCAAGAAGAAAAGCCAAATGTACTTTTTATTATTGCCGACGATTTAGCCGACCGCCTAGCCTGTTACGGCGACTCGGTTGCGGTTACACCCAACTTAGATAAGCTGGCACAACGCGGTGTAGTTTTTGGCAACAACTTTTGTCAGTATCCCACCTGCGGACCAAGCCGTGCTTCTCTGTTTTCAGGGCTTTATCCTTTCGAAAGCGGATATACACACATGAAACCGGGAACATTTAACGAACACTTGCCGGGGGTAGTTTCGTTGCCGCACCTTTTCCGCGAAAACGGATATTTTACAGCGCGCGTAGGCAAGATTTTCCACATGGGTATTCCTGCCGGAATTGGAGGCCCCGGCACCGACGACACTCTTGCCTGGGATGTGGCTGTGAACAATACAGGTTACGATGCCAGTCAGGAAGTTTGGGACAATGCAACTCATGTTGGAGAAAAAGGAAGCCGGGGGGTGAAAATAGTCTACTCAGCTCCCAATATTGAAGATACAAAAATGGCAGATGGACAGGGTTTGGAAAATGCTATTCAGCTTTTAAAAGAAAACCATCCTGAAAAAACAGGGAAGCCTTTCTTTTTAGCTTACGGAATTTACCGTCCTCATCCGCCCATGATTGTTCCGAAAAAACACTGGGATGCCATCGATATTTCGAAATACAAAATTCCTGAAGTGCCCGAAAACGACCGCGACGATATTCCTGAAATAAACTGGCATTTAAAGGGCGAAAACTTCAACTTTATTCCCGATACTCATGGCGTAAATTATGCGCATGCCTACTACGCTGCCATTCATTTTGTGGATGATTTGGCGGGAAAATTAATCGACGAACTGAAAAAACAGGGGCTTGCAGAAAATACAATTATCGTATTCTCGGGCGATCAGGGATTTCATTTGGGCGAACACGGACACTGGCACAAATCATCTATGTTTGAAGAAGCTTGCCGCGTACCTTTAATTATAGTTGACCCACGTCAAAAAGAAAAAGGAGCAACATCTTCAAATCTCACGGGATTAATTGACATCTACCCGACCCTTTGCGAACTAACCGGAATTGAAGCACCTCATAAACTTTCAGGCTTAAGTTTAGCTACTCAATTAAACGATGTGAACGAACCGGGCAAAGCCTTTGAATTTACCATGGGCACGCCCAAAGGCTATGGAATAAGAACCGAAAAATACCGTTACACCGAATGGCGGGAAGATACAGTTCATGCTGATTTTTCGATGCTGTACGATTTGGAGAAAGACCCAAAGGAATTTGAAAACCTGGTTGGCGAAAAGGAATATGAAGAAGTAATAAAAGAGCTTAAAACGAAATTAGACGAGGCAATAATTCAATAATAATAATAATAATATGCAGAAACGCCACATACTACTCGCATTAACAGCCCTATTTTTTATTGGACTAACATCATGTTCTGATAAAATGGAAAAGCCCAACGTTATTCTGATAATGACCGACGACCAGGGTTACGGCGATTTGGCTTGCCACGGTAATCCCTATGTAAAAACGCCAACACTCGATAAGCTTTACCAAGAAAGTGTGCGCTTTACCGATTTCCATGTTGACCCATGCTGCGCCCCTACCCGCTCGGCGCTTATGACCGGATGCTATTCGTCGCGGGCTGGCGTGTGGCACACCATTGGTGGCCGCTCCTTATTAAAAGAAGGCATGACAACCATTGCCGATGTATTTAAGGAAAACGGATACGAAACCGCAGTTTTTGGAAAATGGCATTTAGGCGAAAACTATCCTTTCCGACCAATGGACCGGGGTTTTAATGAGTCGATCGTGCATGGCGGCGGCGGCGTTGGCCAAAGTCCCGATTACTGGGGAAACAATTATTTCGACGACAGCTACAAACACAACGGCAAATTCGAAAAATACGAAGGGTACTGCAATGCCGTTTGGTTTTCGGAAGCTTTAAAATACATTCAGAAAAACAAGGAGAAACCTTTCTTTTGTTATGTGGCTACCAATCTTCCACACGCCCCCTTGCGTGTTGATGAGAAATACATTGAACCCTACAAAGACGATTGTTCAGACCGCATTGCAAGCTATTACGGCATGATTACCAAGCTTGATGAAGACATTGCAACACTATTGCAGGGTGTAAAAGACATGGGACTGGAAGAAAACACCATTCTTATTTTTATGACCGACAACGGCCCCTGCCCCTGGTTTGGTGGAGTTGATTTGGATTTTGAAACCGGCTACCCAAAAGAAGGATATGCTTGCGAAATGCGTGGCGGAAAAATTTGGGGCTACGAAAATGCCCACCGGGTTCCTTTCTTTATTCGCTGGCCAAAAGAAAATATTGGCGGCGGAAAAGATATCAATGCACTTGCAGCTCATATTGATGTAATGCCTACCCTTATCGACCTTTGTAATTTGAACGTTTCTGAAGATTTGCATTACGACGGGCAAAGCCTTGTTCCACTGCTAAACAATGAAATTGAAAACTGGAACGACCGCACTTTATTTTTGCACAACCAACGGGTTCAGTTCCCGGTAAAGGATAAAGAATACCAGGTTTTAACCAACAAATGGCGACTGGTAAAACGCGAAAAAGATGAACTCTACGATATTAAGAAAGATCCCGGTCAACACAACAACATTGCAGCAGAACACCCCGATGTAGTAAAAGAATTGTATTCGAGGTACGAAAAGTGGTGGGACTACGCTTCGGTTGACTTTGATAAATATGCACAGATTTACATTGGCAGCAAATACGAAAATCCGACAACTTTGTATTCGCACGATTCGTACTCGCGACAAGGGAAAAGGATTTGGGTGCTGCATGTCGACCGCGACGGAGAATACGAATTCAAGGTAAATAAATGGCGGCAGGAATCGGGCAAAAGAATGGTGGAAAACAAAGCCGGAGATGAGGATTTGCCCCTAAAAACTGCCTGGTTAAAAGTAGGAAATATAGAGCGGGAAATGGAAATTACAACCGACATGAAATCGGCAACATTTACCATCGATTTAAAAGCTGGCACAACCTGCATTCAGTCTTGTTTAAAATATGAGGAAGAAGGTAAAACCACTTCTGCCAATTGTGTTTATGTAAATTATTTGGGAGAGTCGAATAACGAAAGTTCTGAGAATTACATGCCAGCCAATCCCGATGATGTGCTTCGAAAAAATTATGTACAGAAAGTTATTGCTTTTGATTAAACGATATTGAAGACATGTAATAAGCATCCAATGAACAAAAGTTGCATTTTTTAATAACGTACAATCACAGTATCATAGCCAGTTTCATTAATAATGTAGTTCATAGTTGTATAATCATCAATTTATCATTCGCTGATATCGTATTTTTTGTTAAATACCTGCTGATGCCTATATTTGGATTCGCGAATAATAGATATGAATATTAAGGAAAAGCAAATACTCGAAGAACTCCAAAAAGGTGATGAATCCGGATTTCGCCGATTGTTTGATTTGTACTATAAACCGTTAACGGTATTTGCTCTTAAATATATTGATTCTATTGATGAAGCCGAAGATTTAGTACAGGACACATTCATTCGCTTTTGGAACAACAAAAGTTTCAATACCATTTCAACTAGTTTTAAGGCTTATCTTTTTCAGGCAGTAAAAAATAACTGCTTTAATTCTATTCTTAAGAATTCTCGTTTCAAGTTCGAGGAAATAGAGTCTAATACCTATGAGATGATTGAAGACGAGCTGGATGATGAACACTTCGAAGCCCTAAAATCAAAACTAAAAAAAGAAATTGAAGCATTACCTGAAAAAGGCCGCAATATTTTTAATGCTTTAGTTTTCGATAATATGAAATACAAAGAAGTAGCTGAAATGTACGGAGTTTCTGTAAATACTGTAAAAACTCACTATTCGCGTACTTTGTCTAAACTCCGTAAATCGTTGGATATCGTTGTGATGATAATATTACATTAACAAAATGCTGAGATTTAAACCGCAGATTACAAAATACTTCAGCATAATTCAATCCGGCAATTTAATTTATATTTCTTTCTGGATATCTGTAATCAGTCATAATTTAGATGCCTCCTGAATCACGTTAGTATCATCGACTCAATGTACTAATTTTCAACAACATACAATACCAAAACGAATTCACAATATCGAACTGTATTAAGGGGTATTCATTTAATTAATACTACAAACTTGTAGTTACTATAAAAGCTCAATAAATTATTCATATCCTGCTGAACAATTTAAAATCCATTCGCCTCTGTTTTGAACGATTTCATATCATTTAATAAAAAAAGCAACTATTTTTTTTAAAATTTGTCACCCATTTCGAAAAAAATGTATCACAATAATAAATTACAAAAAAATGAGCAAGCCTGATTCAAATATTTATACCCTCATTGCCAAATACAGTAAAGGCGATATTTCTGAAGAAGAACACCTGGAGTTACGGGCCTGGTTGGCAGAATGTCCAGATAACAAAACCATTTTTACAGAATACCTTGTAATGTTTAAAAACGCGCGACGAATGAATTTTGTGGTTGGCGTTGACAAAGACATAGCCTGGAATATAATAAAGGATAAAATGGAAAAACGTAACCTTATCCATTTTAGAAAATGGGTTCGTTATGCGGCAGTTTTAGTAGTACCGGTAGCGCTGGCCATTTCTTACTTAATTATCAGTCAGCAGCCACCACATACCCCTCAAGTTGCTGAATATAAAAAATTTGAACCAGGCCAACCCAAAGCACTACTAATCTTAGGCGATGGCAGTGAGATTAACCTCGGTGAAATTGGCGATTCAACAATTCTTCGAAACGATGGCACTAGCATTAATAAAAATAAAGAAATACTGGATTACCAAAAATCAGAAATAGAATCAGAAGTTCTTAATACAATACGAATACCTAGAGGTGGAGAATACACCCTGGTTTTATCAGATGGAACAAAAGTTTGGATAAATTCCGATTCAGAACTAACATTCCCGGTTAAATTTATAGGCAATACCAGGCAAATATCGCTTGTTGGAGAAGCCTATTTTGAAGTTACAAAAGATGTGGACAGACCCTTCTTGGTTAATTCAAAAGGAAGTACAGTTGAAGTACTTGGAACCGCATTTAATGTAAGAGCTTATGCCGATGAAAAACGGATTGAAACAACTTTGGTTGAAGGAAGTGTTAAAATGTCTTTAAACAATGAAAATGCCGTACTTCTACCCGGACAACAAGGAGTTGTAAATGATAAATCGGCAATTGATGTAAGGCAAGTTGACACCCGCCTTTATACTTCGTGGAAAGATGGAATGTTTACTTTCAAAAGCCTTTCTCTTGAGGAAATCATGAAGACATTCTGCCGATGGTACGATATCGAAGTTCAATTTGAGGAACAGTCATTAAAACAGCTTCATTTTACCGGCAACCTAAAGCGTTACGAAGAAATTATTCCCCATTTGGATTTAATAACCCTAACAACACATATTGATTTTGAAATAGAAGGTAACACAATAACCATTAAAAAGAAATAAAATGAAACGAGCATGAGAAATATTCACACATTGGCGAGTTATTAAAATCATGCGAGTTCCAACTTATTCCTTAGAAAACAAACAATTTTAATAAAATGAAAAACGAGAGATGTTGGTCCATCTCCCGTTTAAAAATCTCATTAGTATAAAAATATACCAACGTAAAAACAAAACAAATTTATGAAAAAAAGATGGGTAAATTATTATCCAGGGCATTTTCCTGGAGGTAAAAAAGTTTTTCTAATTATGAAAATGACGTTTATTCTCACCGTATTTTTAACTCTAAACTCATTTGCTTCTGTTTATTCGCAATCGACAAAATTATCGGTACAGGTGGAAAACATTAGCCTTGAAGAGTTATTTGAAAACATCTCGAGTCAAAGTGATTTCCAGTTTATCTATAACGATGAAGAGATTAACGACATTCGAAACATAAGTGCAAAATTCAAGAAGGCGACAGTTGAGGAGATACTTAAAGAAGTATTAGAAGGCTCCGACTTTGAGTTTAATATTGTAGATGAGGTGGTTGTAATAATACCCAAAAGCGATACCATACAGAAAAAACAACCTCAGAATAGTATTATCCGGGGTTCAGTAAAAGATGAGAAAGAGAATCCAATACCCGGTGTAACTATTTATATTAAAGGTACTAATAATGGAACTGTTACCGATGCCAGCGGAAACTACTCACTGCACATTCCCGATGGAAAGTCGACAGTCGCGTTTTCATTTATTGGGTTTAAAAGCCAGGAAATTGAAGTAGACGGAACTCAGGTACTGAATATAACCCTTGTTGCAGATATTACAGAAGTTGAAGAAGTGGTGGTTACCGGGATTGTTCAAATTAAAAAAGAAAGTTTTACAGGTACCGCTACGATTGTTAAAGCGGATGAATTATTATCAATGGGATCTGATAACGTTATTAAAAGTTTAGTTTTATTGGATCCATCCTTAAATATTATCGAAGATGACATATTTGGGTCAGATCCAAATGTTCTACCAGATATTAGCTTAAGGGGCGACGCTATTTTGAGCACAACAGATACCCAATTTGATGCCACCAGTTTAAGCTCAGATCCCAATTTACCCGTATTCATTCTGGATGATTTTGAAACTACCCTTACAAAAGTAATTGATATGGATATGAACCGGATTGAATCAATTACAGTCTTAAAGGATGCTGCCGCAACAGCCATGTATGGATCAAGGGCAGCAAATGGTGTAATTGTTATTAAAACCAAACAACCTGAAGCAGGAAAAATACAAGTAAGCTATAACTTAAATACAATAATTAGTTTACCAGATCTTGGCTCTTACGATTTATTGAATGCTGAAGAATTATTCGGATTACAAAAAGATTTAGGCTTATTCAGCTATTATCATGGAGCCGATAATGGCTTACACGAAGTAACAGCTATTGAAAAATACATCGCCCAGGGGGTCAATACCGACTGGCTTGCACAACCAACCAGAAACTCAGTTGGCCAAAAACACTCCATGAATTTGATGGGGGGAGACAAGTTTATGAGATATATGATTGATATGAATTATAGCGATAAAACCGGGGTTATGAAAGGTTCTGGACGTAAAAACTATGGTATAGGATTAACCCTTAATTATAATTTAAATGACAAATTTATTTTTAGGAACAGATTAACTGTCGATAAAAATACATCTGAAAATTCGCCTTACGGTTCATTTGATTACTATACCAAAATGCCTTGCTATCTTCCGATACGTTATTCAAATGGCCAGCTAATTGAGCAATATATTATACCGGAATATGATACGAACGATTTTTCTTACTTATCAAATTATAATCCTGTGTATGAGGCAGGTGTTGGTAATAGCGATAAGTCGGAGTACATCAACATCAATAATAACTTCTCGTTAGAATGGAGAATACTATCCGGTTTAAAGCTGAAAACCAACATTGCTTATACCCGTAACAATTTAAAAACCAACGTATTTATTTCTCCAGATTCTTATAATTACTGGAGTGTAAGTAGTATTTCAAACAAAGGATCTTACACCTTTACTGATGTTGTTACAGAATCGTATTACACAAATTCTGTATTAACCTACATGAAAGAACTTAATAAGCATTTTATTAATGCATCTTTGGCCACTAATATCTCGAATGAAGTTTCTGAGCTACTTGGTTTTAGCGCACAAGGATTTGCAGCGAGCAACTACGACAGCCCGGCATTTGCAAACAGTTATACCTCAGGAGGTTCTCCCCTTGCTTCTGAGGAAACGGTTCGTTTAATTGGTGGTTTAGCCAGTGTGAATTATTCTTATGATAATAGGTTTCTTGCTGATTTTACCTACCGCATGGATGGCTCGTCTCAATTTGGCTCAAATGATAAAACAGCCGGGTTCTATAGTGTTGGCTTAGGCTGGAATTTGCACAAAGAGAATTTCTTAAAAAATAACAATATTGTTAACCGCTTAAAAATTAAAGGGACTTTCGGCGAAACGGGTTCCGTAAATTTCTCTGCGTATCAGGCAAAAGATGTACTACAGTATTACACCAGTGTAAATTATCTGGGAGAAATAGGAACATACCTGGCTGCATTGGGTAACGAAGATCTGAGCTGGCAAACCACAACAACACTGGATTTGGGGTTCGAATTTGGTTTGTTTAAGCAAACAATTACCGGAACATTTGACTATTACAATAAGATAACATCTGATATGATTATTGATGTTACAACCCCTCCGTCGATCGGATTCGATTCTTTTAAAGAAAACCTTGGGAAGATGCAAAACCGAGGTTTCGAATTTGCAATTCGCGCCAAAGTTATTGATGCAAAAAAGTTTAAATGGAATGTCTATTTTTCTGGTTACCATAATAAATCAAAAATTCTTGGCATCGGAAATTCACTCGAATCATATAATGAGCTGAGTGATAATTCAGGTTATACCGATGATGAAATAGAAGATTACGAAGACACTTATGGTTCGGCTGATGATCTTCTAATGGAAGCTTCGCACGATTTCTTAGTTCGATTTGAGGAAGGTGAATCGAATACTGCTATTTATGCGGTAAGGTCGTTGGGAATTGACCCTATGACAGGTGAAGAAATTTATCTTACCGCTGATGGAACGCCAACTTTTGACTGGGATTCTTCCGACAAAGTTGTTGTTGGAGACACGGAAGCTAAACTTAAAGGGAATTTTGGCACAAATATAGCCTATGGCCCTTTTGAAGTTAGGTTTATGTTTTCGTACCGAACTGGTGGACAGAAATACAATTATACCCTGGTAAATAAGGTCGAAAACTCAAATAAGTATTATAATGTTGACAGAAGGGTATTGGAAGAAACCTGGATGGAACCCGGCGATGTGGTTAGATACAAAAACAACGTTCTTAGCTGGGGAAATATGAGCTATACCCCTGCCAGCGACCGATTTGTTCAGGACTATGATTATGTAAATTTAAGTTCGGTCAATATGGTCTACAATATACCAAAACATCTCTACACTAAATTTGGGTTGGAATCACTAAGACTTACGTTTAATATGAGTGACATTTTTAATTGGTCAACAGTTAAAATGGAACGTGGGACTTCATACCCCTATGCCCGCTCATTCACTATCGGATTACGTGCTAACTTTTAAACACTAAAATGATGAAGAAAAAAATAATTTTATTACTGATAATATGCCAATCATTATTTGCATGTAACGATTGGTTAGATGTTACGCCCGAAACAGATATCGACCTTACAGATCAGATAACATCAGCAGATGGATTTAAAGAAATGCTTAACGGTGTATATCTTTCAATGGCAAGTAAAAGTTTATACGGGCATCATTTAATGTACGGAGCACTGGCACAAGTAGCACAAAACCACGTTGTTACTTCGGATTTACCATTAACCGATTTCGATTATGAATCGACAGGCCCCAAGGCAGTTATTGAAAACATTTGGAGCAACCTTTATAATGCAATTGCCAACGACAATATAATATTGGACAATATTGATGAAAAGGCTGGTTTATTTCTGACAGATGATTACAACCTTATTAAAGCTGAGGCATTAGCCCTTAGGGCATATATGCACTTTGATTTATTAAGGATGTTTGGAGACGTTTATGTTGATGGAACAAATGAAGATGCACAAATTCCATATGTAACAAAATACGAACTTTCAAGATTCCCACACCTTACCATTGCCGAGGTATATGAGAAAATTCTGGAAGACCTCGATGCAGCTGAACTTTTACTTGAAGAAGTTGACCCATTAGTTGGTAGTTATCAAGGAACTTTGTTTGATGCAGATAACCGCAAATACCATATGAACTATTATACTGTTTTGGCACTTAAGGCAAGGGTATATATTACAATGAATGATAAGACTAATGCATTGCTGTATGCAGAAAAGGTAATTAATGAATTCGAATGGAGCTGGGTAACTCCTGACCGCATAAACGGTAGCGACGATGAAAAAGATTTACTATTCTTTGAAGAAGTAATAACTGGATTGAATGTAACAAAACTGAACAATTATTATACATCCCTATTTGGAGAATACGATTATCAATACCATGCTGCAACCTCAAGCGATAACTATGCAGATATTCTATTTGAAAAATCCATCGCACCTAAATATTGGTGGCAAAATCCAACTTCAGGACCAGGAGGGAACGACTGGAGGTACTTGTATTTAATGACAATAGGCGATTTCGGGTTTCGATCAATTTCCATTAAGTACGACCAGGATATCCCAATAAGTAATTATTCGAGTGATGAGGGCTGGGTTACTTATATGTCTTACAGAACAGTTCCTTTAATTCGGATTACAGAATTAATGTTAATTGCCGCAGAAGCCTGCCTCGAAACAGATATGGATAAATCCATTGAATATGTTAATACCATTAAAGAACAAAGAGATGTTGAATTAACCGATATTTCAGGAAGTGCCGATAAAGTTTTAGATGCTATAATTAAAGAATTTCGTAAAGAAACCTACCTGGAAGGGCAACTGTTCTATTTGTATAAAAGGTTACAACTTACAAGTATTCCAACAATGGATACATATTATTTCCGAGATGTAACAACCAACAATTTTATCTTCCCATTACCTGACGATGAATTGGAATTCGGAAATATCCCGGATTAATAAACGGGATAGAAAATTGATTAATTAGCTATCATAAAAAAAATATATTATGAAGACAAAAAATATACTTATCATATTTTCCCTCTTGATATTAGTGCTTTCCTGTTCAAAAGACGAGATTACCACATACAGAGGAGACGATTATATTTATTTTGAAGACGAAGTAGATGATGATGGAGAATATCCTTCTACATACTTTACATTCCTGTTCGAAGATGCATCCGTTACAGAGAAAACTATTGAAATTCCGATGTTGGTATCAGGCTACATGGTTGATAACGACAGATTATTTTCAGTTTCCACCATTGATTCTCTAACAACAGCAGTTGAAAATACACATTTTGAAATCGATCCGGAGCTACAGTTAATTCCAGGAAACTCTACCGGTGGTAACCTTGTTGTAAAAATACTGAGAACCAGCGATATGGAAGACACCGAATACACCCTGGGGTTAACAGTAACCAGCAATGATAATTTTATACCCGCTTTTAACCTGGTGTATAAATTACGCTTTAGCGACTTCCTTGCAGAACCAGACTGGTGGTATCCCTGGACCAGGTATGCAGGAATTAACGGGTACTATCCATATATTGGTGAGTTTACGGTAACCAAATGTTTGCTTTGGATGGAGTACATTGGTATTATGGACGGAACTGACCCAATTGAGGAATACAGGGTACGACAAAGTAGCGCAGGATATTGGATATATGAAGATGCTCCAGTATATGCCCTTATGTATGGTTTTAAAAACTGGTTGGCCGCTCATCCCGATGCCCCAATTTATGATGAAAATGGAGACTTAGTTTTAAATACAATTAACTAAAGAATGAATAAAATGAAATTTTTTAATAAAACTATATATAGTTTATTGATCATAATCCTTGCAGCTTCCTGTGTAAATGATGAAGGAAATTATGATTATATTGAACTGGAAGATGTAGATTTTTCGAACCTCCCTACCGAAGAATATGCTATTATTGGAACTAGCTTAGTTATAAATGGCGATATAATATCCGATATCCCGGAGGAAGACCGCTCTTATGTCTGGTATATTCCTGTATATAGCGATGGAGTTTGGTCTGGAGATACTTTAAGTACAGAAAAAGACCTAAATATTATCACGAATTTTGATCCGGGAGAGCAAAACCTAATCTTTTCAGTTTACGATACAGAAAACGATGTTAGGTATAACAAATCAATTGATTTGTTTGTGGTAACTCCGTTTACCCAGGGCTGGGCAATACTAAAAGAAAAAGATGGACTGGCTGAGTTCGATTTTATTTCTGAAATAACCGGCGACCATATCACAAATGTCTTTGAGAACGTTGCAGATGTTAGCCTTACTGGAACTCCAATCAATTTAGGGTTTAATTGGAATACAGTTCTGGGATGGAACCAAATGTTTGTTTGTACGAGCGATGGAGGTGCCTATTTTGATGGCACAAACATGCAGTTCGATACTTATATTATTGACCGTTTTAATTCAACAAGTAGCCTTGAGTTACCGTTTACAAAAATTGGCATCGATAATATTACCGATGGCTATGGTTGGCCTTTAATAGCAGGTGGAAATATTTATACAAAAAGTGGGACTTATCTTGAAGATGGCTGGTGGGAATTCCCTGCCGAAGGTGATTACTATGTAACCGACAAAATGGCCTGGGGGCTTGGTACAGTGGTATATTTTGACGAATTAAACAGAAGATACATTACAAATGGCAAGAATGGTTATTATACCGATTTATATTCCATGGAAGCTTTAACTTCTACCGATCCCGAAAATGACCTTTTTGACCCATCAAACCTAAACATGGAATGCATGTGGATGGAAACGGAAGGTTCCACTTATAATATAATATCTGTGCTAAAAGATGATACTGGAAATTATTTCCTACAACGATTTTTATCACATATAAGTTATGGTTTTACTGCCTACGCACATATTCAACTTGATGCGGGCTTAGTAGATGATAATTCACAATATGCAAACGACAATGTATATAGTTTTACCTATTTCTCTCAGGGCAATAAAATTCACCGTTACAACAGGGTATCAGATGTAGTTAGCCAAAACTATTTAGAATTATCTGGCGAGATTAAGAAACTGGAAGTACATAAAGAAGGGGGTGTTTTAGCCGTTGTTTACGATAGTGCAGATGGAGGATCGACTATTGAGATTATTGATTTGTTAAACGATGGTACTGTTTTAGCAACATACGATATCGATTCTAAAGTTGTTGAAATAGAACACAAGCTGGACGACTAAGCCTTTTAACATCACCGGTGTTATAACTTAACGAGATACCACCGGTGATAGTTATTACAAGGTAAGAGCAAGTTATGTACCTGCCGAAAAGTGTAGATAACATTTTATCAAAACAATAATTTCTCTTGCAACATACATGTAGGTTTTATCCCTCACGAGGATGCTTATTATATAAGTTTCAGTAGTCGCCTTAACAATAAAAAATAATAGATTAAACGAGCATGAGAACCATTCGCACATAGGCGATTGTTAAAATCATACAAGTTCCATCTTATAACATAGAAAACAAACAATTTTAATACGTTGAAATGAATAAAAGAAATATTATTTCCATAGCGATGGTCCTAATGGGCTTATCCTTTTTTTCTTGTAAAAAAGAAACTTCCATTAAAGTTTCGGGAGAATTAATAGGAGGTGTACAGGATACCCTAATCTTTACGCACAAAATTACGACTAATACCTACAAAGTTGCGGTAAGCGACAGTGGAAAATTTACAGGTGAATTTAATGGAGAGCCAGGATACTACCGAGTTAGGTCTAAATCGAAACAAATGCTACCCGGAATTCCAATTTACCTCCAAATGAATAAACTTGCCAATTTTAAAATTGAAACTGAAAATTGGGGCAGGATGCAAAATTATACTGTTCTTAATAATCCGGAAAGCGAATATTTAAAGAATTTCGATAAATCGAATAAAACTCTATACAAAAAATATAATTATAGTTTGCGCAAACTAGATCCAATACAACTTAGCTTTATTGTAGACTCCTTGTTTGATGAACAAAATAATTACCTCGATAAGTTTATTTCTGAAAATAAGAAATTGGATGAGGAATTTAAAAATGTTGAACGTGATAGAATAATTTATAATCATGCTGATTTGAAAGAAAGTTATGCATTAAGAAAAGAAGCATCCACTCTTCCGGATAACTTTTTTGATTTCAGGAAAAATTTAGATTATAATGATGAAAAGTTACTGGCAATTTCGGGTATAGATTATGGCATGGCAATTAATCATTTTATTTCGAATGAAGTAAAACGAACCATCCCCGAAAATGAAGACAATATGCTTCATATCATTAAAACCTGTGCCAAAAACATTACGAATCAGAAAGTTAAAAATTTTATTTTAACCACTTTGGTAGCTCCTTATTTAAAAGAATCTGAAAAATACGATGAAGCTTACACTCTTTTCGTTGCCAATTGTAACGACGAGCACATTGTAAGCCTGGTAACAAAAAGCTACACGAAATATCAAAAAACGAAAAAAGGAAATCCATCGCCAAAATTTGTTGATTATGAAAATTGTGAAGGAGAATCAATTTCGTTGGATGATTTTAAGGGAAAATACATTTATATTGATGTTTGGGCTACCTGGTGCGTTCCTTGTAGAAACGAAATCCCTGCATTAAAAAAGTTGGAAAAAAAATACCACGAAAACAATATAGAATTCATAAGCATTTCTATTGATAATCTGGAAAATAAGGAAGTATGGAAAAAGGCTGTAATTGAAGAACAGCTAACCGGAACACAGTTGCTTGCTGACAATGCCGCGCAGTCGCAATTTATGCAAGATTACGATATATCTTCTATTCCTCGTTTTATTTTGATTGATCCGGAAGGCAAGATTGTTAATGCAAAAGCTCCAAGACCATCCAGCCCGGAAATCGAACCCTTGTTAAAATCTTTGTGGTAATAACAAATGTGGCCAGTTCGGCTGACTAGATATTCGATATAAAAACTTGTTAAAAAATAAGTTCGGACTAAAGTCGGAGAATGGAAGAAAACATTCAGTTTTTTTTATTCTAATCTTTCATTTCCCGACTTTAGTCTTCGGTCATAGCGATATTTATAGAAATCTAGCCAGCTGCAATAATATGCAGGGTTTTAGCCATTAACTAAAAAATAAACAATTAATCACCAGCAAGAAATGTTTAAAATTGTTGTTTGCATTCTTATGCTATTAATAAGCATAAACATTCAGGGTCAGGAAGCTTTTGATTCCTGGTGCTCAAAAGCGGAAGTTGAAGTTAAAAAGGGGAATTATAAAAAAGCCTTAGAATTTTATGATGAAGCTTTGAAGATAAATTCAGTGGATAAAGAAAAAATTGTGTGGACGGCGACCCTGGCAAGTACCTGTGCTTTAAAAATTATGGATGAGCACAAGGCAATTAAGCTAAATAATATTGCTATAAATAATGGTTGCACCGACCTGTTTTTAATCGACCAGCAATTGAAGCTAACCAAAAAGTACAAACAGAAAGAAACGGAAGAACAAGTGCTAATTGCCGGGAGAAATATAGAGAGTGGTTATGAAAAATATACGATTAAGCTATTGTATTTTTATTACAACAATAGACAATACGATAAAACAATTGTAACGGCAGATGAAGTGCTTAAATTTAATCCGAACCATAGCAACTCTTCGTATTTTAAAAGCGTTGCTTTAAATAAAACAGGAAAAGAGATTGAGGCAATCCAATTGTTGGAAGAGCTATTAAATTATAATTCGGAGAACTCAAAAGTAAACCTTCAACTTGGATTAATTTATTTTAACAGAGCCTCGGCTGTATTCGATGAAGCTAATCAAAATTATAAAAGCCTGGTAAAACCTAGCCGTATTGATTATCACAATTATCTGCAAGAAATTAAAAAAGCCGAAAACGATTATAGAAATTGCCTTCCTCTGCTGATGAAGTCGTATAAAACAAAAAAAGAAGCTTACATTCAAGATGCTATTACCCTGGCGCAGGCGCGAATAAGGCAAATAGAACAAGACTAAACCCAAAATCGTCAAAACAAATTAAAGCTCATTTTTAAAAAAATTGTATAATATCTATTTTGTATAATTTATTTTTTTAAAAAAACTCATCAATGGAACCAAATCAGCATCTTCTTTCACACTCCAGGTAACACTAAACAGATTTGGGAAATAATCGAACACACAGCATAGGTAAAATAAATAAATGTTTTTACCGAGGTCAGAGCCTCATCTATTCCGAAAACTTTATGCTAGCTTTCTTCGTAATTTTCATTTAATTGGGCGTTCTGCTGGAAGTTGGTTGGCGTCCCCGAACTCCAATCCAAACCTGCAAAATCATTCCAAAGGTTTGGGTATAACATTTTCGTTCCATTAGAGATGAAGATACTCCATCTTCTTAATACCATATTTATAAGTTCTCGCCAAGGACGATCCCCACACCTAAGCCATTAGATAAAACAGCTACAACAATCTCAATAACAGAAAACATCGAACCTCCCTACAAGGCACATCATACTAACACTATACACAACAATACTACTTTATACAAGCATTCAAATATAATAATATCCCGAATATTTAATTCTATTTTAATATCTTTGTAAGAAGTAAAAATAAATTAGTGGACAAAGATTATAATAGAAAGACTTTTAATTCCTTCCGAAAGCATCGTTTATTTACAAAGGTGTAACACATAGGGTAGTCGAATATTTTAACGTCACGTAGGTATGATTTATATAATTTATTTTATAAAAAAGAACCAAATGCCTCAATAGTAGCTGATTTAAAAAAACCAATGAAACGAGCATGAGAAATATCACACATAGGCGATATATTAAAATCATGCGAGTTCCATCTTATTCCTTAGAAAACAAACAATTTTAATAAGATGAAACGAGCATGAGAAATATTCACACATTGGCGATTTATTAAAATCATGCGAGTTACATCTTATTCCTTAGAAAACAAACAATTTTAATAAGATGAAATATATCGTATTTACTTTCCTGCTTATTTCAAGTATTATTGGAAAAACAAAAGCCCAGGAAAAAGTATTTCCCGGTGCTGATGAGCAAACGCCATCGCGGGCGCAATATTTTTCGTGGATTAACAATACCAACGAAGGTGCCACCGAAGAACACACCCGCATTAACCTCGACTTTTTTGGCTGGCTGAAAAGCGAATACGGTATGCAGCTCGATATTTATGCTTTCGATGCCGGGGCAATCGACGGGGCACGTTTTTATGGAAGTATTTATTCTGACCGGTTTAAAAACCAGTTTCCCAATGGTTTCGACCCGATATACGAACAAGCAAAGTCCATGGGAATTCGATTGGGAGTTTGGGGCGGCCCCGATGGATTTGGCGATACACCTGAAGAAGAAAAGGCACGCACCGACCAGATGGTAAAACTTTGCCGCGATTACGAATTTGCATTGTTCAAGTTCGATGCAGTTTGCGGCCCCTTGCGCCCCGAAAAAGAAGATGCATTTATAAACATGATGCAGGAATGCCGCAAGTACAGTCCCGATTTAATATTGTTAAACCACCGTCTTGGGCTAACAAAAAGTAAACCTTACGCCACCACTTTTTTATTTGGCGGCGCCGAAACGTATATCGACGTGCACATGACCAATACCATGACTGCACCGCACCATCGCGCACAGGCTTTGTCGCGCAGAATAGTTCCCGGGTTGAAACGGCTTACCGAAGACCATGGCGTTTGTTTGTCGTCGTGCCTCGATTACTGGGACGATGATTTGATTTTGCAGGCCTTTAACCGTTCTCTTATTTTGGCTCCTGAAATTTATGGAAATCCATGGTTGTTAAACGACACAGAGTTTTCGAAACTGGCACGCATTTACAACCTACACCGTAAATACAGAGATATTCTGGTTGACGGAAAAACACTTCCCGAAACCTATGGCCCCTACCCGGTTTCCAGAGGAAATAAAAACACACGAATTATAACCTTACGTAACCTGCAGTGGACTACTGAAACCTACACCGTAAAACTCGATGAGGAAATAGGTATGGAAGCGAACGAAGAAATTACCTTGATTCAACTTCATCCATCTGAAAAAATACTGGGTACTTATAAAAAAGGAGAAACAGTTGAAGTGGAAGTACAACCGTTCCGGGCTTGTATGCTTTTGGCAACCACCGAAAACTACGATGAGCCGGCAGTTAAAGGAGCCAATTTCAGGGTAATTAAAAACTTAGCCGGTCACCCCATTGAATTGGAAATACTCGGAATGCCGGGAACAGAAACCAGCATTTCATTGTTGAATGCCGATAATTACAAATCGGCTAAAATTGACGGAAAAGAGGCTCCCAAACTTCTGAAAGGAAAAAACATAAAACTCACATTCCCTGGCGAAGTACTTACAAATAAAACCCACCGAAAGTTGGGTAATTTTACAGAAACTACTATTCCTGATGATGCTGATGCTTTATACGAAGCCACAGCTTTTGCTGCCGATAATAACGCCTTGGAAGTACGTTCTCTACAACGTTCGGGCGAAACCGCCATCCCTGAGGTAAAAGCTGCCCGCGATGCATTTTTTAATCAGCAAGCTTTTATTGACCGTGGTGTGTGGGATAAAAACCTTTTCGATGGTGATTTACAAACCGGTTTCTGGCCCACCAAGCGCTACAAAACCGATCTCAGTGTAAGTTTTCGCCTCGACCTGGGAGAGGTACAGCAACTGGATGAACTGAAAATTTTTGTACCCGATGTATTTTCTCTTCTTCCGCTACAACCTGCTGAGGGACAAATTATGGAAGTTTCTACTGATCTGAAAAACTGGGAAGAAATAACTTACCTTGCTTCATGCGAAATGGATATAAAAATCGACAAACCTGTTCGTTATCTTCGTTTTAGAAATTTTCCGCAGCAAGTAAGAGAGATTGAAGGATTTACCAATGGAAAAAAATTGGACAGAAGCGAATGGCGAGCTTCCAACTTATTTGCGCACCCACGCTTCAAAAAAGTGGAAAAAGCCTGGACAAAAACAATTGTTCTGGATGAAGTTCCGGCCAATAGTTATTTGTGTGTTGCCATAAACGGCTTACACGGAAAAGAAGGCGCCTACGTTGCGGCAAAAATTGACGGCGAATTAGTAGGCGCTCCCGACCGCGCTCCATCGCACCTTTGCAATCCGTGGGAATACTTTAACCCACGCCGCGATGCAAATTACACCTATTACATTCCGGTAAATAAAGAACATGTTGGCAAAGAAATTGAGTTGTTTGTATTGGGTTACGACAAAGATAATCTCGATTATTTATCCGAAGTATGGATTAGCGCCTACCCCTTCCCCTGGGAGAAAAAAACTTTGGTTTTAGAACGAGCAAAATAAATTTATCTCTGACAGAGTTTTAAAATTCTGTCAGAGATAAAAAGAATTTATTTGTTCGGAAAGACTTGCCCTTCAGCCTTCATTTCAAAAACAGGAAATGTAGCTACATAAAAATCTTTATCAACACTTACTGTTTCAATTACCTCGTCCGAATTCAGGTTTTGCCATTTTGCGGTGGGTTCTAACCAATGTTCCTTGTCATTTAAATACACCTTAACTTTCATGGTAAAGCCCTTTATGCAGTTACCCCAGCGGTAACGTAATTTTCCGTTTAACAAAGCATATTCAAATGTAGGAATCCTGGTATCGCGAAGATATTGATCAAACACAGGGTCCAGGTTTATGCCGGCATTCTCGCTAATAAAATCCTGTATTTGCTCAGAATGTACTGTCTGATGGTAAAACTCTTTATTTAAACCACGTAGAATTTGGCGCCAGAGCTCGTCGTCGTTAATTATCTGGCGAATAGTGTGCAGCATGTTCGCCCCTTTGGAATACATATCGCCCGAGCCCTCGTAATTCACATCATAAAAACCAATAATGGGTCGGTCGTTTGCAATGTTCACCCGTGTTCCCCGGCAATAGGCAGCACTGGCCTCTTTTCCCCAATAGTAATCAACAAACAAACCTTCGGAATAGGCAATAAAACTTTCGTGTATCCACATATCGGCAATGTCCCAGTTGGTAATGCTATTGGCAAACCACTCGTGCCCCGATTCGTGAACCAGAATAAAATCGAACTTATCGCCCCACCCAGTGCGACTTACATCGCGACCTCCGTAGCCATTTTTATAACCGTTTCCGTAAGTTACCGAACTCTGGTGCTCCATGCCCGGGTAAGTTACTTCCACCAGTTTGTAGCCATCTTCGTAAAACGGATAAGGGCCAAACCAATACTCGAAAGCCTCCAGCATTAGGTGAGCCTGCTTAAAATGTTTTTTTGCCTTCTCAAGGTTATATGGCAGTACCCAGTAGTTGCAATCCAAATCGCCTTTTTCACCTTTATACACATCGTTAAAATGAACATAATTGGCCACATTAATATTCACTCCGTAATTGTTAATCGGATTCGCCACAAACCAATGCGAGGTGTTCGTGCCATCGCTATTATGCTCCAATTTCCGCAGCCTGCCATTCGAAACATTCATTAAAGGTTCGGGTACAGTAATGCTGATAAGCATACTGTCGGGTTCGTCGTACGAATGATCTTTGCAGGGCCACCACAAACTGGCACCATCGCCCTGATTGGCCGTAACAATAAACGGATTTCCTTCTTCATCTTTGTCCCAGCTAACACCACCTTGCCACGGCGGACGAATACTTACATGTGGTTTTCCACCATATTCTACGGTTAAATACTGCACTTCGTTTTGTTTCTGGGGAGCAGTTAATTCAATAAACCAGGCATTCCCATCTCTTGTAAATTTCAGCTCCTGATTATCTTGCACAACCCGGCTAATTTTCAGTGGCGGCTGAAGGTCAATTTGCATCAAATTGTTGGGCTCAATTACGCGGTAACCAATAAGGTTACTGCCATAAAACGTACTGTCTGCCGGATTAACTTTTACACTTAAGTGATAATAAGTTAAATCCCACCACGCCCGTTCGGGAGTAATGCTTCCTCGCAATGTATCTTGACGGGTAAAAATCTGGTTTTGTGCAGTAGCTCCTGTTATCAGCGCTAGTAATCCAATTAGGGAAAAACAAATTCTTTTTTTCATGAATCTAAAGATATGAGTTTGAAATGAATTGAATTATTTAATCGCTTTCAGCATAAGCTTTCCCATTTTCTTTCCCAGCCAAATTTGGGCTTCAGTGTTAAAATGGGTATTATCTTTCAAGGTTTTTAATTTGTCAGTATTAATGATGAAAACATTGTCGTCTTCAGCGGCAACTTTATCCTGCGCTTCCTGTACCCGTTTGGTGTAATCGAAAGGCCACGGGGTTTCGCGCAGCAACCCAATTGAAATACGTCCCATAACAATTGGAAAATCTTCCTGATTCATTTGTTTCCGTACATCGGCGAAAAGTGTTTTTAGGTTGTTTTCGTAAGCTTCTGCCCATGCAATGGTTTCGGCATCCGATTCGCCCTGCATCCAAAGCATACCACCTATTTCGCACACAACACCACTGTCGGCAAGCTGTGTTGTGGCCTTCTCTATATTTTGCAGAAAACGCTTGTACATACCTTGTTCCGGCAGCCAGTGTTTCCAAAGTTTGGTGCCGCCTGCCGAAGTTTTTACTACAGCAATGGTATAATCGGGGTATTTTTTCGCCAACAGGTGCGAAAAGGCGATTTCGGGCCCAAATTTAAATTTGCGTCTCACGGCAAAAGAATCAGTTCCCAATTCTACCCATTTTTCTTTTTTATTGTCCCAGGTCATGGTATTTTCAGGATGCACTTTATAGGCTTTCGGAAGTTCTTCTCCTTTTCCACAGCCGTCCATGTTTGATTGACCTCCCAGGATAAAAAGTTTAACAGGGCGAGTTTCGTTGCTTTGCCCTACGCAAAACAGAACAACAAATGTTGCCAGGAGAAATGAAAGTGATATTTTTTTTATTGTCATTTTAAAGGTCGTGTTATAAAGATTGTTTCATAATTAATGAACTTAGATTTCTTTTGCTATTCGATGACAAAGAAGAGGCTATTTTTATTTGATTACCCTTTTCCCTGTCGGGAGTTCCCCTTTTAAGGGGAACAAGTTTCGAACAAACTTTCTACAGTTTATAAGAGCCTCCTGCTACACATTCTTCATTTTCCCCTTAAAAAGGGGAAATGGCTACAGCTAAAGGGGTAAACTCAATTACAAGAAAACGTAAACTCCTACTTTGAAACAGCTCATTTTATTATCTCTAATTCAACTTCACATCCACAGCAGTGGTATCATTGTATTGCTCTTGCAAATCAACCAGTTTGTTGAATAAGCTTTGGGTAATTTCTTCGTAGCCCTCTTTTCCAAACAAGTCATTCATCTCGGTTGGGTCTTCCTGTATATCGTACAATTCCCACTGGTCAATATCGTTGTAAAAATGAATGAGTTTGTAACGGTCGGTTCTTACTCCGTAATGGCGTTTTACCGAATGAGGCCCAGGATATTCGTAATAATGATAATAAAGTGCATCGCGCCAATTTTCTGTTTCTCCTTTCAAAAGCGGCACCAGTGATTCGCCCTGTATTTCAGCCGGAATTTCTACCCCTGCCAAATCGAGAAAGGTGGGTGCGAAGTCGATGTTTTGCACCAGTTGGTCGATTTTACCTTTTTTTGCAGTTGATGGAAGACGCATTAACAATGGCGTACGGAACGATTCTTCGTACATAAACCGTTTGTCGAACCAACCATGTTCGCCCAAATAAAATCCTTGGTCGGAGGTATAAACCACCAGCGTATTTTCTGCCAAACCGCTTTCATCCAAATAATCAAGCACACGGCCAATGTTATCGTCAACCGATGCTATACAACGCAGGTAATCTTCCAGATAACGTTGGTAATTCCACTCTAAAAGTTCTTTTCCTTCCAGCTTTGCTTCTTTGTAGTATTCAATTTCTTTTTCGTAGCCTTTGTCCCAGGCAGCACGCTGATCGGGATTTAAACGGTCGATTTGACGCTTAAAGTATTTTCTAAGCGGTCCTTGTATTTCACCCTCTTTATCATACATTTTAAGGTCATTTACCGGACAGAAGTTTTTCATGTGCATACGTTGCTCTGCAGCAGCCTGGCGCCCTTCATAATCGTCGTAAAAGTTTTCAGGCAAAGGAAATTTTACATCGTTGTACATATCGAGGTAGGCCGTGTCGGGCATCCAGCAACGGTGCGGAGCTTTGTGGTGTAACAATAAACAAAATGGCTTTTCCTGGTTCCTGTTTTTTAGCCAGTCGAGGCTGAAATCGGTAATCAAGTTGGTTACATAACCTTCTACTCGCGATTTTTTGCCCATTTCAATAAAATCGGGATTGTAATAATCGCCCTGCCCAGGAAGAATATTCCAATAATCGAAACCTGTAGGATCGCTTTCAAGGTGCCATTTACCAATCATAGCCGTTTGGTAACCTGCCTTTTGCAAAAGTTTCGGAAACGTTACCTGGCTGCCATCAAAAACCTGGGTATTATCGCGGTGACCGTTTATGTGTGAATGTTTTCCGGTAAGCATTACCGCACGGCTGGGTGCACAAATCGAGTTGCTTACATATCCATGTGTAAACATTACTCCTTCGTTGGCAATGCGGTCGATATTGGGAGTTTGGTTTAACTTCCCGTTATATGCACTAATTGCCTGATAACCGTGGTCGTCGGTCATAATATAAATAATGTTGGGACGTTTCGCCACCTTTCCCTTTTGCTGGCAGGAGATAATAGTTGTAACTATTACGATAGCAAATAGAATTGAAAGTAAAATTCTTTTTTTCATCTTATTCTGATTCTTTTAATTGTTAAAAATTGAAAATAAGCAGTTACAGTGCGGTTAACACCTTCTCCAAATAAGCAGCAACAACTTCTCCAAGCTCTTTGTATCCTTCCTTTTCATAATGAACATTATTGTTTCCCTGCCCGTAATCTTTATGAATAATTTTTGATTCTTTGTAAATATCATTCACCTGAACGCCGTACTTTTTCATCACCTTTTTTGCTACCTTATTATATTTTGGGGCATCTTTTGTAAACCGACCTTCTTCCTCTCCGGGAACGTAACTTGTAGTAACAAAAACCAATTTAGCATCGGTTTTTTCTTGTATCAGCTTAACGATTGTTTCCAGATTCTGCTCGTATTCTTCCAGGGAAAAGGTGATGGTTCCATTCACTTTGTCGCGGTTTCCCTGCACCTTCGAATCGGGGTGGCGGTAACACAAATCCCAAAGCCCCCAGTTAAACTGAATAACATCATATTCGTCTTCTGTAATCCACGTTTCAATGTTTTCCAACCCGTAGCCCGAGTGTTTTGCATTTCCCTTGTTGTGGGTAACAATTGCTTTTTCTTTTAAAATTTCGGTTACAAAAGGCGTATAGCCTAATGATATTGAATCACCAATAATCAGCACCTTAGCTTGTTTCTCGGTGAATCCAAATAACAGCAAAACAGCAATGCTGCAAATCATTAAAAATAATCTTGTCTTTTTCATCTTATTAAAATTGTTTGTTTTCTATGGAATAAGATGGAACTCGCATGATTTTAAAAAATCACTTATGTGTGAAGACTCTCTCATGCTTGTTTCATTCGTTTAAAATTAGAACCAAGACACAAGAATCAGAACACTGGTTTTTACTATTTTCACTTGTGTTTCAATTCTTAAATCATGGTCAATAAAAATCATATGTTTTGTTATATTTCAACAACTTCGGTCTTCTGACTTCCGTAGCTGTTTTATTTCTCTTCAAACTTAAAATCAGCCTTAAGAACCTCACTCGAATTTCCACCAACCATGGCAATAAAACTACCAGGTTCAATTACCTTCTTCATTTCCAAGCCTGTAAATTCGAGCATTTCGGGTGTTATTTTAAATTCGATAGTTTTTGTTTCGCCAGCAGCCAGCTCAATCTTTTGAAACGCTTTCAACTCTTTGTTGGGACGGGTTACAGAACCTATCACGTCTTTCAAATACAATTGCACCACTTCTTTGGCTTTTGTTTTACCGGTATTTTTAACATCAACATTAACAGTTATTTCCGATCCGGAAGTTATTGTAGTGTCCGAAAGTTGCAGGTTTGAATACTCGAAAGAGGTGTAGCTTAATCCAAAACCGAAGGGAAACAAAGGCGTATTTTGTGCAAACAAGTACCCCTTTTTATAATTTATTTCTTTCTGACTGTAATGAAATGGAAGCTGGCCAATTGAACACGGAACAGTTACCGGCAATTTTCCTGAAGGCACGGCCTCTCCGAAAACTAATTTTGCGACTGCCTTATCGCCAAACTCACTCAATTCCCAGCAATCCAGAATAGCATCTGCATATTCCGAAATAGCATTAATCGATAAGGTACGGCGGTGTTTCAAAACAACAATAACGGGTTTCCCAAGTTTTTTAAGTTCAATTAATAAGTCATCCTGAAAATTTACCGGATCGATGTTGTCGCGATCGCCCAGGGCAAAACCAAAGAAGGCTTCTTTCGATGTAAATTCGTCGCCACCTGCAAACAGAATAATTTTGTCTGCTGATTTAGCCGTTTCAATAATTCTGGTTATGCCATCTTTGCAATCTCTTTCCGGTGTTAACAAAGGTGTTCCCCTTACCTTATTGGTCAGGCTATATCCCTTTACAGCAACAAAACTAATTTTATTGTTTGCCACTTCTTCAAAAGCCGAAAGCGTATGCTCATCTAAAACAGGCCCAACCAATGCAATTTTTATTTTCTCTTTAGAAGAAAGCGGTAGCGTTTTATTTTCATTTTTAAGTAAAATTACAGACTCTAAATCAGCTTGATGGGCAAGTTCTTTTGCAGCCTCGCTGCGCACCGATTTTTTTGCTTGTTGCACATCCACATAAGGATTATCGAAAAGTCCCAGGACAAATTTAGTGCGCAACACATGCGTTACCGAGCGGTTAATATATTCTTCCAATTCCGGATCCTTTTTTACCATCTCCGGAAGAAGAGCATAGGCATCATCGGCATACAAATCAACATCCATTCCGGCTTTTAAGCCCAGTTCGGCAGCGGCTTCGGGCGTTTCGGCTACTTTCATAAAATAAAACAAACGGGCAATGTCGTTGGCATCAGAAACCGTATATCCTTTAAATCCCCATTGCTTGCGTAATACCTCGGTTAATAACCATGGATTGGCATGACTGGCAACACCATTAATATCGGAATGAGAAGCCATGATTCCCAGTGTATTGGCGCGCTGAATAGCTGCTTTAAACGGAGGAAATATCTCATCGATTAAGGTTCGTGGCGAAATCTCCATAGCCGAGAAGTTTGTGCCACCGAGCACCTGCGCATAACCCGCAAAGTGTTTGGTTACAGCACCTATATGTGTTCCTTTTAACCCCTCAAAATCACCTTGAATACCGCTCACCGCACTTACAATCATTTCAGTTGTCAGGTAGGTATCTTCTCCCCAACCTTCGCTCATGCGGCCAAAACGCGGGTCGCGGGCAATATCGGCAACCGGAGAATGAGTAAGGTGCAAACCCCGCATGCGCCCTTCTTTTCCCATGGTGTCGTACACTTTTTTTACTAAAGCAGTATTCCAGCTCGACGAAAGCGATATTGGACGGTTAAAACGGGTGCAACCTTCGGCATCAATTCCGCTGTACGATTCGGTGATAAAGAAAGCCGGTATACCCAGCCTGTTGTTTTCAATAATGTATTTTTGAAGTTCATTATTCAAAGCAGCAGACTCTTCGGGCGTATATTGTTCGCCGGGGTTTTTAATTCCGGCAATTCCTAAGGTTAATCTTCCTTTTACATCGTCCGTCAATAACATAGCCCCATCTTTGCCGATGGTAATTCCTTTATTGGCATGAAAAATGCGCATTTGGGCCACTTTTTCTTCCAGGGTCATTCGCGATAGCAAATCTTCAATGCGGTCTTCGATGGGGGCATCTTTTTGTTTGTAAGTTACTTGTGTTTTGCCGGTAATGGAAATGGCAAAAAAGATGATAACCAGAGGTATAAAAATATTTTTCATTTTAGCAGGCACTCCTTGCAGAGTAATGATTTCATTGTTAGCAGATGGATATGGTATTATCAAGAAGAAAAATCAAACCCGGTAAAAACACCGGGTTTGAATTATTTATAGAGTTAAAATTTTCGATATTTCATATCGAGTAAAACGTTGGCTTCGGCTTCGGCAAATTTTGCGTTTTTAATATCCCAATGTAATTTCTTTTTTGGGAAACGATTGGCAATTACACCCAACAAAATAGCTTCAGTTAATTTGGCTCCATAAGTAAAAGGTGCACTACATTCAGCTTTACCCTGCACAGTATCGATAAACTGGTGGTAGTGGTCATTCTTTTCAAGAGTAGGGAAGTTTATTTCTTCGTATTTACCATTTACAATTAGTTTTGGGTAATCCCAGTGAGGCAACAACAGGTTTCCTTTTTCGCCAACAAACATGGCTCCTTGCTCAGGCAATTTATCACCGTTTGGTAATTTTAAGTCCTTATGCATTTCAGGTGCACCCGGTCCATCAGACCAAATCCATTTAAATTTATCGGTGGTATAGTCAGTTCCCGGAAATTGGTATTCCACAATGTTATTTTCGGGGTGACCAAAACCTGTTGGTTTACGGCAAGTTGTTTTTACTGTTCTAGGCACATCTAAATTCAGCGCCGTATAAGGTGTATCGAAAATATGGACACCCATGTCGCCCAGCGTTCCACAGCCATAATCCAATACTTTTCTCCAGTTTCCAGGATGATAGAAACCTTCTTTGTAAGGACGCTCAGGAGACGTTCCCAACCATAGATTCCAGTCCAAGGTTGATGGAACTGGGTCGCTACCGGTAGGTGCAACACCATCGTATCCCCAGTTTTTAGGCGACCAGGCACGAACACGTTCAACTTTGCCAATAATTCCCGACTGGATTAACACAACAGCCTGACGATACATATCGCTTGAGTGGCACTGAATCCCCATTTGGGTGATAATGTTATTGTCTTCGGCATACTTACGCATGGCTCTGGCTTCGGAAACGTGGTGAGTAAGCGGTTTCTGACAGTAAACCGGCTTGCCCATTTGCATGGCCATTAATGAGGCTGGGGCGTGGGTGTGATCAGGTGTGGTAATCACCACAGCATCAATTGCCTTCCCAATTTCATCAAACATCTTGCGGTAATCGGCATATGCTTTGGCTCCCGGAAATTTCTTTTGAGCTGCTGCCAAATATTTAGAATCGACATCGCACAAAGCAGTAACTTCAACATTAGGGTGCGAGGCAATCGAATCTAAATCTGCCATACCCATCATACCACCTACACCAATGTGGGCAGTTCTTATTTTACCGTTTTTTGTAAGTGCCCACACTCCCGAAGGCAACATGGTTATAGCAGAGAAAGCTGCAGCACTTTTTAGAAAATCTCTTCTTCTCATAGGTTATAGTTCTTTAATTTTTATGTTTTTAAACCAAATGTAGCTTCCATGATCTTGCAGGGCAATATGGCCGGTTTTTGCCAGACCATAAGCAGGATACTTGCTCCATTTCCCTTTCGCCACCTTAGCTTTCCATTCTTCTGTCCAGGCAGTAAACTCAACAATTTTTTTGCCATTCAAGAAGTGAGTTACTTTCCCATTATCAAAAATAATTTCAGTACTGTTCCACTCGCCAACCGGATGAAGTACTTTCTGAGTTGTATCTGCGGGAGTCATGGCATAATCGGCACCGGTTGAATTGTATGGAGTAACTCCACCCGGAAAACCTAAATCGTCGATAATTTGGTACTCAGGGCCTGAATAATACGTCGATTTTAACTCGGGTGATTCAACAACGTGGTACATAACTCCGCTATTTCCTTCCGGCGAAAGTTTCCAGTCTAATTTCAGATGAAAGTTGGTGTATTTTTCGGTGGTAATAACATCACCGCCAATATCGCCTCCCTCTCCTGCCGACATTAATGTTCCTTCGCTTGCGGTCCAGGCTGCCGGAATTTTATCGCTGTTGTAACCGCGCCATCCCGTTGTTGTTTGACCATCGAACAAAAGCTTCCAACCCTCTGCCTTCTCTTGTTTTGTCAATGCATTGTCTTTTACTTCGCTTGTGCAGCTGGCCATGGTAATAAAGGCCAAAACCGCTAAGAATAAATAATTTTTTTTCATGATTTTATATATGTTTTAAAATAAATATATCCAGTTTTACTTCTAATAGGAAGAGTTGTTTTACCCTCCTCTAACCTTTGTTTCATACTTTTGCCTAATACTATTTCAATTTTCCTGAAAGATGGCTTTAGCCATTATTTCTCTTTTTATATTAATGGTTAAGGCCACTCTGTTCACCAGGTGAAAACCACACCGTAAAACACGAATCTAAAATTTCAAATCAATAGATGCGAACCATTTTTTACGCAGGTGTTCCTCAATCGCTGTTCTTTCGGTCTCTGTAAGCGCTTTGTCCACAAAAATCATTTCAGCAATGTCGCCTTCCCAAAATCCTTCTACTCTTTCAAATTTATCTTCAATTTGCGAGTCGAATTCAACAGTAAGAATGCAATAATCCATTGGGTTTGGAGTGGTAAACGGGTCAATTTTTTCGCCATTCAGATACACATCTGCATTTTTTGTTTTTTCATCTACAGCATCTTTATCAAAAATGCTTTTCGTTGGGTCGGCACTTGCACCCAGGTATTTGTTCAGGTCTCTGAAAATACATTTACCCGGGAATGTTAACTCGCTCTCTTTGTAAACCAGAATTACGGTTTGAATTCCGCTTACTTTTTTCCCCAGGTCGGAAACCCAAACGCTGCTAAAATCGCCAACACCCAAACCATTTAAAGTTTTAGGTTGATATTTTGTAAAAATTTTACCCGGATTTTTCCATGTTTTTTCCATCCAGTTTTTAACCGGGCCTCTTGGTGGAATTTCACCATCTTCGTTGCCATCGCCGTCTAAATCGCTGGCGTCGAACCATAGTTTAATGTGGTCTTCACCCAATCGCGAAGGACTCATTTCGCGAATGGTATTCGAATCCGGTTTGTCGCCAATTGTAACGCAAATCCGGTTACTGCTTTCTACCTCTGATTTATTATTTTTTGCCGAAACATAATAGCTTCCCGGAGTTTCCGGAGTAAATTCTGTACCCTCAAAAAGAGCGTCCTCAAATTTTTCGGCAGTAAATAGAGGTAGGTCTTCTTTATACCACAAATAGGTGTAGCCTTTCAACGGATTTATAACACTTAAAACGCCCTGTTCTGTGGTTTCAACTTCTAGCTTATTAATTTCGAAAGGATAAACCTCGGGTACTGTAATGGTTTTCTCAACAGAGTTATTTTTTGCATCGGAAACGAATACAGTGTATTCCCCCGGTTTTAGGTTGAATCGTTTTTCAGCTTCAGCCGGAATAATTTCAAAGGTTGCCGGAACTCTTAAGTAATCGATGTTAGCTCCCGATTTTCCGGTCGATTTTAAACAAATCTTATTTTCGCCTTCCGTAAGAAAAGCCTCAACCGTTGCAGTTTCCCATCCTGTGTACAATGGGCGCGTTGGGGCAAATAATACCGAATTATCAATGGTTTTGCCGTTTACAGAAATATTCATCGGAGTACCTTTTCGATCAACTCCTGCGTAAGCAATATCAATGGGGTAAACTCCGGCTTTACTCACTTCAACAACCCAGGTGATTGCACCTTCGTTTTCGTTAAACTCAACCATCTTTTTATTGCTGGCATCGAAGTATTCTTTTGTGGTGTAACCGGGAATGTCGATGGCCGCTTCTTCAGCTTCGTAAACAAGCTCTTGTTTATAAATTGCTTTCCCATCTTTCCAAACAAAAGAGTAAGGAGCAAAACCGCCACTTACCTTCACTTCTGTTTTTCCGTTCCTTTTTCCGGTAGACGAAGCCGTTGTGTTCGCATCAAGCGAAAGGACAGCTTCTGTTTTCTTTTCTGTTTTGGAAGAGTTTTTCAAAGCAATTGAACTTTCGTAAACTGCTAATTTGGCTTTTACCCTTCTAAATTCACTATCAGTTACAGCTACTTCGTAAATTCCTGTTCCAACATTTTCAAGCTTCTCTGCTTCACTTCCATCCGACCATAAATAAGTATACGGAGCTTTCCCACCCGAGATTTTTGGACTTAAAGTAACTTTATCTTTTTGTTCTTTTTGCTGAAGCTCAACACTTAATTCTTTTGCCGTTGAAGTTGGAGAAGTATTCGATATTTTCCAGGTAACTTCACGCTGCGGATATTTTGCATAAGGTGGGTCGGGACGTATAAATGGCGACTCGTCGGTGAGTGTACAAGTTAATTCATAAGCTGCTAATTTTCCGAACTTCACATCAATTTCATCACTTCCGGTAGCAATGGTTTTGCCATTTAAAATCCAGCGAACTACCTGTGTGTTAGGATTTGGTGTAATGTGGTCGATCTTAAAATGAATTTTCTCAGCTCCGTTAATGCTAAGCGTTTTGTTTGCAGGTAAAGTGCTGTTTATTGGGTTTACCAATTTATTTACCCGCATGGCAACACGTTGCTCGCAAATGGGGCACATTTCCTCTGTATTATCAAAAACTCCGGCGCCCATAATGCAGCCTTGTGCCGATGAACGATAATAATCAACTAAGTGATATTGTGCACCTTCGAATGCGCCAACTTTATCTTTGTACTCGTCGGTGTAAGGTGTTGGAAGCGGAGTGTCGGGCTCAATCCATTTTCTCCATTTAATTTTATCGCGTTCGTATTCGGTTGAAACTGTGTACGTCGGGTTTGCCTTTGTCCCGGTGGCAGGGCCAGTGTATTCGTCGCCAATACTCATGCAAGTATGGGCAATTTCGTGAAGCATTTTGGCAATCTCATTTCCTGCTATTAAAGCCCTGCCGGTTCGTGCTTCCAAATTTCTTCCGGCACCGCCACCACCGCTTCTTGAATTTGGCAGAACAAGAAAAGTCGCCCAGCCTAGGTTTTCGTCTTTCCATGGTAAGAAGAGTTTGTCGCGCATGGCATCAACAGCTTTCCCGTTAATTCCTTTATCCCATTCAGGCGCGTTGGGCATCCACAATCCATACACATTAAAAAATTCGCGGTAATTGGCGTAGGCAGTTTGCGCTCTTGGATCTCCCAGCGTTAAGGCTGCAATCATCGATTCGTTAATGTCTTTTATAAATTCATCTCGCATTTCCGGTGAATTGTATGGCTCCTCTTCTCTGGAAGTCCACCGGTTCATTAAAACAATGTTTATACGGTTGTCTTTGTCTCCGTTTATCATTATCGGAATCAATTCACTTTCTTCAAGAAATTTATCAATTTCTTCCTCCGACCAGTCTCTGTCTTTTCCTGACTTTTGTGCATTCGCTATTCCTCCGGTTAGCAGGGCGAACAGCAATAAAATTATACTCGCTTTTTGTCTCATAATCATACAATATTCTTATTCCGCTCTAATGGCTTCAACTTCTTCAATTGTTTTGGGTTTTGTCTTGCCTAAAAGTTGAGCACCATTTTCGGTCATCACTAAATCTTCTTCGTTTCTTATTCCGCCAAAATTGCGGTAGCTATCTACTTTCTCCCAGTTAATAAAGTCGTTGAATTTATTTTGCGCACGCCACTGGTCAATCAAATCAGGAATAAAATAAATTCCCGGCTCAATTGTAAATACATGACCTGCTTGTAATGGTTTTGCCAATCTCAGCGATTTTAAACCAAACTGAGTGCTCTTAGGTTGGCCATCGTAACCTACCCAAACTTCGCCAAGGTCTTCCATGTCGTGCACATCCAGCCCCATCATATGGCCTGTTCCGCAAGGGAAAAACAGCGCATGAGCACCGGCTTCAAATGCATCGTTTGCATCTCCTTTTGTAAATCCCATGGCTTTTAGGCCATCGAAAATGGTAGTACACGCAGCTATGTGCGCATTTTTAAACGGAACTCCTAATCCTAGTGCGTCGATGGCAGCCTGATGCGAATCAAGGGTCAGCTGGTAAATTTCTTTTTGCTCGGAGGTGAATGTTTTACTCACCGGAATTGTGCTCGACAAATCGCCGGCATACATCATTTCGTTTTCAAAACCGGCGTCAATCAAAAACATATCGCCATTGCTGATGGTGTTTCCGTGGTAGTGGTTGTGCAGCGTTTGCCCATTTTTGGTAGCAATTATTGGGAAAGAAATATTTCCACCCGCAGCAAGTGCAATTTTATGAATTTCGGCAGTAACCTGCGCTTCTGTCATTCCAGGTTTGGCGAATCGCATGGCGGCAACGTGCATATCCACCGACACATCAACGGCCTGTGAAATTTGGGCAATTTCTTCTTCGCTTTTAATCTCGCGCTGGCTGACCACAGCCTTTACCAAATCAATCGAGAATTTTGTTGCCACTTCGCTCGGCTTAATTCCCGTTAGTTCCAGTAATTTTATTTTACTTTCCGGACGGTACAAAGGTAAAAAATGAATGCTTTGCCCTTTTTCTTTTGCTGAACCGATTAAAGTTGCAAGCTCCTTTGCTGGCTGAACCGTTTTTACACCACAAGCATCGGCCTTTTCAACAATGGTGGGTTGTGGCCCCATCCAAACAAAGTCTTCAACGGTGTATTCGTTTCCAAAAATAATTTCGCGGTCGTTGTCCACGTCGATTATCGCAGCTAATCCCGGCTGGTTTATGCCGAAATAGTACAAAAAAGTACTGTCTTGCCTAAAATGAAAAGTGTTGTCGGTATAATTCATTGGCGACTCTTCGTTGCCAAAAAACAAGATTAAACCTTTGCCAACTTTTTCCTTTAAAGTTTTTCGTCTTTCTATGTAGGTAGTTGCTTGAAACATGATATCCTATTTTGTACTTATTGTTTTTTATTACTTATTCTTACGTTCCAGTTTCCCGAGTCCAGTTTTATGTAGGTCCAGTCTTTGTCCTCGCGCTCTTTTAGTTTTTGGTATTTTTGAGTACCCGTCACATCAAAAGATTCAGCATATTTTGGTATCCGAATAATGGCTTTTGTTTTTGCAGGAACAACAAGATTATAGTTTGTCTCCTTAATATTACTTTTATAGTCGAGTTCAATTTTTCCTTTTATTGTTGAAAAAGAGCATTTTATGTTCTTGTATTCTCCGGGTTGCGGAAAAACGTGAAATTCTTCAAAACCAGGTTTTTCCGGTTCTATTCCGGCAAGGTATTTATACATTAAAGAAAGTGGACCACCACTCCATGCATGATTGTATGTCCAATTTCCTCCTTCTTGAAAAACTTCCCACAGCGTAGAATATTCGGAACGAATCATGGGCTGGTATCTTTCTTTCATGCGGGTAAGTGCCAATTCTGTTTCTCCCATTTTAAACAGAGCCTCTTCAACATATTTCTCCATATACGGACTTGCATGCCGCGTTTCGAACAATAGCTTTTTTAATTCCGAATACTGACTTTGTTGAGCAATTCCTGCAACAACGGCCAGTCCATTTCCTCGGTCGTCGGTTTCTTTTTTGTAATTAGGAGAACGATAACCCTCATCTGTCCAAAAAACAGTATTTAAGTAGTGTTTTATTTGCTCCATTTGTTCGAGAACTTTTTGTTGTTCTGCAGTGTCATTCATGTAAACAGCCATTTCGGCATAAGCTTTTAAAGCCAAATAATACCACACATGTTCAAGCAGTGGTTTGTCGAGTTGTCCGCCCCAATCTGCCCAGTTCCAATCTCCCTTTTTAAATGCTACCGAGCCGTTTTTATTTACCTGCCATTGGGCAAGGTAGTTTTTAACCGTTGGATAAACTTTGTTGTATATTTCTTTTTCTCCGGTGTACTGCACAAAATGCCGAAACCCAAACCACCCGATACTGGCGAGCATTTGCTGTGGTAATTCTTTGTCCCAGTTGCCGGCAGGAATCGGCGAAAAAATGGTGCCATCCGATTTTTGCCAGTCTACAAGCTCGCAGATTCCTTTTCGGGAAAGGTGGATAGCGGCATTGTCCATTGCATAAAAACTTTCCTCCATTTCAAGCACTAAATCGCCCCACCACTGTGCTCGTTCACGGTCGGGGCAATCCATAAAGTTGTCGCGCATGGTGATATAAAGCGTACGCTTGGCCTTTTCTAGCAAGGTCATTAAATCTTCATCGGCAACTTCAAATGTACCATCAAATTCAGTTTGGTAACCGGTTTCCCGATACCCGGCTTCTAGAATTTCAATACCATCTTCCAAATCGAAATACACTTCTTCGCCACTTAACCACGGCAAATGTTCATATTCCTGCACGCCATTTTTTGTGATGTATTCTGCCCGCAAAGGTTTCTCGTTTAGCTTGTGAAAATTGTCGGTGGTGATGTCAATTTGTTTTCCGGCTTCGGCTTTTACCTTTATCCAAAAATGAAATTGCATGTTGTAGGGAAGTTTCAAGGAAACTCGGTTGCTGTCGCGTTCTAGCTGGGTTGATTTTACCAAGCCAAAATCTTTCCATTGCGGAATTGGGCGTTTCACCAAATTATTCCATGGGGCAGCTCCAATTTTTCCTACTTCAAAGGCATTGTTCCATTTCGAGTCATCGTAATTAAGCTCTTTCCAGGCATTGGAGTATGCAGTGGCTTCAAATCGAACATTGCTTTCAGGAAGACGGAAATTTTTACGTGGTTCGCCCGCATCTTGGTATGCGCTATCCACTCTAATTTTCCAGGTGGCATCGCTCACTATTTTTTCTTTTCCCGATGTACAATCAAAATAAAAGCCTGCCATTTTGCTGTCGTTGTGCGAAAATCCATCGCAACCAAAATACCAAAGTTGAACTGCAATGGTATTTTCTCCCTTTTTGAGCCAGCGAGCTAAGTCAATTTCATCGAAGTAGGTGTCATTTGGATTTGGCCCGCGTTTTAGCTGTCCCTCCAATACGACTAATTCGCCGTTTATCCACAACCAGTACTTACTATCGGCAGCTATTTTTGTTATTGCCGACTTTGGTTGTTTTTTAAGCTTTACTTCGTTTCTTAGTTGAAACCATTGGTTTTCAGCATGCTCAAAATTAGGGATAGTAATCCAAAGTGCTTCTTGTTCCTTGGGAGTGGAAAAGCTAAGTACCGTGAATACCAGGATTAAATTTAATAGCATGCTGATTGGCTTCATTGCACTAGTTCATTGTGGTTTTAATTCGCTTACTCAACAACTCTTCAGCAACGGAATCGCATTTGTTGGAGTAATATTTCACTTTGTCAGCAAATTCAGGTTCGTAAGCCAGGTTTTTCACCTCATTTACATCTTTGCTGTAATTATATAGTTCCAATAATTCGGGTGCTTCGTCGTAGCGAATAAGTTTCCAGTTTTCATCTCTGAAACATTCTGTTCTGGGAATATTTACATTGTTCTCCCAACGGTGCTCGCAGAAAATCGATTTTCTCCAGTTTTCGGGTTGCTTGTTATAGAAAGCAGTTAGGCTCTCTCCCTGGTATCTTTCAGGAATATTAACACCAGCTAACTCTAAAATGGTTGGTGTCACATCCACATTCAATACCATTTCCTCGTAGGTTTTTCCTCTTTTGGTTTCCGGTTGTCTGGGGTCGTAAATCATCATAGGTACACGAATGGATTGCTCATGCATAAGCCATTTCCCGGCATAACCACGCTCGCCCATAAAATAACCATTGTCGCCCATAAAAATAATAACTGTATTTTCAGCTAAACCTTCTTCTTCCAGCGTTTTTCTTATTTCACCTATCACATCGTCCACTCCACTAATCATCCGGTAATATCCTTTTACCATTTCCTGATATTTTTCCGGAGTATCGTAGCGCCAATGCCATCTTTCTCTGTTCATGGTAGTTTGAAGGTACTCCGGAAGCGCTTCAAAAAATGAAGGGTCTGCAGTTTCGGGTACAGGAATCTCTTCGTTTAGATATAAACTGTCACATCTCTTCGGCCAAAAATATTGTTCCTCCGAGCCATCGTCGGCATGAGGCGACCAAAAAGAAAGCGAAAGACAAAACGGCTCTTCTTTGTTTTCTTTGATAAAATCGATGGCATGACCGCCGTTTATATCAACCAGGTGCACCTGTTTTCCATCAACCTCCTTAAAGTAAGGATAATGGGTTACTTCGCTTGAGTTAAACATGGTGTCTATCATTCCTTCATTTACTTTAACACCGAATTTTCCCACAAAACCAGTTTTATAGCCGGCCTTTTTAAGCACATATGGGTAGCTGTCGTAGATGTATGGATCGGCAATTAATTTACCTTTACCAAAGGTGTAGTTATGCGTTCGTTCGTATAATCCGGTAAAAAGGCTGGCACGGCTTGCTGCACAAATTGGAGTGGTTACAAAAGCATTTTTAAAGTAAATACCCGAACTTGCCAGCTTGTCCATATTCGGAGTTTGAATTATGTCGTTTCCTGCAAAACCAAGTGCATCCCAACGCTGGTCGTCGGTGAGGATGAATATAATGTTAGGCTTTTTACTTTGCTTTTCATTTTCTGAAATTCTTCCCTTGCAAGAAAACAACAATGAAAATACGGTCAAGGCAGTCGATAAAATGAAAATTTTTCTCATTCGTTTATTTTTTATTGTTTGCAGTTTCCTTTGCTATCTCAAACTAAGTCCATCCTCTTCCTTTGAAAAAAGTGGTGCTATGCCATCCAACCGGAAACTAAAAAATATGTTAATTTTTATTCACATTTTAGTTATAAGACGACCAAACCTTACAATCCCCTATGTATAAAACAAAATAAAATACAGCGTCAGCTTATTTTTCATCTTATTAAAATTGTTTGTTTTCTAAGGAATAAGATGGAACTCGCATGATTTTAATAAATCGCCTATGTATAAATATTTCTCATGCCCGTTTCATTTCTTCTTATTCCAAATTTATTAAACCATAAAAAAACCGACTTTCATGACATCCAATCTAAGCATGGTATTCTATTTACATAACTTAACAAAGATATTAAAATTACTTTAATAATATAAAACACAAAAAAGATTAACAAAAAGGAAAAGCCTCAAATACAGCACAATTGTCTTATTTCATACGCTAAAAAGAATCTAATATTTTATCTAAAAGCTTATAAACTAATATTTCTAAATTGATATATCAAAAATATTTAATACTTTTGAATACAGCTTTAATAAGAAAAAAGGAACGGCCTCCACACACCTTATGAATTAAAACAAACTGAAGTAACGAAACAGAATATGCCTATCCAATTTCCACATCCTACCACCAAAAAAGTTAAAGGGTGATATTTGGTAGAATATCATATAAATCAAACACAAGCCAAAGCAAACTACGTCAACTTCGAAGTTTACAGCTTGATTTGTACAAGAAGCCAAAAAAAATTTATTTTGAACAAACAACTAAAACATAAACTAGCAATTAAACCAAATAAAACTAAAAATGACAGAAAATATAAGTCTGATTGATTCATCGATTATTATTATTTATCTGACAGCAATATTAGTCGTAGGAATAATGTCAGTGAGACTAAATAAAATGACCAGCGATGGATATTTTCTAGCTGGCAGGGGCTTAAACTGGGCGATGGTCGGGGCTGCCTTGTTTGCCTCAAATATATCAACCATCCACCTGGTTGGCTTAGCAGCATCGGGGTACAACGAAGGCTTGGTTTGGGGAAATTTTGAATGGCTTGCTTCGGTAACATTACTAATGCTTGCCATTATTTTCGCTCCATTCTATTTTAAAAGTAAGATATCCACTTTACCCGAATTTTTAGAAAAACGTTACGACTCGCGCTCCCGAACTGTGCTCGCGTTTATTGCTATAATCGGAGCCTTATTTGTTCATATTGGCATGAGTCTTTATGCTGGCGCAGTAGTTTTTAATACCTTTTTTGGAATTAATGTACTCACCTCCATATTGGTAATTTCGCTTGTCACCACCATTTACACTGTTCTTGGAGGACTTAAGGCAGTGGTTGTTACCGAAACCATACAATCAGTTATTCTGATACTTGGAGCAATTACATTAACAGGCTTTGCCTTTTTTGCCCTTTCCGATGTTGGCATTAATACCTTAAGCGAATTTAAAGCCCACCTTAAGCCCGGGCAGCTAAGTATGTTACACACAAAAAAAGACCTTCATGCGCTGGGAGGAGACACAGGACTTACCTGGTATGCCTGCCTGCTTGGCTATCCTATTTTAGGCCTGTGGTATTGGTGTTCCGACCAAACCATTGTTCAACGGGTTTTAGGAGCAAAAACAAAAAAAGATGCACAATTGGGACCAATATTTGCGGGATTCTTAAAAATATTGCCGGTATTCATCCTGGTTTTCCCAGGTGTTATTGCCTACGTTTTGTTTAAGGACATTATAGGAACAGATGCCAACATGGCATTACCGATAATGATTAACCAACTTTTGCCGGTGGGACTTAAAGGGCTTATGGCTGCCACACTTCTTGCTGCTTTAATGAGTACCATAGCTGCTGCGTTGAACAGCTCTGCAACCCTGGTAGCGGTGGACATTGTGAAGCGACTGAATCCAACGATTTCTGATAAAAAACAAATTAGGATTGGACGATATGCTGCAGTTGTTGTAATGCTGCTTGCTATGGCCTGGTCGACACAGGGTGATAAATTTTCAAGCATTTTTGAAGCCATCAATAAAATTGCATCCGCAATTGCACCGCCGGTAGCCGTTGTTTTCTTATTTGGTGTTTTTTCGAAAAGAGGAACCAGGCAGGCTGCATTTATTACACTGTTAGCAGGTTTGTTTCTTGGAATTTTATCGTTCTGTTTCGATTTCGAACCCATAAGTGGCTACATGTATATTACCAAAGGTTGGCACATTCCTTTTATGATGCAGGCATGGTGGCTGTTCGTAATATGCACTGTAATTTATTTTAGCATCAGTTACCTTACACCGCCTCCAGCCACAGAAGTAACTGACAACTACACCTGGGAAACCCCCTTAGCTACTGTAAAAGGAAAGATAACAAACATAAGCGATGTCCGCATTTGGGCAATCGTATTAGTTTTAACACTACTAATTTTATATACAATATTTTCATAAATCAACCCAATCGTACGTCAAACAACATACCGGAAAAAATCCAATTCCCGGATATCTTACAAAAATACTACAGAATGAGACAAGCTATAATGATTTCGCCGGGGCTAATAAAACACACCATAGTTGATGCCCCGGAAAATTTAAAACCAAACGAAGTGTTGTTAAAAATTCAGAAAATTGGGATTTGTGGCAGCGATATTCATGTTTTTCATGGGCAACACCCGGCAACTCCTTATCCAGTTGTGCAAGGGCACGAATACTCGGCAATTATTGAAGCTGTTGGAGAAAATGTTTCGAAAGCAAAACCAGGCATGAAAGCCACAGCAAGACCCCAACTGGTTTGTGGCGAATGCGGCCCATGCAAACGAGGGCAATACAATGCTTGCCAAAATTTAAAAGTTCAGGGATTTCAAGCCCCGGGAGTGGCTCAAGACTATTTTATTGTACCCGAAGACAGACTGATTCTTCTCCCCGACTCACTAACATTTGAGCAAGGAGCAATGATTGAGCCGGCAGCCGTTGGTGCGCATGCTACAAGCCGAACAAATGGAATTGAAGGAAAAAATGTAGTTGTGTCAGGTGCCGGAACAATAGGGAATTTGGTTGCACAATTTGCAAAAGCCCGTGGAGCAAAAAAAATACTAATTACCGATATCAGCGATTACAGGCTGGAAAAAGCCAAAGAATGTGGGATTGAAAATACACTGAATATTTTAAAAACTCCATTTAACGAAGGCATTACCACATGTTTTGGCAATGAAGGTTTTCAAGTAGGACTGGAAGCGGCAGGTGTGCAAAATTCACTTGACAACCTTATCGCAAATGTTGAAAAAGGCGGCGATGTAGTAATTCTGGGAGTTTATGCGCAGAATCCTCAGGTTAACATGTACTATGTGGGCGAACACGAATTAAACCTGTTTGGCTCGATGATGTACAGACACGAAGACTACGAAGAAGCTGTAGAAATGATGGCTGCCGGAAAAATAAACACAACCCCTCTTGTTTCAAAACACTTCGCTTTTGAAGACTACTTGCATGCCTACCACTACATTGAGCAAAACAAAGAAAAAACAATGAAAGTTATAATCGACCTCTAAACCTAGGCGATCGGCTCAAAAAAAAAATGAATATCCGCAAATACTCATAAATTAAATTATTTCATTATCTTTAAAGCAGTTAAAAAGATATCGATGAACATATTTACTTTCACAGCTCATTTTGATAGCGAAGAAGCTTGCAGAAACCATTTTAAAGCGGAAAG
>JBFHFE010000002.1:0-281733 GCA_041583785.1 Draconibacterium sp. | reverse complement strand
TAAAGACAAATACGTTGCATCAGTACTACGAAGTACAGAATAAGGTTTAGCATGAGCCGTGTACGAGGCCCGTACGCACGGTTCTGTGAGAGGGATAAATATAGAATATGGTTTTATTCTATATTTACCCTACTCGATTTAGCGCTCAATTTAAGTTGGTTAATAATAAAAAGAGGCGGGTTAAAAAGTAAAAAATAGTTCATAAGAACTTTCAATTTGTCGGAATATAATTTTTACATCCTATTTTTAGAAAATCCCTTTTTGTTTAACCACAGGTTTTGGGTACAGTTTTTAACCTTTCCATTAAAAATAAAAATCATTTAATATTTTGTTGCAATCAAATGTAGTTATAGGTTTAATAACCTGTTTTTTAGTGGTTTATAGACGTTGGTGTTGTTGCATTTCTTAACAATTTTTATGCCTTCAATACCTTAACTTTAAAAAAAATCAGTAATTCCTTAAAAATAATTAAATTTTTTTGTCCCCTTTTTAACTTTTGCTCCTCTTATTATCAGAAATAGGAAAATTGAGCATGGAATTATATAACCGATTAATAGAAAACCCATTATTTTTCAAGTGGATTTATCACCCAACCGAGGAGATTGAATCGTATTGGAAACAATACCTGGAATCGAATCCGAATGAATCAAATCTTATTCTCGACTTTAAGGCTCAGTTTAAATCACATTTAGCTCATAAAAACGAAACGCTTTCGGATTTTGAAAAAAAGCAGCTTGCACGTAGAATTATCACGCAGCTAGAAGCTGTAGATCAAAAGAAAAATCGTTTTACTATAGTGCAGGCAGCTATGCGTTATGCAGCTGTAGCCATTTTGTGTTTAACTATTGGCGGAAGTTTGGTTTACTTTTACATGCAAACTAGCCACAGGAATTTTGTCGTGCAAAGCTTTTCAAATACCCACAATATTAAAGAACCGTTATTAATTATTGATAATGAAGAACAAATACCTTTAAATAACGAAGATTCGGAACTTGAATATTCGAATAAGGGAGATATACTAATTAATAATAGTATGGTTATTAAAGAAGAAAAAGAGGACGAATTGCCTAAAATGAATACCCTGATAATTCCTTATGGCAGCCGTTCTACCCTTACCCTGGCCGATGGTACAAAGGTGTGGTTAAACGCTGGAAGCCGTTTGGTTTATCCGTCAAAATTTGTGGATAAAACCCGCGAGGTGTATCTGGTGGGCGAGGCCTTTTTCCATGTAACAAAGAACGAAGCATTGCCATTTGTGGTGAAAACATCTAACCTTTCGGTGAAAGTACTGGGAACTCAGTTCAATATTTCTGCTTATCCCGACGATAATACAATTCAAACTGTTTTGGCTGAAGGAAGTGTGGAAGTTATAAAAAATAAAGGCAGTTTATTCGAAAAAAGTATTCTCCTTAAGCCTGGGCAAATGGCTCTTCTCAATAAAAAAGAGAACGAAGCCCGGGTTTACAATGTAGATGCAGAATACTATACACTCTGGACCGAGGGGGTATTCAGTTTCTCGAACACCGATTTAAATCGCATTATTAAAAAGCTGGAGCGTTATTATAATATCCGTTTTCAATATGCCGATCCGATGGACGGTTCCATAAAAATATCTGGAAAACTGGATGTTACTAAAGACCGCGATGAGGTATTTGAATACCTGACACGATTAACCGGATTGGAAATTGCGGAATTAAACGGGTGGACATATAAAATAAAATAAAATAAGAAACCGGAAAATGCTGGCACATCTCCCGGTTTTAAATACCATTTAATAACAGTATTTATAAACATTAAGTCGAACAAATTTATGAAAAAAAATTGGTTGAGAGATTCCCTCGATCCGGGAATGCTCCGAAAAACAGGTAAAATTATGCGAATTGTTTTTATTCTGATCTTTGGTTTTTCAGTTATGGTAAGTGCGGAAACATATTCGCAAACCACGCGTATGGATGTTAACCTGAAAAACACGTCTATTCGAAATGTTATTGATTATGTGGAAAATAACAGCAAATTTATCTTCCTCTACAAAAACGAAGACTTTAACATTGATAAAAAAGTTGATTTAAATCTGACAGATGCTACAATCGACCAAATTCTTGAGGTAATTTTTGATGGCGTAGATGTGGCTTACGACATTTACGATCGTCAGATTGTAGTGAGAAGGGCTGAGGCTCAGGGATTAGAACAACACCAGGGCGAGAAAAAAATAACCGGTGTGGTTACTGATGTGAACGGAGAACCTGTTCCGGGTGTGTCGGTAGTAGTTGCCGGTACTACAGTGGGAACAATCTCTAATACTGACGGGAAGTTTAGCCTGGATATCCCCGAATCAGCAAAAGTTCTGCAATTTTCCTTTGTAGGCATGAAAGCCCAGGAAATTAGCATCGATGGAAAAGTTAATTTTATAGTGGTAATGGAAGACGACTTTGTTGACGTTGACGAAGTTGTAGTTGTAGGTTTTGGAACACAAAAATCTAGTTCGGTTGTAAGTTCTGTAGCTCAGGTTACTACTGAAGAATTGAATGTGGCTAAACGTCCAGTAACAAGTGGTTCTTCAGCCTTGGCAGGTGCTGTTCCTGGGCTGTTGGTAACCACCAGTAGTGGTGCTCCGGGGGCAAATTCAAGTCTTTCTGTTAGAGGAACAAGTAGCTTGAATGATGCTAGCTTGTTGGTTATTATTGATAATTTTGAAGGTTCGCTCGCTGATATCGACCCGCAAACCATAGAAAGTGTATCTGTCTTAAAAGATGCCTCTGCAGTTGCTATCTATGGAGCACGTGGTGCAAACGGGGTGTTATTAGTAACCACAAAAAACACGCGCAGGGACAGGAAAACAACTGTGACATATAATTTTAGCGCTTCTGTTCAATCAAAACCTGAAATGGTTGAGACAGTTAACTCCTTAGAGTATATGTCGTATCATAACAAGATTAATGAGTACTGGGGCAATGAAGTTGATTTTAACAGTACGGTAATTGGTTACGCTGAAGCCGGCTTATACCCGGATACAAATTGGGCTGATGAACTTTACCAAAGTGGTGCGCTACAACAATCACATAACCTTACAGTAACAGGTGGTTCGCAAAATACTGGTTATCTTATGTCGGCCAGTTATTTTTCGCAAGATGGTATTTCGGTTGGGGATGATTATTTCAGAAGATTAAACTTGCGTTTAAAATTAGATACTGATATTACCGATTGGTTAACCGTTGGTGCTAATGCATTGATTAGTAATAGGGTGGATAATGACGTAAATGGTACAACAGGAGTAGATCTTCGTGGTCATCCAATGTACCCTGTTAAAACAGATGATGGTTATTGGGTTTCTAATGGAACGAGTAGTACAGACTACAATGCTGTTGCTGAAGCTACTTCTGGTAGTTTCGATAAAACTGATTTGGACAGGACTAATATACAGTTATACACTAAAGTTAAACCTTTTAAAGGTTTAACTTTTGAAGAAAGAGTTTCTGTAATTAAAACGAATTATACTTCAAGAGATTGGGATAATGTTTACGATGTTGTAGCTCTAGATGCTACCGACCTTGATTCATATACCAATGCTGATTCAGAAAACAGAACCTACTATTATGGTAGTTCAGAAGCCAGGGAGTTAGAGATGACGACTTTTTCTGGTTACGACCTTAAAACATTAACATCTTTAACATACGATTTTAAAAGCGGAAAACATACTGCAAAAGCTTTTGCCGCTATGCAAACCGAATCGGGCGAAGATGATACATGGGGTGCTGCCGTAACAGGATTTAGTTTTGACAGCGCGATTTCATTGGATTTAGGTGAGCAATCATCAAGTAGTTATACTAATGGTGTTTTTGAAAGTAGAGGTGGTAATTCAACTACATTATCTTATTTAGGAAGGCTAAGTTATAGCTTTGCTGATAAGTATTTATTTGAAGGAACTTTTAGGGCTGATGCTTCTTCTTATTTTACAGATAGTAATAAATGGGGTTATTTCCCGTCTGCAGCAATTGGTTGGGTAGCTTCCCGAGAAGATTTTTTAAGTGACGTTAGTTGGATTAATCTACTAAAATTAAGAGGCTCTTATGGTATTACTGGAGATGATGGAAATTTAGGTTCGGTAACACAGCAATTAGTAGCATTAAGTACTGCGGGTTACCCTATTGGTGGTGAAGAAGCTTCACAAATTTATGTAAGCTCATTTGTTAATCCTGATTTAGTATGGGAAACATCAACCATATTTAATGTGGGGGTTGATGCATCGTTGCTTGATGGTAAGTTTCAGTTCGAATATGATTATTTTATTAATAATCGAGATGATATCATTTCAAAAATTACAAGTACTGCTGCTGAATATGGTTTCGGTGATGCTTATGGTAATCCTTATGCCGTTAAAAGTTGGGGTTGGGAATTAAATGCAACCTATAAAAATAAAGTAGGTGATTTTGGTTATAAGGTTTCCGGAAATATCTCCTGGTATGATAATGAAATTACAGAGGTTACTGAAGATGCCCAAGCTGATAATTTTGACGTTGGACAAAGCGTTAATAAACGTTATGGATATGAGACTGATGGATTTTTTGACAGCCAGGACGAAATTGACTCTAATTACGCCTCAGATGGCGAAACACTTATCACGCAAAGCGTTGATCCGGCATATATTGGTGGTTTTAAATATGTGGATCAATTGACTGAGGATACAGATGGCGATGGTGTCGATGATGCTTCAGATGGTATTATTAATTCTGATGATATGGTAATTTTAGAAGATAACAGTGACCGAAACTTGAATTTCGGATTAAACTTATCCGTTAATTATAAAAATTTGTCTCTATCTGCTCGCTTTTATGGAACATTTGATAATAATCAATGGCTAAATTCTGCTAATTCATCAATGCCTTTCTTATCTGCATCTGTTCCTTATACTTATATGTTAGATTCTTGGTCAACTGATAATCCTGATGCCATGTTCCCATTTCCTGAGTCAACAGGTGCATCGTTAGATTATCAGAAAAGTTCAGATCGGTTTATTATTGATGCAGAGTATATTAAGTTGCAAAATATTACACTAAACTATAATTTTAGCCAGTCAACACTTAATCGATTGGGAGGTGTTGTCAAATCTATGAATATGTACGTATCTGCTGAAAATTTAGGTGTTATCTGGACTAATAGTCCATTGTATGATAGTGGCTGGGATCCTGAATTAGGTGTAGGTTCTGTAAAATATCCGATATCATTTACAATGGCAGTTGGTTTAAATGTTAAATTCTAGGAGTATGATTAATAGTAAAACACAACGGCAATTATTTTATCTCAATAAAGCAATAATTATGAAGCATATAAATTTATATATAGTAGTAGTGCTGATGGTGTTGGCTGCTACATTTTCATCATGTGATGATTTCTTAGATGTAACCGATCTTGATGATATAGATATCACTACAACATATCAAACTGAGGATGATATGACAATGGCATTAAATCATTTATATTTATCACTGCCAGAAGCGGATCTTGAAGATCCTGTATACTCTTTTAATCCTTGTCAGGCTTATTTCAAACCTTACTTCTGGACAGATGATGCTTGTCACAGAAATATTAACGGTGCCGGTTATAATGGTAGTGACTTTTCCTGGTCTGATGGAACCCTGGCTTTAAGTAGTTTTTATCGTTACAACGATTTAGCAGATATAAACTTGTTCCTGGAATATCTTCCTGATGTTAGTTTTGATGATGAAGATACAAAAGAGCAATATGAAGCAGAAGCCCGTTTCTTTAGGGCATGGATATACGAATCGATGTGTTTTGCATATGGAGGTGTACCTTTGGTAACCACTACACTCGAGGCAGATGCTCAACCTGCCAGAGATGACAGAGAAACTGTTTTTGATTATGTAATTAGCGAGTTGGATGAGATTGAGGACATGCTTCCTGAATCTTACGACTCAGAAAATCAAGGGCGTATCACTAGTGGTGCAGTATTAGCCTTAAAAGCAAGAGCATATTTGAATGCTATTGGTTGGCAAGATGATATTGACGCAATGTATGAAGGTGCCGAAGAAGCATGTGCCGAAATTATTAATAGTGGCATTTATGCTTTATCCGATGGAATTGAAGGATTCGAAAACCAGTTTAATGGTGAAGAAGATTTAATATCTACTGAAACAGTTTTAAGTAGAATAAATATTGAAGATGGAACTAGTGGTGAAACTGCGTCAAGAATTTCAAGACAAATTAACCTAAAAGGTGCTTGGCGTGGTTCTAATGGATCTGTAGGCCAAAGAAGAGCCGGGTATTCTTCTGTCTTTATTGAGGAAGTGCAAACAATAAATGGTTTATTTCCTGCCGATGATCCATCTTATGATCCTACAAATCCGTGGATAAATAGAGACCCAAGACTGGCTGTTTCAGCAGTTTTGCCAGGAGATACGGTGCCTGCTGCATCTGGTGCTGATGATGATTATGTATTTTTACCTCACCCCGATTACGGTACGACGGATAAGCTTAATGGAACAAATTGCCCGACAGGTTATTCATTTCGAAAGTATCTTGATTATGATTTGGATGATATGTATTATGGTACTATCGATTTAAAAATAATTCGTTATTCTGAAGTATTGCTAATGTATGCTGAAGCACTTGCTGGTCAGGGTGATGATGCAAATGCATTAATCTATTTGGATATGGTTCGTGATAGAGTAGGGATGCCTAAGTATGCCGATATTGGTTTACCAACTGTTACAAGAGGAACAACAGGCAATGATATGATTGATGCAATACTTCTAGAAAGACGTTATGAATTTGCCGGAGAAGGGCCACAAAGATGGTTTGATATTTGGAGATATAAGCTAGGCGATCAAGTAATTACTTCTGTGTACGGAATTCCTCAAGATGCTGCTACTCCAGGTGATTTAGATGGCGAAAAATATAGTGCCGGTTTGAGTACTGGTTTCGAACGCGAGTGGAGTGATTATTATTATTTACTACCTATTTACTCAACTGTCATGGACGATAATGAAAATCTTACTCAAAACCCCGGTTATTAGAGAAAAAAGATAGTTAACCTTTCGCAGAGGTTATAAGGTATAGTTAGTTTACTTAAAAGGGGGAAGATAGCTTCCCCCTTTTTTTTACAAATACTTGCATTCTATTTCTATACAATTTGTATCTTATTGGATAAAATAATTGTTAAAAAATAAGAAAAGGAAGCCTCTAATTAGGAATAACTTTGGTTATTATTATATTTGTTTTTAAAAATTTTAAGAACTGTTTCAGGCCAATTTCATTCAGATAGATAGATTAATGAAAATATTTTCACCAACGATGCAAAAACAAAACTTATTCATTCCGTTTATTTTTCTTTTTATTTTACTGGGAGCGTGTTCCAACGAATCAAACAAAGAGATAAAGGCTCCTAATGTAATTTTTATTCTGGCCGATGACCTTGGCTATGGCGATGTTTCGTGTTACAACGAGAATTCAAAAATACAAACGCCAAATATCGATAAGCTCGCAAATAATGGGGTGAGGTTTACCAATGCCCACACCAGTTCAGCGGTTTGTACACCAACGCGTTACGGTATTTTAACGGGGCGATACAACTGGCGTTCTACATTAAAAGAAGGCGTATTAAACGGCTATTCGAAAGCGCTTATCGATGCTGACCGAACAACCGTTGCCGGTTTCTTAAAAGAAAACGGATATAACACCGCATACATTGGAAAATGGCATTTGGGGTGGGACTGGAGCATTATTGGAGAGGAGTCTCCTGCTGATGGAAATAAGAAATGGATTCCTAAAGTTGATTTCTCGCAACCCGTAAAAAATGGCCCAAATACACGTGGTTTTGATTATAGCTACGGATTTTGCGGCTCGTTGGATATGCCCCCTTATGTTTGGGTAGAAAACGGAATGCCAACAATGGTACCTACCGAAAAGACAGTTAACAAAGATAAACAGGGCTTTTGGCGCGAAGGACTTACTTCTGATGATTTTAATCACGAAGAAGTATTGTTTCATATTACCGATAAAGCGGTTGAATACATTAATGAAGAGGCAAATAACGACAAACCCTTTTTTCTTTATCTTCCTCTTTCGGCACCGCATACGCCTATTTTACCAACCCAGGAATTTAAAGGGAAAAGTGGCCTGGACAATCCCTACGGCGATTTTGTGTTGATGGTAGATAAGGTGGTTGAAGAAATTAGTAAAGCGCTGAAGGATAATGAGATTGAAGAAAATACGCTTTTGGTTTTTACCAGCGATAATGGTTGTTCGCCGCGAGCTAATTACGAGCAACTGGCTACCAAAGGTCACGACCCAAGTTATGTTTTCCGCGGCCATAAAGCCGATATTTTTGAAGGAGGACACCGCGTACCTTATATTGTAAACTGGCCGGCAAAAGTAAAAAATGCGACATCGAACCAGATGTTGTGTACCACTGACTTAATGGCAACTCTTGCCGATATCCTTCATGTCGATTTGCAGGATAACATGGCCGAAGACAGCTACAGCTATTTGTCAGCTTTGCAACTTCAGTCAGAAGTTGTCACCCGCGAGGCAATTGTACACCATTCGGTAAACGGATCATTTGCCATCTCGAAGGGCGACTGGAAAGCCATTTTTTGCCCAGGTTCAGGCGGCTGGAGTGACCCGCGCCCCAATTCAAAAGTGGCTGCTGAGCTTCCTAAAGTACAGCTTTATAACCTGAAAAACGATGTGGAAGAAACCACAAACGTTCAAGACCAGCATCCTGAAATTGTTGAGGAATTGCGCCAGCTTCTTTTAAAATACATTAACGATGGTAGAAGCACTGCCGGCCTTCCTCAGAAAAACGATGGTCCTGCGACCTGGAAACAAATGGAATGGATTAGAAAATAGACCAACAAGTATAAACCAACAATAAATTTCAATGAAGAATTTTTTTATTATTAATTTACTTCTTGCATTATTTCTTTTTTCGGGTTGTAGTCCAAAAAAAGGTCAAAAGCAAGTAACGGAAAAACCCAACATCTTATTTCTTTTTACCGACGATCAGCGTTACGGTACAATTGGCGAGTTGCACCACGATTTAGTGAAAACTCCCAACCTTGATCGTTTGGTTAAAAGTGGGGTAACATTTACCAACTCATACATTTTGGGAGCGCCACACGGTGCTGTGTGTTCTCCCAGTCGCGCCATGCTAATGACCGGTCGCCACTATTTTAACCTACCTGTAAATGTATATGCGCAGTGGTCTGTTCCTTTAAGCGAACGCGGAAAATGCGATTTCATAACCTTTCCCGAATATTTTAAAGCCAACGGCTACGAAACCTTTGCCACCGGAAAACAGCACAATGGCGCGCCATGGCTGGAACGTGGATTCGACCATTGCAAATCGGTTTATTTAGGCGGTATGACCAAACATTTCGGAACCATTGTGAAAGATTTTGAGCAGGCTTCAGGATGGTCGGAACCGTATTCTGACAACGAAAAATTTTCGAGCGAAGTGTTTGCCGACGCAGCCATCGGTTTTATGGAACACCACCAGGCCGATAAGCCATTTTTAATGTACGTGGCCTTTACCGCACCTCACGATCCACGAACTGCCCCCAAAGAATTTCATGAAATGTATCCTTCCGAAGAAATTGAATTACCGGAGAATTTTAAGCCAGAACATCCATTCCCCATTGCCGATATGCATATCCGCGACGAGCAACTGGCTGCATTTCCGCGTACCGCAGCGGAAGTGAAAAAGCATATTTCCGATTATTATGCCATGATAACGGCTACCGATGCACAGATTGGAAGAATCCTTGATGAACTTGAAAAATCGGGTGAAGCCGAAAATACCATCATTGTATTTTCGGGAGATAACGGTTTGGCGCTTGGGCAACATGGTTTAATTGGGAAACAAAATGTTTACGAGCACAGTGTAAAAGTGCCGCTTGTATTTTGTGGCCCTGGAATTCCGGAAAATGAAAAACGAGAAGCTCTGGTGTACCTGCACGATGTATTTCCAACACTATGTGGCCTTACAAATCTCGAGATTCCTGAATCAATTCAGACCAAAGACATAAGCGCGGTAATTAAGGGTGAAAAAGATATCGTTAGAGATGCCATGCACTATGCCTACAGTGGTTGGCCCGGCGATTTAAAACGCGAAAAACCTGGCGAGCCTTCCGACCGCGGAGCACATCGTGCGGTGCGAAAAGGCGATTGGAAATTGATTATCAGCAGCAAAGAAGGTGTGGAAACTCCCCAACTTTTTAATCTCAATGAAGATCCATGGGAGTTAAATAACCTTGCAAACGATAAAACGTATGCTGACAAAGTGAAGGAATTAAAAACTGAACTGGAAAAGCTAATTTTAGAAACAGGCGATCCTGCAAAACTCGGTAAAAACGAGTTCGGATTGTACAATGAAGTGAATAGTAGCAATTAGTTTAAATTAATTATGACATTGAAGTAGGATTGAAAATTGAAAGTCAGATGCTATCTTGTGTCGTCCAACTTCATGCTTTTATTATGAAACCAATTAAAATGAAATCGAGATACTCAACAATAGACAAACGAATAATAGTTATTAGTTTGTTACTTATGGTTGCTTCGTTAATTTCTTTGAAAGTTAATGCACAAACAAAAGAAAAAGAATTAAGCTGGGAGGAAATTGCAGAAGAATATTCCTGCCCCGACTGGTTCCGCGATGCCAAGTTTGGAATTTGGTTCCACTGGGGACCCCAGGCTGTGCCCGAAAGCGGTGGTGGCTGGTATGCGCGTCACATGTATATGCAAGATGTTGGCCGCCAAAAATTTGGGAAAATGGCTCGTTCGTATCACGAATTAACCTATGGACACCCTTCTGAATTTGGTTTTAAAGATGTTATTAACACCTGGAAAGCCGAAAAATTCGATGCCGAAGCGTTAGTGAACTTTTCAAAAGAAAATGGTGCAAAGTACATTGTTGCACTTGCAAATCATCACGATCATTTCGATTTATGGAACTCAACTTACCACGAGTGGAACTCGGTTAATGTGGGACCTAAAAAAGATATTATTGGCGAATTTGAAAAAGAAACTCGTAAAGCAAAACTAAAGTTTGGTGTAACCAGCCACGACGACCGTTTTCTTAACTGGTGGATGCCTGCGTTTGGAGCCGACGAGAAGGGCGAAAAAGCAGGCGTGCCTTACGATGGCCGCCTAACTAAAGAAGATGGTAAAGGCCTTTGGTGGGAAGGGCTCGATCCTGCCGACTTGTACGGCCCGGTGCCCGAAGACAGAACGCCCGAAGTGATTGAAGCCATAAAAGAAAACTGGGAAAAACGACACCTTCAATTGGTGGATGAATATCGACCCGATTTGTTGTACAACGATGGTTTTAATTTTACCTATGGCGAACATGGCAAAGAGGTTTGCCGTAGGATGTACAACAACAGCTTAAACGAAAACGGCGTTGTTGATGCCGTAATGCTTTTAAAAAGGAAAGAGCCGGGAACGGTTAATGAGGTAGAAAGTGGTGGAAGCAATACTTTGCGTGCCGAACCCTGGCAGTCGGAAATTACTTTTACCGACTGGTTTTACAAAAAAGACCGTCCACTTACCCACAATGCGCAAACCATTCTCGAAATGTTGATTGAGGCCGTAAGTAAAAACGGAAATTTGTTGTTGAGTATGGAATTAAATCCCGATGGAAGTATCCCGGGGGAAATAAAAGAGGAAGTAATAAAAGTTGGCGATTGGTTAAAAATTAACGGTGAAGCCATTTACGGAACCCGCCCATGGAAAGTTTTTGGCGATGGGAAAAGTGTGCGTGGCGAATCGGAAGAAACAGTTACCGGTGAGCTTCGTAATGCAACTGCCAACCAAAAGGTTGATGAACATTTTAATCAGCGCACCACTGCATCACCCGCTTTTGCAAACGATGAAGTACGTTTTACCACAAAAGGAGACGACTTTTATATTATTGTTCTTAACCCTGGAAGTGGCGAATTTGCTATCCCTTCATTGGGCACAAACAGCGATGTGAATCCGGGAGAATTGAAAAGTCTTACTCAAGTGTACGATGGAAGAGAAATCAGTTTCAAACAAAACAACGAAAATTTGGTGGTAAACATTCCTGCAGTAAACGGGAAAAGTTACCCGGTAGTTTTAAAAGCAAAATTTTAAAATAAACTGTAATGAGAATAATTGTTTCTACAATCGTTGCATTTTTGGCAACCATATTATTTGCAAACGCTCAATACAATGTAAAAGTATTTTATGTAGAGCTTCTTGAAGGTGAAAAAGTTGAAGCCAATCCAATAAAAGAAATTGAAGGAAAATCGGATAACGATGGAATTTCGGTCCGTTTATATCCCGACATTACTTTTCAAACCATTGAAGGTATTGGTGGTGCATTTAACGAAATAGGTGGGGAAGCACTTATGTCACTTGATGAAGAACAACGCAACGAAGTGATGAAAAACCTTTTCGATAAAAATGTTGCAGGTTTTTCGTTATGCCGAACAGCCGTTGGTGCTAGCGACTTTGGAATTGATGCCTACAGCTACAGTGAAGTTGCTGAGGATTATGAAATGAAAGAGTTTTCTATTGCCAGGGAAAAAACGAGTGTAATTCCATACATTAAACTTGCTTACCAATACAATCCCGATATGACCTTGTTTGCTTCGCCATGGAGCCCTCCGGGATGGATGAAAGAATCGGGTTTAATGGACAAGGGGATTGAAGATCCAGCAAAAAATGTTTTAAAAGACGATCCTAACATTTACCAGGCTTACGCATTGTACTTTTCAAAGTATGTTGAAGCGTATGCAAAAGAAGGAATAACAATTAACAGACTGGTCGTTCAAAACGAACAAGATATTTCTACAAAATACCCTTCATGCCACATGCCGCCACAGCAAATGGGCGAGTTTGTGATTAATTACATGCGTCCTCAATTTAAAAAAGACAAGCTTGCAACAGAGATTTGGGCCGGAACATTTCGCACTGCAAAAAGACTCGATGGTTTGGAGTATGTATCGGACAAAAATTGGCGAGCAGCTGTTGATGGTATTGGCATTCAGTACACTAACTCGCGGCAAATTGAGAATATGAAGGCAGTTTTTCCTGAAATTAAATTTTTACACACCGAAGGAAATTGTTTTGGCGGAAGAAATAGCGCCAATCAAGCATTTTCACGCTTCGATGAAGTTTCTTCATACATTAATCATGGGGTGCCAAACTTTTGTTACTGGAACATGATTTTGAACGAAACCGGAACAAGTGGCTGGGGATGGGAACAAAATTGCCTGATAAATATTAATCGTGATAAAAAAACAGTAACCTATAATCCCGACTATGCCGTAATGGCACTTTTTGGAAAATTTATGCAGCCGGGAATGAAGAGAATAGCAGCGGCTTCGTGGTATAACGAAACCATTACGCTGGCTGATGATAACAATGTATATTTATTCGTAAAGAATAATTCTGATGAAGTAAAAACCTTCGATATCTGGTTGAAAGATGATCAGGCAAAGGTGGTTGATATTCCGGCACAGTCGGTTTCTGTGGTGGTTGTAAATTGCAAATAGAACAAAACAGACATAAATTATGACAAGCTTTAAATTAATAACATCGAGAACCTTCATGCTAGTTTTACTGGCATTTTTGGGTTTAAACATCAATGCACAAGAAACGAAATTACCCTACCAAGACGAGTGTCTGAGCATTAATGAGCGCGTCGACGATCTCATTTCACGAATGACCTTAGAAGAAAAGGTGTCGCAAATGATGAATAAAGCGCCGGGTATTCCACGTTTGGATGTTCCTGAATACGAATGGTGGAACGAATGCCTGCATGGCGTAGCGCGTGCCGGCGAAGCTACAGTTTTTCCGCAAGCCATTGGTTTGGCTGCTACCTGGGATTCGCAATTGATTTACGAGTCGGCTGTGGTTATTTCCGACGAAGCTCGTGCAAAACACCACGAAGCACAACGAAATAATTCTTACAAAAGATATGAGGGATTAACCTACTGGACTCCCAATGTTAATATTTTCCGTGATCCGCGTTGGGGACGTGGTCAGGAAACATACGGCGAAGACCCATACCTAACTGCCCGCATGGGAGTAAGTTTTGTAAAAGGCCTTCAGGGCAACGACCCCGAATACCTGAAACTGGTGGCCACTCCAAAACACTTTGCCGTGCATAGTGGTCCCGAACCGGAAAGACACTTTTTTGATGCAGCAGTGAATAAACGTGATTTTTACGATACCTATCTTCCTGCTTTCGAAGCTTGTATAAAAGAAGCAAATGCATACTCGGTAATGGGTGCATACAACCGTACTAATGGAGAACCGTGTTGTGCCAGTCCATTTTTGCTTACCGAAATTTTGCGCGACGACTGGGGTTTTGAAGGTTACATTGTTTCCGACTGTAACGCAATTCGCGATGTACACGATTACCACAATTTTACCGACTCAGAAGAAGAGGCAGCGGCTGTTTCTGTTTTGGCCGGTTGCGATTTAAATTGTGGATACCGTTATTCCTACCTCGTAGGAGCTGTTGAACAAGGCTTTATTACCGAAGAGCAAATCGACGTTTCATTAAAAAGACTTTTTGTGGCGCGCTTCAAACTGGGTATGTTCGACTCGCCCGAAAATGTGCCTTACGCTGATATTCCAATGAGTGTGGTAAGCTCGGAAAAACATCGCAAACTGGCGCTTGAAACTGCCCAAAAATCGATGGTTTTGTTGAAAAATGAAAACGAAACCTTACCCCTGAAAAAAGATGTTAAAGCGATTGCTGTGGTTGGCCCAAATGCCAATAACCTGGAAGTGCTACTGGGAAATTACAACGGTTTCCCACTGCAATACAGCACGCCGCTTGAAGGTATAAAAAGTAAGGTTTCGAAAGATACAAAAGTATATTTCGAAACAGGTTGCGAGTTAATTGATACTGCAGCTGCAGCTTCGCTTATTCCTGCTGATTTTTTGAGTTATAAAGGAAAACCAGGTTTAAACGCCAGCTATTTTAACAATAACGATTTCTCAGGTAAAGCTCTTGAAACACGTATTGAAAAAGGCATAAATTCCAATTGGAACGCCAATCCTGTAAAAGGATTAAATCTGAATGAATTTTGCGTTCAATATACCGGAAAAATAAAAGTGGATGTTTCAGGAGAATACCAACTTGGAGTTCACGCACATGATGGTTTTCAATTTTCTGTGGATGGAGCTGTTTTAATTGACAATTTTGAAGAACCAAAACGCAGATTGTTATTGGAAACAGTTTATTTGGAAAAAGGAAAAGAATACGACATTAAAATCGACTATAATCACAAAGGCGTTCCTTCGAAATTGAAGCTGATGTGGAAAACTCCGGAAAAATCATCGTACGATAAGGCCATAGAGATAGCTGAAAAATCGGATGTTGTGGTTTTTGTTGGAGGTATTTCGCCTGGTGTTGAAGGCGAGCAAATGCGCGTTGATTGGGAAGGTTTTGACGGCGGTGATAAAACAAATATTCAATTACCAACCGTTCAGAAAGAGCTATTGAAAGAATTGCACGCCACCGGTAAACCTGTGGTACTGGTTCTTCTAAACGGTAGTGCATTGGCTGTAAACTGGGAAAATGAGAACCTCGCTGCGATTCTGGAAGCCTGGTATCCCGGCGAATTGGGCGGAACTGCCATTGCTGATATTCTTTTCGGTGATTACAATCCATCTGGACGATTACCCGTAACCTTCTACAAATCGGAGAAAGACCTGCCGCAGTTTGTTAACTATGCCATGAAAGGACGGACCTACCGCTATTTTAAAGGGGAACCATTATATCCTTTTGGCTATGGTTTGAGTTACACAAAATTCGATTATAAAAATATCACCTTGTCGAAACCTGAAATGGCAGCAAGCGATTCACTGGATGTTAGCGTTGAAATCAGCAATCTTGGTAAATTTAAAGGCGATGAAGTTGTTCAGTTATACGTAACTGATGTTGAGAGCGATGAAGTTCGTCCTTTAAAGAGCCTGAGAGGAATAAAACGAATTTCGCTGGAACCCGGAAAATCAACCGTAGTAACCTTTTCGGTTAAACCGGAAGATCTGGCTTTTTTCGATATTGAGCAAGACAAAAAAGTAGTGGAACCCGGTGTTTTCGAAATTGGAGTGGGGCCCTCATCGGATAAATTAATAAAACAAAGTTTTGAGATTAAATAATATAAATAGAACTAAAATGTTAGCAAAGTTAAAATCGCTGGTACTCGTGTTTGTTGTCGTTTCTACGTTTGTAGGATGTAAAAGTGTAAAAGAAGAAGCTTCCCAACAACCAAATATTCTTTACATTATGGCCGATGACCACACAGGGCAGGCATGGGGAATTTACGGGGGAATTTTAAAGGATTACGTTCACACTCCAAATATTAGCCGGCTCGCCGAGGAAGGTTGTGTGTTGGATAATTGTTTGGTGTCTAATTCGATTTGTACACCAAGTCGTGCCACCATTTTAACCGGACAATACAGTCACGTGAATGGCGTAAAAACACTTAGCGGCTCGCTTTATCCTGAACAGAATAATATTGCTAAAGTATTACAGGAAGCCGGTTACCAAACTTCGGTAATAGGTAAATGGCACTTGAAAAAAGAACCTACTGGCTTCGATTACTATTGCGTTTTGCCGGGGCAAGGTAGATACTGGGATCCGATTCTGAAAACCAAAGAGAACTGGGAAGATGCCCATGGCGGTGGTAAAGCTTACGAAGGTTTTAGTACCGATGTGATTGCCGATAAAACCATCGAATGGCTTGAAAATCGCGATAAAAACAAACCTTTTATGGCTTTATGTCACTTTAAGGCAACGCATGAGCCTTGGGATTACCCTGAAAGATTCAGCAACTTGTATCGCGACCAGGAGATTCCTGTTCCTGCGTCGTTTTACGACCAGGGAGCTGACGACACCGGTCGTTCTTTCAAAGGACAGTCGGTTGATAACCTGAAAAAACGTTACTTGTTTGCCACCGAAAACCCGGAGCAAAAGGCCGATTTTATGTTTTATCCCGAATTGCCTTTTTCGGTTGATGGGTTAACAAACAACGAGGCACGCTATAAAACATATCAAAAATATGTGAAAGATTTTATGCGCTGCGGAGCGGCTATTGACGATAACATTGGCAAATTATTAAAATATTTAGACGAAGCCGGTTTAGCCGAAAACACTATTGTAATTTACACTGCCGACCAGGGGTACTACCTTGGCGAGCATGGCTGGTTCGATAAACGAATGATAAACGAAGAATCGGTACACATGCCATTTGTAATTCGTTATCCAAACGAAATTCCGGCAGGAACACGCAACGACGATATCATTGAAAACGTTGATTTCTCCGCTTTATTTGCCGATTATGCCGGTGCTGAATATCCTTCTACTATGCAAGGGTATAGCTTCCGCGAAAACCTGAAAGGAAATACTGCTGAAGATTGGCGAAAATATGGCTATTATCGCTATTGGGAGCACCAAACCATTCGTCCGGGTCACTTCGGAATTCGTGGCGAACGTTACAAATTGGCTTTCTTTTACGGGAATGGGTTTAATGCCAATGAATTTGGCGAAGGAGAAGAAACCGGTCGTTACTGGGATTTTTACGATTTAGAAAAAGATCCGAATGAATTACACAATGCGTACAACGAGCCGGAGTACCAGGAAATTATTGCAGATATGAAAAAGGAAATTCTGAACCAGCGCGAATTGCTTGGCGATACCGATGCAGATAATCCTGAAATTTTGGAGATAATTGCAGAACACTGGAACGATTAAGTATTGTGTTGCTATTGTGAAAAAGATTACCATAGAGGGGTAAAGTATTGAGGTGAAACAGAACCCTGAGATGGTTTCAACAAATAGTTCACTGTTCTTAAAATTCAGTAAGAAATAATAATTGATAAATGATAAATAAAGTAGTATTCATAGTTTTTATTCTGGCTTTACCACTGTTTTTGGTATCCTGTTCAGAAGAGACAAGCAACGATAAACCCAACATTATTATAATAATGGCCGATGATCTGGGGTACGGCGATTTGTCGTGTTACGGAAGTAAAACCATTAACACGCCTAATTTAGATAAGCTTGCTGCCGAAGGAATTCGTTTTACCGATTTTCATTCAAATGGTTCGGTTTGTAGCCCTACACGTGCTGCATTGCTAACCGGGAAATACCAGCAACGCGTGGGAATCGACGGTGTAGTAACCGCAAAACACCACCGCCATCACGGGCTTGCAGCAGAAGAAAAAACATTTGCCGAAACCTTTAAAGAGGCGGGTTATGTTACAGGTATGTTTGGAAAGTGGCACGTGGGTTACGAAACAAAATTTAATCCAATAAATCAGGGTTTTGATGAGTATATTGGTTACGTTTCAGGTAATGTTGATTACCACTCGCATGTCGATCAAGAAGGATACGAAGATTGGTGGACCGGTGATAAACTAGAAAAAGAAGAAGGCTACTCAACCGACCTGATTACCAAACATTCTATCGATTTTTTAAACAGGCACAAAGACGAACCTTTCTTACTATACATCCCGCACGAAGCACCACATGGTCCATTTCAGGGGCGAAATTCAAAACCTCAACGAAAAATACGTGAAGAGGAAGGAGCTGATTTTATCATAAATCCTCCTGAGGAAAACGGACCCGAAATTTATAAAGAAATGGTGGAAGTAATGGATGAAGGAATAGGTGAAGTTCTCAACACTCTGAAAGAGTTGAACCTGGATAAAAATACCTTTGTGTTTTTCTGTTCCGATAATGGCGGGTCATCACGTTTTGGAAATAACGGGAACTTAAGAGGATATAAAGCAAGCCTTTGGGAAGGTGGGCACCGCGTAACAGCCATAGCTTGGTATCCTGAATTAATTGCACCGAATCAGGAGAGCAACCAGCAAATTTTAACCATGGACTTATACCCGACTCTTGCTGAATTAATTGGTGCAGACTTGCCACAAAATATTGATGGAATAAGTTTTAAAAACCATTTACTGGAAGGCGAAGCATTGCCTGAACGTGAATTGTTTTGGAAATTTTCAGCAAAAAGAGCCATGCGCAAAGGAGACTGGAAACTTATGCTGCCCAGAAAAAATGCAGAGCCGATGTTGTATAATCTGAAATCAGACATTGAAGAAACCACTAATCTGGCAGCTGAAAATCCTGAATTGGTAAAAGAAATGGTAGAGAAAATTCGTTTGTGGGAAGAAGATGTGATTTCTGCCCAATAAAGAATGTAAACGAATAATGTGATTATGAACAAGACTGCCACATATTTGGTAATATTTCTGATGATTTTCGCCTTTGGAAGTTGTACTAAATTGGGGAAGAGCAACAAAAAGGAAAAGCCAAATGTCATTTTGATAATGACCGATGACCAGGGTTTTGGCGATTTGGGTTATTATGGAAATCCACACATAAAGACTCCGGTTATCGATAAATTTGCGCGAGAGAGTGTCCGTTTCGATGAGTTTTTGGTGTCGCCGGTTTGTGCGCCAACGCGTTCGGCTTTAATGACCGGGCGCTACACCTTGCGAACAGGCGTTAGAGATACCTACCAGGGCGGAGCAATGATGGCTGCTTCGGAAATTACAATTGCTGAGTTGTTGAAAGACGCCGGTTATAAAACCGGAATGATTGGCAAATGGCATCTGGGCGATAACTATCCGATGCGCCCGGAAGATCAGGGTTTTGATTATACGCTGCGCCACCTCGCCGGTGGAATGGGACAATGGGGTGACTGGCCCAATCATTTGAAAGGCAATAAAAGTTATTTCGACCCTACGCTTTGGCAAAATGGCAAAATGGTTGATAAGCAAGGCTATTGCACCGATGTTTTTACCGATGCTGCCATTAACTTTCTGGAAGAAAATAAAGAAGAGCCATTTTTCCTTTACCTGGCCTATAATGCTCCGCATTCTCCTTTGCAGGTTCCCGATGAGTATTATCAAATGTACAAAGACATAGATCCAACAGCAGGTTTCGAAAACGACGACAGGCCTTTCCCCGAAATGGACGAAGTGATGAAGGAGAAGGCGCGCAAGGTTTATGCCATGGTTACTAATATCGATGATAACCTGGGACGACTGTTTGGTAAAATAGAAGATCTCGAACTGGAAGACAATACGCTGGTTATCTTTATGAGCGATAACGGGCCCATTCCTTACCGCTATCTGGCAGGTTTGCGTGGCCGCAAATCGTCGGTGTACGAAGGAGGAATTCAGGTGCCGTGTTTTTGGCGATACCCGTCGGCGTTTAAAGGAAACCGTGATATTAAAGCTACGGCCTCTCATTTCGATATCTTTCCAACGCTGGCAGAGCTCTGTGGAGCTAAAATTCCTGCTGACCGTAAAATTGACGGCGTAAGTCTTTTGCCCTTGTTGGAAGGTGAGGAAAACGAATTACCGGAACGTGCTATTTGCCGCTACTGGACGCGCAGAGAGCCTCGTAAATATGAAAATATGATGATTCGCAATAACGAATTTAAACTCGTTGGAAATTGCGACAAGTCAGCCGGGATAGAAGCCTTTGAATTGTTTAGCCTTAACGATCCCTACGAGCAAAATAATATTGTGGAAAGCAACAAGGAAGCTGCAACTGCCTTAAAAAACCAAATGGATAACTGGATTGATGAATTACAGGCAGAGCCAAATGCAGCTCATTCTCCACGAATGATAATCGGTACGGAACACGAAAATCCAAGCGTATTAAATCTTAACGACGTGCATTTTACGCGACATGAAAAAGTGGAAAAAGACATTGCCTATTGGGCAACCGAAGTGGCTCAAAACGGTAGATATGAGATGAACATGCATTTCAAAGCGCCAGTTGAAACCGATTTCGAAGTTGAATTGTTAATTAACGAAGAAAAACATACCTTCTTTTTCCAAAAATCAATGAGCGATACATTTGCCTTGGGCAAATTTGATTTAGCAGCCGGCGAAGTTGATATTGTTCCGGTAGTATTAATAAAACAGAAGGATAAAACAGTTTATAAAATGCCTTTTTACCTTGAAGTGAAAAGAGAAGGAGTATAAACAATATTCAGAATGAAAAGCATGAAAAATAGAAAAACATTTGTACGCCCGGTTTTGATGATGACAGGATTAATGGTGTTCCTTTTTAGTTCATCGTTTGTATTCGCACAGAAAGAATTACCCTATAAAAATCCTGAATTGCCGGTAGACGAGCGTGTTGACGATTTGTTAAAACGTATGACCCTGGAAGAAAAGTTTTGGCAGATGTTTATGATTCCTGGCGATTTACAGGACGACATGAGCCAGTATAAAAACGGAGTATTCGGTTTTCAGGTGGCTAGTAAAGGAAAACAAGCTACTGCTGCCGAACAGTTGATGGATTATGGTTCGTCGGGTACTGCCTACGAAATGACTGATAAGGTGAATAAACTTCAGCGCTATTTTGTGGAAGAAACCCGCCTGGGAATTCCTTTAATTCCTTTTAATGAAGCACTGCACGGTCTTACCCGCGATGGCGCAACGGCTTTTCCGCAGGCAATTGCCCTGGCTGCTACCTGGGACACAACTTTGGTGGCTGATGTGGCTCGTGCCATTACCCGCGAAACAAAGACTCGAGGAATACGTCAAATCCTTTCGCCGGTGCTGAATATTGCCCGCGATGTGCGCTGGGGGCGTGTGGAAGAAACCTATGGCGAAGATCCGTTTTTAACTACGCAAATGGCCATGGCTTTTATTTCTCAGTTTGAGAAAGAGGGTGTAATTACAACGCCAAAACACTTTGTGGCAAACATTGGGGCCGGAGGACGCGATAGTTATCCCATTAGTTTCAACGAACGATTGTTGGAAGAAATTTATTTTCCTGCCTTTAAAGCGGTTTTTCAAAAAGCAGGAGCGCGTTCGGTAATGACAGCCTATAACTCGCTTGATGGTTCTCCTTGTTCGGCTAACGAGTGGTTACTGCGTAAAAAATTGAAAGAAGAATGGGGCTTCAATGGATTTGTGATTTCTGATGCCGGGGCAACTGGTGGTTCAAATGTATTGCATTTTACCGCTGCTAATTATGCCGAATCAACAGAAGATGCTGTGGAAGCCGGTTTAGACGTGATGTTTCAAACCAATTACAACCACTACCCACTTTTTTGGGAAGCCTACGAAAAAGGTATGGTTGACGAAAAAGCCATCGATGAAGCCGTGCGTCGAATTCTTCGCGCAAAATTTGAGTTGGGATTATTTGAAAATCCGTATGTAAATGCTGAAGAAGCTGCACTTTGGAACGGACATAAAACACATCGCGATTTGGCTCGTGTGGCTGCATCTAAGTCGATGGTTTTGTTGCAAAATAACAACGAAGTTTTACCACTGGATAAATCTAAGCAAATTGCTTTAATTGGTTTCGATGCAAAAGCTGGTCGTTTGGGAGGATACAGTGGCCCCGGAAATGATATCGTGTCGATGTACGATGGCGTGGTAGATAAAATTGGCAAGGATAAGGTGCTGTATTCCGAAGGAGTGGCATTAAATGATAAAACCTACCAAATTGTTAATTCCGAATACCTTTCAACCTTGAAAGATGGGGAGAGAGTAAGCGGTTTAAAAGGCGAATATTTCGATAATATAAAACTGGAAGGGCAGCCCAAAGTAACACGAATTGATAAAAAGGTGCAGGGGGGATGGACCCTGTTTTCTCCACATGACGATTTAGCCTACGATTGGTTTTCCATTCGCTGGACAGGTAAAATTAAGGCTCCCAAAGCCGGAACATTTAAAATTGGCGTGGAAGGAAACGACGGTTACCGTCTTTACCTCGATGGTAAACTGTTTATCGATAACTGGAAAAAGCAATCGTATCAAACTATACTAAAAGATTTTACTTTTGAAGAAGGGAAAGAATACGATTTAAAACTGGAATTTTTTGAATCTGCCGGAAATGCAAAATTGAAACTGGTGTGGGACGCAAATGTTAATAATCCATGGAAACAGCAAATTACCGAAGCGGTTGAAACTGCAAAACAATGCGATGTGGCCGTGGTTTTCGGAGGTATTCACGAAGGCGAATTCCAGGACCGTGCTTTGCTGGCTCTTCCTGGCCATCAGGAAGCTTTGATAAAAGCAGTGGCAGCCACCGGAAAGCCGACAATTGTGGTTTTAAGTGGCGGAAGCGCTATAACCATGAGCAACTGGATGAACGATGTGGATGGAATAGTAATGGCATGGTATCCCGGCGAAAATGGAGGTAACGGTTTTGCCGACGTGTTGTTCGGAGAAGCCAATCCTGCAGGAAGGTTACCGATAACTTTCCCGGTTGATGAAGCACAATGCCCGCTTTATTATAACAATAAACCAACAGGTCGTGGCGATAACTATCACAACCTTACCGGCCAGCCACTTTTTCCCTTTGGTTTTGGTTTAAGTTACACTTCTTTCGAATATTCTAATTTAGATTTCAGTAAAAATAGGATCGGGACCGACGAAACTGTTCAGGTTTCGTGCACCGTTAAAAATACCGGAAAAGTTGCCGGCGATGAAGTGGTGCAACTCTATATCCGCGATGAACTGGCTTCTGTTTCCCGGCCAATAAAAGAATTAAAAGGTTTTCAACGAATTACCTTAAATTCAGGCGAAGAAAAAACACTTACTTTTGTGCTTGGGCCTGACGAATTATCCATGCTTAATCTTGAAATGGAACGCGTGGTAGAACCCGGCGATTTCAGGATTATGATTGGCGCATCGTCGAAAGATATTCGCTTGAGAGGGATTTTAGAAGTGGAATAACGAAATACATTCCTGTAAATAAGGCACGTTCTTCAATGTTTGTCCTTTTTTAAGAAGGAGAATTCATGGAGGATGTTTTAAAACGATTAAAAGAAAATATACAAAAAAATGAAACGAGCATGAGAGGGTCTTCACACAAAAGTGATTTATTAAAATCATGCAAGTTTCAACTTATACCTTATAAAACAAACATTTTTAATAAGATGAAAAAACTAAATTTAATTTTTCTGGCACTAGCAGCAATGCTCGCTTCGTGCACACAATCGCCTAAAATAACCTGGGTAAGTACAACCGATAGCAACCGTTGGGTAGAAAAAGAAAATATTACGAAACCTTCAGAAGGTCTTTCTGAAATTGCAATCACTATCGACACTCAAAATCAGCAACAAACCATTTCTGGTTTTGGTGGATGTTTTAACGAAATGGGTTGGGAGGCTTTAAATTGGGTTAAACCTGAAGAAAAACAGCAAATCCTTAACGACCTGTTTAACCAGGAAACTGGTTGTAAGTTTAACTTGTGTCGTATGCCAATTGGCGCTAACGACTATGCCGTTGACTGGTACAGCCACAATGAAACGGAAGGCGACTTTGCCATGGAGAATTTTTCCATTGACCGCGATAAAAAGAGGTTGGTTCCATACATTCAAGAAGCGCAAAAAATTAATCCCGATGTACGTGTTTGGGCTTCTCCCTGGTGCCCTCCATCGTGGATGAAACACAATAAACATTACGCCTGCCGTGCCGATGCAAAAGTAAACGACCTGGCTCCGGAGTTAAGTTCAATGGAAGAATTGGTATCGCGTTTTATTACCGAGCCTGAATATTTTAAAGCCTATGCCCTTTACTTCTCAAAATTTGTAAAAGCTTACGAAAAAGAAGGAATTGAAATTGAAGCTGTTCATGTTCAAAACGAACCTAATTCTGCTCAAAATTTCCCATCGTGTGTTTGGAAAATGCAGGATCTTGGAATTCTTATTGCCGATTACCTGGCACCACAATTCGAAGCCGATAATATTGATGCGGAAATTTGGCTGGGTACTATTGAACGCCCACAAATTGAACGCGTTGACGACGTTCTTCAGTATAAAAATGTTGAAGAATTGGTGACAGGTGTTGGCTTCCAGTGGGCCGGAAAAGGAGCCATTAAAGATGTTCATGCCAAGTATCCTGATATGCAACTGATGCAAACCGAAACAGAATGTGGTGATGGCTCGAATGATTGGAAAGCGGCAGAGTACACCTTTAGCCTGATGAAGCATTATTTTGAAAATGGAACCAATGCATACATGTATTGGAACATGGTTTTGGACGAAACAGGAAAGAGTCAGTGGGGGTGGAAACAAAACTCAATGATATCTATCGACAGCAAAACAAAAGAAATTGTGTACAATCCTGAGTTTTACTTGATGAAACACTTAAGTGCATTTGTAAAACCGGGCGATGTAAAGTTGGCTGCCAGCGGAAACGATGAAAATACAATTGTATTTTACACGGAAGCTACAAACGAAATTAAAGTTTTAAGCTACAACGAAGTGGATAAAAATCGCGTATTAAAACTTAATGTTAATGGCGAAAGCATTAACCTTGAATTAGATGCAAAATCGTTTAATACAATGGTAGTACAGCTGTAGTAGAAGGTGCTGAAACAAGTTTTGCCTGACGTTCCAATTTCATTTCATATACAATGTTTGAATGTCAACCCGAACTTGTTTCAGGGCTCTCAAAACTAAAAGTAATTGATAATGCAACGAAGAGATTTTATAAAAAAAGTAGGATTGGGAACAGTGGGGTTGAGTGTTGCCCCAACAGTGTTTGCTGGAGTTGTTGGTAAAAAATGTAACGAAAAGATTTGCCGTGTTGCCTGGGAAGAATTGTGTCCAACGGATGGAGGAGCTTTTGAGTATGTGCACCCGAAAAAAGGCGTGCCAAATGTACTTCTGTATGGCGATTCTATTTCTATCGGATATACTTCGACTGTTCGGAAGGAGTTAAAAGATAAGGCCACTGTATTTCGGTTTCAAAGAAACGGAGGTTCAAGCGATCGCCTGATTCCCGGGCTGGAAAAAATGGAAAGAGCTATGTTTCAACCTCATTTGGAAAAAGGATGGGATTTCGAATGGGACGTTATTCATTTTAACGTAGGACTGCACGATTTAAAATACCTGAAAGGCGGAAAACTGGACAAGGAAAACGGTAAACAAGTGTCTTCGATCTGTGAATACAAAACAAGGCTAACGGGAATTTGCGACTATTTGCTGGCCAAATTTCCGGATGCGAAGTTAATCTTTGCCACTACTACTCCGGTTCCCGAGGGGGCTGATGGCCGTTTTGCCGGCGATAGCATAAAATATAATAAAGCAGCGATGGAAGTATTTAAACATTATCCGTCGGTTATTATAAACGACCTGTACGCTTATACCAAACCAAATCACAAAGAATGGGCAATTAAACCCGGCAATGTACATTACAACGAATTAGGCAAAACAAAACAGGGAAAAGAAGTAGCCAGGCTAATAGCCGAATGTTTATAGATTCTTATTTCTGACAAAAGCTTAAATCATGTCGGAGGTAAGATAATTCAAAAGAATCCTGAAAAGTGATTCAATAAAAATAGCCGTAGGTAAAACCTATGGGGGAGAGAACAAGATACAGGACGGAACTCTGAGGAGGGTTCAATAAAAAATGAATTTTATGAAGCTGATAAAGATTTTAATACTAACTCTGGCGATTTCAATTGCTGCTAAAGCAGAAGAAAAGTCACTTAACTTCATTCCACAACCTGAAACGGTTGTTTTAAAAGACGGAAGCTTTTCGCTTACATCCGATACAAAAGTTTATATCCCTAAAAAATTAGTAGCAGATTTTAAACCTTATCTGTCAGAAAAAATAAAAGAAGATTCCGGACTGAATCCAGAGGTGATCGCTGGCAAACGTGCATCTTCCAACTCCATTCTGTTTGAAATTTCGAAGGATGAAAGCTATACTGATGAAGGTTATGTGCTGGACGTTTCGACAGAAAGAATTGTGGTGAAAGCAAAAAACTACGCTGGTTTGTTTTATGGCTTTCAAACGCTGCGTCAGGCAATTTATCTGAATGCCGATAAGGTTGAAATTCCTTGTATGACAGTAAAAGACAGCCCTCGTTTTGCCTGGCGTGGGATGATGCTGGATGTGTCGCGCCATTTTCAAACCAAGGAGTTTGTGAAAAAACAAATCGATGTTTTTGCAGCATACAAAATCAACAAGTTTCACTGGCACTTAACAGATGATCAGGGTTGGAGAATTGAAATTAAGAAATATCCAAACCTAACCGAAAAAGGAGCATGGCGTGCAGATAGAACCGGAATTACCTGGTGGCAGCGTGAATTAGCCACTCCCGACGAACCCAAAACGGTTGGCGGATTTTACACCCAGGAAGACATAAAAGAAGTGATTGAATATGCCCGCGTGCGCAACGTGGAAATAATTCCTGAAATTGATGTGCCGGGACACAGCAAAGCCTTAATTGCATCTTATCCGTTTTTGTGTTGTGTCGATTCAGCCAACTTCGAAGTGGCTACCGGAGGTAAGGCTCCCGATAATGCACTGTGCGCCGGACAAGAAACTACCTACGAATTTTTGGATGATGTGTTAACTGAAGTTGCTGCACTTTTTCCATCGCAATATTTGCACATTGGCGGCGACGAGTGCAATAAAACAAACTGGCGCAAATGTGAACATTGCCAAAAGGTGGTGGAAGAAAACGGATTGGAAGATATGGAAGAGTTACAAAGCCATTTTATTCAGCGAGTAAATAAACTGGTAACAGCCAAAGGAAAAACAATGATTGGCTGGGACGAGATACTAAGTGGTAAAGGGGCCAAAGGGGCTACTATTATGGCCTGGCGTCGCGGAAAATATACACCCGAGGTTGATGCTCCTAAAGGTGGCTATCCGACAATTATGACCGACTATACGCATTCATATATTAGCCAGGTTCAAGGGCCACAGGAATTGGAGCCTGAAGGTCCAAAAGTGGTATTGCCACTTTCGAAAGTTTACCGCTACGAACCCATTCCCGAAGAATTAACCGAAGAGGAAGCAAAAATGGTGTTGGGAACAGAAGCTTGTTTGTGGGGCGAATTTACTCCCACCGAAGAGCATTGCGAATACATGCTTTATCCGCGTAGTTTAGCAAATGCCGAGGTGGCATGGAGCCAACCCAAAGTGAAAGACTGGACTCGATTTCAAGCTGCCATTGAAAACCATTTTGGAAGATTGGAGGAAAAAGGTGTGAATGTTTCAACCAGTTTATACAGTGTTTACGGTTCGTTTGCTTTAGATAAACTAAGCTACACTGCCAAGGTATACCTTACAACCGAAACGGCTTACGATATTTATTACACAACCGATGGAAGCGAACCTTCGGTGAATGCAAATAAATACAGTGGAGTATTTACAGCTGAAAACAGAAGCACTGTTAAAGCCGGATTGTTTGATAAAGAAGGGAAACTGTTGGGTAAAGTTACGGAGTTAAAAATAAGATAATCATGAAAAAAATATTCGTTCTGCTTTTGGTTGTAGCTGGCATTTATGCATGTTCAACCAAGAGTTCTCAAAATGAAGAAGCAACAGTCAAACCCAACATCGTTTACATTATTTGCGACGATTTGGGTTATGGCGATGTACACAGTTTAAATCCTGAACACGGAAAAATTTTAACTCCGCAAATAGATGAACTGGCCGAGGAAGCAATGGTTTTTACCGATGCACATTCGGGCTCATCGGTTTGTACACCTACGCGCTACGGAGTACTAACCGGAAGGTATGCCTGGCGTTCGCGTTTGCAAAATGGCGTGTTAAGTGGAGGTCAAGAGTTTGAGCCGCTAATTGCCGAAAACCAGTTAACTGTTCCGGCATTACTGAAAGAGGCGGGTTATACAACAGCAGCCATGGGTAAGTGGCATTTGGGTTTTGCGGTTAACGATTCGTTGGGCAACCCTGTTGACGTGTACCCTAATGGACAAAAGAGACCAAGTCCGGCTCCAATTGGGTCGGTTGTGCCTAACGGTCCAAGTACGCGTGGATTCGATACCTATTTGGGCTTTCATCATTCGGCTTCTATGGAAACGGTAATTAAAGATGGTAAGGTAATCGATAATATGCCAACCATTAAAATGTTACAGTTTTTAGGAACGCATGCAAGCCAATATATTGCAGAAAAGTCAAAAGAGGAAGAGCCTTTCTTTTTATATTTGGCGCTTAATTCGCCACATACACCTATTGTTCCATCTGAAGCCTGGCAGGGCAAAAGTGGCATGACTCCATACTGCGATTTTGTGATGGAAACCGACGATGTGGTTGGACAGGTACTAGACGCATTGAAAGAAAACGGTGTTGACGATAATACCCTGGTTTTCTTTACCAGCGATAACGGATGTTCCTTTCCGGCCGCGCACGGCGACAACCTTAGAAAAGAGTTTGGTCATTATGCCAGTGCCCAGTTCCGTGGTGGCAAATCAGATATTTGGGAAGGTGGACACCGTGTTCCATTTATGGTAAAATGGCCCGGTAATATTGAAGCCGGCACAACAAACGATAAATTAATTTGCCTAACCAGTTTAATGGCTACTTGTGCCGATATTGCAGGAGTAGATGTTCCTGATGATGCTGGTGAAGATTCGTACAGCATTTTACCTTTGTTAAAAGATAAGGAGGAAGCCAGTCCATACCCTGCAGTAATTCATCATTCTATTCATGGAAAGTTTTCAATCAGAAAAGGTAAATGGAAACTGGAATTTTGTCCTGGCTCTGGAGGATGGGGTGGACCAAATGATAATGCAGCACGCAAAAAAGGATTGCCCGAAATTCAGCTTTATGATATGGACGCTGATGAAACAGAACAGAAGAATGTATATGAAGAGTATCCCGAAGTTGTTGAAGAGTTAAAAGCAGAGTTAATTAAACTGGTTGAACAAGGTAGCACAAAAGAAGGCGCCACTGAATACAACGATGTTGAGGTGGATATTTTTAAGGCGGGAAAATAGTCTATGATGATTCTTTACTCCTTAGGCTATAGCCATTTCCCTTTTGGAGGGAAGCTTTCGATAGGGTGAGGGGAGTAAAGAATTGAAAAATAATTCCAAATCAAATTTTTGGAATGTAAGATAATATTGCAGCACGAATTTTCTCCTCCTTGCAAAGCGAGGAGGGAACCAACGAAGTTTGTATGGTGGTGCAAAGAATTATAAAATAGTCAAGCTATGGTAAAAAAAAATAGAATAGTTAGTCTCTTGCTGCTTGTAACAGTATTGTTCTCAGCATGCACGCAGCAACAGAAAAAACAACCTGTAGATTACATTAATCCCATAATAGGAGCAGTAACCTATGGTAAGAAAACCACCGATGCCCACGGATTTGGAAAAACATTTCCGGGAGCAGCTACTCCTTTTGGTTTGGTGCAACTAAGCCCCGATACCTACACCGGTGGAGACAATGGCAGTGGCTATTCGTATGAGCATCCAACCCTTGAAGGTTTTAGTTTTACACACATGAGTGGCGTGGGTTGGTTTGGCGACCTGGGGAATTTTTTGGTTACTCCAACAACAGGAGAATTAATTACCAACCGCGGCATTCCTAAAGACCCTGAGAATGGGTATCGTTCGCGTTTTACGCACGATACAGAAGTTACCTCTGCGGGGTATTATGCTGTTACGCTCGACGATTACAAGGTGCGGGCTGAATTAACGGCAGCACCACGAGCCGGGATTATCCGTTTTACTTTTCCTGAAAACGATAGTTCACGCATACAAATCGATTTGTCACGCAGGGTAGGTGGAACTTCTACCGAACAATACATTAAAATTGAAAATGAGAATACCATTTCTGGATGGATGCTTTGCCCTCCGGAAGGTGGAGGCTGGGGCGCCGGTGCCGGAAACGCTGATTACACGGTATATTTTTGGTGTCAGTTTAGCAAACCGCTTAGCGACTATGGTGTATGGAGTGCCGATATTCCGGATGAAGGCAGGAAAATGCGTCATATTAGAAAACCGGAATATCAGGATGCCATAAAATATGCACCGCGTTTTAAAAATGTTAAAGAAATGCAAGGTAAACACCTGGGTTTTTATACCAATTTCAGTACCAGCGAGGGGGAAGAAGTGCTGGTAAAAAGCGGAATTTCGTTTGTAAGCGTTGAAGGAGCAAAAGAAAATCTGGAACACGATATCAATCACTGGGATTTTGATAAAGCGCATAAACAGGCTCGCGATTTGTGGAGCGAAGCCATAAAAAATGTAAATGTAAGTGGTGGTTCCGAAGATGAAAAGATAATTTTTTACACCGCACTTTACCATACCATGATAGACCCTCGCACTTTTTCTGATGTAAATGGTAATTATATTGGTGCAGATAAAAACGTTCATCAAACAAATGATTTTACCTACCGTTCTATTTTTAGTGGGTGGGATGTTTTTCGCTCACAGTTTCCGTTGCAAACCATTATCAATCCTGAAATGGTAAACGACGAAATTAATTCCCTGCTTCAGATGGCTGAATATAGTGGCAGAGGTTATTTGCCACGTTGGGAATTGTTAAATTCATACTCAGGATGTATGTTGGGAAATCCTGCCGTTTCGGTTATTGTTGATGCCTACGAAAAAGGAATTCGAAATTATGAGATAGAAAAAGCGTTTGAGGCTTGTATAAACAGTGTTGATACTTTCGGAAATGAGCCCTTGGGATTTACTCCACATAGTGTTTCAAAAACATTGGAATATGCATATTCCGATTGGTGTATGGGTAAATTTGCTGAATCGTTGAATAAAGAAAATATTGCCGCTGAGTATTACAAGCGCAGCAAAAATTATAGCAGTATTTGGAACGAAGAGGTAAACTGGTTCCGTGCCCGCGATGAAGAAGGAAATTGGAAAGAATGGAAAGGAAAAACCGTGCACGGTCAGGGGTGTATCGAAAGTAATCCCTTACAGCAAGGTTGGTTTGTTCCGCACGATATTGATGGGCTGAAAGAGTTAATGGGTGGTGAATCGGCCTATCGCGATTCATTGATTTCGTTTTTTGATAATGCTCCAGGCGATTTCCTTTGGAACAACTATTACAACCATCCCAACGAACCGGTTCATCATGTTCCATTTATGCTGAACACAGCCGGAGTTCCGCATCTTACCCAAAAGTGGACGCGCAAAATTTGTAGCGCCGCCTACGGAACCGATGCTTACGGATTGTGTGGAAACGAAGATGTGGGTCAGATGTCGGCCTGGTATGTACTTACGTCCATGGGAATTCACCCCATTTGCCCCGGCGATAATAAGTACCAGATAACCAGTCCTGTTTTCAATAAAATTGAAGTGAACTTGGATGGCAAATACTATGAAGGGAAAAAATTTACGATAATTGCTAATAACAATTCTCCAGAGAATATTTATATCCAATCGATGAAGTTAAACGGAGTTGCAATGGAACGATATTGGATAACGCACGATGAGATTGTTAAAGGAGGAAAACTTGAAATGGAAATGGGGCCGGAGCCGGTGGTGTTTTCAACAAAATAATAGAAACGAAGGAACGTCTTTTCCCCATTTTGTCGATGGATATTTTCCCATACAAAGGGAAAACAGTTTTAATTAACTAAAGAGGAAGCTTTGTTTTTTGTAGAAATACGGATAAGAACCGGCTTCCCTTAGGGTGAAGGGTAAAGATGAAATGCAAACAAGAAAAATTAATATAAAATAAACAACATGAAAAAAGTAATCTTAATCACATTATTCAGTTTAGGAATATTGGCAGTAAATGCGCAGCAATATTCCTTTCCTATGCGCGAGTACACACCAACAGCCGAGAATATTGAAGCTCGCAAAGAATTCCAGGACATGCGATTTGGTATGTTTATACACTGGGGTATTTACAGTATTTTGGGCGATGGCGAATGGGTGATGTTAAATCAGAAAATCCCTTTTGACACTTACAAACGTTTGGCTACATTTTTTAATCCTCAGGATTTTGATGCTAAAGAATGGGTGCAAATTGCCAAGTCGGCCGGAATGAAATACATTACCATTACAACACGCCACCACGATAGCTTTAGTATGTTCGATACCGATGCTTCGGACTACAACATTGTGGATGCAACACCTTATGGGAAAGACCCATTGAAAGAGCTGGCCGAAGAATGTAAAAAGGAAGGTATAAAACTGAACTTTTACTATTCGCTACTGGACTGGGCTCGCGATGACTACGCTTTTGGAAGTAAAATTGTGGATGGTAAACCTGTTGACGGCGACTGGGACAGCTACATCGACTTTATGAAAAAGCAGCTAACAGAATTGCTTACTAACTATGGCGAAATTGGTTGTATATGGTTCGATGGCCACTGGGAGCGAAAAACAGTTGATTGGCGTTACGATGAAATTTACAGCCTTATTCATGAATTAAGTCCAACCACATTAATTGCAAACAATCACCATCTAACGCCTATTCCTGGAGAAGATATCCAAACTTTTGAACGCGACCTGCCCGGTGAGAATAAAGGCGGTTACAGTCATGGTGTTAAGGTGAGTGAACTTCCATTGGAATCGTGTGCAACCATGGCTAAATTTTGGGGTTTTGGCTTGAACGATAAGAAATTCAAATCGACAAAACAGATTATCGATTTCCTTGTTAAAGCTGCCGGAAAAGATGGAAACCTTTTATTGAATGTTGGACCAATGCCCAATGGCGAAATTCAGCCAGAATTTGTTAATACATTAAAAGAAGTGGGAGAGTGGACTTCTAAATATGGCGAAACCATTTATGGTACACGTGGAAAAGTGATTGCTTCGCAAGACTGGGGAACAATTACTCAAAAAAACAACGAGATGTTTGTGCATATTTTAACGCCCAATGGAAAACCTTACATTTTTATTCCCCAGTTTGAGCAAAAAATTACATCAGCCAAAACCTTTGAAGGCGATGTAAAACTGAAGTTTAAACAACAAGACGAAGGTGTATTTATTTATACTGAAGGATTGGAAGAAAACAACATCGATCAGATAATCAGGTTAACTGTAAGATAGGCGAATAAACGATTATGTTGGAGGTTTTTCAGAATAAGATAGGAAGAGTTTTTAGTAACTTCGGTAAATGGAGATTAGGTGGTTTTCTATTTAGCTTAATTGTATTTCTACTGATTGGATGTAGTATTACAGAAGAGAAGAAACAACCGAATCTCATATTTATTTTGGTTGATGATTTAGGTAAAGAATGGATTTCGTCTTATGGCGCTAAAGAGGTTCAAACTCCAAATATTGATAAACTGGCAGCTTCCGGAATTAAGTTTAACAGAGCATACTCAATGCCACAATGTACTCCTTCGCGAGTTGCATTAATTACTGGTCAATACCCTTCTACAAACGGTTGGGTTAATCATTACGATGTTCCAAGATGGGGACATGGTGTGAACTTTGATTCCAGTCAGAATCCCAGTTTTGCCAAAGCTTTAAAAGAGGCTGGTTATAAAACCTGTGTAGCTGGGAAATGGCAAGTTAACGATTTCAGGATAGAACCTGATGCAATGGAAAATGCAGGTTTCGACGACTACTGCATGTGGACCGGTTACGAAAGCGATAATTCAGTGAGTGAAAGTAGATATTGGGATCCTTATATTCATACTAAAGAGGGAAGCAAAACGTATACCGGGCAATTTGGACCTGATATTTTTTCTGATTTTATTATCGATTTTTTAGGTAAGAATAAAGCCGAACCCATGTGTATTTATTATCCAATGGTGCTAACACATACTCCTTTTGTTCATACACCAGATGAACCCGATGTTACATCAAAATTTGAAAAGCATCTGGCAATGGTGAGATACACCGACCGTATTATTGGAAAGTTAGTTAGTGCCCTTGAAGAGATGGATATTTCGGATAATACTTACCTGATATTTACAACCGACAATGGAACAACGAGTTCAATTATAGGGAAGAGAGATTCTGTATATGTTCGCGGAGGAAAGACCTTTTTAACCGAAAATGGAATAAATGCACCATTTATTGTATGTACGCCCGACAAAAGGATTGGAGAAACCGAGGCTCTTGTTGATTTTACCGACATTTATCCAACCTTGCTTGATTTGGCCAAGGTTGAAAATCAATCGAAGTTTACAATTGATGGGAAGTCTTTTTCGGAAGTGTTAGAAGGCAAAACAAACAGCAGCAAAAGAGACTGGGCATTATCAATGGGAGGTCTTCCCGCATTAATAAGTAAAGATAGCTTGCTGCAAAATCGTTTTGATTTTAGAGATCGGGTGATTAGTGGCGAAAGGTATAAAGCTTATGTTGATACGCTAAAGCAGGTTGTGCGAATTTTTGATTTATTAGAAGATCCTTACGAAAGAAATAATCTGATAGATCACGATAGTATGAGAGATGAGTTGGCATGGTTCAATTCAGTACTGGAGAGCATTCCATCGCATGACAATAGCCCAACGTATACCCGGGTAAGGAATAATGGTAGCGATATTTCAATCGACAGAATGGAGCGTCTTGTTCGAAATAGAGGAAGGCATAACATGCTGCCATTAGCTAATGAAGCTGAATTTTTAAAATTAAAGAACAGCAATAAGAAGTAATTCATTTTCTTGTAGCTTCTTTTATCAGAACAGAAAAGATAAAATACAAGCAGGTTGATGAAGGTGTGTTTGTTTATTATAATACTAAATTTGACAATAAAATTGGGCGAATTGTTCGAATAATTATAGGATAGTTGGATATTTGATGATGTTTTGGGCTTAGTGTGTCTAAATGTTTTAAATACTAGAGTATATTTTTCTTACACAATTCTGAAATTTTCATCCAATTCTGTTGAATAAATCAAATTATTAAAAATGAAGTTAAATTCTATTTTCCTGTTTACGGTTCTTGTTGTTTCCTTATTCGTTAGTTCGTGTGGTTCTAAAACCGATGTAGAAAGGCAATGGCCTTCGTACCGGGGCTACTATTCCTGTGGTATTCTCGATAACACCAACTTACCCGATACCTGGGATGTTGAAAAAGGCACCAATATTAAGTGGAAAGCTGACATTCCCGGCCTTGGTTTGTCATGTCCTGTTTTGTGGGAAGACAAATTGTTTATTACAACGGCGGTAAGTCAAACTGATAATTCAGTATTACGGGCAGGAAAATACGTTTCTTCCAATCCGGTTGAAGATAATTCGGTGCACGATTTTAACGTGTATTGTTTCAATAATAAAACCGGCGATTTAATCTGGGAGAAAACGGCATATACCGGAGTTCCAAAAGTAAAACGGCACCCAAAAGCAACGCATGCCAATTGTACTCCGGCAACCGATGGAAAACACCTTGTCGTATTTTTTGCATCAGAAGGACTGTATTGTTATGATATGAATGGCGAGCTGTTATGGGAAAAAGACCTTGGAAGACTTCATGCCGGTGCCTGGGCCGAGCATCGCGAAGCAATAGAATGGGAATTTGGAAGCTCACCTCTCATTCATAATGGAGTGGTTCTTATTCAGTGCGATGTACGTGGCGATTCGTTTTTGGCAGCTTACGATGTTGCATCAGGAAAAGAAATCTGGAAAAAAGAAAGAGACGAACACCCGGGCTGGTGTACACCAAATATTTATACCAAAGATGGCCGCGACCTGGTTGTTGTTAATGGCTACAAACATCGTGGAGCCTACGACTTTATCACCGGCGACGAGGTTTGGCGTAGTTCGGGTGGTGGCGATATTCCGGTGCCTACGCCACAAATTGGCGATAGCCTGATTTTCTTTAACAGTGCACATGGCCGTTATTCACCGGTTATTGCCGTTAAACAAGATGCTGTTGGCGATATTACCCTTGCGAATGATGAAACCTCAAACGAATATGTAAAATGGAGCAAACCACGAGGAGGTTCGTATATGCATACCTTGTTGTTGTATAATAACCTTTTGTACAATGTGGGATGGAATGGAGCTGTTGAGTGCCTCGACCCCTCTACCGGCGAGCGTCATTACAAAAAATCTCTGGGAGGTTCATTCATTGCATCTCCGGTGGCTTCCGACGGCAAAGTATATATTATTAGCGACCTTGGAATGGTTTATACCCTGAAAGCATCACCCGAATTTGAAATACTTGCCGAGAACGACCTTGGCGAAGTTTGTATGGCAGTACCGGCGCTATCGGATAATGCAATGTATTTCCGTACACAGAGTCATCTCATTGCAGTTTCAAAAGAATAGATTATAACTTATTAAGAAGAGGAAAAACAGACATGAAAAAGAATTTAGTATTTCTAATAATAATTGGCATTTGGCTGGCTGCTTGTTCTACACCAAGTTTTAAGGCTGAAGATATTTCTTTGGTCCCAAAGCCGGTTAGTTTTACACTACACGAGAAATCGTTTAAAATAACCTCGAAAACTCCTGTTGTTATTCAAGATGGAAGTCAGAAAAAAGCTGCCGTTTTCCTTACTAATTTACTGAATACAGCTACCGGATTCGGTCTTTCGGTATCCGAAGAAGCAGCTGAAGATGGAATTATTTTTCAGCAGATAGAGGGGTTGGCTCCTGAGGCTTACCGACTTGAAATTACTCCTGGCAAAATTCTTGTGCAGGCCTCTGCCGAAGCTGGTTATTTTTACGGTGTACAAACCATTCGTCAGCTACTGCCCGATGCAATTGAAAGTGAAGAAACAGTGAAGGCCGACTGGTTGGTGCCTTGTGCGCTGGTTGAAGACGAACCTCGTTTTTCGTGGCGCGGAATGCACATGGACTTTAGCCGTCACTTTTTTAATATCGATGAAGTAAAAGAATTTATCGATTATCTGGCACTGTATAAATTTAACACTTATCACATGCACCTTACCGACGACCAGGGTTGGCGCATTGAGATAAAAAAATACCCGCTTCTGACAGAGAAAGGTGCATGGCGTATTGAAAATAACCAGGATACAATTTGTAATGAGCGCGCTGTAGAAAATGAGCTTTATAAAATAGACCAGAGCAATTATAAAGAAATTGATGGCCAGCGAATGTACGGAGGCTTTTTTACCCAGGAACAAATTAAAGAAATTGTTGCCTATGCTGACGAACGTTGCATAACCGTTTTACCCGAAATAGATATGCCCGGCCACTTTAAATCGGCCATCGACAATTACCCTTATTTATCGTGTACCGGAGAGTCGGGGTGGGAAACTGTTTTTACTTTCCCGTCGTGTTTAGGAAAAGAAACGACCTACGAGTTTATGGAGAATATTCTGGCCGAAGTGGTAGAACTTTTTCCCGGAAAATACATTCACATTGGAGGTGACGAGGTGAATATTAAATCGTGGGAAGAATGTGATAACTGTCAGCACGAAATTAAAAAGAACGGTTTAAAAGATGAACATGAACTTCAATCGCATTTTAATCGTCGTATTGAAAAGTTTCTTCAGTCGAAAGGAAAACAATTGATGGGCTGGGACGAGATTGTAAAAGGTGGCCTAACCGAAGATGCCAGCGTAATGTGGTGGCGTAACTGGGTACCCGAAGCTCCAAAAACGGCCGCTAAAAACGGTAACGATATTGTAATTACACCAACTGCTGCATATTACTACGATTATTTAAACGATCATAACTCAATGCAGAAGGTTTATGAATATGAACCTGTTCCTGCTGACTTTACCGCTGAAGAAGCCGGACACGTTTTGGGTGTACAGGCAAATTTATGGTCGGAATGGATTCCGAGTTTTAAACGTTTGCAATACCAGGCATTTCCACGAATGTTACCTTTGGCAGAAACCAGTTGGACGCCCAAAGAGGCAAAAGACTTTGATGACTTTTTTAGTAGAATGGATGGACAATATTCTCGTTTGGATGCGCTTGGTATTTATTATTATTTTCCTGCAGTTGTTGGCCTGGATAACGAAATTGCATTTATCGACAGTACTTTCATAACTCTGGATTTGGCTTACGAGCAGGATGGTGTTGAGATTTATTACACTCTTGATGGAAGCGTGCCAACTCGCGAATCGATGAAATATACCGAACCTTTTATGGTAAATAAGGTGGGCGAAATTAAAGCACGTGCCTATTTGGGTGACAGGTTTAACGATATAAAGACTGCCAAGGTAGTGCAGATGCAATGCCGCGAAGCTTCCGATATAGTGCCCGAGGAAGGAGCCCTGAGTTTATGGGAAACCAACAAAAAAATAAAACACGTGAAAGATATGAATTTACCTGCTTCAGCTAAATTTAAAACAGTAGCAACTATTGAATTAGGAGAGGTAGGTTCTGAACACAGCTTTTCGCGCATTTATAAAGGTTTCTTCTATGCTTCAAAAGAAGGGGTTTTCGAATTTGAACTGAAATCGGACGGAGAAAGCCTGTTGTATTTTGGCGAGGATTTGATAATTGATAAAGGTCAGGAAAAATGGAATCCATTTAAAAAGTCGGCAAAAGTGGCCCTTAAAAAAGGTTGGCATGCTTTTTCGGTTATGTACACCGCTAGTTCGCGTCCGAAAGCCATCGAGTTGAGTTATGGCTTGCAAGGCGAAGACCTTGTTTTAATTGACGAGTCGGTTTTAGGGAAATAATCGAATAGAAACTCTGTAAAGCAACTTAATAAAATGTGCTGCCTATATAGGCATAATTTTATTTGAGCGAATGCATTCGTTTATTGAGCTGTTCCATTGGAATGGCTCAACAAACGAATGCATTTTTTTTGTTTTGTTTTTCAGAACTTGGTTTATAGCAATTACATGTCCTAATGATTAATAATAAATTGAAACGAAGTTCGACCCAGGTCAATTTATTATTCGCATATATAGCAGACAGTGAAGTCAATTTAAAGGCGATAATTTATAAAAAAATCGTTTAAGACAGAGTGGGTAGGGTGGTAAAATTTGTTATCGAAAATAAAAGCAATTAAATTGTATGGTATTGAAGTGTAATTAAACCCAGATAAAATGGCAAAAATAAGTTATCTATTATTTATTTGCTTGGTTCCATCAATGTTGTTTGCAAATATTTCTGAAAAAGTAAAGGATAAGCCTAATGTAATATTAATATTTATTGATGACATGGGGTGGGGCGATTTGTCGTGTTTCGGAAATAAGGATGCACAAACCCCTAATATTGATAAGTTGGCTTCTGAAGGAATTGCATTCGAACAATTTTATGTGAATTCGCCAATTTGTTCTCCTTCTCGAATTGCCATCTCCACCGGACAGTATCCTCAGCGCTACAACATTACTTCCTATTTAAACAGTAAAAAGCATAATAAAAAAAGAGGAATTGCTAATTGGTTGGATACAAAGGCACCCATGTTAGCCCGCAGTTTAAAAGAAGGGGGCTACGCAACTGGTCATTTTGGTAAATGGCACATGGGAGGGCAATGCGATGTGAATGATGCTCCTGCTATTTCAGAGTATGGTTTTGATGAATCGTTGACCAATTTTGAAGGTATGGGAGCCAAATTATTACCCCTTACAAAAAACGAAAAAGGCGAAGTTGGACGAATTTGGGAAAAGGCAGAAGAATTAGGTGAACCTTATACCTGGATGCAACGCTCAGAAATAACTACTGGCTTTATTGAAGCAGCCATTGCCTTTATGGAAAAATCGCAAAACGAAGGTAACCCTTTCTATGTAAATATTTGGACTGATGATGTTCACGGACCGTATTGGCCTCCTTATGAGCAATACGGGCTTGCCAAAAGTGCAGGAAAGCGTGGGCTGTATCTGGCAGTTTTGGAGGCCATGGACAAGCAGTTTGGTAAATTGTTTGAATTTGTAAATAATAACAAAGAAATACAAAATAATACTTTGATTATATTCTGTTCGGATAATGGTCCTGCCCAAGGTGCCGGACAAGCTGGTGGTTTAAAAGGCTACAAAACCCATCTTTATGAAGGAGGAATTCGCTCTCCTCTGATAGTTTGGGGGCCGGAATTTATTCCTCAAAAAGTACAAGGAACAAGAAATTCAGAATCTATTTTATCTGCAATTGATATTGCTCCTTCATTATTGAATTTTGTAGGAATTGAAGGACCTGAAAATGTAAATTACGATGGCGAAAACAGGATTAAAACCCTTTTGGGAAAATCTGACTCTTCCCGAAAAGCGCCACTGTTTTTCAGCCGGCCTCCAGACAGAAAGAATTATTATGGATTTAAAAAACTACCGGATTTAGCTGTACGTGAAGGCGATTGGAAACTTTTGTGCGATTATGATGGAGGCAGGCAAGAACTTTATAACATAAAGAAAGATCCTGGAGAAGAACAAAATGTTACAATGTCTTATCCTGAAATCTCAGAAAAAATGATGCGTGAGCTTACAGCGTGGTTTAAATCGATGCCGACATTGAAAAAGAAGAAAAAGTAAACTTCTATTAATGTATGGTAGATGAAGTTTTTTACCTCATCGTAAAGTTTAATGTTTCTGATTTTTCTAGCTTTTAATGCATCTTTTTATGTTCGGTAATAGGGAGAGATTAACAGCTCCTTTTTATTTGACTTTATTGTACTCGCAGTAGGGTATATTTAATGCTTCTCTTATTGTAAATAGTTATTGCCCTTTGCAAGGGTGCAAATGTTTTCATTAAAATATTGGGTTGAAGCAAATCATCATGATTGTGTTCAGGTAAAGGAGTAGTTAAAGAACTCACGTTTTTTTATACAAAACAAAATAAGGGCAAGGATCTGCCCGATTTGAGAAAGCCAAATGGAAATAGAATAACGATTTTTGTGGGGTGAATTTATATTATCCTTTTATACAAATTTGTATTGTAAAGTGAAATCGAAATAGTGGTAAAACGATTGGTTAATACCTAAAATTATGAAGGTAAACTTAATCGTAGAAACATGTCTGGTAATGTTGCTAATTGCGCTGGTATTCAGTGCTTGTCACAATCATAAAAAAGATAAACAAGCCTTGATGCTGACCATCGAAAATTACGAAAATGTCTGGGCTGCCGGCGATTTTATGAAAGTAGAATCGTTTTTTGCCGACAATGCCAAACGCCTGCATACCGAGCCTTATGTTTGGGATCGAGCTGAAATTAAACGTTACTTCGAAGAGTGTGCTATTCAGAAACCAGACAGTTCTATTCCTTTTGTTTTAAATGCCTGGAAAAAAGATCGCGAATACCTTGAGATTAGGGTGGAAGGTAATATTGCGTACGACGTTTTTACAACCGAAAGATTTAAAGCGTTACATATCTGGGAAAAACAAATTGATGGCTCCTGGAAAATTATTTATGACTTGGGAATGTTAAACTATCCTTGTAATGATTAGGCTAAAATTTTGCTTCAGTCTGTTAGCATTTATTCCGAAAACTAAATAGAAAAAACAAGTGACCTGGAGAGTAATACCGGTTTGATTATAAAATGCCGCATTGGATATGTAATATTTCTGGTTTGTACGAGGCGAATTTAAAACATAAACCTGGAAAATGAGCGAAGGAGCAATTATAGCCAATAAGTTTCAATATAAAAAAGAAATTATTTTACAAGGTGCTTATATTGAATGGGTTGTAAGAAGTTATTGCGAAAACTTAGGATTTCTTATGAATTTTTCTACCCTGAAAATCTAAGTATATCGCAGGAACTTTTATATTTAAGGGTTCTAAGCTTAATCTTTTTGAAAACTAAATCAAATAGTGAATTGGTAATCCTTCTGCAAAAAGGAGATATGGCAGCGTTCGATGCCATTTATAATAAGTATTGCCATAAGTTACACCAATTTGTTATTCGGTACTTAAAGCAGAAAGAAGATGCAGAGGGTGTAGTACAGGAAGTATTTATAAAAATTTGGGAGTCGAGAAAAAAAATAGATGCTTATTCTTCTTTTGAATCGTTTCTGTTTACCATTGCTTATAATACAACTATAAGTTTATTACGCAAACGCATGAGCGAAAGCAAATCGCGAGAATATCTAAAATCTGTTCAGGAAATTAATAATGCCGACAGTGTTATTGATGAGTTACATTTTAAGGAATTGAACGAAAGAGTGCAATCTTTGCTAAAACAATTAACCCCTCGTCAAACAGAAATTTATCAGCTAAGTCGTGAACAAGGTTTAACCCACAAGGAAATTGCTCAGCAGTTAAACATATCAGAGAATACCGTTAAAAATCACCTGGTGACTACTTTAAAATTTTTAAAATTTCATGTTGATACTAGTCTGGTTATCAATGCTTTGTTCTTGTCTCTGTTTTTGTAGTAAAAAAAATTATATTTATTACTAGTCCCCTTTTCACCTTGGTGCGTAATTATAGTAAACAACAAAGAACAGCTTAGTTCTAGTTTGTTTAGATAAAATTAGTTTTTGTTAAATTACGTACCTCTCAATTTTTCGTGAGCTACATTATTGAAACAATGAAAAAAGAAATTCATAAAAAATATATAGAAAACTGTTGTTCTGAAGAGGAATTCGAACAATTTGCCGATTGGGTAAATAACGATGCCTTAAGTAAAGAAGGACAGGTATTGGGTTTTAACGACTGGACAACTTTTAATCCAGGCGAAACTGAAGAAAAAAAGAAATACAGTACATTACTCGACAAAATTCATCACCAAATAAACCTGAATGAAAGGGAAGCGGGCAAAACACTTTACTTTGAAAAAGCGATAAGCTGGTTAACCCGGGTAGCTGCTGTCTTATTTTTGCCTTTGTTGGGGGTAATGTTTTATCTCCTTTCTAACAATAATATTCAATCAAATATATCGGTTGAAATGGCTGTTGATTCGCTTGAAATTATTGCTCCAATAGGCTCGCGCACAGTAGTTCAGTTAGCCGATGGAACCGAGGTAAACCTTAATTACGGTAGCCGGATAAAATACCCCCGTGTTTTTACTGGCGATACCCGCGAGATTACGCTTGAAGGTGAAGGCTATTTCGATGTAACACATAATCCCGATAAACCATTTGTTGTAAAAACAGGAAAGCTGGACATTAAAGTACTTGGAACAAAATTTAATGTACAAGCATATTCCGGACAGGATGTGGTTTCTACCACTTTGGTTGAAGGGAAAGTGGCTCTTGAACTAGCATCCAGCTGTAATACGTGTAAATTGCTTGGGACTATGTTGCCCGGCCAACATGTCGATTACAATAGTAAGTCGGGCACTGCTAGTTCATCGAAAGGAAATATAGAAAAATACATTGCCTGGAAAGATGGAAAACTGGTTTTTGACAACGAACCAATATGCGGTGTGGCGCAGAAACTTAGCCGTATGTTTAATGTAGATATCGAGGTGGCTGAAGATGCCCTGGATTATAGCTACACCGTGACATTTGTAGACGAACCCCTTTTCCTTATATTAGATTTAATGACCGAAACTACTCCAGTAACATATAAAACATTCCCCCGAAATAAATTGCCCGATGGCACTTATTCAAAACAAAAAATAAGGATTGCAAAACGAAATTAAATCAAAATAAAACGAAAAAATAATCTGCCTATGAAATAAACAAACTGAAACTAAAACTTAAATTTATTTCTGCATTACAGCAAAAAAATACAGGGAAATGCGCCAACAGTTCCCTGAATTAAATTAAACCACCCTGTATTTATGTTACAGGGCAATTACTAATCGTAACATTACAAAAGTATGAAAAAAAATGACTACGTCACCTGGGATTGGTATATTCTCAGGTTACAAAAACTAATTAAACTTATGAAATTAACTGTCTTTTTTATTTTAATTTCAGTAGCAAGCTTGTTTGCCTCCAACTCTTACTCGCAATCAAAAACGCTTAATCTTAATATGAAGAATACCACAATAAAAGAGGTATTGCATAATATTGAGGCACAAAGTGAATTTTATTTTATGTACAGCGAAAAAATTGTTGATGTTAACAGGGAAATATCCATTAACGTTAGCGATAAAAAAATAGCTGAGGTTCTGGATGAATTGTTTGAAGGAACCAATGTGAATTATAATGTAAAAGACCGCTTTATATTGCTTGCCACTCCAGAAATTTCGGGAGAGGATAAGACAGTATCGCAACAGAAAATTGTAAGAGGTAAAGTAACCGATGAAAACGGCGAATTTCTGCCGGGTGTAACAGTTGTGGTAAAAGGGACAAGCAAAGGCACTGTAACAGATATCGACGGAGCTTATACCTTAGGCAATGTTCCTGAAGATGCTATACTTGTTTTTTCTTTTGTGGGTATGAGAACCCAGGAAATTAAAGTTGGCACACAATCTAGTATTGATGTTAAATTGTCGTTTGATGCAATTGGACTTGAAGAAGTGATTGCTGTAGGTTATGGCGTACAAAAAAAGGAAACTTTAACAGGCTCGGTTGTAAATGTTTCAGGCGAAGAACTTTTAAAAACACCAAGCGCTAATGTATCGGCAAACCTTCAGGGTAAATTACCCGGATTAACCTCTAACCAACGTTCAGGAGAACCCGGACGTGATGACCCTACCATTCGAATTCGTGGTTTGGGAACAATGAATGACAATGATCCTCTTATTATTATTGATGGTGTTCCGCGAGATAATATGAGTCGATTAAATCCTGATGATATTGAAAGTGTTTCGGTACTAAAAGATGCTTCGGCTGCTATTTATGGAGCGCGTGCGGCAAATGGTGTAATTTTAGTTACTACAAAAGCTGCAAAAGCCGGAAAACCGGTATTTAACTTTAGCATTGACCATACCTGGTCAACACCAGCATTTGTTCCCGATATGCTAGGGTCACCATTGTATGCAGAAACTTATAACGAAGGAGAATGGTACGATCAGGGAAGACCTGATGACGCTGATTTTAATCCGTATTATTCTGATGCCGAAATTCAAAAATTTACCGATGGTTCTGATCCTATTTTATATCCAAATACGGATTGGATGGGAGAGGTATTAAAAAATAGCTCAAGTCAAAAACGAGTAAGTTTTTCAGCGCAGGGAGGATCGGAAAAAGTAAGATACTTGCTTTCGTTTGCCTATATGGATCAGGATGGTAACTTTAAGAATAATCCAACAAGATATAGACAGTATAATGTTCGTACAAAAATAGATGCTAATTTAACAGAGAACTTAACCGTTGGAGCCAATATTAGTGCCATCATAAAAGATGGTGATTATTCGCAGGTAGGAACCTGGGTGAATTTTTATAACATAATGCGTTCAATTCCTACTTTGGCAGCTGTTTATCCTAATGGTATGATAGCTCCGGGGCGTTTTGCTCAGAATCCTTTGTTAAACGACAGGATGGGGTATACGTATGAAGACGAAACACCCATATATTCAACTTTCACCGCGTCTTACAAAGTTCCTTTTATTGAAGGATTAAAAATTGATGCTTCGTTTAATTATGACCTTGATAACCAGACCTATAAAAACTGGGATACTCCTTACACCTACCATGAATACAATGTAACAACCGGTGAATATGATGTAGGTTACAGTGAACAAACAAGTGCAACGCTTACCAGTAAGTTTGAGAAGTATACACAAATGATGTATAACTACAGAATTAGCTACGAAAAGCAGTTCGAAGATCATAAATTATCGGCAATGATTGGGCAGGAGCAACAGAGAAATACTTATAGCTGGGTTTCAGCCTACCGTAAAAATTATGTAAGTTCTGCTATCGATGAAATCAATGTTGGAAGTACTTCTGCTGATGACAAAGATAATGGTGGCTCATCATCGGAAAGTGCCTACAATAACTTTTTTGGTAGATTAAATTACGATTATAAATCAAAATATCTTGTTGAGTTTGTATTCCGTTACGATGGTTCTCAAATTTTTCCAGAGGGCGAACGATATGGATTCTTTCCGGCCGTTTCTGCAGGTTGGAGATTGTCTGAAGAAAACTTTATTAAAGATAATCTTACCATGGTTGACCAATTAAAATTAAGGTTCTCGGCCGGACAAATTGGTAACGATAATGTGAATCAATGGCAGTATTTACAGTCTTATTCTTTTGGCAGCAACTATGTTTTTGGTACAACCGATGTGCCTGGTGTTTATGCCAATACTTTGCCTAACGCAAATATTACCTGGGAAACAGCTACGAAAACCGACATAGGTATTGATGCTACACTTTGGAATCATTTGTTAGATATGGAATTTACTCTTTGGTGGGAAAACAGATCAGATATCCTGACATCACGAAACCTTTCTGTTCCTGAAATTGCCGGACTTCCTGACCTTCCAGATGAAAATATTGGTGAAGTTGACGCGAATGGTTTTGAATTCGTAATAAGCCATAGGAATATGAATAATGCAATCAAATATTTTCTTGATGCCAATATTGCATATGCAACCAGTAGCGTAGTATATATGGACGAGACAATTGTAGAAGGTTTGGAATATCAATCTCAAACAGGTAAACCAATTGGCTCGAGTTTGTATTACAAGACTGATGGAATTTTTAATACACAGGATGAGCTTGATGCCAATCCTCACCGTTCAGCATCCGGTCTTGGAGATATTAAAATTATTGATGTGAATGAGGATGGTTCAATTGATGGGGAAGATCAAGTACGGTGGGATAAAACAGTAACACCTGAATGGGTATTTGGATTTACAGCTGGTATGGAATATAAAAATTTCGATTTGAACCTGTTTTTCCAGGGACAAGCCGGTGCTGTTAACTATTTTACCCGTTTCGAAGATTTAGGTACAACTGAACCCGCGAATGCCTTTGTTGAAAGAGCTAAAGACCGTTGGACTGTTGATAATCCCAATGGTACTATGCCAAGGGCTCGTCATGATAATCCGGGAGACAATGACTTTTTCTTGTATGACGCTACCTTTGTAAGGCTCAAAAATGCAGAATTGGGCTATACCTTACCCAAAAACATAGCGTCAAAAATTCATGTAAACGATGTACGCTTCTATGTGAGTGGTTCCAACCTGCTTACATGGGCTAAGGAAATTGACTTTACTGATCCTGAAACCAGTGGTCAGTCAATCAACTATCCACCCCTTCGTGCAATCAACCTGGGTATTAATGTGAAATTTTAAAACTAACGAAGATGAAAAAGATATTAATAATATTTATAACTATAGTGTCGTTATTTTCATGTAGCGACGATATTTTGGATATTGATCCTGTAGATAGGGTGGCAGAAACTGCGGTCTGGACAGATGCAAGCCTTATTGAAGCCTATCATAATGCAATTTATAGCGGAATAGAACACTCGAAAGGCCCTAATATGATGGCAAAAGCATGTGGTGAAATGGTTTTCAATAATACCACTCGTTACCCCGGACCAATTTTGAATGCAACGCTTACTCCAGATAATGTTTCTGATAGAGCTGACTTTAGAGGCGGGGGCAGTGTTTATTCTTTGAGTAAAGATTATAGCCTTATCAGAGAGATTCTTATTTTCATTGATAAAATGGAAACCGATGAGGTTTTGGAGGAAGACGAAAGAGCAACAATGGTTGCAGAAGCACGAGTAATTCGTGCATACATGTATTTCAGGCTATTTGTCCGATTTGGCGGTGTTCCTATTGTCGAAGAAATTTACGATCAAACCAGCGATTTTGATTTTCCACGAAATACAATAGACGAATGCGTAGCCTACATTGAAGCTGATATAGAAGCAGCCATGCCTTATTTACCCGATGCGGTTTATGCCGACGATTCAGATTTTGGAAGAGTAAGCCAATCGGCTGCCAAGGCTTTGCTTTCTAGAATGTATTTATACTATGCTTCTCCACTTTTTAATGACAGTAATGATGCTAGCAGATGGCAAAAAGCAGCAGATGCTGCAATGGATTTAATTGATGACGGTCTATTTTCTCTTCACCCCGATTATACTTCGCTTTTTTGTGCGAATAGCGGAACAGCGAATAATGAATTAATATGGGGGCGTAACTATACTGCATCAAACTCAAACCTGCATCCAATGTATATGCTTGGACGCCGCTGGGGAGCTTACGGCGGATGGGGCGCTTCCGGTGGTCCGTCGCAAAATCTGGTAGATGCATACGATATGGCTACTACTGGAGAACCTGCTTTTGTAAAGGTGAACCATGTTGCCACTGATGTTAATGAAGTCTCGGGGTATGATCCTCAGAATCCTTATGCTGATCGTGATCCTCGTTTTTATCAATCTATAAATTACGATGGGACAGTATATCGAGATGTAACACTTGAAAAGTGGGTGTCGTCAGATGGTTCAAGTTGGGGCTATGATTCATATAAGCAAAGCGGGGATAATCCACGTTGTAATTATACCATCAGAAAATTTATGCCAAGGCTTGAAGATCAGGCTACAATGGGTTGGGATGTTGATTACCTGGCGCCGTTTCATTTCTTCCGGTATGGCGAAATTCTTCTAAATTATGCCGAAGCCATGTTTGAACTTGGAGATGAAGAAACCTGTAGGGAGTATATGAATATGATTAGAGCAAGGCCAACTGTAGACATGCCTCCAATTCCGGGAACAGTTACAGGCGAAGAGCTTCGCACGCGACTTTATAACGAACGATGGGTTGAGCTCGCATTTGAAGAACACCGATACTTTGATGTAAGAAGGTGGGAAATTGCACCTTATACCGAACCTGTAAATCTTTATGGTATGGATATTATTAAAGATACAGATACCGGTGTAAAAACCTATACGCCCATAAACTTATTTGAAAGAACATGGGATGATAAATTGTATTTTATCCCAATCGATAGAGACGATGTTGAAAGATGTACAAGTCTTACACAAACTCCGGGTTATGAATAATTAGCAAAACTATTTGGGGCTGTCTGAAAAGTAATAAGTTTGAAAATAAAGTCATGTTTAGCGAAGTCGAAACATCTTATTTTCATAGCGTCGGATTCTTTGATTTTGTTCAGAATTACATGGAAGAAGAATTTTTGGACAGCCCCATTCTTAAAGTAGGTCTTTATACTATTTTTCATTTTTAATGCAGACAGGGAATGAGCCCTTTTATCACATGTTTCACAAATTAAAAAGTTGTAACTTAATAAACTGAGTTCAGCTATAAATCTAGCAAATATCAGTACTTCCGAGGTTAATATTTAAAATAGAACTCGGGTAAATCATTAATGGATTTTGGCATCTTAATGAAATCGATCTGCTTACTGTAGCAGGAAAATTAGAATAAATAGATAGAATGATAATCGGATTTAATACCAACAATTACAACAATTTGAACCAATGAAATACCAACTAAACTTAATAATCGGATTTTTAATAATCGCTGTAAATTTAGGAGTACTACCAACTAAAAGTTATGCTCAGAAACCGAATGAGGGAGATAAGAGTCTGGTGCTTTGGTACCAACAACCGGCATCGGAATGGAGCGAGGCCTTACCCATTGGTAACGGGCGCCTTGGAGCTATGGTTTTTGGCGGCACAGAAATAGAACACCTGCAGCTAAATGAAGAAACCTTATGGAATGGTGGCCCTCATTGTTATGATAATCCTGATGCTTACCAAAACCTCTCAAAAGTAAGGAACTTACTTGATGAAGGTGAATATATTGAGGCCGAAGAAATGGCTCAGAAAATGATGGGGATTCCTGTGAAACAGATGGCTTATCAACCTTTCGGAGACTTGTTTCTTCTCTTTCCCCAAGGCGAAAAATCAAGAGATTACCGTCGCGAACTCGATTTGCAAAAAGCAGTTAGTACAGTATCGTATACTATCGGTACAACAAACTTTACTCGAAAAGTATTTGCTTCGCATCCCGATGAAGCAATTGTTATGGAGCTTGAGAGTGATAAAGATGGACAAATTACTTTCGATTTGTTATTGACTAGTCCGCATTCTTCTATATCAGAAATTGCTGCAGATAATACTCTGTTAATGACAGGTGAGCTTGGCGATCGTGAAGAGCGTGGTTTAATTGGTCCATGGGAAGGTGAAGGAATGAAGTTTGCTGCAAAAGTAAAAGTTAAGGCTGATGGAGGCAAAGTAATTGCTCAAGGCGATAAAATATCAGTTCGTGACGCAAATAAGGTAACGCTTGTTTATGTAGCTGCCACAAGTTTTGTAAATGCAAACGATGTAAGTGCCAATCCTGTAAAGCGGGTGAATAATTACCTTTCAGCAACGGATGGAATGTCGTTTGACCAACTTTATCAACGTCATGTCGATGACTATTCAACGCTATTCGACAGAGTATCGCTTAACATTGGAGGTGCCGATAATAATGCAGATATGCCAACCGACGAGCGACTAAATAAGGTGATAGAAGGTGGTGCCGATCCTCTTTTAACGGAACAGCTATTTCAGTTCGGTCGTTATCTTATGATTGCCGGTTCACGCCCTGGAACACAGCCTTTAAACCTGCAGGGAATTTGGAATGGAACTATTAATCCTCCCTGGTGTAGTAAATACACTATCAATATAAATATTCAAATGAATTATTGGGTGGCCGAAGTTTGTAACCTCAGCGAATGTCACGAGCCATTTCTGCGTATGGTAAGTGAGCTGCAAACGCCTGGAAGCAAAACTGCTAAGGTGCATTATAATGCCAACGGCTGGGTAACTCATCATAATACCGATTTATGGCGCGGGACAGCTCCTGTTGATGGAGCGCATTGGGGAATGTGGCCATCGGGTGGGGCATGGCTTTGCCAACATCTTTGGGAGCATTATTTGTACACCGGAGATAGCGAATTTCTGAAAGAGTCTTATCCGGTTATGAAAGGCGCAGCTGAATTTTTTCTGGATGTGCTGGTTGAGAACAAGGACGGTTATCTGATTACATCTCCATCTATTTCTCCTGAGCATAGTCATGGGGGGACAAACAAAGATGGAATGAGCTCAGATAGAACGGGGGCATCGGTTTGTGCAGGCCCTACCATGGACGGACAGATTTTACGCGATTTATTTGCGAATTGTATCGAAGCATCAGAAATTTTAGATGTTGATAAATCCTTTCGAAAACAAGTTGCTAAAACCCGCGCACGTTTGGCACCTATGAAAATAGGTCGTCATGGACAGCTTCAGGAATGGCAGGAAGATTGGGATAATCCGAACAATCCACACTCCCATGTTTCACATCTTTACGGATTATATCCGAGCAGACAGATTAATCCCTACGATACCCCTGAGTTGTTTAAAGCAGCAACGACATCACTCATTCAACGAGGATTTACTGGAGGCTGGCCTGGTGCATGGCGAATTTCGCTGTGGGCAAGAGCCGGCGATGGTAACCGGGCTCATGAAGTATTTAATAAGCATGTTGTGCACGGACTTACAGATAATTTATTTAATGGCGGACGTGTATTTCAAATAGATGCAAATTTTGGATTAACAGCCGGTATTGCCGAGATGCTAATTCAAAGCCAAAATGGAGAAATTCATCTTTTGCCAGCACTCCCCGAAGCCTGGTCAAACGGTTCGGTAGAAGGATTACGCGCTCGTGGCGGGTATGAGGTTGATATGGAATGGAAAAATGGAAAGTTAGTGCAATGTAAGGTGAAATCGTCATTCGGCTCTCCATTTTCTGTCCGTTATGGGGATAAAAAAGCAGAATTTTCAAGTATAGCAGGCGAATCAATTTTGATTGGCGCAGAGCAATTCTAAAAAAAAAGTTTTGGTTTTTCATAGATAATTAGAGAAGTAAAGCCGGCAGTCAATAGTTATTTATTGCTGTCGGCTTTTGGTATATTATTCTAACATTTTATGGCAAAAATCCTTTGTTGATAAGCTGGTGAAGCCTAAAATGAAATGAAAAACTTTTTATAGGGGAATGTATAACTGTATGTAATTTATTGAAAAAGGAAGACTTTCTGATATAGCATAAGTTAATGTTTTTGCAGGAACGCCAATAAAAATATTTTGTGTTTGACGTTAACTCGGTAGTTCGGGGTTTTTCCAATCATGAAGGTCTGAAATATTTAAGTAGTTGCAGCAGCCTATTGAACTGACTTAACTAAGAAACTGATATAATCTCGAAATATTGATTTTGGGCTGGTTGTTGGATTGAAAAGAAATGTCCTTAGTTTGTTCAAGTTTCTTTTTTAACGTTATTGCAAGGCTCTTTTTCTGTTACTCAACATTGAAAGTAATCATTGAAAGTGTTGTGTATGAGATGTTTTGCAAAGGTCTGTAATAGACGAAAAGAATTTAAAGCAGATACCTCCTTTAAAATGTATTTATTTACCATTGTTTTACGTTCTGTCGGTAGCCAGTTTAATAAACTACAGCGTTTTTATGAAACGAGCATGATAAATATTCACGCATCGGGGATTTATTAAAATCATGCGAGTTCTATCTTAGACCATAGAAAACAAAACACGAAATTTTACAAAGTTTTTCGAATGAGAGATTTTCTTTTGATGAATGACTTCAAACAATTACCAGAAATTACTTTGTAAATTGAAAGAATTGATTGTTGTAAAGATGTCCGAAAAACGTAAACAGGATTTTGTAGAAAAACTTTGAAGGAAATACCCAAGGATAGTTTCTCGGAAATTTAATTAATTTCTGTTAAAAATTGGCTGAAACTGAGTGTGTGTGTTCTGTCAAACTCATATTCGTAGGTATTTCAAAGGGGAAAAGTAATACCTTAATTTTATGGATTTTATATTTTCTTAGGTGTTACTCAGTAATCTTGTCGGCCTGAGTAAGGGAAGTTCTTAGTGTTTGTCCAAGAGTATTTAAAGAGTTATTTAGAATCGATTTAAATTATATTTTTTTCTCTCACTGAATGCTTTTTGCTTTTTGTTAAGTGTTTTTATCAAACTGAAGAATGCGTATTTTTTGTCAACACATTTTCTAAAATTTTCTAAAATTTATTTCCATTACAACATACTGTATAAATTACAAGGTTCACCTATCTATTTTGATGTTGAAATATGGGTTAAAAGTTGATTTGTATTCGTGTTCAAAATAGACTAAGATCATTGAAATTCTAATTATTCTAAAAAATATAAACTAACAATTGTTTTTAACATAATTGTATTTTTTATATATAATTGTTCTTTGGTTTTTTTGTTGTAACTTTTTGGTTAAGTGAGCTTTGTTACGCGTATGACTTTTCATTTATATTTGCTCCAGATTTACAAACCCGTTAAGTTGTTTTAAAATGAAGACGCTAGTTAAATTGTTTTTTAAGTATTTTATAATGAAAATTTTTACGTTAAGAGAAAAGAAAATTAGTACATCAGGAAAGTTAATTAAGCATGGAAACATTGTTTATATTGTTGCATTAGTTTTTATGTTCTTGGTAAATGTTAGTCACGCAACAAACTATTATGTGAGTACATCAGGGAGTGATTCAAATTCCGGAACAAGTGAAAGTCAACCTTGGAAGTCGTTAACAAAAGTAAATAGTTTTACTTTTAGTCCAGGCGATCAGATTTTATTTAAAAGAGGTGAAGAATGGAGTGGAACCATTACTGTTAAATCTTCCGGAACATCAGGAAGCCCTATTGTTTATGGAGCTTATGGATCGGGTGACAAACCTAAGATTTATGGATCGGAAGAAATTACCGGTTGGACGAAATACTCTGGAAATATATATAAAGCTTCGTTCAGTAAGGATATAGAACAGCTATTTGTTGATGATACCAGAATGATGCTGGCTCGAACTCCAAATTCAGGATATCACCTCATTAGTTCAGTTGGAAGTTCAACAACATATTCTTCCGAGAGCCTAAATAGTAGTATTGACTATACAGGAGCTATTTGGATTGGAAGAACAGAGGCATGGTCGATGGTTACACTTAAAGTACAGAGTTCCAGTGCAAATACTGTACGACTGGAATCTGCTCCAACTTATGATTTAAATGAAGGTGAAGGATTTATTCTGATTGATAAATTGGATTTGCTGGATTCGTCGGGAGAGTGGTATTACGACAGTTCTTCACAAACAGTTTATCTATGGCATCCTGACGGAAGTTCACCGGATAACAGTATAGTTCGAGCTTCTGTTTATTCAGATATTATTTCGATGAGTGGGGTAGAATATATTGAGATCAAAAATCTTAATTTACTACACGGAGAAAAGTCTATTTATACGTATATCTCTTCTAATTTAGTAATTGAAAATATTGAGGTCTTTAATCCTGCAATTACTGGAATCCAAATTGCTGGAGGAAGTTCCGACAATGTTGCAGTAAATAATAACTACATTGAAGGTGCTATTTATTATGGTATAAAGTCGAGTGCAAAAAATTCAGAATTTTCAGGTAATGAGGTAGTAAATACGGCAATGCATAGTGCCTTGGGGAAATCAGGTTTGGCCGTAAACTCCGGAAATTCGATTGAAAGTAGAGGTGATAACAATGTAATAAGCTATAATCGTATCAAGGATAGCGGTTACAATGGTATTCGCTTTTATGGAATAAATACTGAGGTTAAATATAATTTTATTGATGGTGCATGTGTCGTTTTAGATGATGGAGGAGGTATATATTCATGGAGTAGTGATATATCTTTAGCCGCATCAGAAGGTTCTGTCGTGAAAAATAACATTGTTTTAAACGTTGACGGAAACATTGACGGAAGAATGCTTACTGATAGAATGAAGGGTCATGGTATTTATATGGATAATAATATGCATGATGTTCTGATTGAAAATAATACTGTAGCTTATTGTGGTGCTACTAATATTTTTCTGCACGATAATGGTGATGGAATGGAAATTGTAAATAACACGCTTATGGGTGCTAAAGAAGGTGTTGCCATCTACCAGGATTCAGGAGGCGAAAGGAATGTTAAAAATAATATTATTTATTCTTTTGAAACCAATACTTTAGGAACAGGAGTTGAACGAATATTGGGATGTAGGTACAATTCGTATGGTAATTTTGATTACAATACCTACATCAACCATTATAACACGGACGAAATTTTCAACAACCAGCTTGACTATGTGAATTTTAATACCTGGAGATCGAAAACAGGTCAAGATACCAATTCTACAATGGATAATTCGCCTTTAGCAGACGGAGAAATCGAACAGCTTTTTTACAACGATACAAAACAAACCAAATCAATAAGTTTGGGAAGTACTGTATATCGCGATATAGATGGTAACCAGGTTTCTGGAAGCATTTCATTAGAACCGTTCACCTCAAAGATTCTAATTAAAACAACATCAGGAAGTAGCAGCACTAATAATTCTCCTGTTATTCAGGATCAAAATTTTCAAATTCAGGGAGATATGCAGGCTGGTGGTTTGGTTGGGCAGATTGTAGCTACTGATGCTGATGCAGGACAAACGCTTAGCTATGTAATTATAGAAGGAAATGATGATGGCATGTTTGCTATTGATGCGACTACAGGTGAAATCGTTGCTAATACAACCATTTCAGAAACAAGTGATAAATCAGTGGTTCTGGTTATTGAGGTAAGTGATAATGATGTAAGTCCATTATCTGCATCAGCAAGCATTACTATTAATATCTCAGGAACTGGAATAGATGCTGGAACAGGGAGTATTGAGGATGTTACGGCACCAACAATCTCTTCTTTTTCCATTCCCTCAAGTTCTTCATCACTTACTGTAGCAGTTTCTTCAGTGGTGGCCTCGGATAATTCTGAAGTTACTGGTTATCTGCTCACAACAACAAGTGATGTTCCATCGTCAAGCGAAGGTAATTGGACATCTTCTATTCCTGCTTCTTATACATTTTCGGAGGAAGGCTCTTTTACTCTCTATTGTTGGGCAAAAGATGCATCAGGAAACATATCGTCATCTCTTAGCGCTTCGGTTACTATTACTCTACCTGATTTATCATCTACATATTCATACTATGCATTTGAAGAAACTTCGGGAGCAGAAGTGATTGATTCGGAAGGTTCTAATAATGGAACTATTGTAAATGAAGAATTGAGAGTTGATGGAGTAAAAGGAAGTGGTTTGCAACTTACCGGGATTGGATATATAAGTTTAGGACAGTGTTTTGGCATAAATGTTACTGATCAGGTTACAGTAAGTGCATGGATTAAACCAAGTGGAACAACAGGTGATTATCAGGGAGTTATTATGCATGGTGGTCCAACCGACGATTCTTTTTCTTTGTACATTCAACCTAGCTCCAAAACGGTTGCTTTTAAAACAACCGCCACTTCTTCGGCATGGACTTATATTAATAATGTAGAAGAACTGTGGGATGGTGACTGGCACCTTGTTACAGCTACTTATAATGGTGCAGAAAAAGTAATTTATCTTGATGGAGAAGCAATTACTAGTGTATCAGCCACTGGCACAATAGAATCGGGAGAAGGATATAACTTACTTATAGGTGCGGGACGAGATTTGGCTGAACCAACACTCTTATATAAAGGACTTATTGATGAAGTTAGGATATACAATTACGGCCTTACATCAACTGAAGTAGCCAACTTATACAATCTTGTTAATGAAGATTTATCGGCGGTTTATACTACCGAAAATATTTTTATTTGCGAAGGCAGTTCATATGAGGGCTATACATCCGCAGGTCAGTACCAAAGAACACTGACAACTTCAACTGGGGGAGATAGCACTGTCGTAACCTACCTTACTGTATACCCGGTTTATAATATTACCGAAGATATTACCATTTCAGAAGGTGAAAATTACCTGGGTTGGACCATCTCCGGGGAGTATGTCCGTACTCTCTCATCTGTTTGGGGATGTGACAGTATCGTCACCACCAATCTTTTGGTAGAAGAAGTTTCTTCCTCTCATTTTAAAACAGTATGGGATGGAGAGAATGGGTTTAATCATATGAGCATTAATGTGTTGAGTGCATCACAATATGGCGTTCCTTTAGAAGCAGGTGACGAGATATCGGTTTATGATGGCGATAAATGTGTTGGAACAGCTAAACTTGAAGCTTCCATTGATCCTGAAGATGTTGAAACTTATTTGCAACTACGTGTTTCTCAGGATGATGGTTCGGGTAATGGATTCACTGAAAATAATGCTATTTCATTTCGTATCTGGGACTCGAGTGAGCAGTCCGAAGAAATAATAAATCACGTAACTTACAATGATGACATCAGCAGTTGGGAAACTTCTGGAGTATTTGTTGCCAACGGTACTGCGGTTGTTGAACTCGATATAATTGTAAACTCTCAGTTTATTGAACTAAAAGAAGGATGGAATATTTTCTCTTCTTATCTTATTCCTGAAAACCAGTCGATGGATACTATTCAAAAGGCGTTGGTTGATAATGATGAACTGCTTAAGGTACAGGATGAACTAGGCAATACCTATGAAAAATGGAATACTTCTGAGGGTTGGGTTAATAATATTGGCAACTTAGTTGAAACAGAAGGATATAAAATTAGAGTAAAAAATGACTGTGTTCTCGAAATTACAGGAGAACAAGTTAGTCTTCCATTAGATATTGACCTTAATTATGGCTGGAATATAATCTCTTTTCCAATCATATCAGAAACCAATGCAATAGATGTATTGCAACCATTAATCGATGCCGGAATTCTTGTTAAAGTTCAGGATGAAAGTGGTAACTCAATTGAGTACTGGGAGATGATGAATGATTGGTTTAATGGAATAGGAAACTTTAAACCTGGAGAAGGTTATATGGTTCAAGTTAATACAAACGGCGTATTACAAATTGATAATGATTATACCAAATCGGTATCATATTTGGCATTGAATCCTGAAACTGAATATTTTATACCGGCATTTGAGGGTAATGGTTTAAACCACATGAATATAAATATTATAGCATTAGATAATACTAATTTGCAAATTGGCGATGAAATTGCAGCTTATGATGGTGATATTTGTGTTGGTGCTATAAAATTAACAGAAACTCATTTCGATAATAATGTAGTTAGTATTAGTGCATCCTTGTCAGATTTGGACTCTAACAATGGATTTACTGCAGGAAATGATATAGAAATATATGTATGGAGCGAACAGTGGAATGAAGAACATCAACAATCGCTTAAGGTTATTCAAGGTGATTTATTGTATGAAGCACAAACTAGTGTTTTTGTATCCCTTGAAAAATCAATTGAGTTGGATGGAACTAGTTCCTTTGAAATAGATATGTATCCTAATCCTGCCAATAACCAGGTAACAATAAAGTTTTCTTTTCTTCCTGAACCAGGTTCGAAGATTATCCTAATGGACATGAATGGTAAACAATTACAAAGTCGCGAGGTACAATCAACTCACGAAGTTATTGATATTCATTCGTACCCAACTGGAATCTATTTGGTTAAAACCATTGTTGGTAATTCATACGGAGTAAAAAAGTTGATAAAAAACTAATCTTTACACGACTGATTCAAATGAAAAAAATCTTTGATAAAGAGCTGAAAAGAAAAGTCGTTGAATTGTCTTATAAAAGAGGCAATGTTAAGGAAACTGCTGAGGAATTAGGAATTAATGCGAAATTGCTTTATCGGTGGCGTAACGAATACAAAAGCGATGAAAATAAAAGTTCAACCCAAGATTGCTGTTCTTATGATGCTTTAGATTTAAAACGCGAAAATGAACGTTTGCAAAAAAAGATTAAGATGGCAAAACAAGAACAAGAAGAGCTGAAAAAGGCAATTAGTGTGTTAATTGTTAAACATGGGAAATCTTTGAATACATAAAAGGACAGATAATAATTTAAATTAAAGAGGCTATTTTCTATTTCTAGAAAAAGCCTCTTTTTTTAGGAATACACTGAAAAAAGAACAACTATTAGCAACGCTAATTCTTTTATTGAATATTTTTATTCAAAATAATTTAAAGTTTGATATCCTCCTTGGCGTAAATATGCATCCTTTTGCATTAATTTGATATCCGATGAAATCATATCGGATATTAATCCTTTTAAATCGTATTCAGGTTCCCATCCTAATTTCTCTTTGGCTTTAGAAGCATCGCCAATGAGAAGCTCAACCTCTGTTGGACGAAAATATTTTGAATCGACTGAAATAATTGGAGATATCCATGTCCCCGATGAGGAATTTATACGACTAAGTATTTGTTTTAAATATTGTTTCCCAACTTTTTTAGAAAAAATAGTTTCATTTATGGCCGTTAAATAACCTTTTTCTTCTTTATCCTTGCCGATAAAAGTAATTTCCAATCCCAATTCTTCGCCTGCCAATTTTATAAAATTCCGAATTGATGTGGTAACTCCGGTAGCAATTACATAGTCATCAGGCTGTTCTTGTTGTAGTATCAGATACATAGCACGGATATAGTCTTTTGCATGCCCCCAATCGCGGCGGGCAGAGAGATTTCCAACAAATATAGTTTGCTGCATTCCTAATGCTATTCGTGCCATGGCCATTGTAATTTTACGGGTTACAAAGGTTTCTCCACGAATGGGTGATTCGTGGTTAAATAAAATACCGTTAGAAGCATGTAGATTATAGGCTTCGCGATAATTTACAGTAATCCAGTAAGCGTATAATTTTGCAATACCATAAGGCGACCGTGGATAAAATGTGGTTTTTTCTGTTTGTGGAACTTCTTGTACTAAACCAAACAGTTCCGAGGTAGAGGCCTGATAGACACGTGTTTTGTTGACAAGATTAAGTAGGCGTATTGCTTCTAGAATACGAAGCGTACCAACTCCATCGGCATTGGCCGTATATTCGGGTGTGTCGAAACTAACCTGAACATGGCTCATGGCTGCAAGGTTGTAAATTTCGTCGGGCTGTACTTCCTGAATAATTCGTGTCAGGTTCATACTATCTGTTAAGTCACCATAATGTAAAATCAGATTCCGGTCATCCATATGCGGATCTTGGTATATGTGGTCAATTCGGGCAGTATTAAACATTGAAGCTCGCCTTTTAATACCGTGAACAATGTAGTTTTTTTTAATAAGAAATTCTGCCAAATATGCTCCGTCCTGACCAGTAATTCCGGTAATTAGTGCCTTTTTTTGTTCCATGGATGCTCTATTTTATAGATTCAAAATTGATAGAAAGGTTAAAATTTAAGAATCCTTTTTATTCTCGGTAATTGCCTGGTATATCTTATCCCACGACGGTATACCAAAAATATTTCTATCATCGATATAAATATCTGCGTATATTTTTCTGCTGTATGTATTATCAAATTCTTCTCCTTCGAAGTTATTGTTTACAGCATGAAAATGTAATCCTCTCTTTTCGCAAAATTTAATTGCTTCCTCAAGCTCCTTCCCCGAACGATAGGTCCATAGAATGAGTTTATGCCCTTTTCCCTGAAATAGTTTAAGGGTTTCTATGGCAAAGGGTATTTCTTTTCCTATTGCCGGGTATTTATGTTTTACGATGGTTCCATCGAAATCAACAGCTATAATCATATCTGTTTTTTTTATGATGTGTTATTAGTTTGAATAATTTGTAGTGCAGATAATTAACAATGGGGCAGTTATTTTTTATGTTTGTTACTTATAGGTTTTATTGGGTTATAGCGTAATTTAATGGTATTAGAGTAGGGGAGACCTTTATTCTTATCTTTCCCATTCTTGGGGCTAAAATTCATAAAATGGTCAAACTCTTTTTGTTTAAAATATGAATTTTTAGGAACATATTCCGGAACAATTCGCATGAGTTGTTCAATTAAATCATTGCGGCTTATATTGTTTATGTTTTGAAGTATGTCAATAATGTTTTTATTAACTGAGAACAGGTCGTGTTTTCGGTCTTTACCAATCATTATTTTATCATTGTGGGTTTGCAGAAGCTTTTGTGACTTATTGTCAAATAACTCCTCGTAAAGCTTTTCTCCGGGCCGAAGTCCTGTAACTTTTATTTTTATGTCCCTGTTAGGAATAAATCCGGAAAGAGAGATCATTTTCTTTGCTAAATCCAATATTCGAATTGGTTGTCCCATGTCAAAAACAAATATTTCGCCACCTTTCCCCATGAACCCAGCTTCTAAAACGAGCTGACAAGCTTCAGGAATGGTCATAAAATAGCGCGTAATTTTTTTATGGGTTAAGGTAACAGGTCCTCCTTTTTCTATTTGTTTTTTAAATAAGGGTACTACTGAGCCGTTTGAACCCAATACATTGCCAAATCGTGTGGTTATAAACTGAGTGGTATATTTTCCCGATTGCGATAATGCCTGAATATACATTTCGCTAATTCGTTTTGTTGTCCCCATTACATTGGTTGGGTTTACAGCTTTGTCGGTTGAGATGAGTACAAACTTTTTAACACCAAATTCTGCCGAAAGATCTGCCAATATTTTGTTTCCACCTACATTTACATGAAAGGCCTCGCTTGGAAATTCTTCCATAAGAGGTACGTGTTTGTATGCGGCAGCACTAAATACTATTGATGGGGAGAATTGCTCAAAAATTTTCCGCATTTTTACAGAATTGGTTACATCTCCAACAATAACCTCAAAGTCTGTATTTATATGATCTGCAATAATTTCCTGTTGTAAATTGTATAAGTCAGATTCGGCTTTATCCAATAAAACTACTTTTCGCACTTTAAAATTGATGAGTTGGCGTACAATCTCGGAGCCAATTGAACCAGCGGCACCAGTAATAAGAACTATCGAATCTTTTAATCCCCTGCTAATTAGTTGTTTATCCAATTGAATTAGATTTCTTCCCAACAGATCTTCAATTTTTATGCGCTGAATAGCAGCTGCTCTCAGTTCTCCGTTTATCCATGTCTTTACCGGAGGTACTTCTTTAATAACAATACCAAGTTTTATGCATATGTCAGCTATTTTTCTTTTGTGTTTGTAAGTAATATCAGTCCTTTCTGTTGCAAAAATTATTTCAGAAACTTTCTTTTTCGGAATAATCTCATTAAATGCTCTTTTTTCCTGATAAATGGGTATTCCTGAAATATATTTGTTTTGTAACGAACGATTGTTATCGATAAAACCAACCAACGAAATATTAACAGAAGAATCGAGCAACAAGGTGTTATAAGTGGTTTGTCCGAGTTCTCCGGCACCATAAATCATTATTCTTTGAGGTACTTTATTTGTATGATTCCAGAATTGAAAAAGTATCTTGGCAAAAATCCTCGATAAACTTAAAAAGATGGAGACCAGTAGTACAAATATAATAATAACCGAAATAGGCAATATCAGAAATGAAGGTAAATGTAACAGCCTGCCAATAAGCGATATTATTGTAAGGATTAGCCCTGTTAAGGCTATGGCAGAGATGATACGCGTGATGTCTTTAATGGTAGTATGTCGTAAAATTCCTGAATACGATTTTAACCTGTAGAAATGAAAAATCAGGATTGGAAAGATGACTATTAGGTTTAACATTGATTCAGAAATCTCTATTTGGGACATATCGAAATTAAATCGAATGATATAGGCAAAAAACCATGATATAAGAGCTATGGTTAGATCTAAAAGTAAAACTATCCAACTTGGTAAATAGTGTTTCGAGAAATAATGTATAAAATGTTTCATATTGGTAGGTTTTAGTATTAATAGAAACAGAAAAACCATTAAATTCTATTTAAACAGTAAAGTACTCTTACCGTTAAACGATTTTTAATAAATTTTATATGAGGTTGTTAGTAAGGTTTTGTTTGTAGCTTTTTTAAAACTCTAAATCTGATTATGAGATAAACCAAACAAAGAACCAGAAAAAAAAATGTAAATATGCTAGTGCTTATTTTTTCGGCAGAAATAAGCTTAATTGTAAGAATATTAATGCCCAATTGTACAATGCCGTACATACACGATACAATTAAATGAGGCCATTTAAGTTCATTGCTTAGGTATTGGTATAAATGTGAGCGGTGGGCTTTAAAAATATTTTCTCTACGTCGTAAACGAAACAGTATGGTTATAACCGAATCGATGCCATAAACTGCAAAAAGTAAAATATATTCGATGTGTCCGGTTTTTTGTATCAATAAAATTATAAACCAGGCGAGTAAAAAAGCTATACTGATGCTGCCTACATCTCCGGCAAATATTTTAGCCTTATTACGCACATTAAAAAACGAAAATAAAAGCACTGAAATAATAAGTATGAGAATCAGTTGCTGCGACACGAAATCTATGTTGTGGTTTAGCCATGCTAAAGTTCCCAGGGCTACTAATCCGTAAATTGCGGTAATTCCGTTTATGCCATCCATAAAATTAAACGCATTTAGCCACCCAATGGATAAGAGATAAATTATAAGAATTCCATACCAGGGAAGCTCGGTAAGATGAAGCTGCCAAAATAGGATAGTTACTGCTAAAAATTGAATTAAAATTCTTATTATGAATGATAATGGTTTTATATCATCGTAAAAACTAAAAGCTGAAATAAGCAGTAAAGCAGAAAAAATCCATTGATGGTTGTAGCCTAACATAAAAAACCATAAAAAAGCGGCAATCGGAAATATTATTCCTCCACCACGAATTGTAATAACATAATGCGAACTGCGCCTGTTAGGACGGTCTACAATTTCAAAATATCTGGCAACTTTAAAATAGACCAGTAAAAACAATAATTGAACTACAAAAGCAATTAGATAGATATGCATCGCTTCTTCTTTTTGATTGTTAAATGGAATTGTTTTTTTAGTTAATTTTTGTTGCCGGATGGATTGATTAGAAGGACGATAAGGTTCTTTTAAGTCCTTCTTCGGCATTAACATCCATTTTTTTTATTTCGAGTGACTTTTTTATCTTTTTATTTGATACAACATACGATTCCGTGAGCTTTTTTAAACGTTCGCTGTTTAGTGGAAGGTGAAGAATATCTCCAAGCCAGGCACTTCTATTCATCAGTTTTTTATTCAGATTCCAAATTCGCGGTTTATGGCCTCTTGATTCGGCGATTAACTGTATTATACGGTTGGTTGAAATATATTCGTCATCTGATATGTGATAAATTCCCGATGATATATTCTGTTCCAAAATTCGGCTTAAAACAAATGTAAGGTTGTCAATTGAGGTAAAAGAACGTTTGTTTTCAAACTGGCCAAGTGGCCATGGGAAACCTTTTTGTACTAGTTTATAGAGTATGTTTAAATTTCCTTTATTTCCCGGCCCATGAATCATCGACGGACGCAGAATATAGATTTTTTTATCGTCCGGATACGATTGACATTGTAGAAAATTTTCGGCAGCTAGTTTTGATTTCCCATAGGGTGTTTGCGGATTAGGAATATATGCTTCGGTTAGTTCTCCTTTTACCGAATCGGCCGCAGCTTTTACCGAACTAAAAAATATAAATTTTGAAGCTGATGACTTTAAAAAATAGTTGAAAATTTTTTGAGTTAATCCCAAATTTATCTCAAAATAGGTTTTTTCATCTGTAATCTTTTTTGTATCGTGTGCCATTCCTGCTAAATGAATTATAGCATCAATATTTTTCCAGTCGATATTTTGCAATTGGTTCCAGGTATAAAAATCGTTATAGTAATGTTTTGCAGGAGCAACAATGTCAAGTGCAATTAAATAAGCATTTAATCTTTCTTTTAGACTCCGTGATAGGTTCGACCCAACGAAGCCAAAAGCTCCGGTGATTAGTATTTTCATGGTTCTATAAAAGTTAAGAAAGAAGCGTCGGTTTGTAGTTTTTTAGATGGGATGACCGATTTTTACCAACTTCTTAATAATGAGATTTGAATCCCAAATTTGTTACTTATACTGTTTCCATTGTCAGCTGCAAACGAAAGTATTGTTTCAAAAGGAAATTCGGTTTTTGCATATTGAATTTCGAAATAGCTCGAAATTTGTTTTTGAGGAGTGTCATATGGGCTTTTATACGTTCCTAAATGTTGAACATAAGTGAATAATCCTTTCCATTTTATATTACTTGTCAGGTTGCCGGAAATTCCAAAGTGGTGCGATAAAAAACGGGTCGAACGTATGGCATACCAATTTGTACCAGAATCATCATTGTATTGTTCTATTGGAAAGAAGAGGGGAGAGCCTAATACTTTTTCGTGATAAGTAAATCCTGTTTTAAATAGTAAATGGTTGAAGTAATCTTCGTATAAATATTGTCTCCACTCATTTGTTTCCTCATTGAAGACATAAAGCGAATCATTTATATTCTGATGCCTGGTATTGGTGAATTCATAAAGAATATTGGTGATAAAATTATGCTTACTTTTGAAGTTTAAGTATACCCCTAGCAGATTGTCTTGCCAATTTTTCCATTGCATGCCTGGATGATTTTCGAAAGGATGGCTAAGATAAAACGATAAATTTGCGTTAGATAGCCGTTGCCTAAATTTAAATTGGTAAGTACCCAAATGATTCCCCGATTTATTTAATTGACCATTTTCTGGAAAATCTTCATTTCCGGGAAGCGCAAAAATGTACCGGAGGTAATTGTTAAAACTTTTAGGCAACTCACCAATTTCTTCGTCTTTCGATGTTCCACCCCACATTACAAAATGTTCTAATCCGATTTGAATATCCCAACTTTGACCGGGGGTTATCAATAAATATAAAGATTTATGGTGTAAATGTGTACTTTCAACATAACGGTTGTCATTTAACAGTCCTTCGTCGTATTCAATTTTAAAGTTTAGCCAGCTATCGAGAAAAGGAACAGGTTTATAACTTGTGTTTGATAAACTTATATTCGGGTAAGGACGAGCATTGCCACTTCGAATTAGATTTCCGTTAGTGGTTGATAGACCGTCATAGTGAATAGGGTCATAAAACATACCTGCTTTTAGTTCCCAACCCTTGAGTGAAACTGCGCCATATAAACGGTTAAGTTGCCAATAACTAGTATTTCCTATGGCAGCAATTAAATTACAGCCTGCTTTCCAACCGAGTGTCGTATTATCAGCAACTACCGAATTATGATTGATACCAACATCAGTAATATTTAAGAATGCGTTGTCGCCTTCAATCTTTCCGTGTTGGTTAGCATAAAACCAAAAAGGAAGATGTTCTTTGGGGGCGCCAAGTGTTGAGTTTTGAATTGAAAAATGAGTTAACTCCTGCGACCTTAATTTGTTGCAAAAAAGAAGAATGCAACATATAAATATAAATTTTACGGATGCCTCGAAAACCATTTTTACAGTTGTCGTGTGTATTATATTTTAGGGAAAACTAGTTGACATTATTTATGTTTATGAGCGAAACTGTCTCTTCGATATGTTTTTTCGATGAGGCTCCAAAAACTACCGATTGAATATTTTGTTGGTTAATAAAATCATAAGCATCTTTTGCCGGAATTGAACCGGAGGCTAAAGTTGACATTGTCATTATTTGGTACTTAGACTTATCGTTATTTTTTGCTGCGGTGATGTATGAACTTATATCGGGCGACATTAAATAACCCAACTTGTTAAACGAGGTACAAATTACAACTCCTTCAATACCCCATTCTTCAAGTTTGGCTTTTAAAACAGGCATGTTTTGCGTGATTAATCCGGGTAAAGCATTGTATTTTTTTTTGATGTATATGCAATATTCCTGGAAAATTTCGGCAATTTCAAATCCTAAAAACAGATCGGTAATTATATTTTGAAGGAAAATAACTTTAACATTTAACCCTTTAAACATTTTCATTTCAATGTCAATCAGCATTTTCATTAATTTAATAGCGTCTTTACTTAATATTGCCGTGCTGCCTTTGCTTATCATTCCTAATATGCCCCTTGCTGAATTGTTTTTAAAAAGAATTTCGTTAATGGTCGGAAAAATTCCTTTCTCGCTAATTAAGTTTGCATACTTATGAGGGTAAGGGATGGAAGGGTACCAACTAATGTCGGGATATTTTGATCCTGAGGAAATGAAGTGTTCGCAAATATCTTTTGCTCTGTCGTTGCTGTTAAGCATCACGGCTCTAATTCCACAATCGAAAGCCATTTGGTATACCTTAAAAATGCTTGAATTGTCGAAAAATTTTTCTGCTAATTGTTGAGCCTTTTCCTGCGACATGTGGTTAATTCCAAAAAATTGGTTGTCGCCAAATATTATTTTATCAATTGTTTGCATAATTAAAAGGTCCCGTTTTGTTTATAATCATTAAAAATCGCATCAATTACCTTGTGGGTATCAACTGCATTATCGAAAGAACACTTATTTGTGTTTTCTACTCCTAAAATGCAATTAATAAAATGATAAAGCTGAGCCGTATATTCATTACCACGCACGTAAAATGGCACCGATTTAAAAATATCAGTAATGTAAATTGAGTTCCACCCATTGGACAAATTATACTCTGGCAGTTTTTCTTTCAGAAAAATCTTCAGGCTATGCTGGTCGGCAAGAATTTTTCCTTTTGTTCCAAAAATTTCGATTTTATTGGTTGGTTTACGGTAGCTTTCGTCGCTCCAATTCACATTTAATGTCCCCGAAACTCCATTTTTATACAAAAAAGTGGCATTCACTGCATCTTCAACATTTTTCGAGAATATTGAAGTTAAACTTGAGCCGGTTACTTTGTCGGGTTTACCTATTAGGAAATTTACCAAATCGATTGCATGAGATGCAACCTCATATACAGCACCGCCTCCATTTTCGCGTGTTGCCCGCCATGTTTTTCCGTCGTCACTTTTTGTTATTGTTTTACTGTACATCTCCGATTTGAAGCGGATAATCTGCCCTATGGCTCCTTTTTCGATGTACTGTTTTACTTGCCTAAATACATCGTTAAACCTGTTTACATAACCAACCTGGTTTATAATTTTTTTTTGATTGAATAGCCTTGCAAGTTCTTGTGATTTAATATCATCGGTTGTAAAAGGTTTTTCTGAAAAAACATGAATTCCCTTTTTTCCGGCTTTTAAAGTAATTGGATAATGCAATGCCGGAGGAGTGCAAATAATAGCTGCATCGATCTCTTCTTTTTCGAAAAGTTGGTTATAATCGGTATATATATTTATCTCTTTCTTATATTTTTTTAATAAGCTAAGAATAAGAGATGATGTATCAGCAACTGCTTTTATTTGTACCATCGGGTGGCTGTTTATTATTGAGTAATGCGTAATACCCATCCGTCCAATACCAATTATTGCTAGTTTTAGTTTAGAATTTACCATATTTATATTTTTTAATTCCAATAACTGCATAAAATAGATGCATAAAAAAGATGCCGATATTGGGATAGCGTTTTAGAATTTCAGGTCGGTCGATTGTTCTTTTTAACCAAGCTAAACGCATTTTCCACCATAACGGATGAATGTTTTTTTGGTTTCCGGCATACCAGTCGAATACTGCACCTATACAACAAATCAGACTGGTTTTAAGTTTCCCTTTTAGTTGATAGGACCACTCTTCCTGCTTGGGGCATGTCATCCCAACAAACAATACATCTGGTTTAAAACCATTAATGAGGGCAATCATTTTTAAGTTATCATCTTTTGTGAACTCTTTTTTAAAAGGAGGCGAGTATGATTCTATGCTAAGATTTGGGTAGTCAACTTTAGCCCTACTTTTAATTTTTTCGAGTGTTTGAGGAGAAGAACCTAAGAAAAATACTTTTCCGCTCTGACTATTTATGCGTTTCATAAAATGATAAAATACATCGGGACCCTGATTTCGCTTAATATTTTTTCCCTGCAGCAGGAGCGATGCAAGTGCAAAATATACACCGTCTAACACTAAATAATCGGAGTTTTTTAACGCGCGTCGGAAAAGTGCATTTTTTGTTGATATACCATACGAATTTGGACTGATTGTTGTTAGCAGTTTCGATTCCGAAGCATTCAGCTCTATATTATCAAGTGTTGATGAATAGACAGAGTACCCCATAATAGATAAAACTTTTGCTGATGGATTCATAATGATAAATTACATAGGTTTATTCGAAACATGCAGCTAGAATTATACGAAGCGAATATTATGTTTTTGTGCGTTCTTTTCAACTGCAGCATTGAAAGAAGTAAAGTCTAACCCAAGTTTTTCAAAGGAGGATTTAAGAATATCAAGACTGGTTTCTTTCTCAGTATTTACTTTTTTCATGGCTTCGTTTCGGGATATTTGTTTGTCTCTAACCAACCAGCTTAAATGGTCGTCCTTATCGTTGTACCCTAACATTTTATTGTAATAAAACTGCCGGATTATTCCAACTTCGCAATCACCTCTGTACGACGATTGCAGTCCCGGATAACGTTTCCAATCTAATTCATTTTTAAGTATTCGTTCAATTTTGTCTTTTTCCCACCTAAAATATTTTATAAAAGGTTCGATTTTTATTGGCTTGCCATTTCTTTTTTTTGTGCTCCAAAGTTTTGGAACCCGAAAATATTCTTCTGCTAAAATTCTTGAACAATTTGGTCTTGAAATAAGGATGGGATTTTTAATGACCTGTTTACCAAATTCTTTTATAAATGAGAAACTATTAATTTTGCTATTTGAAATAAGGTTTCGTTTAAAAAAGCCTTTTTCAAATGGAGTTCCTCCTGCAAATATTATAGGTATTTTTCTGGTTTTGGCTTCTTGGAATACATGTTTTGTAAATCCTAATCGGCAGCCGGTACATAAAGTTATAAGCGTAGAAGGGTCGGGATATTTCATCCATGATTTCAAGAAGTGTGTTATGCAATTTTTGAGATAATCGTGTTCTTTGATAATTAACTGAACACCAAGTTTTTTTGCCGTTTTGTTTATGTTTGATAAGGTCTGTTGTGGAATTAATTGCGAATTTACAAATACGGCAAGTGGATTTAATTTTAGAATATTAACAACGTACCACAGTAAAAACGTACTGTCTCTTCCTCCACTAAAACTCACAACACAATCATAATTGTTGTTACTATCTGAAGTACGTAATTTTGCAATGTCCTCTTTCAGTTTTTCTTCGCCTAGATATCGTATTGGTTTATAGTTGTTACAGAAATTGCAGATTCCTTTATTATCAAAAGAAATACCGGAATAGTTAACTGGGAGAATACACGTTTTACAAAGTTGTGTCATAATTTATCGTTTTCAAAGTTGTTTGTACTCAATAGAACTAGTAATTAAGCAATACTTATATTGTGTTTATAGTCGCCATATCCTTTTTTCCAGTATTTATTTCCATAACTATACCCTCGGTCTGGGGCATCGTTAATTACTATGGCTGCACGTTTTATTTTATTGAAATCCACAATTTTATTAATTTGGGTTATTTGCTCTTTGTGGCTATGGTTAATCCTTAATAGAAATATACTTAAGTCTGAAAAGTCGCTTGATAATATGGCATCTGGTACCAGCATTAATGGAGCATTGTCAATAATTATGTAATCGTATAAATGGCGAGCTTTTTCAATTAAATGTGCAAATTTGATGTTGTTTACCAGATCCGATGGATTAGGAGGAACTGGACCAGCCTGAATAAAACTAAGGTTAGGTAACGATGAAGGAACTATGATATCATCTATGCTTTTTTCATTTTTTAAATAATTACTCAAACCATCGCATTCTTCTACTCCTAAATAGAGGTGTAGGGTTGGTTTATGCATATCTGCTCCAATCAATAAGGTTTTATTGTTGGCCTTTGCAATTATAGCCGATAAATTCGATGAAATAAAAGACTTCCCTTCGCCTGGAATTAATGAATTAATTGAAATAACTTTTGAACCGGGTTGTTTAAGAATAGCGTTAATGTTTGATTTAACTCCTCTGAATGATTCGGCAATGCCAGAACGCGGATGATGAACTACGGGAAGTTTTACTTTGTATTTGTGTTTAACAATTCCTTCGAATACATGTATTTTACTTGATTTCTCAATTTCTTCCCGCGATTCTATCTTGTTGTTAAAAAAGCTAAGCAAGGTAATTAAAACAAATGGCAATCCTACCCCAGTAATAATACCTATCCCGATGTATTTAATCATATTTGGACCAACTCGCTTCGAAGCTTCAGCAATGGCCGGATCGATAATCTGAACCTCGGGAGCTATGGATGCTTTCGAGATAGAAGCTTCTGCTCTTTTTTGTAGCAGATAGGTATACAAGTCATTGTTTAAATCAAATTCCCGCTGAATTCCAATCAATTCTTTTTCTGTTTCGGGTAACTGTTTAATCCTGGCCTCCATTGATTTATACCTTTTTTCTGCACTTTCTAAAATAGATTCGGTAGCTTTTAATTGATTTTTTAATGTTTCTTCCAACCCATCACGGGTTATGGTTATTTCTTTTTCGAGCATTATAAAAGTCGGGCTTTTTTCTTTTACACTGTACGATAAAACTTCCTTTCTACTATAGAGTTCCATTAGTTTCGATAACATTCCGTTTAAATTGGCGTCTGTTATGCCAATTACAGATGGGTTTACCATTTCTGATATTTTTTTAGAATCATCCAGATATTGTTGCAAATCTCTGTAGTAGTCAATTTGCAATTGGGTTAAATATTTTTCTTCATCAACTTCTTCAAGTTTCTGATAAACTAACTGGGCTTCCTGGCTTAAATTAATTACCTGTTTGTTTCTACGGTAATTACTGACATTCTCTTCGGCTGTTTGTAGTTTTGTTTTTATTCGCGATAGCTGAGAGTCAATGAATTCCAATGAATTATCGGAACTAATATTTTTGTTCTCCATCCCAAACTGAATAAAAACGTTATTTAGTTCGTTTATAAAATCAGCCTCTTTTTGAATGACATTTCCGTTAATAACAATGGATATCATATCGGAGCCAAGTCCTTCAACGTTGATATCGGTTTTTCGGAGGTAGCGTTTTGTTATTGAATTTAAATTGTTGAATTTCAGGAAATAGGTATTGTCAATTATTCCATGCCCCTTATTCAATGTAAAATTAAAAAATTCGTTATTAAAAGGAGTTCCAAATTTTACCCGTTCATTGATATCGATAAATTGATGGTAACCGTTTTGGTCTGTTTCTCCTTCGGCTATAATCTTGTACTCTTTATCATTAATTGGCACTATTTCTAAAAGTACTTCTTGTGCATTAATAGCATTGGGAGGTAGAATTAATTCGAAAGGCTCTTGTTGGTATAATTCTTTATTATAGAGTAGTTCTTTTTTAAACCACGAAGTTTGCCAGTCAAGATTAATAAGTGCTTTTCGGAAAAGGGTATAAGATTTTAGTATGCCAATTTTGTTTTCAATATTTGTAGTAGCACCTCCCATCGACAATGCTTGGTTATTGAAAGCTAAAACGGAGTTCAATCCCTGATTCTCCTGTATAACCAGTATACGGCTTTTTATTTCGTAAATGGTAGGCGAGTTTCGGTACTTAAAAAAGGATAAAGAAATGGTAATGAAACAAAAAATAACAAACCAAGGCCATTTCTTTAGGTATTTTTTTAGTTCCTTAGTCGACTCTTTTCTTTGGTGAGAATCAATCCTGGAAATAATTTCTTCTATCTTTTCCATGCTAAATCCGAATTTAGATATTGTTTAATTGAAAAATGTGAAAACGACTAATATTGTCGAAATCGTTGAGAGGAATAGGGTATATGAGCGTTCATTTTCACTTCTGCGTTTCAGTTCTGTAGGAGGAATATAAACTAGATCGTTGGGTTGTAGATAGTACACTTCCGATTTGTAAATGTTGCTGTTAGTTATATCTAGTTTAAATGAATTTGTACTTGTAGCTGTTTGTCGGTTTACTATCACATTCTTAAGGTCAGCGTAAGCAGTTATTCCGTTGGCCAAACTAATTGCTTCAATAATGTTTATATCACCCTCATAGTTATAGAAGAAACCAGGCTGATTAACTTCCCCTAGAACATTAATTCTGAAGTTTAATAATTTTACTTTTACGGTCGGTGCGGTTAAAAATTCTTCCGCTTTTTTCTTCAATCGTTCTTCTGATTCAGCAAGGGTTAATCCTGCAAATTGTATCTCTCCCAGAATGGGTAACTCAATCATGCCATTAGCTTTTACTTCATAGCCGTTTAGGTACTGACTTGTTGGTGTCCCATACATTTGATGGGTTCCTGATGAGTACCCATCACCTCCCATACTTGGGTTAAATATTCTGTTAACTTCCTCGTCGAGTGTTAAAATGCTGATATATAGATTATCGAAAGGTTTAATTTTGTGAGCCGCGGGTTTGTTAATTGAATTTTGTAAATAATTTCTGCTTTCCAAATCTTGGAACATTGCAATATCTTTGGTACTTCTGCATGAATTTAAAATGAATACCGCTATTACCATATACAAAATTTTTATTTGATAATTATTTTTCATTTTAATAGTTATTTGAATTTTAAGAAAAATGGAAATCTAATATTGTGGATTAGCCGTTGGGCTAGCAGTCTTTCGTATCGCTTGTGCAAAGGGTGAGTTTTTTTTAAGAAGTTCAGTTAAAATATCCTTTAGTCTGTTTTCGAAAATACTTAATGTAAATTGGTTTTTATATCTTAAATAACCGGCTTCTCCCATTTGAATTCGTAGCTGGGGATTTTTAATAAGTATTTCTAATTTTTTGGCTAAATCCTGTGCATCTCTTTGTGGTACTAAAAATCCGGTAACCCGATTTTCTATCACATCCGGAATGCCTCCTTCAAAAGTTGATACTACAGGCAAGCGAAATTGCATGGCTTCTAAATTTACTAATCCAAATGTTTCAAAATCGTAGAAAGTAGGAAAAACGAAGATATCCGTATTCGTAAAGGCTTGTTCTTTTTCTATTCCGTATTTTTTCCCTGCATAATGCACATTAAACAAGTTTAATTCTTTTGTTTTGGACTGAAAATTTTCTTTACTTACATCGCCTTCGCCACCAATAAAGGTGCAAGAAAAAGGAATGTTTTTATTTTGTAATATTTTACAGGCTTCCAGCAATACATAAACTCCTTTCGATTCGATTAAATTAGATAGGAATAATATTCTTACTGGTTGATTTTTATGACTATTGTTTGTTTTTTTTGTTTTACTTGATGCCAAAGGTATACCGTTGGGGCAAAAATGTACTCGATTCATGCTAACGTATTTCTGTATATCGGGATACAGGTATTTCGATAGCAAAATAATTTCTGCATTTTTAAAAACATTTTTGTAAACAAAATTATCAAAAGGTTTATCCTGCCAATTACTAACTCCTTTATTGTGTAAATGATACACTAGTTTTACGCCAAATAGTTTTACAAGTAATACCAATATAGCATCTTTATACAAAGCAAATCCTTTTATGGTAATAGCAACATAGCACAGCTGGGGCCTAAACGTTGTTAACTGCCAGATTCCTTTGCCTAAAATAGCCAGGTAACGCAATAGTTTGCTGATATTACTTTTTCCGATTTCGTTCATTTTAGATGAGATACACAAATTCAAGTAATGGCAGTCAAAAGCTTCGTTAATAACTGAACTTTCTTTTACATATTGTCCCACAACTGAAGATCCATGAACAGGAGGAGGTAATTGTAAAATAAACAATATTTTTTGTTTCGTTTTATTTTTTTGCATATGATTCAAGTATGGAGTCGAGGAACTCAAAATGTTTTTTACTTTGCATCTTAAGGGTTTGTAATAGTTCCATATTAAACAGTTCCATATTTTTTTCTTTTGTCTCTAGTATATTGTTTGCTATAAAGTTGATAATTGAGAAATTACTTTCTAAGATTGCTTTATTTGCTTCTATTGAGCTTAGCATTGCCTTTGTTTTATTTCTTCCCTTAAAACTAAAAAAGGGTGTTCCAAGCGAAAGCGAAGTGAGCCCTATATGAAGTTTTGATGAGATTATTAGATTTAATGAAGCAAGGAAACTTAAAATTTCTGTTGGATTTGAATATTGATATATTTCAATGTTTTCGGCGACATCCGTTGGTCCAAATTCATAATCAATATTATATCCCGGTAGATGAGATTTTATGAAAAATAACTTAATATTGGAATGCTTTTTTGCATATTCTATTAATTGTTTGTGCCAGGTTTCATTAACTAGGTCTTTAGCAATCAAATTAAGGCCAACTTTTATTACTTTATCATTTGGTTTTAATTTTTTTACTTTGAAATGACTGGCAACATCAAAAAGCATGTCGGGGTAAAAAGAAAATTGTTTCCCAAATTTATTTAAAAGCTGAACATCGCCATCGAGTCTAACTGTTCCTTCCTTTAAATATTTACTGTTAAAAAAAAATTTCCTCCATACCGAGAGTTTTGCTGTCGGTTTTCCATCCCCTCCAATTGATATGGGATAAATATAAACCTTATGGAGAGCTAAGGAATTTAAAAGCGCTTTAAAGTCGGTTTCAAATTTTCGTGCAACAGGACTGAAAATCCTTTTTAACCATTTGTAGCTTACCAATACACCTCCACCTCCGATAACACAAAAATCTGAATCTTTTACTAATTCTCTAATTGTTTCAACAGATTCTATTTCATACTGATTGGCCAATTGTTTGTTCAAACGATATACAACAGGGACATGTCCACACTTTTTTATGTGTCTGGCAATTGCAATGGCCATTAAGTCATCGCCGAAATTCCCGTAATAATAATTTCCCCAAATACCGATTTTCATCTGGTTATAAATTTTTAGTTTTTAATGCAACAGAAGGAACTACCATTTATAATTATTCTTATGTATGTGAAAGATTTTATCATGGTCGTTTCATTTTTGTATTCTTAATGCTTGTAAGATATTGTTCAGGTTTTGTTGTTTGCGGGGGATCCCAAGTGTAGTTTTTAGCTTGTTTATTATCCTTTGTTTTATTGAACTATTCCGAATTACTTGTTCATTAATTGCCTGTGTTAATTCAATTTTATTGGTAAATGAAAAATTTCTGTTGCCAGTTGTATCTATTGAGCCCTCAAACATTTTATTACTGGATTTACAATGAGTGGCTTGATTCCCAAATCCAATATTCATTACTTTTGTGATGATAGGAGATACTGTTAATTTATTTTGATGAATCTGGTTATAAGCAAAACGGATTGCCCATGAATCGTTTTTGCTTTCCATGCTGTTTTTTAGCATTCGAAATAAATCGCTTCCATGTGAGTTAAATGCTTGTTTTAATTTTTTGTTTTTTCGAAAGCTCTCCCAATCTTTAATTTCCCAGTCTACCGTTTGCCACCTGTTTCTCCAGGTTGCCCAGCCCCAAGATGTTGGCCTACCTCGCAGATAAACAGAATAATTATAATTATGGGGAATCTGAATTTTATGACTATAGCCTGCAATCGAGAATACTCGATTTTGGTTGCGATAGAAAACTAAGGCCTGATTTAAAAAAGTTAAAAAATTTGTAGACGTGATTAAATCATCTTCTAAAACAATAATTGTTTCATATTTCTCAAGAATTTTGGAAACTCCTTTTTTTATGGAATTTGCCAAGCCAATATTGCTTTCTGACTCGAAAATACTTACCGATTTAAATCCATCAATTGTTTTTATAAACTTTCTAACCAGAAGTACTTTAGAAAGGTCAGTTTCGTTTTTTGGACCATCCGAAAAAACATACAAATGGCTTTCGCTGGCTAAGAAATTTCGACGTAGAAAGTTAATTGTTAGCTTTGTTTCGTTAAGCCGGTTATATGTGAATAAACAAACAGGAGCAAGCATAATTCTATTGCGACGGCACAACACCGTATTAATGGTAATATTGATATCAACTTTTGAAAGAGATAAAGCCGAATTCAGTTATTTAATTTTCTATAATTGTATAGTTTTTATATCTGTTTCGTTTATTGCGAATGCAATATTTATAAACGAGACTAAGCCATTGGTTTGTTCCAAGAAAAATATTTACTTTTTCTTTATGAGCTTTAGAAATGTACCAGACAAATTCTTTTATTCCAAAACGTAACGATTTTAGGACAGTAGAAAGCAATCTAAAACGCAGATCAGGCCTTCCTATTAGTACCATAAACTGATATTGTCTTATATAAGCACAGTACCTTGAACGTGAGTTTTTTTTACTAATGGTTCTTGTTAATGATCCTTTATTAATGGTAATGCAATAAGCAGGAAAATTATCGGCGTATATTTTTTTTGCAAAATGTCCGCTTTTAATAGAAAACAACAAATCGTTTGAAGCAGGAACCTCGTCAAATCTGATATTGTATTTCTGAATTAAGCTATGCCGAATTAATTTAGACCAGGGAGAAACGAACCAGTATCTTAGGTTATCCTCAGTTTTTTCTTTTCCAGATTCAAATTTGGAAACTAATTTTTCATAAACTTTATGTCTTTCGGCTTCATTAAAAGTATCTGAATAAACACTAGTTGGGGAAAAATATACAATGTCAAAATCAGTATCAACATATTTGTCGAAAGCTTCGAATGCACCAGAAACATAAAAATCATCTGCATCCAGAAAAAGGATCCAGTCACCCTGTGCCGATGTTAACCCAACATTGCGGGCATGACCTGCGCCGTGCCTACAGTTGGAATAAAGAATCTCAAAACATCCTTTTTCGCGGTGAATTAAAGAAGTTAAGTTTATCGGTTTGGGACTATTGTCGACTACAATTATTTGAATATCTATTCTTTCAGGAATTGATTTAACTGCTCTTCGCAGTAACTCAACAGAGTCGCGATGAGGAATGATTACTGAATAGGAGATATGCATATTCAAATTTTTTTTTGAGATGTGCAGTATTTTTTAAATGCGGCTAAAATTTTTCTGTCTCAAGTTTAATTTATTAATTACCTGAATGATGTCATGTAATTCTTTTTCATTTTTTATCTGGAATTGGAGCAGTATTAAAAAAATGAAAATCAAAAAATTGTTGGAAAAATCTCCACTTACCTGTGCGTTTATCAAAAAGTAATAAATTAATACAAGAATACAGGAGCTGGAACTTATGTATTCCGAGAGGGTAGATTTAGTAACTAAGTTTTTTAAAAGAATAAATAAAAAAAGAAGTAATCCAAATAAACCGTTTTCATATAGAAATTCGATAAAAATATTGTGGGGATATATTTGAATATCTTTATGAGAGTATAAATAACCGAAGTTTCCGGTTCCTTTTCCAAATAGAAAAGTATTGTTATCAATATCGGCAATAGCCTTCTTTATTAATTTGGGACGATCATTTAAATATCCTTCGTAATTGAAATACCGGTATTCGAAGTAGGTCTGATATTTGAAAGGTATAATTTTTAAAATATATTCTGGTTTAATTAAAATGGTTAAAAATATTCCTATTGAAAATAATAAAATGATATTTTTTTTAAAACTATTCTTTTTGTGAAATAATAACAGCAAGAAGGGGGCTGCAATGAGTGAAAGAATGGGGCCTTTGCTACCAAACAAAATCATCATAATAATTCCTATGCAAGAAATAAATATAAAAAGCAGTTTCTTAAACCGCATTTTAGGGCAATACAAAAAAAACAAATAAAACATACATATCAAGTTAAAACCAATGTATCGCGATGCGGGAATTACTCCGAAAACTCCAGCTCCCATTTCTGTTCTTTGGCTTATGCTTAATAGACCCAAAACATTACTGAAATTTCCATATAAAATAAAGTAAATAGAAATGAATGCAATGAACAATACAAAATTGGAAAACAAGAACAGTTTGAAATTTGAAACAATGTAACGTGCTGAGGTTATCGACATTACAATGAATAAAAATAGAATTATTGTTTTTTGGAAACCATAATTTGAAGCTTTTGAATAGGATGTTCCTAAAAATAAGTACAAAATAAAAAAGATAACTAGAAGTGTGTAAGAGTTATAAACGAAAGCTTTTTTCGATTGGAAACTGTAATATAATGATAAGGAAATTGTTAATGCAATTGGAATTCCAATATTTATCAAATGAAAGTCACCTCCCAAATATCTTAGAAATATTGAGAAGCAAAATAGAATTGTTATAATTTGTGGGATATGTAATTGTGCAATTGTTCTCATGATAAATGGTTGAATATATTACAATTGTAAAATCCTAGTTATGCAGGAGTGTTTTCGCAAAATTGTAAGGAGTATGCTCTTTAATAAAATTGGAATTGTTAATCACAGGATATGTTGTTTTTATACTTTTTTCTATGGCTACTGCAATTTTCATAGGTTCAATAGGGAAAACTAATTCGCCTTTCCAATCTGATTTTATGATTTCTCCAATTAATCCATTTTTATTTGCTATTACCGGTTTATTTGAGGCAATTGCATGCCCGATAATCCCACTTGATGCAAGAAAATTTTTATAAGGCATAATAATAATATCACATTGATTTAAGTATGCTTTCATTCTGGAATTTGTTAAAAAACCCTTGACGTAAATAATTTGAACTTTTTTATTCTTTTCGAGATTCTTCTTAATTTCGTTATCCATTTCCTCGTTTATGGGATTACCTGCAATTATTAAACTGATTGCAGAAGATATTTTATCTGATAATAAATTCAATGATTGCAAAATTTCTATGGTACCCTTCGATTTTCGCAATGAACCCAAATGGAGTAGAATTTTTTTCGACGATGAAATTTGGTTGGTCATCCGTATATTGAAGCCTATTTCCTCACTGATTTCTGGTAATGGGTCTGGCAAATAATGAAATATTTTTCTTCTAGTTTGTTTGTTTAATGCATGAATAACTTTTTTATTGTTTAGGATAAAAATCTTTTTTATTTTTTTATTACGAGTGTATAAATATCTCAAAATTCTACGGCGTAAATATTTAAACCTTGAATCAATTATTCGTTTGGAATCCACTTTGACAAACGGTGTGAATAAAATTCCTGTGATTTCAAATTCTGGCCGTTTAAAGGATAAGGGTTTTAAAAAACGATCCAGAAACATTATTATGCATTTGTCAGGCTTAAGAATATTGGCATATTTTAGTAATAAATTGTATTGTTTATATGAATTTATTATTGTGTTTGATTTACTCTTTGAAACAGAATACAAATTATTTATTTCGATTTTTGTAACAGATAAAATTTTGATATTAGAATTTAGTGCTTTGGTGGCTATTAAAGGAAATTTTTTGTTAAATTCAGGATGAACAACAAAATAATAGCTGTTGTAAATACTGTTTTCTTTTTGAATATAATTCACTAAATGTTCAAGATATTCACAGTGATGCCCAGTTATTTCTATATCAAAAATAAGTACTTTCATATAATGATATACATGCTTGTGCTTTACAATAAAAACGAAAGCTAAAAAATGTTAATATAAATGTATATAGTTCGATTCCCACAAAAAACAATTGGCTATTTGATTTGAAGTTCTATACTCCTTCAGTTTAATTTTAATTATAATATTATCTCAGTTAATATTAATATACCTATTTTATTTTTTGCATAAAAAAATACTGTCATTGGGAATTATTCCATATTTGAAAAGTTCTTCTTCGGAAAACTCACTAGCATATTTCTGAATCTCAACCTGAAAATTTGTATCTCTTAATTTCTGAAAATAATCTTTCCCATACCAACGAACATGGTCTGGCCATCCGAAAGCTTTTTCTCTTGCCTTTCGATCTGTAATGCTTAAATCTTCATATGTTTGCTCTCTGTTATAATCGATTGGGACTTGAATGATTGCCCATCCTCCTGGTTTTAAAACTCTATATAGTTCTGACATGGCTTTTTTATCATCAGGAACATGTTCTAGAACGTTACTACAGATTATTGCATCATATGTGTTATTTTTTTTAGTTATTTCAGTAATATCCATATATTCGGTTGATTTTGGATATTCATATCCGTCCTCAAATTTATCAACAGGATTGTATGTTATGTTAGGCTGCCGATTTAACAAATTAAAAAGAGATCGTTCAGGTGAAACATGTAAAAGATGGATTTTGTCCTTAAATAAGTTCGTTTTTTTTCTAAGAAATAGTATTAACAGTCTGTCGCGTTCTAGAGAATTACAATTTAAACATATTGAATTATGCCTATAAATTCCTCCAATACCTTTTTTGGGAAGAAATGTGTGAAAGCCTTTTTCGCAACAAGGACAATAGACTGTATTTCCACTAAAAGCCTTAAGTTTTATATATCTTTTGATTTTTTTTAACATTAGTATTGATTTTTAGATTTAGCATTAAGATATTTTTAGATTTTGTGATTATTTTATTTAAAACCAAAGTAACTATGTTGTAAAACAATACTCCCAAAACATATTCTTGTAATGTAAATGGTCTAATAAGATATTTTCTATGCCATTTAAGCACCTTTTTTCTTCTATATATTATATTGAACATGTAGAAAGAAGCATATTTTAATCGTAGTTTTTTATACCATATTTTTAAATCAGGAAATTCTTTTAAATAATCAAAATATACTTTTTCATCGTGTTGAAAAATAGTTTTAACCTTATTTACAATTGTCGTTGTGCCAGATTCCTCGTGCCTTCTGGTATAAGACAAAATTTGCGGCACAAACCCCATGTTAGTATTTTTCAATATTTTATAGTCAAGCTCCATATCTATATGAAAACTTGATTCATCAAATATTTTTGGAAAATTATCTAATTCTTTAAGGTGTTTCATCCTGAACATAACTGTAGTTATTGTCCCCATGTAATCAATTTGTTTGGTTAATTGTTTATATAAAATATCAGCCCCATTTTTTACTTCCTGATCATAAATATTATAATCTCGAGGCAGTACTTTTTTGTTGGCAATTCTGTATGAGGAAACAAGGCCGATATCACTATTTATTTCAAACATCTCAACCATTTTTTCAAGATATTCTTTATAAATCCAATCGTCAGCTTGCACTATTTTAAAGTATTTTGCATTTTGATTTGAATAAACAAAAGTATTATTCCAATTTTCAACTAATGCACAAAATTCTTTTACTTCATATATTTTAAACCGGCTATCCTTGTGAGCATATTCCTTTGCAATCTTCAGACTGTTATCTTCAGACAAATTTATACTAATTATACACTCCCAATTAGAATAAGTTTGGGCAAGGATACTATCCAAACATTCACGTAAATATTTTTCGCCATTATAAACCGGTACACCTACAGCCACTAGTGCTAAATAATTATTTCCCATTGACATATTAATTCTTCTCTAACACATTTAATTATTCGTTTTTATTATAACTGTTAATATTTGCCAGATGTTTAATATATTGTTTAAGTATCAATTTAATCATTTCATTAATAATCATTTTTGTGAAATTATAACTATATTCAATATTTAACATATATTGGAAACGGTAAAGGGGTTTTTATAAAAGTGCCCTAATCCAAGAGCCTGCACCTTACATAAAGTAATATCAAATATAGGCATAAGTTTCATTCTTGCTATGTTAATATGAGGGCAATATTCTTTTAAATACCGTGAATAATTCTCATAACTTTAGGAATATATTATATGGGGCATTAAGGTTCTATTTCTTGAGTAAGGGTTGGGGGTACTTTCTTTTTTATAATAAATGATAGAACTTTACCAATATCTTCCCTTTGATAATAAGTAATATGGACAATATATAAAATAGCGATGGCTACCTGAAGATTAAACATATCGTTATAAATAAAATAAACAAGTACTGTCGTATATAAAAATTTTGGTCCCCAAAAGCGCAATAAATCAGAGGTTTTGTATCCCAAGGATTTATAAAAGCCAACATAAGTCTGAGTAACAACTAGTATTTGATAAGCAATGGTATAACATATTATTATGTAGAGAGGAGAAAAGAGAGAGCCAATTACGATACCAGTAAGAATTACTGTTGTATTTATTATAGCTAGCTTAAAAACAGTTTTCTCTTTATGTAACAAAACATAAAAGTCTGTTGTTGCTGAGAATATTGTTTGTGTTAGAATTAATACCCCGATATAGGGTAAAAATTGAGCAACTCCAATCCAGTTTGTTCCCCATAAAATTAAAACCAAAGGCTCAGAAAATAAAATCAGAATAAAAGCTATTGGGTAGTTAAGAATACTGATAATGCCAAGAATAGATAAAAATTCTTTTCGTATAATTGGCCCATCGCCAGCTGTATCCTTTAATATTTTTAAACTGGGGAAGGAAACTGTTCCAAAGATATAGGTTATTAATCGTATGGCAAGAAAAATGAATTTGTATGCCCGATTATAGAGTCCCAGAGCTCCTTCTCCATATATTTTGCCAACAATTATATTATCGGCATTTCTTGCCCAATAATTTATAATGCCACTTACTGTGATACTTCCAATTAATGAGCTTATTTCTTTTAATAGTTTCCAGGCCTCTGCTATACTGATAATTTTCCGATTAAAATAAACACTACGCAACAAGTAAATGAATTTGAAAATTGGAGAAACAGCAAGCGGAATGATTAAAGCCCAGTATGAAAAATTAAGAAAGGCCAGGGAGATCATCATGGTAAGTGAAATAACTGTTTGTAGAAATTTGGCAATTCCAATTGTGTTGAACATCAGATTTTTGGATGCAATTGAAAGAGGAACGATATTTAGTGACTGCGTTAAGAATGCTACTCCAATAACCAAGGTTGGAAATATCAATTCCATATTACCATAGAACAATGCAATTGGATAACTTAATAAGGAGAAAACAATAAATAGAGTTAATCCAAGCCAGATAGTTAATCCAAAAAATAAACCTATTTTCCTTTTTTTATAGTCTGATCTGATAATTGCATGCCGGATGCCTACGTCACTAAACACATAAATAAATCCGCTAAATACTGTTATTAATGCAACAAATCCATATTCTTCGGGACTAATAAGCCTTGATAGAATGATTGTAGAGGCAAATTCAATAAATTGAAGAAGGTATGTATAACCACCAAACTTGGCAACATTTTGAATAAATTTCTTTTTAAATACCATGCGATATGTTCTGCTGTATCAGATTTAGAACCTTTTTTCCGAAAATTAGAATTATGAATATCTTAACGTACTGTTTTACATTAAAAATCCGATATTTAATCAGGCTTGATAACGACTGTTTAATTTCTCTTCTGTAATTTTTAGGTGGATTGTCGACAATTGAAGTTACCACAGCTTGTACTTTACTTTTCCTAAAATATTGATAATGCTTGTGTCCTGAAATCCGAATTATTTCACTGCCCCATTTTTTCGAAAAAATTTCAAGACCTTTTAAGCGTTTATCAAGATTCTTGGCTATTTGTTCGCCTTTATGTTCGTGTTTTACAATAAGAGGTTCATCTACATAATCAAAAGTAAATCCCTTTTGGGCTACCCTTAGCCAAAGATCTATGTCGACAAACGTAGGCAAGTTCTCATCAAACGAATTAACATCAAATAGTACCTGCTTTTTTACCAAAAACATGGATGGAGTGGCGGGGCAGAAGCCATTTAAAATTTTTTCATACAGGTTGCCTCGATATTTTTTTCGGGTTATTGTTTTCTCAAAATTATAAACTTCATCTTTTTCGATATGCCCGCAATAGACGGCTCCCAGTTGCTCATCGGATGAGCTTTCGAATACAGCAATTTGTTTTTCAAGTTTTGTTGGCAACCACTCATCGTCTGAATCTAAAAATCCAATATACTTTCCTTTGGCCTGGTAGATTCCTTTGTTTCTTGCCGCACATTGCCCCGAATTTCTTTCAAGTTTCAAATATTTAATTTTCGGATGATTAAGATTTTTTACCACCTTTTCTGTGTTATCGGTAGAAGCATCGTTTATTACAAGAATTTCAAAATCTTGATATGTTTGTTTATCTAGTGAAATTATTGCTCTTAGAATCAATTTTTCTCTGTTATAAGCCGGTATTATTACGCTTACCATTGGATGTCTTTCCTTATTGTTAGTCATATTTCTTAATTAAATATTTTGATATTTAAGCTTTTTAACAATTTTATTTTAATCTTTAAAAATACTTCCTTTCGTGATGGTCATGTTTAAATGGCTATGCATACATAATTATTGACGAAGTGACATGAGTAATTATAAGAAAATGAGTCGTTTCATTTATAGGTATACCAATCTTATTGTTTGAACACCAAAGTATGGGTGTCTAATTCTTGAAGGTCTTGTTAAAGAGCAGATTTTAACAGATTTTCGAATGCTTTTGGAATAGATTACTCAAATATATGGTTAATAGTTTTTGCTAATTCTTTTGCCGTAATCTGAATAGCGTAAGAATTCCAGTGAGGATCGTCGTATTGATATAATAATTTATTGTCTGTTTCGCGTGAGTTGTTGTATAGGTTTAAAGTATTAATGGTTTTAATATTATTTTTTACCAACAGGGAGTTTAACGTGTTTAAATAGGTGTTGTGCTGTTTTTTGTATGGAACTAAATCATAATAAATCGTTTCCTTCTTAGGGACTGGCACATATATAAATTCGCAACCCAAAGTTTCGCAATATTCTTTATATGAGATGACATTGTTTATGACCCGATTCACATCGTTCAATTCATAAACAACGTAATGCTGTTTAGTTTCTTGTCCTTCATTTAGGAAATACATCCTACTACCATCCACTCCAGGAGTTCCGTTTCCATTTTTATTCGATAGACGTGCTTGGAGCCAGTTTCTCAAATAGAACCTGATAATTTTATCGACAAATGTGCTTATGCGCGAATAGTTATAATTGTTTATTAACGCAATTTTTATTTTGGTGGTTATAGAATTGGCGCCATTGTACTTTTTTATTGAGCTTGGAATATATCTTTCTCCCCGAATGAAGATAATTACCTTTGGTTTACCAAGAAATCCGGTTTTAAAGTAATAGTCAAGATCTGTAAAATCTGCTGGAGCGATGTTGTATACAGATGTTTCATTTCCAAGTTCATTCTTAAGCTGGTTGGCTATGATAGAATCTTGAGTAACTCCGCTACCTACTACATTCGAATCTCCGATTATTAATACGTCAGGATTTTTAATATAAAGATTATTTCTGTTTCCAAGTTTGTCGGTAATCCATGCTTCTTTTCTAATAACCGAATTTTTTGTATGATGGCAGAATTGCCCTTCACTATTCATCTCAATTTGGGCATCGGGGTAAAAATATCTCCCCATACTTAAGGTTGAATTGTACCTCATTGCTTCCCAAGGGCGATAAGTAAAAGTCGATTTTGGCAATAATCCTTCCAGAAGGAATATAAAAGAAATGCTTCCTAATACAAACAGTATTTTCTTAATAAACTTTTTCATTTAAAACTGGAAATAAATGAATTGTTGATAACCACCTTTAAAAAATAAAATCACAAGAATTAAAGCAAAATAGATTGAATACCGTAAGAAATTACTCCTAATACTTCCAACATGAGCAATTGCATACTCTCCTTTTCTGCCAAACCATTCTATAGAAAAAAACAATACTATTAAAATAAGTAACAGGAACGGATGTATCCCATCAGTTATAAGTGCATGAATATTGGGAACAGTAAACAGGGATTTTGAAAAAAGAACTGAGAAATAGGAGAATGCCTCAATTGTATTTGATGCTTTAAATAATACAGCAGTAAGTGCCACTAAGACAAATAAGCTAATCATTCCAAAAAACTCTTTGGTTGATGGAAATATACCAGAAGAAAGAGAGCTTGTGAACATATTACCCTTTATTACAATTGGAATAAAGTATATACCGTGTAATAATCCGAATAATACATAGGTCCAATTTGCCCCATGCCATATACCTACCAGTAAAAATGTAATAATGATTGAAATTATAGTCCCGGCCTTTTTAAATTTTCTCATAACAAACGATAATGGAGTATAGACGTAATCTAGTAGCCAAGAGGTTAGTGATATATGCCACCGTTTCCAAAAATCACTGATGTTTGTTGTGAAAAATGGAAATGCAAAATTATTCGTGATTTTTATGTTAAGTATTTTTGACACTCCACATGCCATGTCGGTAAAACCTGAAAAATCTGCATAAAGGCTAATAATGTAAGCAATAGCTCCTAACAATAGTATACTTCCAGAAGACTCCTGGTGGTTATTAAATATTTGGTCAACTAAAATTGTGCTATTATTAGCTATAACCACCTTTTTTAACATCCCCCATACAAACTGTTTTAATCCATCAATGGCTAATGTATAATTAAATTCCCTTTCCTTTTGTATTTGTGGTAAAAATTGTTGAACTCTTTCAATTGGTCCTGATAATAGTTTAGGAAAATAAGCAAGGTAGGTTAAAAAACTTAATAAATCATTGGTAGGCTCAATTTCTTCGTTGTAAACATCAATAAGATAACCTATTAGTTGAAAAGTATAAAAACTAACTCCAATGGGTAAAAGAATATTAAGTGCTGTAAAATTAGAGTTCGTAATACCAATAAAATTAAATAATTGTACAAAATTAATTATGAAGAAGTTAAAATATTTAAAATAGAATAATATGCCAATATTGAAGGATATACCTCCTATAAAAAGAAACTTTTTCGTTCTCTCTACTTTTTTATTAGCAATAATTTTTGCCAGGTAATAATTTAAAGTGCCTGAAAAAGCCAATAAGACAACAAATTTCCAACTAACTAATGAATAAAAGAAGATGCTGGTTACGAGCAATAATAGGTTCTGTGTTTTTGCCTTCTTCTTGAAAACAAAATAATAGAGGAAGAAAACTAAAGTAAAGAAAAGGGCAAATTTAGGTGAATTAAAAATCATAAGAATTGTATGAATTTATAAGATGTATTATAACTTAGATTTGATCAGCTCTATAAGTGTCCCCATATTCTTAAGTTTGTTTAATTCCTTCAATCGGAATTTTATATTAAAAGCGGCTTCTATTTCCGTAATTATTGTCATATGAGTTAAAGAATCCCAACCGTCAACATCTGATGCTGTTAAATCGTCCTTCATTTCAAATTTTTCGTGCTGAAGAACTGAAACAATTATGTTTTTTAAATCTTCTCGTAGGGTAAGAGTTTTCATAATGTATAGTTTTTACTTAATTAGTGGTATTATGAATATATGTTTTCTGTAATTTCAAAATCATCGGTCAACAATACTCCATCTAATAGTCTAATGGCAATTTTATCTTTTTCTAATTTATGGATACCTATCTTCGAATAAATTTTCATCAATTGCTCCTCACTGTTTTTCTCAGGGGTAGTTGCACGCCAAATAATGTAATTTTTATAGAAAGCCCCCTTGTACGGATAAGATACTGCTCGAATAAGATTCTGAATTTCAATTTTGGATTTTGACAAGTCTATTTCTCTGTCTTTTCGTTTTAAGCTGCCGAAGTAGCTTGAATCTGTTGTGTTTTGTTCAATTGGTCTGAAATCTTTAGACAAAAGAAGTTTTATTGCTTCAATCACAATTGTTTTGTAGGTTTTTAGCATTTTGAGTTGAAAGTCATATATATAATCTTCTTTTTCTATTTCTATGGTTTTCTGAATTATTATGTCTCCGGTATCAATACCTTCTTCAATAAAATGAACAGTTACTGCAGATTCCGAATCGCCATGTATTATGGCCTGATGTTGTGGAGATAGCCCTCTGTATTTTGGAAGCATTGATGGATGAACGTTAATTGCACCAAGCTTGGGAGTTGAAAAAATATCTTTTGATAGAATTTTTCTTAAATGAATGGAAATGAGTAAATCAGGATTAACATTTACTAGTTTATTTCTTATCAAATTTGAATTTACATTATTTGTTCTAATAAATTCAATATCGTTTCTTTCTGCAATGCTTTTAATTTGTTTATGATGATTATTTTCATAATAAGGGCACACAACTAAAAGAACATTGAGGTTAGAATCAAGTAACGATTGAAAAACAGTTGCAGTAAAAATGTCTTCGCCGAACAATACCAGATTCATTTGCTAAATTTTAAATTTTTCAATAATTTTTTTTCTGTCAATTTTCCCATTGGTATTTAAAGGAAATTGTTGAAGGAAATAATATTTAGTGGGCACCATGTATGGTGGGATTTTTGAGTTTAAGTACTCATTAATCCCATTAAGTTCAAACTCAGAAGATTCAAATACAACAGCAATTTCGTTGTTCCCGGATTTGTTTTTTAACACTATTGAAATAAGTGGAAATTGCTCATTAATTGCTTTTTTAGTATGGTATTCTATTTCTGATAATTCTATTCTGAATCCTTGTATCTTTACTTGAGAATCCTTTCTTCCAATATAATCGATGTTCCCATTTTCTCGCATTAAACAAAGGTCTCCTGTCCGGTAAAACCGGGTTTCAATACCCTTGTGTTTTACAGTGAAAAACATCTCTTTATTTAATGCTGAATTATTAAAATAGCCAGGAGTAAGTTGCTCTCCCGCCAAACAGAGTTCCCCAATCTGACTGTACCCGGCGGGTTCATTAATGTCGTTAAAAACAATGGCATGGTTATTTAGCATTGATCTACCAATGGATAAAATGCCGTTGTGTGAATCATTTTTTTCGTCACGATTGTAGGTGTATCTTGTACAAAAGATTGTATCCTCGGTGGGACCGTAGACATTATCAATTTGGGCATTGGGTACACATTTAGACCATTCATCAATAATATTTTCATGTAAAGCTTCTCCGCAAAATAATGAGTATCTGAGTCTGGGACAATCTATCTCACTGAAATAAGGACGCAAATAATTCAATATGGACGGTACCATAAGAGCAACCGTTAATTCCTGCTCGTCCAAAAGTTCGAAAATATAGCTGTATTTTATTTTTCCTTTTGGGATGGTGTAAACACAGGCTCCTTTAAGTAACGGAATTAAATAAGACATTACAGATAAATCGAATGTTAATTCAAACATTTGAAGGCATCTGTCTGCTTCATTTATACTGTACCCCATTGCCCAAAAGGCTTCAACAAAGCTGGCGATGTTATTTTTAGAGATTGTTACTCCCTTGGGATTACCAGTACTTCCCGATGTGAAAAAAATATATGCCAATTGGTTGTTGAAGTCAACAGTTTGTATGCGTGTATTTAACAAGCTCATCGAAGTGAAAAAGTCATGCGACTGGAGTTTTTGAGTTTTGTTAGAATCTAATATTGTTTTTATGCCAACTTGTTTAATAATATTTTGGTTTCGTTCTTCTGGAGTTTCTGGACTTAGCGGAATATATACTTTGCCGGTAACCCAAATTGCAAATATTGAAGCGTAGGTATCAATATCGTCATTGGCAATGAGTCCAATATTATTCTCCTTATTGTTTTGTAATGATTCTGATATGACGGCGATTCGTTGAATGAATTCGGAATAGCTAAAATATTCGCCATTAATACAAAACGCATTATTTTTAGCAAATTGTAATGCCTTGTTGAGGAGTTGGATAATGATTGATGTTTCAAACATTGATTTCAATTTAAAATTATTGCTTTTCAGATAAATGTTGTATTATAAAAATGAACAGTCTACAATTATACTTCCTTTTAAAAGTGAAAAAATAAGTAGTTTCAGATTGAGAAAAGAATACACTTCCTGAAATTCATTGGTTTTTTACCATTTAGATGGGTATTAAGAAACAAGGGTAATTTTTTTACCACTATCAATGGAATGAGTTCTATCTTTATTTGATATTTATTTTTTTTATAAGTGTTTGAACTTTTTTGGTACAACCAACAAATAAATTCTGATATTCAATGGTTACCATTAAACTCAAATTGTATAGGATCATTTCACTGCAAGTCTATTTTTAGGAGTCTTATAAATTGGGCTCCAACTTTGTAATAAATATCAAGGGAGATTAAAGTATCAAAACCAGAACAACGAAATGCTGCAATGTAGTTATAGCTGATTTCTGAAATTTAACCAAAACAATAAGATTTTATAACCAAATTGAGCACGAAATGATAAGTGTAAATTGATTCTGTATCATTAATATTTTAATCAAATTTTATAGATGATTAAACCTTGTGTTGTATTTTCATTTGTTCTATTACTCTTTTTGCCGCATTTTCACCACTTAAAAACGAATCATCAGTCCAGTGATAACCCCATTCTCCAAATCTTCCGCAAAATTTAACATCTATCTTTGTCAGATAATTATGAACAATTGAGAGATTCTTTGAGCGTTCAAGGTCGAAGATGACATTAGCATAAGGAGAATATTTTGCGTCCTTAAAAATTATCTCATCCGATTCCTTAAGTACACCGCAACGTATTAGATCTGATATTGTATTCTTAACATAATCTTTTGGGGATTTTGTTAAAGGTTTATATTTTTTGCTAAAATATATTTCTGCTTGTATGCTCCCACAATTTTCTGGAGTATTGTTGGGCGCAAACATATGAGGAAACGAGAGTCTGGTGAAAATAATATCTTCATCGTAAAAATAGGTCCAGTGTGCTTTTGAAATGTTTGTCCGGTTAACACCGATATTTACACAAATGCAGCTTGTACAAGCCAATCGTTGAGATGCATCAAGAACCTCTTTCGATACTCCTTTAATTAGAGGAATGAGTTCAGGTAAAGGAATCGAAGAAATTAAATAATCATATTCTTCCGTTTTGCCATTATTAAATGAAACTAGCTTTCTTGTTGGATCAACCTTTGTGACTTCGTGCGATAGCTCTAATTTCGTTTGTTCTAAAAATTGATCTAGAAACCTTACAAATCCTCCATTTGCTGGGTAGAAGAAATCTGTAACGTAATGAACATTCTCTGTATCCTTAGAAATGGCACCTGATAGAACTTCGTCCAGATCCGGTTTATATAACCGTGGCCCCATCCAATCAATATCAAGGTTCGCAGCAGAAGTTGTATGAAACTTGTTGGTATATTTCATTGGAAAAGTTTCTGAAAAAGTTTTGCCATAAGTACAGTACAGCCATTCTTTATAATTACTTACTGATTTTTCATTTTTTGCATTAGCTTCAAAAAATTCTCTGATAATTTTAATAACTATTTTTTTAGGCAAGCCAAAAAGATTCACTTGTGCAGGATGTTTTATCCAGAATCCTTTCCAATAATTATTGACATTCGAAGTAAAGGATACAACTTTTTGGTTTACACTTTCATCAAATAATTCACGAATTCGTTTGTTTTTTGTGAATGAGATATGTGGTCCATCATCAAATATAAACCCATCTTTTTCAAAGGTTGCAGCATGTCCTCCATGGTAATCATTTTTTTCAAAAATTGTTGCCTCAATTTTATTTTTATAAAAATGATGGGCAGCTCCAAATCCAGCCAATCCGGCACCTAATATGATAATTTTTTTCAAACTATTTTTCTTTTAAATGTGATTGAATTGTGTTTTTAATCCCTCTGTCAATGTCTATTTCTTGTCTCCAATTTGTAATCTTCTTTAGCAAATGATTACTTCCAACTATAAACTGGGGTTCATCAATTTTTGTTTCATGATAGCCTAATTGAACTAAGTGGTTACCATCCATAATATTGGCGATTTTATATACTAAATCTTTAAGCCTTATTGGATTCCCAGAACAAATATTAACAGGTCCTGTAAAATCAATTTCTAATAATTTTGTTAACGCCCGCGCAACATCCTCAACATGCAAATAATCATAAACCTGATTACCATGAGAAGTTTTTACCATTTCCCCTTTTGCAATTGAATTAATAACATAAGGAATCAATCGTTTTTTATTTTCATTTTGGCCATACATAAAAAAAATTCTTCCCCATGCGTAGCTTAAATTGTTTCGTTTGCAGAATGTTGAAAGTTTTCTATGAAGCGTATTTTTACAAATCCCATAAATACTTACAGGTTTTACAGAAGAGGAATCTTCTTTATATATGTGAGTACTCCATTCATATTCTGCGCAAGTTCCCGAAACAATAACTCTCTTGCCTCCAAAATGTGCAAACGCTTGAACCAAATTCATTCCAATATCAACCCAACGATAATGTATGTCTGAATCCAATTTCATTCCAGTATCCATAGTCCAAGCCAGATGCAAAAGTAGATTTGGCGCAATAGTTTCCATAATTTTGAAAATTTCTTCAGAATCAGTTAAGTCTGCTTGTATCCAAGTAACTTCGGAACAGCGCTTCTTGGGAATAATTTTGTCTAAAGCATAAATCTCAAAATTCTGGTTTTGTAATATGTTTAAGCAATTTGAACCTAAGAATCCATTTGCTCCGGTTATTAATAACTTTTTCATAGAGTTGAATAAAGTTCATTAAGATTATTCTATGTGTCGTAGTAATATTGTTTTCCTTGAAGTTCATATAAAAACTAGGAGATTCTTTCTAAGACTCTCGAATTGCTTTTTTTAGTAATGATAATTGCTTGGGTAGCTAAAAAGTATACCCAAAATGCCCAAGAGAACCAAAACTTAATTTTACCAAATTATCAAATATTAATGTTTTAAGATGATAGAGTACACCATCTTAAAAGTTATTAACAATAAAACTAAATGAACCGTAATCTTTAAGCATGTACTCCTGATAATTTTGATCGTTCCACAACTTTTAATTTTGGAATTGGAATTACAAATTTTCCACCCCAATCTTCAATATAAGCCAATTGCTCACTAATTTCGGTAATTAAATTCCAAGGCAATACCAATACGTAATCGGGTTTGGTTTCTTTAATCATATTGGGATGCAAAATCGGAATATGACTTCCTGGTAAGTATTTATCTTGTTTTGAAGGGGCTGCGTCACAGACAAATGGCAGAAGGTCTTTTTTTATTTTTGCAAAATTTAAAAGAGTATTTCCTTTTGCCGCAGCTCCATATGCCACTACTGTTTTTCCCTCATTCTTTTGTTCCGTTAGAAAATCAATTAGGCCAGTTTTAATTTTATTTACTACTTTCTGGAATTTGAGATAGAAGGACAAATCCTGCAGTCCAAAATCGTTTTCCTCTTCAAGCATTTTTGTTACGTTTGATGTAGTATTTATAGAATCTTCGTTGTGGCAACCATACACCCTAATGCTACCTCCGTGGGTAGGCAATTTTTCTACATCATATACCCTTAGTCCCGCTTGGTTGAAAATGCGACTGACTGTATTTAAAGAAAGGTATGAGTAGTGTTCATGATAAACAGTGTCGAATTGGTTGAATTTGATTAGGTTAAGTAGGTGAGGGAATTCAAGAGTTATTGTGCCTCCTTGCTTTAGTGCAATTTTTAATCCTTCGGTAAAGTCATTTATATCAGGTACATGAGCGTACACATTGTTGCCAATTATTAAATCTGCACGTTTCTTTTTTTGTATTAATTCTTTAGCAAAATCTTTTCCAAAAAATTTCCTAATTACAGGAATTCCAATCTCCTCAGCAGCTTCAGCGGTACTGTCGGTTGGCTCAATACCCAGGCAAGGAATATCTGCTGCAATAAAATTTTTTAATAAATAGCCGTCGTTGGAAGCGACTTCCAAAACAAAGTTATTTTCATTCAGCTCAAGCTTTTTGATAATCATTTTTGAATACCTGAAAGCATGATCGAGCCAACTTGAAGAAATCGATGAAAAGTATGCATATTCTTTGGTAAATAGTTCGTCTCTTTTTGAATAATCCTCGGTCTGCACCAGCCAGCAGTTGTGGCAAACAAAAAGTTTTAAAGGAAATTTCTTTTCCGGGTGAAAAAGATCTTTTTTATCTAAATAAGCGTTAGTTGGTGGTGCAATTCCTAAATCAAGGAAGACGTGCTCTAGCTCGGTGTTGCAATGTCTACATTTCATTATTATTGTTTTTTAGATTTTTGAATTTGTGTATTAAAGAATGATCGATTCTGTGAATAAGATCTGTTTGTAGAAGAATGAATTTCCCAATAGGTAAAAGCTATGTATTTAAAGATTAGTTAGAAGATTCGGAAAACAGTGTGTAATGTAATTTTAATTACAATTTGGCAATTACTTTATTTGCAATGGTTTCGCCAATGGCTAGCGATGCAGTTGCTGCCGGAGAAGGAGCATTTAATACATTAAAAGTGTATTTATCTTCAACAATTAAAAAATCGTCGATTAACTTTCCATTGCGATCGCATGCTTGTGCGCGTACTCCTGCGCCTCCAACTTTTATGTCGTTATACTTTACCTCGGGTACTAATCGTTGTAAGGCTTTAACCTGAGCTGCTTTATTATATGACCTAAAGTATTCGCCTAAACCCATTTTCCAGTAACGGAACATTACCTTTCTGAAACCAGGCCATGCCAGCGATTCCACGAATTCGTTGAGCTGGAAAGAGGTTTTCTTGTAACCTTCTCGTTTAAATGCCCAAACTGCATTGGGGCCAGCTTCAATGTTTCCATGTATCATTCTTGTAAAATGAACGCCTAAAAACGGGAAATTTGGATCTGGCACAGGGTATATCAAATTTTTAACGAGATGACTTTTTTCGTTGGTCAGTTCAGAGTATTCTCCACGAAATGGAATGATCTGAACATCCAACTTCTTTTGTGTGAGTTTCGCAATTTTGTCGCAGTATAATCCAGCTGTATTTATTACTATTCGCGAAGAAAAATCACCTTGATTGGTAATAACATGAGCTCTATTAGCTTTAAGGACAATATCGTTAACTTTATTGTTTAAATGTATTTCTCCACCATAACGATCTGTGAAGATTTTTGCATATTTCTGGCATACTTCATCATAATCGATAATGCCTGTATACGGCACATGAATAGCTTCGAGGCCTGAAACATGAGGTTCATATTCCTGAATTTGACCATTTGTGATTTTTTTTATTTTATTCAGACCGTTTTCTCGTCCACGTTGCCACAGGTTCTCAAGTGCCGGTAGTTCTTCCTTTTTAGTTGCAACAATTAGCTTTCCACACAATTCATATTTGATATTCTCTTTATCGCAAAAATCAATGAGTTGTTGGTAGCCTTTTTTACAATTAATTGCTTTCAAACTTCCTGGTTTATAATAGATACCGGAATGAATAACACCACTGTTATTGCCAGTTTGATGTTGGGCAATTTTATCCTCCTTTTCAAGCAAGGCAACTTTCAAATCCTGATTACACTCCTTGAGTTTCAAAGCAGTTGCAAGACCAACAATACCTCCTCCTATAATTATTATATCGTATTGCATTTAATTTATACCTATTTAAGTTGTTTGGTAAGTAGCCGTGTTTTTTTCTTTGGAATTTTGTTGTTGCATTGCAAGATTATTCCAGTTCCAATTCAGGTTATTATCCAGTATGTTGTTTTTATTTAGCTGATTAATAACATTTAGTCGCATTAAACTTGATTCCCTAAAATTTGGATCGTTAAATCCCATTTCATTAAGGCTCTTGTAAAGTGTTTCAATGCTAGGTTTTAAGCTGTAAACAGGTTGATGATTAGGTGCTAATTTTTTGAATAAATCGAAGTTTACTTTGTACGAACGTTTGTCCGGTGGTGCATCAGTATTTATCGACACTTTGCATCCGGGAACTACTTCCGCAACAACTTCAGCCAATTCTTTTACCTGATAATTCCATTCGTTACTGCCGGTATTAACAGCAAGGAAGTTTCCTCCGTTTTCCGGCTTTCTTGCTACCGACCAATCAATAGCCCGTGCCATATCTAAAACGTTGATTAGTGGTCTCCATGGAGAACCATCGCTTAATATATCGATTCGTTTAGAGGCTACTGCTCCAGCCACAAAATCGTTGACCACCAAATCGAGACGTAATCGGTTGCTGTAGCCACATGCTGTTGCAAAACGATGACAGGTAACCGTGAAATTATTATCTGCAATTACCGCAAGTTCTTTCTCTGCAGCAATTTTTGAACGTGCATAAGCAGTAAGCGGATTCAGTGTATCAGTTTCAACTTTTGCATTATCATCGGCAGCTCCGTATACACTGCAACTCGATGCAAATACAAAGTTGCGAACTCCTTTTTCTTTACCCGCTTTAGCTAATTTTACTGCAGCTTTGTAGTTAACCTCCATGGTTACCTCTTCGAACCTATTTCCCATCGGATCGTTTGAAATTGCTGCTAAATAAACAATAGCATCAACACCGTTTAGAATGTCGGTATTGAAATTCCGAATATCTCCGAAAAGTTGAATATTTAGTTTTCTCTCGGGTAAAAATGGGGGTTCTGTTAAGCAATGGGCAAAAAAGCCTGTGTCGTAACCAATTAATTCGGCGTTTGGATAAGTTTCTCTTAGCTGGTGTACTACCCCGGGGCCAACATAACCCATATTCCCTGTAATTAAAATTTTCATTTATATATTTTTTAGTTAGTTATTGAATTATTCCGAATAAGGAATTAAATATTAAATTATGACTGTTTTAACAAGCTTTGTAACTGTATGTTAATTCGAGTGAGAGATTGCAATTAGAACGAAGTGTTTGTTGTTTTTGTAACATGAAGAGAATGTGTATAACCTAAGTGAGAGACTTTTTTGTGATACAAAAACTTTAAAGAATGAGGCTTGACATTATTCTGTTAAATGAGAGAAGGGGGTAACTAAATCATATTTATTTCTTTCTTATTTTCTCTTTTGAAATCAACTTTAGAATGACCATTCGTTGGTTTTGGAGCGTTTTCCCAAAGCATCCATGGAGTATTTTTTGATTTATACATCTCTTCCAGTTGCCTTTTATCTCTTTCGGTATCCATTGGTTTCCAAAAGTCGTGATGTTTATAGGTAACTAATTGTCTTTCTTCTGCAAGTCTTTCTAAAGGTTCTTTTTCAAAGACAACTGTATCACCTTCTATATAATTCATTACTTCGGGTTCACAAACAAAGAATCCTGCATTTACCCATTGTCCGTCACCTTTTATTTTCTCCTGAAAATTAACTACCTCGTTATTTTCGTTTAATTCCAATGAGCCCCACCTACCATCAGGTTGAACCGAAGTCATGGTAATTAGCTTACCGTTATTCCTGTGAAAATGAATAAGTTCATTAATATCGATGTTTGAAACACCGTCACCATAAGTTAACATGAATGTTTCATTATTTACATATTCTTTAACCCGCTTAATTCTCCCTCCAGTCATAGTATCCATACCTGTATCAATAAGTGTAACTTTCCATGGCTCTGAATGATTATTAAGAATTTGCATTTCATTGTATTTCATATTAAAAGAAACATCGGAATGATGCATGTAATAATTTGCGAAAAATTCTTTTATAACATATCCCTTGTAACCCAGAAGAATAATAAAATCGTTAAATCCATAGTAAGAGTATATTTTCATAATATGCCAAAGAATTGGATTCCCTCCAATTTCAACCATTGGTTTCGGTTTTAGATAAGTTTCTTCTGATAACCGAGAACCCAAACCACCTGCAAGTATTAGAACTTTCATAGTATTAATTTTGAGATTATTATTTTGAGATTTAAAAAAAGAGAAAAGAATGTTTGTGGAGTATAGACGGCCTGACTTTGTGAATTATGGTCTATTTTAAATTCAGTGAATAAAGTATATAAGGATTAGAATTTAAGAATTATTTATTCGAGTTACTTGTAATATTTATATTCTATTCAAAATCTTTAAGTTTGCACTTGTATGCTTTTCTTTTGATCAATTATTTTTATCTCGTCTCTAGAAATATTGGCATATAAACAGTAGCCCATCATTGGGATACGAATTAGAATTCTAAATTTCCCATTAAGTTTTACAATTTCGCCCTGAACACCTTTTAGAGGGCCATAAAGCACTTCTGCTTTGGTGCCTGCCATTATGCTTTCTTTAGTGATAGTAATTTCCATTCTATCCTGTTGAACAAAAGTTTGTATTGCCTCTATTTGCTTTTCTGGAACTGATTGAGCTTTACCTCCGAAACTAACATAGCATATTACCCCAGGAATGCTAAGAACCTTAAAAAATTCAACGTAACTTACTTTAACGAACAGGTAGCTTTTAAACAAAGGCTCCTCAATCCATTTTTTTCGGTCACTCCAAATTCTTAATGATTTTCTTAAAGGTAAGTAACTCGTTATATCTTGTTCCTTTAGACTATCGCAAATTTTCTTTTCTCTATTGGTTCTGGTATAAATTGCATACCATTTATATACCGGTTTTTCAGTTTTCATGCTTAATTAAAGTTTATTAATTATTTCTGGCTCTGTTTAAGTATATCCAATCAAAATTCAAGACCTGGCAGATACGTGCAGGTCTGCAAGCTTTGTTTAAACAAGTATAGTTGCAGATGTTAGTACTTATAATGGCAGGAGCATTGAAATACTTCTGCTGCAAATGATGAAATACACCATATGTAAGATGATATTTAACTTTGAACATCGACTGTACACCTGTGGAAGTACTTCGAATATTAGCTTTAATTTTATGAGTAAATATTGTATTTATTTGAGTCTGATATTTCATATTCTAGATGTAGCCTTTTATCAATGATTTTGTTTCTCAAGCTGCGATTTAAGAAGTAAGTTTTCGAGACTTAAATCGGCATACATTCTCTTTAATCTGTCATTTTCTTCTTTCAGCTTATTTAATGTTTGTAAGTCGTTAGGGGCTTGGCTTGTATATTTTGCCCGCCAGTTATAAAAGGTTGCCTGACTTATACCTTGCTCTTCAATAATCTGTTTAATTGATTTCCCATCCCTATACTCTTGAAGAATTTTACGTATTTCCGATTTGTTTAATCGCCTTTTAACCATGGTTGTAAGTTTTAGTAATGGATAAAATCTTTAATTATTGGTATAGGGTATAATAACGATAAGTCGTGATAACGTAGGAGGGGGTGTTAATTTGTCTTTGTAAAGATGTCATATAGCAACTTTTAGGATGGATGTTGAATGATTAAAATCTTGCTAAATAGAATTTTTCTAAAATATTTTAATAGAAAATTCTTCAAATTAAATATTTAGAAAAAAAATAGAATCAATTATTACAGCAATGAACACTATTTTTTTTTAAACCATCAATTGTACGTTACTTTAAATAAAATGTTTGCCAGATTAACAGGATATAAATTTGATAAAATCATAGAGGTATCCCTACTGTTAGTCCCAACTTAACATTACTTTTAATTTCGAATATCCTTAAAAATGCTAGGGTGCTACTTCTTCGTGAAGGCATATTAACATTTTTAGTTTTTTGCTAAAGTTTTTTGTGATTGTGTGTAATTTGCAGAGAAAGAGTTATTTAAGCTTGTGATTATTCCCTAAAAAGTAACATTTTCACAAAAAAATATTGCTTGTTACTCTGGAACAACTTATTTTGGGTAAAATGAAACGAAAAAAATGTACGTTCAACAAGGATTTTTAGATAATGTTATTGTTTTTTTATAAAAACTTTTGGTACAGTCTAAAATGTAACTTTTTTTTGTTTTTATATCCTCATCTTTCTGTAAATCAATTTTCATTTCTTGGAAAAAAGTTACGAAATAAATCGAATATTCCAAATAGAGTGCTCCTGAAATATTATAGTTTTCTATAAATATTATGAAATTTTCTATTTTTAAAGACTGAAAAGATGTTGAGGATGAAGTGGTTATTGATAGTTGTTGTTGACCTGAAAAAGAATACTATTTTTATGAGAAAATTAAATAGGAAAGTAAAATGTTTGATTTTTTTCTGAAAAAGTTTCAAAATTTCGTCACAATCCTTAGTTTTTATTGAAATCTGTTGATTGATTTTGTCAAGTTTATAATCGTTTGTCCAGTTTGTTTTGTTTTATGCTGGTTGCAAAATGAAAAAAAGTATCGAATTTGTCGGAGTTGTCAGCTGCTTCTGCCATAAATCTGCTAATATGTCCAGGTTGGTTTAGGATAGTCATTTGGCACAATTATTATAATAAACAATTTAATAGTTTTTTTAGCCTGCACATTTAATTAAATTTGCGCAGGTTATTTTATTTCGAATAAACACAATTTAGAATATGGCTTTTGTAAGCAAATTACTTGGAAAGATTCTGGGAAACAAATCAGAACGCGATATAAAAGAGGTTAGTCCGATAGTTGAAAAAATTCATGCTGAATACAAGCGTATATCACAATTTACGAACGATGGTTTACGTGACGAGTCGACAAGGTTAAAACAGATAATCGATGAGCGAATAAAACCTGAGGAAGATGAAATTGCTGCTTTAAAACAAAAGGCTGAAGAGGCTGACATTCAGGACAGTGAAAAAATATATGAACAGATTGATAAGCTGGAAGAAAAAATTGATGAAAAACTCGAAGATGTTTTAAAAGAAATTCTTCCTGCCGCATTTGCTGTAATGAAAGATACTGCGCGTCGCTTTACCGAAAACGATACAGTTGAGGTTACCGCGGGCGATTTCGATAAAGATTTAGCAGCAACCCGCAAGAGTATAACTATTAAAGGGGACAAAGCTATATGGAATAATACTTGGATTGCCGGAGGGAGTGAGGTAACCTGGAATATGGTTCATTACGATGTACAGCTAATTGGAGGTATTGTTCTGCATCGCGGTAATATTGCTGAGATGGCAACTGGTGAAGGAAAAACGTTGGTAGCTACCCTCCCTGTGTTTTTAAACGCTTTAACCCGTCGAGGTGTACACGTAGTTACCGTAAACGATTATCTTTCGAAACGTGATGCCGAATGGATGGGACCAATTTACGAATTTCATGGACTTTCGGTTGATTGTATAGATAAGCATAAACCGAATTCCGAAGATAGAAGAAAAGCCTATAATTCGGATATTACATTTGGAACTAATAACGAGTTTGGTTTCGACTACTTGCGCGACAATATGTCGATTAATCCCGAAGACCTGGTGCAACGCAAGCATCATTATGCCATTGTCGATGAGGTTGACTCGGTTCTTGTTGACGATGCCCGTACTCCACTTATTATTTCAGGACCAGTTCCTAAAGGTGACAATCAGCAGTTTGAAGAATTAAGAGGCTATGTTGAGAAATTATATAACAAGCAGCGCGATTTAGTGAGTAAAATATTCATCGATGCTAAAAAATTGCTTACCAAACCAGATGCCACCGCAGAAGAGAAAAAAGAAGGTGGTTTGTTGTTATTACGAGCACATAAAGGGTTGCCTAAAAATAAATCGATAATAAAATTTCTGAGTGAAGAAGGAATGAGGGCTATTCTGCAAAAGACAGAAAATTTATATATGCAGGAGAATAACAAAAATATGCATATTGTTACCGACCCTCTTTATTTTGTTATAGAAGAAAAACAAAACTCAGTAGAACTTACGGATAAAGGAATTGATTTGATTTCCAAGGGATTTGACGATCCGGAATTTTTTGTGTTGCCCGATATGGGTGGAAAAATAGCAGAGCTTGAAAATTCAGGTTTAGCACCTGGGAAACTTCAGGAAGAAAAAGATAAACTACTCCAGGATTATGCCATAAAATCGGAACGTGTTCATACTATTAACCAATTGTTTAAAGCTTATACCATGTTTGAAAAAGACGTGGAATATGTGGTTATTGACAATAAGGTGAAGATTGTTGATGAGCAAACAGGCCGTATTATGGAAGGCCGTCGATATTCTGATGGATTGCACCAAGCTATTGAGGCCAAAGAGAATGTTAAGGTAGAAGCAGCTTCACAAACATTTGCAACCATTACCTTGCAAAATTATTTTAGGATGTACCACAAACTTGCGGGGATGACCGGAACTGCTGAAACAGAGGCAGGAGAACTTTGGGACATCTACAAACTCGAGGTTGTTGTAATTCCTACCAATCGCCCAATTGTTCGGGACGACCGTGAAGATTTAGTTTTCAAAACCAAACGTGAAAAATACAATGCAGTAAGCGATGAGATTGTTCGTTTACATAAAGCCGGGCGTCCGGTTTTGGTAGGTACTACTTCTGTTGAGATTTCGGAATTATTAAGCCGAATGCTTAAAATGAAGGGCATTAAACACAATGTACTTAATGCTAAATTACATGCACGTGAGGCCGATATTGTTGCCGAAGCAGGACAGGCTGGTACAGTTACTATTGCTACCAACATGGCGGGACGTGGTACGGATATTAAACTTAGCGAAGAAGTAAAAGCAGCAGGAGGACTTGCTATTATTGGAACAGAGCGTCACGACTCCAGAAGGGTTGACAGGCAGTTGCGAGGTCGTGCCGGACGTCAAGGTGATCCTGGTTCTTCGCAGTTCTATGTTTCGTTGGAAGATGACCTGATGCGTTTATTTGGTTCGGAGCGTATTTCTGGAATAATGGATCGACTTGGTTTGGAAGACGGAGAGGTAATTCAACACTCTATGATTTCAAGATCGATTGAACGAGCACAAAAAAAGGTAGAAGAAAATAACTTCGGAATTCGTAAACGATTGCTGGAATACGATGATGTGATGAACTCACAACGTGAGGTAATCTATAAAAAACGTAAGCACGCATTGTTTGGTGAGCGTTTGGAGGTGGATTTGTTAAACATGATGTATGATTCGGTTGAAGATTTGGTTAACCAATATTATGGAACCGACATGTTCGAAGACTTCAATATGGAGTTGATGCGTTTACTTTCGATGGAATCACCGGTTGATGCCGAAGAGTTCCAGAAATTTAATACTACAGAGATTTCAGAACGCATTTATGAAAAAATGATTGAAGGTTATAACCGAAAAGTCGATGCAATTGCCAAACAGGCTTATCCGGTAATTAAAAATGTTTACGAAACCAAGAAGGAAGTTTATAAGAATATTGTAGTTCCGATTACAGATGGAAGAAAGGTATTCCAGATAATTTGTAATCTCGAAAAAGCCTACGAAAATAAAGGAAAAGAGTTGGTGAAATCGTATCAAAAGCAAATTGTACTGAACACCATCGATGAAGGCTGGAAAGAGCAATTACGCGAAATGGATGATTTAAAACAATCGGTTCAGAATGCAACTTACGAACAAAAGGATCCATTACTTATTTATAAATTTGAGTCGTTCAACCTGTTTAAAGTATTAATAAACAAGGTAAATAAAGATGTGGTATCCACGCTGATGAAGGGGCAAATTCCTATTAAAAGTCCTGATGAGATTCGTCAGGCGGAATCACGCAGAAGAATGGATATGAGCCGCTATAAAACACAAAAATCGGAACTTCCGGGTGCTGAAAATGCCATGGAAGGAGCACATTCACAAACACAGGAACGTTCAAAACCCCAGCCTGTTACCGTTGAAAAAAGGGTAGGACGTAACGAACCTTGTCCGTGTGGTAGTGGAAAAAAATACAAACAATGTCATGGCAGGGGAGCTGTTTAATAATCATTTAGATTGAATAATATGATTAACATACTTAATTTCATTCACTGGAATGTAAATCCTGAGATTTTTGGCCTTGGATTTTTATCAATACGCTGGTACGGACTATTATTTGCCTCAGGCTTTCTAATTGGCTATTATATTGCCGAAAAGATGATGAAGTCAGAAGGTGTAGATCCCAAATGGATTGACAGCCTCTTTTTTTATATTATAATAGCAACGGTTGTAGGAGCTCGGCTAGGGCATGTTTTCTTTTATGGATGGGATTATTACTCGCAACATCCTGCTGAAATTATAAAAGTTTGGCATGGGGGGTTAGCTAGTCATGGAGGAGCAATTGGTATACTAATTGCCATGTTCATTCATTCGAAGGTAGTTACTAAACGCACCATGCTTTGGACACTCGACAGAATTGTTGTACCTACTGCATTGGTTGCAGCTTTTATACGTACTGGAAATTTAATGAATTCTGAAATTTACGGCATTGAAACTACCTTACCATGGGGATTCATCTTTGAAAGGAATGGCGAAACGATTGCTAAGCATCCAACACAAATTTATGAGGCACTTTGTTACCTCGTGTCTTTTGTCGTTTTAATGTATTTGTATTGGAAAACCAATTCAAAGAATCGCCCGGGATTACTTTTAGGCGCTTTCTTTATTTTTATTTTTATGGCTCGTTTTTTTATTGAATTTATTAAAGAAGACCAGGAAGCTTTTGAAGCCGGAATGTCCTTGAATATGGGACAATGGCTAAGCATACCATTTGTAACCATAGGAGTTTTTCTAGTTGTCAGGGCCCTTAAAAGCTCCGAAGTTGTTTTTAAGAACAAGCATTAGATGTTTTCATCTTATTAAAACTGTTTGTTTCTAAGATAGTAGATGGAACTCGCATAATTTTAATGAATCGCCTATGTGCGAATATTTCACATGCTCGTTTCATTACATAAGAATGTTTTATAAACATTGATTTGAGAGATAACGACAAATTGGCGAAAAGTAGGTAACTCAAAGTTAGTTCCTATTGTTTTTTTTATGGTTAAAATGTTTCTTTGTTAAGAATTTCAAAAAAGACTTAGTGGTATTTTGTTATAGAGATTAAAAACGTTTTATTTGAAAAGTAATTACTAATTAAAAGATATGTTGGAAATAGGAAAATATAAAATGGTTACGTTGACGTACGATTTACACGTTGACGATGAAAAAGGAGAGATGGTTGAACAGGCAACTGCAGAAAAACCTTTAGAGTTTTTATATGGTGCAGGTGTTATGTTGCCAAAATTTGAAACTCAGTTGGAAGGGTTAAAAGAAAACGATCCGTTTGAAATTAAACTGGAAAAGAACGATGCTTATGGTGAGGTGAACGAAGATGCTGTTGTTGATCTGCCGAAAAGTGTTTTTATTGTAGATGGAAATTTTGATGCTGAATTGATTAAAATTGGGAATACAGTTCCAATGATGAGCAGCAACGGACAGCGATTAAACGGTTTGGTATTAGAAGTTAATGACGAATCTGTTAAAATGGACTTTAACCACCCATTAGCTGGCGAAGACCTTCATTTTACAGGTAAGGTAATTGGAGTTCGCGAAGCTTCCGATGAAGAGGTTGCTCAAATCCTTTCAGGTGGCGGATGTGGTTGTGGATCAGACGGTGGAGGTTGCAATTCTGGATCGTGTGGAAGCGAAAGCAGTGATGGTTGTGGCTGCGGATGCTAAAAAGATTTTGAAAATAAGCTCAATTTAATTATTTTAACCCTGTTTTCTATCGGAAGAAAACAGGGTTTTTTGCATAAACTATATGAATACGTTTGGAAAGATATTTCGCTTAACCTCTTTTGGCGAATCGCATGGTCGTGGAATTGGTGGGATTATTGATGGTTGCCCTGCAGGCCTTGAACTGGATATAGACCTCATTCAAAAAGATCTTTTGAGAAGAAAACCAGGACAGTCAAAAATTACAACACAACGAAAAGAAGCCGATCAGGTTGAGTTTTTATCAGGTGTTTTCGAAGGAAAAACTCAGGGCACGCCAATTGCATTTGCAGTGTGGAACAAGGATCAGCATTCGAATGATTATAACGACTTAAAAGATGTTTTTCGTCCCTCTCATGCTGATTATACCTACTCGAAGAAATATGGTTCACGGGACCACAGAGGTGGAGGTCGCTCGTCTGCGCGCGAAACCATTGCACGTGTGGTTGCTGGCGCCGTTGCCAAGCAAATATTGGCGCAGCTTGGAGTAAGTATTCAAGCCTATGTGTCGCAGGTTGGCGAAATAAAATTACTTAAAACCTACCAGGAACTTGACCTTTCGAAAACCGAACAAAACATTGTACGCTGCCCCGATTTCCGAGTAGCAGAAGAAATGATTGCCCGCATTGAAAAAGCCGGTCGTGAAAACGATACCGTTGGAGGTGTAATTACTGGCATTGTTAAGGGTGTTCCTACAGGATGGGGAGAGCCTGTTTTTAATAAATTACACGCCGACCTTGGATTTGCCATGCTTGGTATTAATGCTGTAAAAGGATTTGAGTATGGTTCGGGGTTCGACGGAACAAAACTTAGTGGGTCAGAACATAACGACATATTCGTAAAAACAGAAGAAGGAGTTCGTACTTTAAGTAATAATTCCGGAGGAATACAGGGGGGCATATCCAATGGCGAAGATATTTATTTTAATGTGGCCTTTAAACCGATTGCAACTTTATTGAAAGAGCAGAAAACTATTGATAAAAGCGAAAATCAGGTGATTATAAATCCTAAAGGAAGACACGATCCGTGTGTATTGCCACGCGCAGTTCCCATTGTGGAAGCAATGGCTGCTTTAGTTTTGGTTGACCATTATTTACTAAATAAAATTAATTCAATTTAATCATTATGCCTAGAAGAAAAAGAAACAGACGAATTCAGGTACCTCCAGTAATTAAAGGTATGTCGGTTTATGGTGTCCGTGGTCGTAAGTCGAACGAGGTAATTCTTCATCTGGAAGAATATGAAGCGATTCGATTACTTGATTATCAGAATCTGACACAGGAAGAAGCTGCAGTTTTTATGGATGTTTCGCGCCCAACTCTTACTCGTATTTACGAAGAGGCACGAAATAAGGTGGCCACGGCCTTTGTTGAAGGACGCGATTTATTATTCAGGGGCGGTGATATCTATTTCGATAAAAATTGGTATAAATGTAAAGCATGCAAAGCCAGTTTTAGCGATTATTCGGAAGAAAAGGTGAATTGTGCAATTTGTGGTTCTGAGAATTTAATTTCGCTTAACGAATTTTATGCAAAAGCATAAAAAATAAAACCACCGGCTCAACAGCCGGTGGTTACCCAATTAAGTTGTGATAAAACCAGAGCCCTAGTACACTAGGATATTTGAAAGGTACAACTATTTATATCTCAAGTCAATACTTGTTTTTGCGTATTTCTCTGACATTGGGTTAATTCTACCCGAACCGGCTGGTATTATTGAATTACAGCTTATTTATTTCGCTTAAAAAATATTCTTTTTTTTTCTTAAAATTCACGTATAGACATTTTAGTTTATCAGTATATCTATACGGTTAATATTTATTTATGAAAATTCGTAAATTACTAAGGAGTTTGCATCGCGATCTTGGCTATTTCATTGTTGGAATGACAATTGTGTATGCCCTGTCCGGAATATTCCTAAACCACAGACACGATTTTAATCCTGATTATAAAATTTGCATAACCGATTTTAAGGTTGATATTCAAAAGAAAACTGACTACACAAACGACGAGGTAAAAAACATTATTAAGTCGGTGAACAAAGATGCGATTTATAAGAAACATTATGTAACTAATCAAGGTGTTGTTAAAGTCTTTATCTCAAATGGCGACGTTGTTTTTAATCCTGAAACTAATGAAGGAAGGATGCAATTTTTACAAAAACGTCCGCTAATTTTTGGAATGAATAAATTGCACAAAGCAGCAATTGGAAGAACCTGGAAATGGGTAAGTGATATAATGGCGGCAATCTTGTTATTCGTTGCTGTTTCCGGTTTATTTCTCTTAAAAGGGAAATACGGATTACGGCGTTGGGGATGGTGGATTACAATAGCCGGAATTGTTGTTCCTTTAGTCTTTGCATTATTATTTATTTAACCAAATAAATTTTCAATTATCATGAGATCTGATTGGTCTCAAGTTCCCTAAAATTTGTAATCCAAATGTTATTCACATTCAAGTGTTTGGTATCTAAACTTGGGGTAGTACAGTGTCGTAGCTATTTCTCTTGGCTGTGGAAAGTTTTTTAGTATAAGTTTCTTTGAGCAATGTAAAAAGTATTGGACGTTTAAAGTTTCGAGAATCTTCTGGAAGCCAACGATAAAACGGAATCACAAAATTTCGATCTTGAGTTGCAAAACTGTGAAAATAAGAAATTGAAGTCAGTTATGGAATCCAACATTGCCGATATGCAGCTCCTGGCTGGCAAGACAAAACGAAAGATTTATAGTGTAAAATATAACCCCAATTTAGGAGTTACTGTTTTTGGAGGAATAAATATATAGGCATAAAAAAAGGTCTCTTTGCAAGAGACCTTCTTAATTGTATAGAATTCTTTTTAGAATCTTTTTTCTTTGATACGAGCTTTTTTACCAGTTAAGCCGCGCAAGTAGTATATTCTTTTACGACGCACACTACCATGTTTATTTACTTCGATGTTCTCGATGAAAGGTGAATGAAGAGGGAAAATTCTTTCCACTCCAATATTACCCGACATTTTGCGGATAGTGAAAGTTTTTGTTGTTCCACTGCCGCGTAATTGAATAACAACTCCACGGAAGTTCTGAATCCTTTCTTTGTTACCCTCTTTAATCTTGTAACTTACGGTGATTGTATCTCCCGCTGCGAATTTTGGGTATTCTTTACCTACCTCAAATTCTTGTTCTACAAATTTTACTAAATCCATTTTTATATATTTTATTAGTTGGCAATGTTATCCATTTACGAATGGCTAAGAGATTGCATAAAACCGGCTGCAAAAATAGTGTTTTTTTTATTACAACAAGCTTCTTTGAAAGGGATTTTCAATGAATATTAAAAAAAGTCGCAGTTGCACAGGACAAAACGGTCAATAATTTGCCATGATATGCAATTGAAAAACAGAATTGGTAACCAAAAACCTATTTCCTCCGATGACTCGTCTATTCTTCTATTATCTTCAAATTTACACTTTCTGTACTTAATGACTATTTCCAATTACCTTAAAATGGTCGCCGGTAGAATTAACAATGACCTTGTACCACCATTCTGGGTAACCTTCAAATATTGGTGATGCCGGCATTCCGGTTTCGGTACGCTCAAATTCACCTTCTTTTTCGCGTTTAATATTGCCGTCGGTGTATTTTACAATTAAGTATTGCCCCAGTTTTTTCCAGCGTTTAGTCATGTTATTGGCTTCGTTAACCGAGTATTCTGTAATAAATTTACGGGCCTGCTCTTCGTTTGTTGAATTGTAAAGAAATTCGGCAGCTTTGTCAACTGACGGAACATATGCTACAAATTTGTCTTCCAGTTCTTTTTGTACCAATTGAATATCTTGGATCATATCATTGTAACGCAAATAGGCGAAGTTCGCTACCTGACTGAATGTCCAGAAAGCCGAAGTTTCGCTGAAAGTAAGTAAATCGCCATTTCCTACTGCAAAACATTCAGGGATTTCGGTTATTCCACAATACATAGGTACATAGCAGCTCGAATAGGCATCGTCTACACCAAACCAAAGAATTCCACCAATGGGGGCGGGGAGCCAGCTGCGGCATTGGGCTACAAAAGAAAAACCCGTTTGTTGGGTTGAAATGGCACGTTCGTTACAATATTCTACCGAATCTACTTCCCATGTTAAACCTCTCCAACGGTAAGGTAATTGGAAAGGTCCTGCTCCAATATCCTGGGTCATATCCAGTTCTGTTCCTTCAAAATGGTCGCGCATCAAACCCATTACATCCTGCACTGTAAGTTGTTTATCGGGTTTTACATATAAAGGCATACGGTTAGTTGGAAAATTATTTTCGCCACCGTGTTCAATTACTCCTTTGGTATATTCCGAGTAACTTTCCATACCTGAGGCTACTTTATTAAAACCTGCCCAAACCCGGGCATCGCAAAAGCGAGCTCCTCCAAAATCAACAGGGGCATATACGTCAGAAAAACTGAAATCTTTATTAGTTCCTTTGTACCATCCTTTTTCGCGGGCAAACGAAATTACATCTTTCGCATAAAGGCAATTCTTAGCATCGTTTAACGGGAAAGTTGTAATACGCGCCTGGTTAGCATGTCCACTGATGAATCCATCGGGAATTCTTTCAGCTACCCAAACGGCTCCTTTTTCTCCTTCCCCTTTTCCAATTAATTCTAAAATCCAAACTTCCTCGGGATCTGCAATTGAAAACGACTCCCCAGAGCTGTAATAACCAAATTCTGCAACCAAATCGGTCATAATTATTATAGCCTCTCGGGCTGTTTTTGCACGTTGAAGGGCTACATAAATCAGGCTTCCATAATCCATTATTGCACCATCCTGACTAGCCAATTCTTCGCGTCCTCCAAAAGTAGTTTCGCCAATGGCAACCTGAAATTCATTCATATTTCCAATTACACTAAATGTACGTGCTGGTTGTGGAATTTCTCCGAGATATTTGCCAGTGTCCCATTCATAAATTTTACGCATGGCTCCTTCGGGGTGGTCGGCTGCCGGCTGAAAATACAACTCACCGTAAAGTGTGTGCGAATCGGCGGCATAAGTAATCATTGTTGATCCGTCAACAGTGGCCCCTTTGGTAATTAAAAAGTTAGTGCACGCATTGGATAGATGCTGGTTGAAAATAAGGAATGCCAAAATTAGCATGCCCATCATGGAAATCTTCTTCATCGTAAAGTCATTTTATTGTAAGAAAGGAACAAATATATAGAAAAGCTGATTGAAAAGCTGATTGCGGATTATGTTTTTTTATTGATTGAAAATAGTAAATGCTATGCAAAATTTAATGTTGTCCCTTAAAATATAAGAGATTACTTTGCCGTCAGTCAATCCCCTCCCAAATCCAAATCTCCTTTAAATAGTGTTATTGCGAATGTAAGAGAAGCATTCTTTTCCAATTCATATAATTTAACAGGATACTACAAATTCAAAAATAAAGAAACAGATTTTTGAAAATCGTTAATTAAATAGAATTTTAAATTTTTTACCTTTTATATCGTATTTTCAAATAAGGCAGCTCTTTATCTTCTCAAAAGTTTCCTCAATGTTATTATCTAACCCAACAGAAAAACGAACCAACCCATCAGACAAGCCCATTTCTTTTTGGACATCAATCGGAACTTCGGAAGAGGTGCTGTGTCCGGAGCAGCTAAATAATGTACGGAAATATCCAAGCGAAACAGCCAGGTAACCTACACCTGCCTGCTGCATTTTAAACATTACTTCATTTGCTTTTTTTTCAGTTTTCAAATCGATGGAAAGGATACCGCCGTATCCAAATTGCTTGTTCATCAGTTGGGTGTGCAGTTCGAATTGTGGATGGTTTTTTAGTCCTGGATATTTAATTGGGAGACCCATTTTGTTAAGTTCTTCTGCCAGAAACATGGCGTTTGTGCTATGTTGTTTCATTCGTAAATGAAGGGTGTGCAAGTTCTTTAATACGCTCGATGAACGCAAAGGATCGAGCACCGGACCAAGTAACATGGCTGTGCCATCGTTAACATTCGAAAGCTGATTAATAAATTCGATGGAACCACATATTGCACCGGCTACACAATCGTTTTTGCCGTTTATAAATTTGGTCATGCTGTACACAACAAAATCAGCCCCCAGCTCTGAAGGGGTAAAAATCATAGGCGTAAAAGTATTGTCAACCATTAGTTTTGCCCCATGTTCGTGGGCAACTCTTGCCAGCAGGGGAATATCGGAAACCTGTAGTAGCGGGTTGGTAACTGTTTCGGTATAAATAACTTTTGTATTTGGTCGCATAGCGTTTTTTACCTGTTCCAAATTGGTAATGTCAACAAACGAAACTTCGATGTTATATTTAGGCAACCAGTTTTTCAGAAAAGCATAGGTGCCACCGTAAGTGGTTACACTGGTAACAATATGGTCGCCCGAGTTGCAAACCTGCAATAGAGAACAGGTGATTGCTGCCATTCCCGAAGCTGTAATCCAAGCCGATTCAGTTTTTTCCATGGCGGCAAGTGCTTCGGCCAGATATTTATTGCTGGGATTCCAATGGCGCGAATATAAAAAACAACCTTCCATGTGCCCCAGAAAAGTTTCTTCCATGGTTTCACCTTTTATAAAAGTATAGGTCGATGAATCTGTTATGGAAGGGTTTACACCACCAAATTCTCCAAATTGCTGAATGTCAAAAATTCTTTTTGCCGGGTCTGATTTCATAGCTTTCTGATTTATTTTTAGAACAAGTTAGTTCAAACCAGAAAACTGAAGAATGATTATTGTTGGTTTTTGCCTGATATTTAATTCTGGACGTAGTGTGAATATAGTGTATCTGATTGTCTTTTTTTACATCTGCTTATGATATTTTAAATTTCGTGATGAGCATTGGAAATACAACAAAGCCAGAACTTGCCGAATAGTGACATAATCATCGCTATGTTAATTTGAAGTAAGCTTGTGAAACGTTTTGTTTCGAAGTCGTTTCAATACGGAATAGATTTTCAAATGAATAATTTGGGTTAAATGCTACAAAATGGGCTGTTATTTAGCTTGTTCAACAATGTTTCTTAGCAGGCTGTATGCCGAGTCATAGTCGGTGTCTTGTGAAAGTTCCCACGCCATGATTCCAAAATAGCCGTTTTGCCTCAGATAGTTTGTTTTAGTTTGTATTAGCGCTCGTCCGTTGTAAGCATATTTGCCATATTTATTTTCGGTGTTCTCGGGCCACGATTGTTTAACAATGTAGGAATAGGTAATTGCCCTGGGAGAATCATCTGAGGCGTCGTAGGGGCGCTTTGCGTAGAAAGGAACACCAACTATAAGTTTTGATCCAGGAATTCCGGTAATAGAGAAATTGTCTAACCACCCTTTTAACATCGACATTGGAACTTGATTGCCATTCTGATCTAAAATTCCATACGACATAATGTTTATCTGATCCACTTTGTCTTTAATTTGTGCTGATAAGTTGTAATGAGAGGCGGCAACTGCTACAGTGAATTTTAGGTTGTTTGCGTGTAATTTTATTGAAAATAAATCGATTAGATTCAGATAGTCTACTTCAGGAACCGCGCATGGGTAGGCTTCCCAGTCTAAATCTATTCCGTCTAGTTTATTTTCAACACAGAATTGAACGATAGAATCAACATAGGTTTGTGTTTTTATTGCATCTTTAGCCATCGTAAAAATAGTCTCCGATTCGTACCAACCGCCAACAACAACAAATAATTCTGTTTCTGAATCCGAAATCTCATTTTTCAATTGCTGAATGTATTGCAGGTGTTTGTCTTCCATTGCATAATTACCATTTGCATCTGGAGCAAGCGAAAAATAGTAGACTCTGTCGATGTGCTTTAATGCGTCAAAATCAAAATTTACGAAGCCATACCAAGGCAGATACCCGGCAACAAAAATTTCGGGATATTCAGTAAAAGGCGGTTGCTCAATCTCTGTTTTATCGCAGGCAATTAGTATCAGCGAAAGAGCGACAACATTAAATATAAAGTGTTTTAATTTCATTTATGCATTGCAAATAAGCCCGCCACAGTTGTCCTTTCTGGCTCCTGTAACCGAAGCCAAACAATTGTTTTGGTTTTTAACACGCAAAACACCAAGGAAAGCAAAAATAATGGCTTCCTTATAGTCAATAATTTCTTTTGAGGGAATAACCACTTCAATGTTGGTTAACGATTTTATGCGTTCAATTAAAAACGAATTGAAAGCTCCTCCTCCTGTTATCAGTATTTTCCCTTTTCCTGAAACAGCATTGCAAATTTGTTGGGCAATGTGTTCGTATACTGTACGTATTTTGTCTGTATCCGAAATGCTGAATTGATTCAAAAGAGGAAAGAATTCTTGTTCAACCCATTCGCGACCAAGTGATTTTGGAGCAGTTGATTGGTAAAACGGAATTTGATTTAATAGCGTAAGTAATTCCTGATTTACCTTTCCTTTTCTGCCCAACTCTCCATTTTTGTCGTATGCTAAACCAACTTTTTCAGCAAAATGATTGAGAACAAAATTTACCGGGCAATTGTCGTAAGCCAATCGTTTACCATTTTTTTCATACGAAATATTTGCAAATCCTCCCAGGTTGAGGCAGTAGTCGTATTCCGAAAAAAGCAATCTATCGCCAATCGGAACCAATGGAGCTCCCTGGCCTCCAAGTGCAACATCGCCGGTTCTGAAGTCGGAAACGGTAAGTACATTTGTAGCCGCAGCAATGTTGGCTCCGTTGCCAATTTGTAAGGTGTAACCTTTATCCGGCTGGTGAAAAACTGTGTGACCATGCGAGGCAATCAGATCGGCGGCGAAGGGATTTTTGTTCATGAACTTATAAACTTGTTCGCCGATAAATCTCCCGTAATCTGAATGAAGTTCGGTTAATTTTTCAGCAGAAATGGATGGGGCGTTTTTTAACCGGTTTACCCACTCGAATGAATAGGAAATTGTTTCAAAACCTACCAAATTAAAACTCCAAGAACCATCTTTTTCTAGAAACTCAACAGCTGCGATATCCAATCCATCCAGCGATGTGCCCGACATTATTCCAATTGCACGGAAAGTTTTTTTGTTCATTAAGTTTTTTATCATTGTTTTGCAGCTATTGATTTTATCGTCTCTCTTCTTTCTAAAGCTTCTTCTTATTTCCAGAAATTTGCTTCGTAAACAGTTTTGTTATCCCGGAAGTCGCTTACCGATAATTTTAAAATGTGGCGTTTGTTAAGTTCAAATCGTTTATCATCGAAATAATGAGTAATTTTTTTTGATTTGGGATCATATTCAAACAGTGCCCATTTGCCATCTAGTAAACCCTCAATGGTTTCAACTCCAGATAAATTGTCATCAATTTCAAATCGGATTCTGCTCGATTCTATTAAAGCATTGTCTTTAATACTTAAGGGAACAATGGTTGGTGGCAGTGTATCGACAACAACCGCATAAGTGCCAAAGGCGCTAATCTTACTTTCTATCCAACCGTTTTTGTATGTGCCACCTGCAGCGTAATAATCTTCGGTTGTGGGATCTACATTTACCAAAACAGCTTTTGTTTGCAAGTGAGGTGCCAAACTGTCGAGTTTTAATTTTAGGTTTATACTTTTCTGTAGTGGTATATTTTTGTTATGAATGTTGTGAAATTCGGTGTAGAAGTGGTCTGGTGAAGGATTGGATGTGTAGGAAAAATTAAAATTATTGTAAAGGGAGCCCCTCGGGATTGTTATTTTTACGTTGTTATTTTCAAAATAATTGTCACTATTAAATTTGAATGCTGTTGTTTCTTCTGTCGATTTTACTGGTATGTTTTTAAATGCTCCCCGAATTGAAAATTGCAAAATGGAAGTGTTCCCATAAGAATCCTGTAGCTCTAATTCAATCTTTTGTATTTCGTCTTGTTGGGGGGAAATTTTACCTTGTGTTCCATTGTAATTGTAAATAGGGAGTTTATTTCCAGGTTCGTGCCAGGTTTTTATGAATCGGCGTTTGGAAGCCATATATTCATCATATACAATATGGCTGTTTATATATCTCGAATTTTCAAATGCAAAACGGTTGAGCTGAAAAGTAAAAAAGTTTTCGCCGTTTACCGCCATTCGCAAACGGTTAATTCCGCATTTGTTATATGTCCCATTAAAATAATCGTTGCTTTGTACAGCAACGCCAATATCGCCCCAAACCGGAATTGTAGGATTGTCTTTTAAATGGTATTTGCCATCGTAAAAAACTATTGGATAACTTTTGGCTACACCGGTATAGTTTACGTGCGATTTGTCGGAGAGTGGAACCAGCAAAATCGAAAATATTTTTGGGGCTATATCGTCAGTAATTTGGAAATTAAAATTCAAAGGGTTCAGAGGTTCTTCGCTTTTTGTATCACGAATTTCGAAATGTAAATGAGGTCCTCCTGAACTTCCACTGTTGCCGCTTTGAGCAATTTCTTCGTCTTTTTTTATCGGGAAAAGAAACTCTGAAACCTGTAAATCAATCCGAAACGATTTTTTTTCGTATTGTTGGTCTTTTACATATTCTTCTACCTCGGGAGCAAATTTTAACAGATGTCCATAAACTGTTGTGGTGCCATTGGGATGATTTATATAGAGTGCACGTCCGTAACCGGTGGGCGAAACAACAATCCGCGAAATATAACCATCGGCAACGGCATATACCGGCAAGCCTGTGGTTCCCTGTGTTTTTATATCAATTCCTGAATGAAAATGGTTACTTCTTAATTCGGCAAAACTGCCACTAAGCAAAAGAGGAATTTTTACCGGATCGCTAAAATAACGTTCTTGTGCAGCAATTATATTTGTCGTCACAATAAGCAGGAATAGCAGAATTTTTTTCATAAAACAGATTGTATAATTTGCAAATTTATACATTTATAATTGTCTTACTGCAAAGCTTCCAAATCATGCTTCCAAAGTTTAAAAAAGAAATAGACTTTCACCAGCGAATGTGGTATAGCAATTACCTAAAGTAAGCCAGTTAACAATTGGATGTTAGCATAATTTGCTTGTAATAGTTTTCTTTTGCTTTTACAGTAACGAAAAAAAGTTAACTTTGTCCTAGAAATGCAGCTAAAATGACTAAAGAGGATCTTCTGCTTCTTAATGATTTAAAAGCGAATACTCAGCAGATTTTTAATGAGTTTAACCAACTTGATAATGAAAAAAAAATGCTGGAGAAAGAGGTTTTTAATTTGAAAAATGAAATAGAATTACTGAAGCAGCAGAAGTCTGAATTACGTCGTAAAAACGAGCAACTGAAAATAGCTTTTCAGCTTTTAGAAGGTGACGACAAAAACGGGGAAGCTAAACAGAAAATAAATTTTTTAGTACGGGAGATTGATAAATGTATCGCATTACTAAATGAGTAATGAGTGAAAGATAAAAGTTTTAGAATACATATTAAGATTGATGGAAAAGAATATCCCTTGGAAATTAATCGTGAAGATGAAGAGAGATACCGAAAAGCTGCAAAGATTGTAAATGAGACCATTGCCGGCTTTCGGCGCTTGTTTCAGAACAATGATGACCGGGATATTTTGGCGATGACTGCTTTTCAGGTAGCATTAAATTATACTGAAGAACAAGAACGACACGATTACGCTCAATTCATCGATGATATAAAAGATTTGAACGACGATATTTCTGATTTTATAAAAGAAAAAAACAGAGATAAAGTATTATAATATTTATCAAAGCCCGTATTAGGCTCATTCAAAAGAGGATGGGTTTATTACGGGTTTTTTAGTAACAAATAATTTGAAATATGGAAATAATAATAGGACTAGCCGCTGGGTTTGTTTTAGGAGGTGCCTTGGCGTATCTCGTATGGGACAAGGCTTTGAAGGCGAAAAAGAGCAGGATAATCAGCGAAGGAAAATCGGAAGCTGAAGTGATAAAAAAAGATAAGATTTTGCAGGCAAAAGAGAAATTTTTGCAGCTAAAATCGGAACATGAAAAGTACATCAATGAAAAAAATGCCAGCTTAGCACAATTTGAAACTAAGCACAAACAACGCGAAAATTCATTAAATCAACGTCGTGACGAATTAAACCGAAAAACAAAAGAGTTTGAAACAAAAAAGCGAGAGGTTGAAGCCATTCGCGACAACCTGGATTCTCAATTACAACGTGTTGAACACAAAAGTGAAGAACTGGATAAACTGCACAAGCAGCATCTGGAAAAACTGGAGCAAATTTCAGGTCTTTCTGCCGACGATGCCAAAGCGCAGCTGGTAGAGTCGTTAAAAGAAGAAGCCAACTCAGAAGCGGTTGCTTTTATTAACGAAATAATGGAAGAAGCGAAACAGACTGCGAATAAGGAGGCCAAAAAGATTGTTGTTAAATCGATTCAACGAGTGGCTACTGAAACTGCCATAGAAAATGCGGTTACAATTTTCCACATCGAAAGTGATGAAATTAAAGGGCGTATTATTGGTCGAGAAGGCAGAAATATTCGTGCATTGGAAGCAGCTACCGGTGTCGAAATCGTTGTAGATGATACTCCTGAAGCAATTGTGTTATCGGCATTCGACCCGGTTCGCAGGGAGATTGCACGTTTGGCACTCCATCAATTGGTAACCGATGGAAGGATTCATCCTGCCCGAATAGAGGAAGTGGTTCAAAAGGTGAAAAAGCAGGTGGAAGAAGAAGTTATTGAAACCGGTAAACGTACTGCAATCGACCTTGGAATTCATGGATTACATCCCGAGTTAATTCGTCTGGTTGGTAAAATGAAATATCGTTCGTCCTATGGTCAGAATCTGCTGCAACATTCGCGCGAGGTAGCCAATTTATGTGCTACTATGGCATCGGAACTTGGAATGAATCCGAAAAAGGCAAAACGTGCCGGATTGTTACACGATATAGGAAAAGTGCCTGATGATGAACCGGAATTGCCACACGCAGTGCTTGGTATGAAACTGGCAGAAAAATATAAAGAGAAACCGGATATTTGCAATGCCATTGGTGCTCACCACGATGAAGTGGAGATGCAAACACTTATGGCTCCTATAGTTCAGGTTTGCGATGCTATTTCCGGAGCTCGTCCGGGAGCCCGCCGCGAAGTGGTGGAATCGTATATCAAACGATTAAAAGATCTTGAAGATTTGGCACTTTCGTATCCTGGAGTTATGAAAACCTATGCGATTCAAGCTGGTCGCGAGTTACGCGTAATTGTTGGTTCGGAGAAAATGAGCGATCAGGAAACCGAGCAACTTTCGTACGATATATCGAAACGCATCCAGGATGAAATGACTTATCCGGGTCAGATTAAGATTACTGTAATTCGTGAGACACGAGCAGTAAGCTATGCAAAGTAAATTCGATAATATAGAATAAATAGAAAAGGCTTTCCAATTTGGAAAGCCTTTTCTATTTAAATAGTTGCAGTAGTTGTTGCACTTTTTCTTCTTTCTCGGAAAAACCAACCGATAAGTATGCTTCTTTAAGGGACTCAAGTAACCTTTGTATGAAAAGTGAGTCAGTACGTGGTTCGTTATAATTATGCAATGGTGTGTAATTATTCTTTTTCAAGTGATAATCGATTTCCTTTCTGCTGGTTATTGCTCCTTTGTTTGATGGATTAATATAGAACAGAACATCGGAATCTTGCGACGGGCCGTGTACCTTTTTTGCCAATTCTGTATCGACAATAGCGACTAGCGGATTTTTGGGAAAATCAACCAACTTAACTGGCAGTTCGAGCTGCCGGGCCATAATGGTATAAAAAATACTTATAGAGATTGTATTCCCCTTTTTTGTATCTAGCAATTGGTTTAGAAAACAATTTTGTGGAGAATGAGGATTGCTGTGGTTTATGGAATAACCATTCATATTATAAAGGTAATGATTTAGAATGGTTATTTTTTCGAGTAAGGTAAGCGAATTGTTTAGCTCCAGCCATATGGATTTCCGAATCTTTTCAATTTTTAGCTGAAGGTTTATCAAGTTCAAATCGGGGTATTGGAAACGATCGACTATACAAATACCAGTCATTAAATCCTGTTTTTCTTCAGGAGTATTTATCCAGTCGGATAGTTTAGATATGTTTCTTTTAAACTGTAAATTCTGAATGATGTTTTCGATGCGTTCCTGACATATATCATCGAAACTTTGTTCCCACTTTCGTTCTAGAGCAGGAATAATTTCGGCATCGTTTGTCAGCAGTTCTTTTTCAACCATTGCAAACACGGTTTTATCCGGATCGTCTAACAAATCAATCAGAGCTTTTAGTTTTCTTTCTTTCATATTACATTACTTGGTTAAATTATCGAGTACTTTTTTTATTAGTACTTTCATTTTATCCCTGTAGTTTTCATTTGCAGTAAGTGTTACACGATTGGCTATAATCAAACAAACTGTTAATGCCTGGTGTCCCATCAATTTCGAAAGACCGTAAATCGCTGAACTTTCCATTTCAAAATTGGTGATTTTTAGCTTGTTATAGCTAAACGATTCAATTAGGTGGTTTAAGTCGGGAAACGCCAAAGGTAGCCGCAGTTCGCGACCTTGTGGAGCATAAAAGCCGGGTGCCGAAATGGTTACTCCTTTTGTAAATTCGGGAGAATCAAATTTAGAAAGCAACTTATCAGAGGCATTTACGGTGTATGGCGCTGCAAGCATCGAACTCCAGTTGGTATACTTTTTAAAGGCTTCCTCAAACTCTAAATCGCAATAGAGGTTACGGTTGGCATAAAAGTTTAGTAATCCATCGAAACCCATCGATTTTTCGGATACAACAAACGAGTTAACCGGAAGATTGGTTTGTAATCCTCCGGATGTACCAATTCTTACAATATTAAGCGCTTTAAGTTTCTGTTTTTTTTCCCGTCTTTTAAGATCAATGTTAGCTAATGCATCTAGTTCATTTAGCACAATGTCGATATTGTCGGTGCCAATTCCGGTCGAAATAACTGTCAGCTTTTTATTATTGTAAGTGCCGGTAATCGTTTTAAATTCACGATTTTGTATGCTGTAATCGATATTGTCGAAATAAGAGGAAATTGTATCAACCCGCGCAGGATCGCCAACCAGAATAATCTGATCTGAAATTTGCTCAGGTTGCAAATGTAAATGGAATATTGATCCATCGTCGTTTAGTATCAATTCGGAATGCTTAATCATGTTATTATTTTCGTTATGCATCAAAACTATTCAAAAATAGGTGAACGACCAATAGTAGCAAGTAAAATATATAAACATATAAGAAGCTGAATTTGAGAAAAACAGCCGTCACTGTTAAAAACAATTATTATGCTAATAAAATTCGTAATGTTTGTAATTGTTTAATGATTATTGGTTTTTACTAAGGATTAATGCTTGAAATTTATATTTTTGATAAGAATACGAATCTAATATTAAACCAATGTCATTCAAAATTTTCACCCTTCAATTAACAGGTAAGATTAAACCGGTATCTGCCATTGAAAGCCAAAGAAAAGCTTTGGCCGATGATTATGAAGAATTTAAAAAAGTAGAAAATTCTAACGAACTTAAAATTTTTCTAGAATTGGAAAAGAGGGTTACTTCTGCCGAGTTTAAAAGAAAGAGGCGTGAAGTGGAGGGCATGAAATTTAAAGGCAGTGAGGAATATAATCTGGAAAGAGAATTCAAACGTCTCAGAAATTCAAACCGTATTAGAAAATACTTTAAGGCTGAAGGATCGAGCGATTTGAAGAGGTATAAGCAGGAAAAGGACTCTCAAAAAATAACTGATTATTATTTGTTGCAGGGCTATTTGAAAGAAGGACAGTTTGAAAAAGAAAAAAATGAAATTAAAAGCCAGGTTTTTAAAGGCTCCAAAGAAGAAAAACTTTTAACCGAATTTCGTCGTTTGAATAAATCTTCAGCAATTCGCGCGTTTAAAGAGTTGGATGGTTCGTTGATTTTGAAAAAGCATAAGGCTCTTGAAGAAACTGAAAAGTTTAAAAAATTTAACCATCTGAAGAATATCAATGGAAAAGATAAAGAAAAACGGAAGGAATTTAAGGTATTAAAACGCGATTCTGAGCTCAGGGCTTATTTTCGTTTCGAAAAATCGAAGAAACTGAAGCTATACCATGAAATTATTGGAAGCTATGATTTAACACGTTATAATGAATTAAAGGAATTGGTAAATTCCGAAACCTTTAAAAAACAGGAAGCGTTTTTAAAAGACAAAAAAAAGTTTGATAAAAGCGAAGCCTTTAAAAAGCGATACGAATTTAAACAGCTTGCTGTCGATTCTGTTGTTAAGTTCGTTTTGAAATATGGAAAATCAGACTTATATAAAAATTACCTGGATGTAAAAGACTCGTTCGACTTTAAAAGGTATTTTGAGTTAGAAAAAATGGTTGGTTCAGAAGAATTTAAAACCAGGAAAAGATGGTTGGAAGATAAAAAACGCTGGAAAAAAACAAACGAGTTTAAGGATGAACAACAATACTTTAAAGAAAAGAAGAAGCCTGAATTTGTAAAATACTTTAAATACAAAGGGACCACTTATTTTGATTTCTTTAAGGAATGGGAAGTTGCTTTTGAAGATGACTTTACGGGAAATGAGATTAACATTGAAAGATGGGGGACATGTTCTCCTATAGCGCAAAAATTATTGGGCGAAAACTATGCAATGCCTGGTGATTTAAATTTCTTTACAAACGGACAGAACATAAAAACAGGCAATAAACTTGCTATTCAGGTAAAACACGAAAAAATCAACGGAAAAGTATGGCAGATGCCAGCGGGTTTTATGCCTGTCGATTTCGAATATACTTCAGGAATGGTTACATCGGCGGGTAAATTTATGCTTGAAGATGGAATTTTGGAAGCTAAAATTAAATTTAACCCGGTTAAACAGGTCGTAAGTGCATTTAAATTGTCGGGAGAAGAATCAACTCCGTGTATCAATTTGTTTGAAATGGGGTTTAAAAATAATGTTGGGATTTCAAGGCTTAACGGTGGTGGGAAAATCGAAACTTCAGGCCTGGATATTTCTAACTTGAAAAAAGGAGACTATATTTTCAGCTTGGAAAAGCAGGGCGCATCGTTTTCCTGGAAAATAAACGATACTGAAGTCTGTCAGCAAAGCTGTAACGAATTAAACACCCCATTAAACATTAATGTTTCGAGTCTGGTAACCGAGAAAATACAAGGTTCGCAACTACCGGTGAATTTCGAAATTAACTGGGTGAAATATTATCGAAAGAGATAAATTAATTAGGATTTAATATGGTATTGGAAGGAATGAATGTAGATTGGGCTGAAGAGTTCAACGGGGCTATTACGGTTTGCAATTGCGAAGGTATTATTGTCTATATGAACCGGTTTTCGGTTGAACAATTTAAAAAGTATGGCGGCGAAAAATTAATTGGTACTAGTTTGTTGAATTGCCATCCCGAGCCTTCGAAATCGAAATTAAAGGGAATGTTGAAAAATCCGGTTGAAAATATGTACACAACTGAAAAGAATGGAATAAAGAAAATAATTCTGCAGACTCCATGGATGAGCAATGGAGTTTTTTCCGGTATTGTAGAACTCTCATTTAAGTTAAACTCCGGAATGCCTCATTTTATTCGAAAGTAGTAACCCGGTTCGATTAATATTCTTAGGTTAAAAATTTATACCCGAATCCGGGTTAATATGTTTAGCCAGGTTTATACGGCCTATTATTCTTCACGAACGGTAACTTAAAAAACTATAAACCTCGTTTATTAAATAAAATATAACCAAAATTGAGTGTTACATACCAGTTGGTACTTTCTTTTTCGTAATAGTTAAGCGATAAGCTTATAGGGCCTATCCCGGTTTGATAAACCAGCGAAGCCATGCCCTGTAAGTAATAGTTGTTAATAAAATTATCGCTTTTAGATGCGGTATAATCCGTGTTTTGAATGGTTTCATAAATAGGAACAAAACCATAACCTTCAACACGCAAGTGCATGGCAGGATTAAAATTGTAAATGGCCTTTAAACCACCAGCCATATAATTGTTCGAATGAAAGTTTTCAATGAATAATGATTTACTGTGTGGCGTAGGTGTAAAGCCTGGCGCCGACAGCATATTTGCCGTGTAATTCAGGAACAGATCTTTATTGCTAATCACGCTTTCGAGGTGTGTTCCTAATGTAATATTTTTATTTAAAGTAAAATAGCGTAAAACATCTGCTTTAATTTGATAATAAGCATGGCTGTTTTCTGATTCTAAATAGCTACTCGAAGTGGTTCCTGGAGAATAGTTCTCCGTGCCTGCAATATATTTTCCGTTAATACTACGCAGCGCCCCTTCGGTTGCATATTGTTTATAATTCAATGAGTTATTTTCAATACCAATTTGAAAAACGAAGGCATTAAACGAGGTTTCATCAGGAGAGTCTGCTTCTTCTATGAGCGAGTTCCGATAATATTCATCGGTAGCACCAGAGTAGGCTACACCGGAGTAGAATTTACTGTGTAACCCAAGCGGAAATCCCCATTCAATTCTGAAATTTGTTTCATCTTTTATAATATAAGGAGTCTTTACATTCTCAAAAAATAACTCTGAACTCGATGCAAAGTAATCCCAGCGATTTAAGGTAAAATAAGAAGCGAGGTAAAAGGGCAGGCGTGTGGAGTAATCAATTCTTCCTCCCAGTTTGAAAGAGCTGTAAAAACGACCAAAATATAAATTGGAATTAAGAGTATAAGCCCTTCCGTTATACGTTCTGAAATTAAAACTGGCAAAACCCTGATTGATGGGCTTGGTAGAAAGGTTTCCTCCAATACTGACATCCACATGTTTTTCCGGTTCAACCTTTAGGTGTAAATCAAAGTATCCTGTTTCTGTATTGTAATGTGTGAGCGGCCGTATTGATTTTAAATGCTCGTCGGCAATTAATTTAAAATATTCAGTTTTTAATGTTGAAAGTGAAACTACGTTGTATCCGCGTTTCATACTTTGAATAATAAACTTACGTTGCATTGGGTCTTTTACGCCTTCAACCTGTACATTTTGAAAAAATAATTCTGGTTTCTTTGCATTAAAGGCTTTTCGCTTGTTTATTATTTCTTCCTTTGATACTTTTCTTTTAACCAGGGTTTTAATACTATCAATAGCAGCCAAGGCTGTTTTTTCTCCGCTCGCCAGTACTTGTTCTATTTTATTAAAATCGAGAAGCCCAACATCATCGAATAAAGTTTCAAGTAAGATACCATCGTTCTTGTCGATTTCAAAATCAGTGGGTCGCATTACCATATTCGATATTTGTGCCATTAAATCGTCGGCTTCGGCAGCTTTTAGGTTGTTGGCCACTTTGTGCCCAATAATAATATCCGGATTAAAGGTCTCTTTCATTTCGCGGGTGGGGAAATTATTCAGTAATCCACCGTCAAATAACAGATTTCCGTCAATTGTTATGGGTTTAAAATAAAGTGGAACTGTCATAGAAGCACGCATTGCACTTCCGAGGTCGCCACTATTTAAAACAACGGGTTGACTTTTATTAACATCAGCTGCCATACAGAAAAAAGGCACCATTAAATCGTTAAAATTGTAGTTGCAGGCTGCATTGGTTGCTGCGGTTAGTTCCATAAACGCAAAATCCATTTGTTCTGCCGGAATAATGTTGGTAGGAGGTAATACTTTTAATTTTTCCTCTTTTTTAGCAACCCTTAATTGTAACCATGCCGGAGTGGGCTCGGGGCGTTTAAAATAATAGCGGTATTCGCGTTGTATTTTTCCGGTTGACCAAAAGTAAAAATCGTCTGATTTAAAAAGTTCCTCCATTTCGTCACACGTAAACCCTGCAGCGTAAAGCCCGCCCACAATAGCGCCAATCGATGTGCCGGCAATGTAATCAATCGGAATGTTGTTTTCTTCTAAAACCCTAATGATGGCAATATGTGCCATTCCTTTAGCGCCTCCACCACTTAGCACCAAGCCTACTGATTGAGCATTTGAATAAGCAGATGCAAAAAGAATAAAAAATGTAATTAATACCTGTTTTCTCATGTCAATAATGATGCATTTTGAATGTTTTCAAAATTACTAAAATCGGGCATTGTCAAACAGAATATTAACTATTTTTCCAGAATAATTGGTAAATGGCAGATCTTTTGTTGTAGAGAAGAATAATTAATTAGCTACTGGAAGAGTTTAAGAATATTAATAGTTTTGTATATCTTCATAAAATTAAAACCTAAATCATGAAAAAATTATTCGTATTAATTTTGTGTACCGCATTTGCGATGGTTTTATTTGCGCAGAACGGAAAAGTATTTGAATCGCTCGAATTTAAAAGTAATTTGGTAAGTTATCCTGTGAAGTATTCCATTTATTTGCCGCCAGATTACGAAACATCAAATTATAGTTATCCTGTGCTTTATTTATTGCATGGATATTCCGATGATGAAACCGGCTGGATTCAATTTGGCGAAGCAAATTCGATTGCCGACCGGGGAATTTATAATGGTGATTTTCCTCCTTGCATAATTGTAATGCCCGATGGGAAAGTGTCGTGGTATATCAACAGTGCCGATGGAAGCGATCCGTGGGAAGATATGTTTGTAAAAGAATTTATACCCTTTATTGAAAAAGAATACCGCATTCGTTCCAAAAAGGAATTTAGAGCAATTGCGGGGCTTTCAATGGGAGGAAATGGTTCGTTGCTTCTTGCCATGAGAAATCCTGACTTGTTTTCGACATGTGTAGCTATGAGTGCCGGAACTTTTACCGACCAAGAAGTTATTGCGAACGATAAATACGACCACTATTTCAAAAATATTTATGGAGAAAAACCCGAATCAGGAGTTAGCCAACATTGGAAAGCAAACAGCCCCTTGCATTTACTCGATACCGTTGAAAAAGAAAAGCTTAAAGCCATTCGCTGGCGTATCGATTGTGGCGATGATGATTTTTTATACAAAGGAAATGCAGCGTTGCATGTAAAAATGAGAGATTTGGAAATTCCGCATGAATATCGCGTACGAAACGGTGCTCATACCTGGAGTTACTGGCGCACCGGTTTATACGAAGGTTTAAAGTTTATTGGAGAAAAATTCCATCGTTAGATGTTAACCCTGCAAAAGGCAGGGAACTGCGATAGGGTTGAAATGATGGGTTCAGCTTGTTTGAAGTGAAGAATCGTTTTCCGGATGAACACGGAGCGAAACAAAACCAGATAATTAGGGTTTGGCATTGAAAAAATATTTGATGATATTAATTTTGCTGTTCAGTTTTAATCTTGCCTTTGGTCAAGATAGTACAGAACCCGATTTTTCCTGGGGAAATTCGTCGTATTTTAACATGGCTGTTGGCGAAGCTATTGTTTTTAACGAGGTAGAAATAGAACTGCTTGAGCTTGAAAATCATTATAATAAAATAAGGCTTGGCAACGATACTTTATGGCTAAAGGTTAGTAGGCGGAATTTACCGGTTGCATTAAAAGGAGTACGGGTATTTGTAGCCGATAATAAAAATGTTAAACATCTTACTGATGATAAATCGGTTCATGGTTTGCTAAATAAAGATGCTCTATTATGTCTTTCGTGTATTACAGAAAATATGTTAGAGCCTAATAATTACCACTTTCCGGTGAGTTTTAACGATGGTTTTTCGTGGAGTGCAGAGGAAGAGCGTCATATGTTTTCCTATTTAGGAGAAATAGAAGGTATGAATGGAAAAAAAGCTTATCGTTCGTACGAAGGAATTGGTATTGATATAAGCGATGCACGGGGCCTTGACAAACATTGGGTAGTTGCCATTGAAAATTGTACAGTGGTGTGGATTGAGGACAAAAATCAAGACCAAATGGAAGAAGAAGCTTGCGTACTTTTAAAAAGCGAAGCTAATCCTGGAATTTATTACCTGTACAATCATCTTTATAACAAAAATGTTGAGGTAAAAACTAAACAGAAGCTGAAAAGGGGAGAATTAATTGGAACCTCGTGGGGTGATAAGAACTGGGGACATTTGCAAGTATTGGTTATAAAATCCGACTCAGTTCCTGAATATAAAAACCGCTTTAGCAATTCAGTTAATTTTTTTCCTCAATTATACGAACTGTATTTTCAGAAAGCGTATAGTTTTAACAAATATTTTTCGAAAGGAAAAATTGAATTTGGAAGACCCGAAGGGATGAACCAGAACCAGAAAAATACTCAGGCTTTTGAAGACTATTCGGGTAAAGGATGGATTTTGGGAATGTGGAACAAAGCCGATAAAGTTGAATGGATTACGCAAGGCAATGAAGGAAATGTTCGTTTAAGAAAAACATTATTCCGGGGTTCAAAAGCCCAAAGTTCCAATCCGAAGGATTACTACGAATATGAGGTAAATGTGAGAAAAGGCGTCTACCGAACTCGGGTTGAAGTTGGGGATTTGGTATTGCCATCATGGCAAAAAGTTGAATTTGAAGGAGTTGGTGCAGGAAGTTATTCGCTAAAATCAGGTGAGAAAAAGTGGACAAACGAGCGGGTTGTTACTGTTTCCGACTATAAATTAACTATTCGCATTTATGTTGATAGTCAAGGGGGAAAAGTTGCCGGTTTAAGTCAGTTTGTCTTTCAGCAAGTATATTAACTAAATTCAGCAAAAAATATTTTCTTTGTTTCAGCCATTTACGTTTGAAATAGATACACATTCTCGGATTACTATCCTGAAAATATAAGAAAAGTAGGAATGCTTTAGCAAAAGAAATAGCGAAAGTCCATAAAAAATCCTAAAACTCGGGTTAAAACTCAAATGTCATCCCTGTTTTAACCTGTTGAATATTAAACTCCTGATAAAACAAGGCAAGAGCGGGTAGAGCGGTGCAGTGTGAAGGAAGAAGGATTTCTACTTCATTCTTTTTAAAATATTCAAGCGTATTTTGTGTCTGTTTATCCTGGTATTTTAAATGGAATCCGCCCATTACCGTTTTAATTTTTGAAATTCCTGTAATTTTTTTTGCGTATTCGCATATATTACAAATACCTGAATGAGAACATCCTGTAATTATAACTAATTCATTATTTTTAATGGCAACAAGTGCTGAATCATCAGGAATAAAATCATCTGAAAAATCTTCAAGTTCGAAAGGAGTACTTTGACTTTCGAAATTATTTAATCGAGGAATCTCGCCCATAAAGAGCATATTATTAGTGATTTGTACAGGTTCTTTCGTCTCTTGCAGATTAAACTTATTTTTAATTTCTTTTTTTGTTAATGCCAGCCCAATGGGTGAATGATCTCTTTTTCGGAAGCGCTTGATGAAGCTCTCCGGGTGCGTAATTAATTTTTGTCCGGAAATAAATTGTAAGCCATCGCCGTGATCCCAATGTCCGTGACTCAAAACAATGGTCTTAATTTTATCGTGAATATCAATACCCAATCTCGCAGCATTTTTTAAAAACACATCGGAGTGCCCCGTGTCGAATAATGTTAGTTCTCCATCAATATTTATTAAATACGAAAGCCCATGTTCAGCTAAAAATTTTCCACCTGCGGTATTTTCTGTTAAAATGCTTACTGTAATCATGATCCATTAAAATTTGTTATTACTGGGATTTTTATTAGTCAATAATGAACAAAGGTAAGAAACGATGTGGAATTATTGTCTTATTTTTGTAATACGCGTTGGAATTCTGTAAACATTTTAGTGGTATTAATTGGTTTGGTAATTAATCCAGAATATCCGGCCTTGTATGCTTTTTGTTTTACTTCTTCCGAAGGAAATGCAGTTAACGCAATAATACAAGCATCAGAATTTACTGCGAGAATTTTTTCACACACCTCGTATCCCGAAATAAGAGGGAGGTTTAAATCAATTAGAATAAGATCTGACTTTTCTCCTTTATCAAAAAAATCGATGGCATCTTTTCCACAAGATAATTGTCGAATGCTTAAAACCTTATTTTTTAATACTTCATATAAAAATTGGTAGCTAAGCAAATCGTCATCAATAATTAATAAACTTGTGTTTTTTAGGTCTGGCTTAACACTGTCGTCATCAATTGGTTTAATAAGGTTTTGTCCTCTTTTAAGAGGAATGGTGAATTGGAACAAGGAACCTTGTCCAAGCTCCGATTTTACACTAATTTGGCCACCGAGCAATTCAACATAAGCTTTACAAATTGATAATCCCAAACCGGTTCCTCCGTAAAGCCCTTTTTGGTTGTGCTCAACCTTTCTGAATCGTTCAAAAATAGGCGTTTGGTTTTTACGTTCAATACCGATGCCATCGTCCTTCACGTAAAACTTTAATTCTTTTTCATTAAAATTATAGCCAAGCTCAATTTTTCCTTTTGCCGTAAATTTAATTGCGTTGTCAAGCAGGTTGTTAAATATCTGCATTAATTTAACATCATCGGTAATAATCACATCTTTATCGTCGGGTAACCATTTTCCCGATGTACTAATTTTATTTTTGTGGTTTGCAAATCTCGAATAACTATCATGAATGTTTTGTATAAATCTGTTTAGGTTAAATTCTTTGTTTCTAACAGTTATTTGATGTGACTCAATCATCGAAATCATTAATATGTCGTCGATGATACGTGTAAGTTGATTTCCGCAGGTATGTATAAAATCAATGTATTTTAATTGAGCATTTTTATCCAGGTCATTTTTTAATAAGTCAGAAAAACCAATGATGCCATTCAGCGGAGTTCTTATCTCATGCGAAATATTTTCGATAAAAACATTTTTTAGCTTGTTCGAATTTTCTGCTTGATTCAAGGCTTTTTCTAATTCTCCGCTTTTCTTTTCAACGGTTTTTATAAGTTCTTTTTCTTTTTGAAGACTTATGCTTGCATTTCGTATTCTCAGTATTAGAAAGATGACACTAAGCACTAGCAGAAAGAGGGCTATTCCCATTAAAATATAGAAATCTTTATTCTCTTCAATAAATTCAAAAGGTTTGTTTATTATTCTTGAGTTTTTGGGAAGCTTCGAGATTTTAATGTTGAATTTTTTAAGAACTTTGTAGTCGTAGGCATATTGAAGTGGCGCTGTGTCTATAGGAATTGTTTCAATAGGTTTTCCATGTAAAATATTGATAGCCATTAAACTTGCCAGAACACCATGAGGATAGGGACTTGCGATTTTACCTCCAACTATACCATTTCCTAAATAAAAACTCCAAACCCCGTAAATAGGAACTTTGCAGTAAGGTGTTAAATAATCAAGCAAAACGTCGTACGAAATCATATTCCCTGTCTTATCGAAATTAAACAACAACAGCAAAACAATATCATTTTCATTAAGAGTAGAAAGTTTATCTTGTAGTTCTTCCAATGTATAATCGGAGAGGTATTCGTATTTTAATTCAGGGAAATGTTTTGTAATATTTTGTTGCAGATTTTTTTGTACCGAAGAGCCTGTAATAGATTTATCGTTTATAATATACAGTTTATTGTAATCGGGATGAATTTTTAAAATACTTTCCAGGTTGGCGCGGAAATCAACATCTTCAATTATTCCGGTAAAGTTTTTCGGAACAGAGTCGCAATAGTTTACTCCGCAAAATACCACTGGCACATCGCCAAAAATTTCGTTTCTATGAGAGGAAAGAAGATCGAATGCAGCATTGTCGACACTGATAATCAACTGTAATTCTATGTTTTTATACTTGTTTTCTAAGTACTTTTTGTATTCGGAAAAGTATTCGGGATATTGAAAATATTTTGTGTCGTAGAATTCTGTTCGGAGGTTTATTATATCGGGGTGTTCACCTTTAAAAGTGTCAAATATTCCTTTATTTATTTGGTCGGTCCAACTTAATCCGCTGTTATACGAATGTAAAATCAATACTTCCTTTGGTTTCGCGTTTAGGTTTAGTCCGAAAGCCAAAAGAGTTATTAGCAGATAAAATTTGATGGCCGAATTAGTTTTAAAGAATATAAACATATAATACCAACTTATACAACAATAACATTATTAGAATACTGTTTTGAAAAGAACAAGTATATCGCACTTATAAGCAAGATAATAAATCCATCTCAGGAAAGCTATGGTTGGGGATAAATAGGGAAGATATTCTTATTATTTTGTGTATTTTCAATTTGCTATTTTCTAATGATTAAGAATGAATATTGATTTAAATCTTTCGAATATTCGGGTTTTGGCTTCTATAATTGTTTGTATTGATAAAAAAATGTAGCTCATGGTATCGCCTTTTTGCCTTCTGATAAATAAACAACAGATAATTTAAAACCACTTAAAATACAAAAGTTAAAAGGATAGGGGGTGTGTTTGTATGTGATTGATTAGAAGTGTATTATGTTGAAGTGCACCAAATTGGTTTGTTCTTTTTTTTTTATGATTAAACCCAAGATGTTAAAAATAATATAAAACCCATTTATTAAAAGTGAAACAGGACAGTGCTGTCAAATTCACCTGTTTCACTTAAAAAAAGTATTCCTAATTTAGAATATGCTGCCATACCGAATAAAAGACTTTGCTTGCTTTTTCTTCGGGAGCATATTCAATAACAGTTTGCTCCTGAATCATTGATTCAACCATTATTTCGGAGAATGGGATTTTTCCAATAAGTTTAATTTTATTATCAGAAAGGTAATTTTCAACTGTTTGGGTAAAGATTTCGTTAATATCGTATTTGTTAATGACAGCGTAAATGGGGATGTTAAATGAATTTACCAAATGTACCAAACGTTCTGCATCGTGTAGCCCCGAAATAGTTGGTTCAATTACCATTAAAACGGCATCGGCTCCGGTAATCGATGAAATTGCAGTGCATCCAATTCCTGGAGGACCGTCATTTATTATATAATCAGCTTTAATTTCAGCAGCAATCTCTTTTGCACGCTCTCGTATTTTAGTAACCAGTCTGCCCGAATTTTCTTCTCCAGGTCCCATTTTTGCATGTAACATAGTGCCAAATCGGGTTTCGGAAATATACCAGTCGTTATTCAGGTTTTGTTTTGAAGTAATGGCGTTTGCAGGGCAAATTCGTTCGCATAAACGGCAACCTTCGCATTGAAATGGATTAACTTCCGGATAGCCCGATGTATTTTTATGAATGGCATCGAAACGGCATGATGCTTCGCATAAACCACAATTGGTGCAGGTATCTGGAGCGATAGCTGCTACCGTACCACTATCGAATTTATGTGTTTCCAATATTTTTGGCTTAAAAATCAGGTGCAAATCAGCGGCATCCACATCGCTGTCGCAAAAAACAACATTTTTAGCTACTGATGCCAGTGCTGCAGCAACGGTTGTTTTGCCAGCACCTCCTTTCCCACTTAAAATGGTTATCTCCTTCATTGTGCCTTAATTTTTGTTTTTAGTTTATTAATTATATCCTGGTACACTGTTTTTATCTCGCTGGGGATATTTGTAAGCAATTCTCCCTTCGAATAATTGCTTGCATATTTTTTTGAAAAGGGAATTTTGCCAATTAATTCAATATTTTTCGTTTTGATATATTTGTAAATTTCATCATTCCCTAAACCAGCCTTATTTACAATAATACCAAAAGGGATAGCTAAATCAGAGAGTAAATCCACAGTTATTTTTAAATCGTTCAGTCCAAATGGGGTAGGTTCGGTTACCAGTAGCACATAATCTGAATCTGAAATCGTTTCAACCACCGGGCAGCTAGTTCCCGGAGGGGCATCGAGTAGGGTTATCCGAGCTTCTGTAGAAGTGTATTTTTTTACTTTTTTAATAAGTGCTGTTTGCATGGCAGAACCTATTTCTAAGCGGCCTTCAACCAAAGGCATCCCAAAACCTGTGTTGTGTTCCGAGATTACTCCAAGTGGTTTTTCATACTCGCGTATTGCTCCAAAGCTACAAGCCTCCAGGCATGCTCCACACGAATGACATAAGTCGGTATTTACTTCAGCAAACCGATGGTTCTTTACTATTGTAATGGCGTTAAATTCGCACCATTCGGTGCATTTTCTGCAGAATGTACATTTCTCAATATCAATTCCAGGAACCAGCGAAAATACTTTTTTCTCTTCTTTTTTTTCCGCGTTGGCGAAGAACAATAAATCGTTTGGTTCCTCCACGTCGCAGTCGATTAATTGTACCTGGTCGTTGAATTCTTTCGAAAGAAAATGATAAAGATTAACTGAAACGGTTGTCTTTCCTGTTCCTCCTTTACCACTGGCTATGGCTATTTTCATAAATGCTTTAAATATATAAATTTTAAATATATGATAATAAGCAACTTAGGTGATGTGTGAAAAAATATTTTCAAAAAATGATTCTTTTTTTAGACGAATAAATATTTACTCACTATACGAAAAATGAGTGCTATTTATAAAATTCCCCGAAGTAAATACTTCGGGGAATTAACGACTTATTGTCAATTATTTATGAGTAATTATTTGGACTAATTACATAAGAACAGTAAATGATAACCACTTAAAGAACAGGTTAAAGTATACTATTTTTAAACAATTTTTTTTTGATATTCTTGTGTCGCTTTTGAATCAAGATTTGTTAATGATCGCAATAATTGGCAGTAAAGTCTAAACTTTCATTCAAAAAACCATCAACCAATTCTTTAGCAGAAATTTCTGGTGCGCCAACAAATACATTTACCTCGTTGTAATTAAAAATTTGGATGGCTTTTTGACCCATTCCTCCAGCTATTACATTTTTTACACCTTTTTCGGCTAACCATTTTGGTAACACCCCCGGTTCGTGGGGCGGAGGAGTAACTTTCTCTTCAGCAACAATTTTTTTCCCTTCAACATCGAACAAAGAAAAAAACTTACAATGTCCAAAATGTCCATCCAATATTCCGTTTTCATTAACGGGAACTGCAATTCTATTATTCATATTTATTCGTAATTAATTGATTTATTTTTGCTGTCCACCTTGTCGTCCAGGCTTCGCATTAAATCTTCTGCCACGGCCTCTGCCACCGCGCATTCCTCTGCCGAAACCTGTTTGGTCTTCGTCGATAAATCTGGCTCGGAATCCAAATCCGAAACCTCTGCCTTGTGGTCTGTCTTGTTCAGAAGTGTTACCACTGCAGTTTCCTAATTTTCTGCCGGTACGGGCACCTTGTCCCATTGGTCCGGTACTATCTAATCCAGGCATAATTTAAAATTTTTAGTTTTTATTAATTTTTGAAATTACGTCATCAACGTTAAGTTGATCATCGTTAATTGCTATCATCTGTATATTTAATTTCTCCAGCATTTCTTTTGCTTTGGGGCCAAAATGTCCTGAAATTACTTTTGTTGCACCTAATTCGGCAGCCATTTCCGATGATTTCGTTCCGGCTCCACCATTCGCATTTTTAAAGCTATTCTCGATAAAATTTGTGCTTTGGGTTTCATTATCATAAACACAAAACCATCCTGCACGACCAAATCGTAAATCAAATTTAGCATTCACATTATCTCCGCTTGCTGTAATAATTGTTTTCATCTTATTATTTTTTGTTTTCTAAGGTATAAGATGGAACTCGCATGATTTTAATAAATCGCCAATGTGTGAATATTTATCATGCTCGTTTCATTCGAATTCTGTTATTTCTTTTTAAACTACTGTTCATTGCAAATGTAAGGTGTAAAATTGAGTTATACAAGTTTTAAGCGAACAAATGTTTAATAAAAATTAAGCGAATAAAAAGCATTAAAATAGTGCTAAACAAAATATGGTTTTGGGATGTCTTGTTTATGTTGTTAATAATCAGTTGAAATGATTCAGGTTCTTGTTTTATTGTATTCGTCGCTAAAAAAGAATATTAGGCAGTAAAAATGTTATTAATTAACAATATGAAGCTGGAGCAAAGATATGGAAGGTGAAAACTGCTGCGATAGAATCAGTAAAAATTGGACATGTAATTTGTTATAAAGATTTGAGTTGATTGTTTACCTGTTACGGTTTGAACATTTAGTAAAGTATCGAAAAGTAGCATAACTAGGTTTCAATTCTAAATTTGATAAAATAAAAAAGGTCGGCTTTTTTAAGGCCGACCTAAGGATTATAATGGGATAATTTTTAAATTAATGTGAATTTAACTATTAATCTTTAATCTCAGTAATACAGAAATATGCAAGATTATTAATCGAATTCGGTTTCTTACTTTATTCCTGCTTTTTCGAGGAAAAACTCAAGTGGACAAAATTTTGTAATTGACGACTGGAAAAGGTTCAGACCAACAAAACCGGCTAATCCTAACCAATTAATGTTTACGAATATTGCAAGAGTTACACTAATTAATACAATTGCTCCGGCAACTGCGCGAATTATTCTTTCTTTCATCTTTTTAAAATTATTTCTTTTCTAAGGTATAAGATGGAACTCGCATGATTTTAATTTATCGCTTATGTGTGAATGTTTCTCCTCATGCTTGTTTCATTTCTAATTTTTATTTAAACGTACTTTTCGATGGGTGAAACATATGCATTAATCGGACTAATTCTTTCTACGTTGTCATTAAAAACCTTAATCCTTTCCAATAATGCATCAGCTTTATCTTCTTTTAAAAAACTAAACGACACTACATAACGGTACGGATTATGTGATGAAGCAAACCAATTGGAAAGATCGGAGTCTCCTTCAACACTTTTCATAAATCCATCTACATGCATTTCGCTATAGGTGTTAATCTGGATATCTTCTAAAATCTTTTCCAGTTCGTGGTGATGTGCTTCAGCGCATTGAATGATTACAAATTTCATCATGATTATTCCTCCTCTTTTTTATTTTTTGTTTCTTTTTCAGCAATTAACTCTTGTTCAATTTTTTTTGTTGCAGCTACCGGGTATTTTTTCTTTTCAGTCATGAAATAAATTAGTGGTACAATTATCAGGGTCAGGAATGTTGAAGCAATGGTTCCCCCCATTAACGAGATAGCGAGTCCTTGAAAAATCGGGTCGAATAGGATTACCACTGCTCCAATTACCACGGTTCCGGCGGTTAGAAGGATAGGGGTGGTACGTACTGCTCCTGCCTCAATAATTGCTTCTTTAAGTGGCACCCCTTCATTAAGCCGGAGGTTTATAAAGTCGATGAGCAGTATGGAGTTTCGGACCATAATCCCTGCCAATGCAATTAAGCCAATCATTGAAGTGGCAGTAAAAAAGGCGCCCATCATCCAGTGCCCGATTAAAATGCCAACCAGTGAAAGCGGAATGGCAACCATCATAACAAAAGGCACAGTAAAGTTTTGGAACCAACCAATAATTAACATATAAATTACCAAAAGCACAATGGCAAAGGCCGTTCCCAAATCGCGGAAAACTTCGTAAGTAATTTGCCATTCACCATCCCATTTAAGACTGTAATTGTCCTGAATAAAAGGTTGTTGTGTAAATTCTTCATTCAAAACATAACCTTCGGGAAGTTGAATTTTGTTCACGTTTTCCGACATATCAAGGATTCCGTAAACAGGACTTTCCAGTTTTCCGGCAATATCGGCAGTTACATAAACTACACGTTTTTGGTTTTTGCGGTAAATACTTTTATCCTGAATGGTTTCTTCAATTTCAATTACATCGCCAAGAGCCACTTTTTGTCCGGTCATGCTTAAAATGTTAATCTTTTTTAGATCTTCTAAACTCGAACGTTCGCTTTCTTTAAAACGAAGTGAAACACCAACCTGATCTTGTTCATTCTCGGCATAAAGCTGGGTAACTTCCTGCCCGCCCAAAGCCATTTGTACACTGTGAACTGCCTGTTGAGTTGAAACACCAAGTAAGGAAGCTTTTTCTTTCAATACATTGAATTTGTATTCTGTTTGGTCATCTTCAACCTGCCAATCGATATCAACCACATCGGCAGTTTTGGCAAATAATTCTTTGGTTTGACGTGCAATATCAATTTGTGTTTCGTAGTCGGGGCCATAAATTTCGGCAACCAAGGTAGATAATACCGGTGGGCCAGGAGGAACCTCAACAACTTTTACATTGGCATTAAATTTTTTTCCCAGCTCCTGAATTCCTGGACGCAAGGCTTTGGCAATATCATGACTTTGTTCTTTTCTGTCGCCTTTGTTGGTTAAATTAACCTGAACATCGGCAACATTCGAACCGGAACGTAAATCGTAGTGGCGTACCAAACCGTTAAAGTTCATTGGCGAAGCAGTACCCACATAAGTTTGATAATTTACTACATGTTCTTGTTTGGCAATGTATGCTGCCAGTTCTTTGGTAACAGCAGCAGTCCGCTCAAGCGTTGTACCTTCGGGCATGTCGATAATTACCTGGAACTCGTTTTTATTATCGAATGGTAGCATTTTTACGGCAACCATTTTGAAATAAACCAGGGTCATTGAAGCGAGTAAGAAGAAGGTAATGGTGCCGATAAATGTCCAGCGTTTCCAAGCCGACTCTAACATCGGATTCATGGTTTTGAAGTAAATTTTATAAATAGGAGAGTTCTCTAGTTTAAATGCCTTTTTTACCTTGTCGCCTTTTTCAACCACTTTTAACAAACGGAATGCTAAATAGGGAGTTATTGTAAGTGCCACTAACAACGAAAAAATCATGGCAATTGAAGCCCCAATAGGCATCGGACTCATGTATGGCCCCATTAATCCGGAAACGAAAACCATTGGAAGAACCGCTGCTATTACCGTAAATGTTGCCAGAATAGTTGGGTTGCCTACTTCATCGATAGAACGCAGAGCTGCCTGAATAAATGGCAACTTCTTCATTTTAAAGTGACGGTGCATATTTTCGGCAATAATAATTGAGTCGTCGACCACAATACCGGTTACAAATACCAAAGCAAACAAGGTAATTCTGTTCAGTGTGTAATCTAAAAAGTAGTAACTAAACATGGTTAATGCAAATGTTACTGGAACCGAAAGAAATACAACCAAGCCTCCACGCCATCCCATGGCAAGCATCACCACAAAAGTAACTGCAATAATCGCTCCGGCCAGGTGCATCAATAATTCCGACACTTTGTGCGAAGCCGTTTCACCATAATTTCGGGTTACATCAACATGAACATCAGAGGGGATTAAATCCTTTTCGAGATGGGCAATTTTTTCAATAATAGCATTCGAAACTTTCATGGCATCCGCACCGCGGCGTTTAGCAACCGAGATTGTTACTGCGGGATATTCGCCTTTAAAATCTGCTTTCTTTTGGTTTATTACACCATAACCAAAGTTTACAAATTGTGCAGGTTCTTCAGGCCCGTCAAGGATTTCGGCAACCTGTTTCAGGTAAACCGGGCTCCCGTTATGGATGCCTACCACAAGGTTGGCAACATCGTCCTGTGTTTTCAGGAAAGAGCCGGTCTCGACTAAATATTCGGTATCGTTTTTATTAAAAGAGCCAGTATTGAATTGTTGGTTTGCCAATTGAATTTTCTGAGCAATACTTAATGCATCAACATTATATCCAGCCATTTGCCCGTTGTCTAAAACTACACGGATTTGGCGCGAACGTCCACCAATCACTTTGGTTTCCGAAACATCAACCACCTGTTCTATTTCATTGTTAACTTCCTGGGCAATTCGTTTTAAATCGTAGTCGTTGTAATTTTCGCTCCAGAAAGTTAGTCCAAGCACCGGCACATCATCGATTGAGCGAGTTTTTACTAATGGAAGGCTTGTCCCGCTTGGCATTTGGTCCATGTGTTTCATAATTTCGTTGTACATTTTCACCAACGAACGTTCAATGTCTTCACCTACATAAAACTGAACAATCAGCATTGCCTGTCCCGGCATTGAAGTTGAATAAACATATTCAACTCCGGGAATGTTTGCCACTACTTTTTCGAGTGGTTGCATAACGCGTGATTCAATTTCTTTTGGGCTCGCTCCCGGATATCGGAAAAAGATGTCGGCGATTGGTACGTCAATTTGTGGTTCTTCTTCTCGGGGAGTGAGGTATGAGCTGTAAATACCGATTGCCAAAAAAGCAACCATTAACAGCGGCGTTAATTTTGAATTTATAAATTGTTTGGCTATTCCGCCTGCAAATCCTGTTTTCATGTTTTTTTTCTTAAATTATTTTTTCCAGGTCTGGTTATCCACCACAATCTTCATTGTGTTCGATAAGGAGTCCATTATTTGATGTAAATCAGTGGAGGAAACACGTTCGAATGACTGATCTTTTTAGTTTACAGATACAAGAGCTCCATCCACCAGTTTGCTGTCGGATGACTCTATATATTTTTCACCATCGCTTAATCCTGAAAGAATTTCAATTTGTTCTCCAAAAGTTTTTCCTGTTTTAATCCAGCGCAATAAGGCGTTTCCACTTTGACTTACTGCGTATAATCCTACCAATTGACCGCGGTGAATCAATGATTTTTGCGGAATCAAAATTTGTTTTTGGGTTCCGTGTTCGAAAAGAACATCGGCATACATTCCACTGTACAATCTTGCAGTGCAACCATCTGGAATGATAACTAAAATTTTAGCTTCGTATTGGTTACCTGTGTTGGTTGTCGATGGGTTTATTTCTATGATTGTACCATCCAGTTCAGCATCAACAGCTTTAAATTTAATTTTAACAGCACCGTTTAAGTTAACTTTAGCAATATCAGCTTCAGGAATAAGAGCAATAACTTTCCACTGCGATTTGCTTTCCATACTTAATAGAGGCATTCCGGGATTTGCCATGTCGCCTTCCTGTATAAATTGGCTGGTGATTACACCGCTGTAAGGTGCGCGCAGCGAAGCATAGTGCATTGTTTCGTCTACTTCTTTTTCCATTTGTTCAACCGCAGCTAAACGAGCTTCGGCCATTTTAAATTGGGAGCGCATGTCATCTATTTCTTTATCAGATGCACTTTCCGACGCATACAAAGCTTCATAACGTTTCAGGTCTTTTTCAGCACTTTCGTAAGCAGTTTTTGCTTCTACTTTACTTGCTTCTACCTGTGCTTTTTTGGCCAGAATATCCTGGTTCCGAATTTGTACTAGCAATTGGTCTTTATTCACCTTCTGACCGGGTTTTACATAAACTTTACTGATTTGTCCCATAATGCGGGTACTTAAATTACTTTGTTTGTCAGCCTCCAGTTTTCCTGAGAAGCTATGTATAACAGGGTAGTCAGCCAACTGTGCAACTGCAATTTTTGCCTCGACCTTTTGCTGCGAAACAGCAGCCTTTTTACTTTCTTTTTTTCCGCACGATACTGCTACTATAGCTAGTGACATTAGAGCGATAATTATTTTTGATTGTATTGATTTCATTTTATTAAATTTTTTTGTTTTCTATAAGATGGAACTCGCATGATTTTAATATATCCCCTATGTGTGAAGACTCTCTTATGCTCGTTTCATTGTTATTTAGCTTTTATTCGTTAATATCTTTTTCAAGTAGCAATTCAAGTTCGAAAACCGATTGCTTGTAATTATAAATCGATTGTATGTATTGTAATTTTTTTTGAGCGGTCAGTGCTTCCGACATTAAAAGGTCGGCAGTTTTTTCCAAACCTTGTTTAAAACGGTTGGTACGTATGCGAAGCGACTCTTCAGCCTGCTCTTTTGCCAGTTGGCTCGATTGAATCCGGTTATAATTTAGTTCCATTGTGCGTTTCGCACTGTTAATTTGAATTTTGCTTTGCGACAAATAATTTTCGTAATTAATACGGGCTTCGTCTAACTGTGCATTGGCATGTTCAACCGATCCTGCATTTTTATAGCCACTAAACAGACTCCAACTTAACGAGGCTCCAACCATATAGTTACTGGCTGACGTTCCAAGAAATTTTTCGTCGTTCCATTCAAATGAGCCAAAGGCATTTACGCGCGGTAAAAATTTTAATTTATTCGAACGAAGCATATTCTCTCCTGCTTCAATTTGTTTTTGAAACGCAAGAAAATCGGAACGGCTTTCGAGGTTCGATTCGTTGTTAATGTAGACCTGAATTGGAGAATGAATTAATGAATCAGTGGTTTCAATTGTCTCGCCAAAAGTTAATCCAAGCAAATGACCTAAATAGTCGTTTGCACTTTGCTGCTGATTTTTGGCTTCCATTAATTGGTTCTCACGTTCGTTTACACGAACCGAAGCTTCCAACACATCAGCTTGTTTGGCAAAACCTTGTTCTGCATTGTTTTTGGTTAATCGCAGTGCTTCTTTGGCAACTGCAAGCGATTTTCCCAAAACCTTTACTGACGATTCAGCCAATTCCAGCATATAATATGCTTTTTTAACTTCAAACTGGATGTTTTGTTTTACACGATTGGATTGAAGCGACATCGCCTCAAACTGGTTTTTAGCCGCTTTACGCGCAAAAATGCCATCGAGGTTTAACAAAGGTTGTTGTACTTCAATTTTTGTTTGAAAATTCTCCATACTCCCGGGATTGTTTAACAAAGTAGGAGCAAAGTCGGTCTCTGTTACAATTTCCTGCTTTAGTTTAAATCCAAAAGAAGAGAGAGGATCGTTGGTTGTAACACCTGTATGACTTAACTCGACACCCGGCAAAAATACCGAGTTGGTCATTCGATATTGCGCCTTAGCAGCTTCCATACGGGCTTCTGCGCTTTTTGCATTCAGATTGTTTTCATCGGCTAAATTTAAGGCTTCGCTTAAACTTAAAGGCCTTGATTGTGCATGGGCAAACAGCGGCAAAACAAGGCTGGCAAGAAGAATGTAGATTAAATTAACTTTTAGCATATCAATAATTGTTTTTTTTAATTTTCGGTGGCAAATATATATTATTAGATTAACATATGTACATATTTAGATATAAAATTAATCTATGAGCGATTTGTTTTACTTATGTTCATATAAATTTAAAGTTAAGGGATAATACCCGTGAGCGGAAAAACAGTATGTTTTGAACGGTTCTTACTTACGAGTGCTTGCCTTTGATATAGAGGAGATTAATCTCTTTAACGGATGTAAAAAGGAATACACGATGTGTACAAGGTAGTTTTGTTGCTTTATTGTTGGCATGGAAATTTTTAAAAAAAATTGTCAAAACCTATTTTAAGAATTACTTAAAATAGTACATTTGTTTCAATCTTTTCGGGATGTAGCGCAGTCCGGTAGCGTACGTCGTTCGGGACGACGGGGTCGCAGGTTCAAATCCTGTCATCCCGACAAATAAATTTAATAGCTTGGTATACAAAGGTTTCCGCAGGAAGTAGACAACTTTCTGGCGGAAACCAGACAACAGTAGACAAATTTTACCAGGTTATGATGGAAAAGAAAGAAATCATAAAGCTTCCTCAAATTTTCGATTGTGGAGGTCGTATCTCAGAAAAAGACGATTGGTTTATTGAATTTTATGTGCGAAACCCGCGAACCGATCGCATGCAGCGTTTTAAAAAGTACAAAGGCATAAATAAATTTCACACGTTAAAAGAACGTCGTATTGCTGCCGAAAAGATGAAACAGTACTGGACTGACAAGCTCCGTTCCGGTTGGACTCCTTTTTCCGATACTTCGGTGATTTATGACGACAACCTGGAATACCAAACTTCTATTAAAAAATATCGTTCGATTAAAGCTACCAATGGAACAATTCGTTTTTATTCTTCTAAATATCTCGATTTTATTAAAAGTCAGGTTGAATCGTCAACAATTGGGACTTACAGAAGTAAATTGCGCATGTTTGCTGCATGGATGGAATCTAAAGGTTATCACGAAGCCGATATATCTATTGTTACGCAACCGGTAATGATGCAATTTTTTAATCATATAATTCACGAATGTAAATTGTCAAAAACATCGGTACATCAGTATAAACACATTCTTGCCCGGATGTTTAAGTATGTACAAAAGCAAAAAGACAGGAAACATTTTATAAATCCTTGTTACGACCTTCCTTCCACAAAACGGGTTAACGATCATACTCCACAGCCAATTCACGAAATGGACATAGTCGATTTTAAAGATGTAATTAAAGAAAAGGATCCGCAACTCTGGCTGGCTATTCAATTTCAGTATTATTGTGCCCTTCGTCCCGGGAAAGAATTGCGTTTGTTGAAAATTAATGAAATAGATTTTGGACGCGGAAAAATTCGTGTTATCCCCGAAGATGCAAAGAAAACCGATCGATATGTCGATATTCCAGATGTGTTTCTGTACGAGTTGCGTAAGAATTATAAGTTACACGAATACCCACGCAATTATTATGTGTTTGGAAAGAACGGAAAGCCAGGGCTTAAATATTTAGGGAAAAATAATCTGCGGTTTCGTTTTGTTGCTTTCCGTGAAAAACTCGATATGCCTAAAATGTATAAATTTTACAGCTGGAAACATACAGGAGGCATTGCTGCCGATAATGCTAATATACCGCGCGAAGAGTTACAAAACCAATTTGGGCATTCGAGCATGCTTATTACTGAGAATTACTTGAAAAATAAAAATGGGCATAAAACTCCAAACATAAAAAAACGTTTCCCGGAAATTGGAACGACTTCATAAGTTTATAAACAAAAACATCCCGACCAATTTGGCCGGGATGTTTAACTAACTAAACCTAAACTTATGAAAAAAAATAAAACCTAATTTGCACTTAATGGGTACCCAAAATTACTGTTCTGGTAATTCGTTTTGAATTGATAATAAGTATTCTTTTCTATTCTTTTCGTTCGATTATCACAAAGCGAATTAATAAAAGCATTATCGTAGCAAGTGAAATTTATAGCTTTAATTACATTTTTTGTTGCAAGTCCACTTTCAGCTTTAGGTAATGATATTTTCTGAACGAAAGCCACCTCCCAGACCGTTCCTTTACCAAGTGCTTCACTAACAAATGAAAATACTTTTCCGTGTAATGCAGGATACAACTCCGTATAATCATGCATTACATACGCTGTATTGATAGTACAGCTTACCACATTATCAGCCGCGGTTACAAAGGTTGCTTCGGGCTGATAAACTTTTTCTTCAGGCGGTGGTTCTGCTACGCAAAACATCACTGAAAATAAAACTAAAAATAAAATTCCGAGTAAATTTTTCATAACGTATTCTTTTAAATTACATATAATAATTTGAGACTTCAAGTTGCGGATTAAGATGAATAACCGAAAGGACAAAAAAAAACTATCCGTTATTCTGCTCCACCCAGCACCACCGGCAACCGTCGTAACCGCTTAAAAGCAATTCGTTGGCTTCAGCTTCGGTTACGTACTCTTTGTTTAGCATTGCCGAGGTGTGGCAGTTTGCATGCTTGTTTGTAAGCCGGTGAATTTCTTTACTGCTGTGGTTCGCCAGGTATTTTTCACCTACAAGGCATTTCCACCACTCTTTAATTGTCCGTTTCATAATCCTCCAAATAAGCGTTCAAAAAAGCTTCTTTTCGAATTAACAGTATCAAATGCAACGGTATCTACCGGTGCATTTGATACATGATTGAGTTCGTTATTCAGATCCATCACAATCGAGCCGCCATCTTTCGTTCGCATCTTTTCAAAATCGTTCTGAATCGAGTAGGTGTCTTTCATGGCAATTATTACCAGGCTCTCTTGCAGACTGTCAATCCTTTTATTCAATGGTTGAACCACCATGTAATTCAAGAAAAAGAATGTTGCAGCCACATAAAGCAAGTTCTCAATCGTATTGATTGGATTCCAATTTTTTAAAAGACTCATCGTTTACGTTTTTTCTTTGTAATGTAAACCGTATCAGGAGCCTCGGCAATCTGCTTTTGCAGCTTCTTAATTTCTGCCTGGTAATTGGCGTTATTGGTTTGCAAAGCCTTATTGGAGATTTGCAATTCCTTTAGCTCTGTTTTAAGCTCGCTTTTGGCGGCTTTAAGATTGTGTGCGTGACGTTTCTGTATGCCGCAACCGGCTACAAATACAACTAAAACAGGAACGTACCACCATTTTTTCAGGTAGCTTTTCCAGTTTGTTTTAACCAACTCTTTAATTTCTGAGAATGTTTTCATTTTCTATTGTTTTTATGCATTTTGTTGGCAACCCAGTAACCACTGCGGTACATGGCGCACAAAAGCAATGCAGTTATTATTATTGTTGTTGTTATTATGGCATGGCTTGTTGCAGGTAATCATCGTAACGATTTATAAAATCATTCCCGGCAAGGCACATGTCGGAAATAACAGCAATGTCAGACCATCTCCTGGTCTTGGGATAGAAACCATCGCCTTCACGAACAACGGTATTATTAGTTTCAGAAAGCGATTGAAAATTTTCGGGATTAAACAAGCCACGTGGCGAAGTATTGCCCTCGTAAACGTAAAGGTTGTTTTTATCCCAACCTACAAGCAAGCCAATATGCCCAATTCTTCCAAGTTTAGGATAATAATAACCAATGCTCATGCCCGGAGATAATAATTCCCGTGGTACCTCTCCCCACGAGCTACGCCATACTACATTCGATTTAAACCAATCGGCTGCTCTAGCTGAGCAAACAGTAGGAACTCTAGCATATACAAATATTTCAGATTGAGAACTTGCGCACCACGGATAGCCTTTGTCGCCTCGCAATCCGCAAAGCCTCATAGATTTGGCAATCATAGGGTGGTCGTTATGCCCTGTTAACTCTGTAATAAATAGCCAACGTCTAGCTGATTCTAAAACGCTAGTGCGAGCATTATTTTCAACTCTATCTTTTCTAATTTCCTTACGCGTTACATCGCGCTCAGGATTATCGCAAACACAATAAGCAGCACCCAACGTTCGATACGTAAGGAGAGAAAGCGCTGCCAAGATGATAATTTTGTTGACCATAACTTATTGTTTTTTTTTATCAAGCTTTCGTTATATACATCATAATATTGCCCAAAGGTGTACAGCCTTACTAAAAACATTACCAGCAAAAACAAAATTAAAGCTGATACTATTTTGCCTATTTTTTCAGCATTCATCGGGGGAAATAATCCTAATGTTACAGTTATTCTGTTATGCCAATGCATTAACAAAAATGCTAATGGCAACATCCAAAAATCGGTTAAAAATCCTTTTAGTTTTTTCATCATGATCCTATTTCTTTAAATTTTATTTTACAGCGAGTGTCAATTTCAATAATTTTTTTATCTATTCGTTTTATATCGTCGGCATGCGAATCGAGACGTTTTATATTTGTTTGATTCTTTTCGTCCATTAATTTTTCAAAGGCTTTCTGTTGTGTTTGTACAATTTTTACAACTCCTTTTAATCCTTCAATAGCCGATCCTAGTACATCTACATTTCTCGATTGTTCTTTTACTGTATCCGAAACGGCTTCAACAACTTCTTTAAAATCGTTTATCTGTTCGGTGCTATTGTCGTCTTTCTTTTTTAGCAAATACTTTATTAAAAAGCCGATAATAAGCGTTAATGTTCCAATCAGCGAAAAACAGATTATTAAAAAGAGCTTTAATGTGTCGGGATTAATGTTTAATGAGTGAGTTTCCATATTATATTATTTAAAAGGGTTTTAACGGCCACCGACCTCGTTCTTTAGAAAGTAAGTCTGTTTTTTTTTATAAACTGTTTTTTAGCGCGAGGAATAAACAAGGGGGCAGCCTTGCTTATTCCTATCAGATATTCAATCTCCGAGAACTTCTTTTCCCTTGCTGTATCTATTGCTTTCATTCTTTTTTTTTGTTTCAAATACCTCCCTAGTCGAACTAGCCCAAGGTATAATACCTATCAATCTTTTTAATTCTTGCAACAAAAGGTAGCTCTGTTTTGTATTTTTCAAATTGCTCAATTAAAACATCCGAGCCGGTAAAAAATACGTGTGGGCGACTTGTCTCATCATATTTAAATTGAACAGTTGCGTATTTGCCTGATTTATTTCTGCTAAACTTCGAATCAGCAAGCCGGAAGGAGGAAAGGATAACCTCTTTGTTAAGCAAGTCGTCGAGCTTTACTTTTCCACCTTCCAGCTGCCCTTCTTCGTTTGCAAAATCACTAAACCGCTTCATCAAGCAAATCAATAATTTCAATGCTTACATCTTCATCGGCGGCTAACACTTCACTGTCGTCGTCGAACACCTCGCCTACGTATACTGTTACCATCTCGGTGTCGCCACTGCTGTCGATTTCGTAGCTTGACCCTACTTTTAAAATCCTATCGGCTAATGTCTCGTACTTTCCCCCTGCTAAACAAAAAGACAGTGGCATTATAAGCGCATACACTTGCTGCTCGGTTTCATCTTCGTCTGCGGCTACTTGCTTCGCAAAACTGCGCCATGCCTGGAACTTCAAATATTCCAAAACGCTAGTTTTTTTTGCATAGTTGGCTAAAATTGCCTCTACTTCTGCGGCAGTGTATTTTGTGCGAATTATGCCTTCAACCAAATCGGCATAACTGTCGCTTGCGCAGTTAGCGTAGCTGTAATCCCAACTTTCAATTGCGTCGGCATCTTCGCTTGTTTTGTCATTTTGCTCAATACTCCACCTTATTTGAGTAAATGAATCTGTTGTCAACAGCCTGTCAGGCTGACTGTTTGAATTTGCTTTTGTTTTCATCTGAAAAATATTTTTCGGTTAATCTGTATGTATCTGCATGTTTAAGCCAACCCCAATAACTTGCCATGCTGGCGGGGTGATTCAGTTTTCGTTTCATCGCCTTAACAATGCGTTTGCGCACTAATGTGTAATTGTGAAAAAATCGATATCCTAAGAAATCGATACCTCTCGCATCTACAGGGAAAACCTGGTAGTTCGATTTAATTTCGAGATTTAAATTTTCTTGCAAATAATGATTCATTGCAATTAAAGTAGCATGAAGAAAAGGCTTGTTGCCGGCAAATATCACAACATCGTCGCAGTAGCGATAATAATACCTGCATTTCAATTCTTCTTTGCAAAAGTGGTCGAAATAAGCCAAATACAGGTTGCCAAACCATTGCGACAAATAATTGCCGATTGGCACTCCTGCTGTCGATTCAATAATATTGTCGAGTAGCGAAAGAAGCTGTTCGTCTTTTATTTTTTTCCGGATTATTTGTTTTAAAATGTCGTGATTAATAGATGGGTAAAATTTGCGAATATCTAGCTTTAAGCAATATTGAGTCTCTTCTTTATTTAGCATTGCTTTTTTTATGCGTCGCGCCCCGTCGTGAATTCCGCGTCCGGGAATAGTAGAAAAGGTATCGCGAATTAATAAACTAACCCAAATCGGTTGTAACACTTGCACTATACAATGATGCACAATGCGATCGGGGTAAAATGGAAGTTTGTATATTTCGCGTAATTTTCCGCCAGTGTGTTTTTCAAATTTTCGATATTTACTATTTCTAAAATTTTCATTTATCAGCATTTCGTGAAGCTCCTGAAAATATTTTTCTGGATTTCGCTCAATATTTTGCACCTCGCTGTAATGCCGTTTGCCTTTTTTTGCATTTTCAAACGCAATTTTTATATTTTCGAGCGATGCAACTTGCTGATATATATTACTTTTTCTTTTCATTTTTTCGCTATCAAAACAGGGTGTTCGTTTTGCTACTAACTCATTTTGAATGTTTTTTTGTTTTGGCAAGAACCAGGGCAGAGGCGACTGTTTTTTTTAAATAGCTTAGCTGAAACCCGTTATTCGAATTCGCATTCGACAAACCGTTATTCGCATTACGCGCTAAGATACCTGAACTAGCGCCATTGTTCAGATTGCCCGACGAACGAACGGACCGGAATGTCACCTCATACCATTATGTTAACTATTTTCATTATTTTCCTCAGCGCAAAGCCGAAACCCGTAAGACGAATACGCAGCCGACAAACCGACAGCCGCATGACGCGCCAAGAGACCCGAACCAGCGCCAAGGCTCAGAGCGCCCGACGAACGAACGGACCGGAAATAATCCCAGCTAGTATCGTCCATATATCCCCAGAAATAATCAGGCACATACGTAGAGCTATTTCCACCAAGCTCCTTGGGCAATAATCCCGCTTGCAAACTAAGTATATAATTCGCGTCCTGGTCAGATGGTAATATTCCCCCTTTTGTCCAGTTAGCTAGAATTTCGGATTCGGTAACAGAAAACAAGCGAGGGTCGGGAGAGTGATAAAATGCATTATCTCCGTCAACGCGGCCATCGGCTGCACAGTTTGCCATGAATTTGAAAATATTTCCATAGAAATTTTCAATAAACAATATCCTGTTAGCAATCTTCCTCTCTGTAGAACTCCAGTTATCGTCGTCCAAATCTGCATCATCTCCGTCAGGATCGTAATCAACCGAGCCATTTACGTTTGCAAGAACATTGCTCCGGCCTGTAAGTCGCATATAAGAAGAATCCCACGCTGAACGATTTGTGTAGCCCGGAATTACACTCTGAATGTCGAAGGTAGCCTGCTCGATAAGCGTGAGCATTGTAACGAGGTGATTCGACCAATAATCCATAAGCCCGAAATTAGAACTACGAGACTGAGCGTAATTGTATGCCGTCTCCATATTGATAGAAGTTTTCATTGCTTGCCCCGACACAGAAGCTAGCATATTATCAACCAGGCTTGCTTCGTACGTGCCTAAATATATCTCGTCGCGACCATACCCCCACGAAAATTTTGGATGCAAAGTGTATCCTGACAATGGACTGGGAGACACATATAGGCCGTTTATGCGCCCACTGTCATCAACGGTTTCTTTGTAGTATAATTTCTTAAATTTTGTCATCACCTGCCCTTCGGAGCCATCTGTAACCCCGCTTATGAGCGGATTATAAGCACTGGCCAGCACTCCATTAATAGTCATGTCGTCGGCGAGCAATACAACTTCCAAATCTTGCTTGAAAAATGGAAATTCCTGCCACGTCTCCCATCCCACCTTTGTCATTTCGCAGCTGGGGTCGTCGTTGTCCCATGTTACGCCAACGTACATGCTCGCGTAGCTTATTGCTGTTTCAAGGTCGTAAATTCCGAGCAAACTTTTTAAAGCCTCTCTTGCTGTCGTATTTTCAGATATATTTCTTTTGCTTGTCATACTAATTCAAATCAAAGGTTAAATAATATTCTATACCGTCAATATTCATTGTCAAATAGGTTTCAACTTCTGCTAAATTAATCGATAGGCTGTCTTTTGATGATTGCCCTAGTTGAAACCGTTGTATGCCTAATCGTCCGCCTATCATTAGTACGAAATTTGAATTGAGGTTGCAGTATTAACATCGTCGGTAAGTATCTGCTTTAATGGCATTGGGTAAGGCCCCGTAGTAAATGTCCAGGTAATTGTTTTGCCTAACCAGGTAACAACCTTTAGGGTTACTTCTTCGCTGTGGCAAATAATAAATGGTTTCTGTTCAGCCTCGGAGCCGTCTTCTGCTCCGTTTTTGTTAAATTTTTTTGCTGTGTAATCGTCCGACGATACATCTACAATTTCAGGAAGAGAGCACTCGGTCACAACCTTGTTGTAAAATCCGCCTACCAATTCTGTCTTCATTTATTTATTTTTTTAATGTTTATTCAAATATCCAACTGTACGGTAAATTTTAAAAGGACAAAATTAATATGCAACCATAACTGTACCTGTCGAATTAGAAGTCCCATTCACCTCAAGCACCCACACGTAATTCCCTGCCGAAACATACGAACCATTATACTTTCCATCCCAAGGCTCCTCGTCGTAATTGTTTGTCCGTTCGTATAATTTCGTACCCGACGAATTATAAATCATCATTTTATGAACCGGGTAGTATTCTAAATTATAAACTTCGAAATAATCATGAACTCCATCGTTGTTGGGCGAGAAACCTTCGGGAACAAATATTTCGGGTAAAGAATCGGAAGGCCCATAATTACGAAACCTTTTTAACGAATAATCAGGAGCATACGAATCGTCGTTATAATCGTTATCGAAATAAGTGTTTTCAGCGTTATCGAAACCGCTATTTAAGTTAGCCGAAGGATTTGCATGGTCGTTTACTGCATCATACACGTCTTGCAACGAAAAGGTATTTGTGTCAGGAACCTTAACAGCCATTACTATTATAATTATCGTTATTAGTTTCATACTTTTCGCTTAAGCATCTTACTTTTTCTTCGAGTGCAGCCACCTTTGCCACTAGCAGGTCGATATATGCAATTGTTTTATCTCCATTTTCAGAAGAATAAATTAATTCGGGAGCAATTCGCTCAACCTCGTCAACAATTGCCCCATAACGGAGCTTATTTTCCGTATCGTTTTTGAAAATAAATTGATAAAGAGGAATCTCTGCAATAGAATCGTTTCCAATTTTTCGTATGTCTTTTTTTAGTTTTCTTTCAGAATTCAGAATAAAATTAGAAGCCGTAATCGTTCCCGAAGAAGTAATTGCACCCGAAGCATTGTATATTTTTAAGCCGTAATTAAATGCTGCATTAGCTCCAGCTGTTGAAACATTCGAGATAGCAATATTTAAATGGTCGGACTCCTGTTTTATTATCGCCCCAACCTTACTTGCAATATGCTTCCACCCATCATCGTAGATAATATTCATTCCATAATATGCCGCATTTGGGATAATACACGGTCCTTTTAGCCATGCGCCCTGGCCGCTACCCTTTGGTTGAAGAAATTCCCACGAATATTCATCCCATTTACATTCTGCATCAGAGCCGGCGGCGCCAGTATCACCTTTTTCGCCTTCTAATGAAGCGAGCCATTCAGTTTCGGTGCCGGAATAACCATTTTCAACAGCTACTTCGTAAGCCGATAAGCCGTTGTCTCCATCCGCTCCATCAGCTCCGTCAGCCCCAGTTGCTCCAGTAGCTCCGGTGGCTCCTTTTGCTCCAGTGTCACCCTTTTCGCCTACCAGTGAAGCGAGCCATTCAGTTTCGGTGCCGGAATAACCATTTTCAACAGCAATTTCATAAGCCGATAAACCGTCGGCCCCATCAGCTCCATCATCTCCGTCAGCCCCAGTGGCTCCAGTAGCTCCAGTTGCTCCGGTAGCTCCTCTTGCTCCAGTGTCACCCTTTTCTCCTACCAGAGAAGCGAGCCATTCAGTTTCGGTGCCGGAATAACCATTTTCAACAGCTACTTCGTAAGCCGATAAGCCGTTGTCTCCATCCGCTCCATCTGCTCCATCAGCTCCGGCGGCTCCAGTTGCTCCAGTTGCTCCAGTTGCCCCAGTATCACCTTTTTTGCCTACCAGTGAAGCGAGCCATTCAGATTCGGTGCCGGAATAACCAGCTGCCACAGCAATTTCGTACGCCGATAAGCCGTTGTCTCCTGTTGGAAGGTTTTCTGTGTTAATTTCAAGCTCCTGACCTTCGGTTATACTAAGATAATCGGTACTATTTTTGGCAATAGATACCGGGCTATGAGTTTCTTTACCGCCACTAAACCCAACAATACGTGCCTTTACGCTGTTGGAATAATCGTTTGAAGTTTGGTAAATAACGCTACCGAGATAGCACATACCCGGTTGTGGTGCCATCGAGTAAATGGTGTTTACCTCGTTGCTAATTTCGGCAAAACAGCCGGCAAGGCTATCGTATTCGGCCTGCCCCATTGCGGCAATAAGCTCTTGCCCCGAAGTGGTATCGTTAGTGGCAAAAACATGATAGGCAACGTAATACCCTTCGGTGGCTTCGGTAACCGATTGGCTGGTGGAATTATATGCCAGTCTTCCGGTTCCGGTAGTTATTACCTGAAACCCTGAATTTGTTGAAAAACGCGGCAGATTTGATGTTCCGGAGAAATACATTACGGGCAAAGCAGAAGTTCCACCACCGGCATCAACCGATATTTCGAAATCGTCGTGCCAAAAACTTCCCAATGTAACCGAAAACTGCGCGTGGCTGTCATCCGCACCATCTTCATTAATGCTTATTCCGGTAACGCTTAAGCCTCCGGCGTTGCGTTGCCCGTGTTGGGTTTGGTGTAGGTACCAGTGCAGTTGCGGGTTCCATTGAGAACCGTGTCTGTCGTCGGTAAAAGTAAGTGCAACCTGGTTGGTATAATCCCAGTATACCGTAGCAATTAAAACCTTTTTCTGATAAATTTTTAAGCGTTCGGCAGTAGTCGGATTTTTTGTGTAAGTTAATTTTGGTAAGCGGTCTTCGGTAGTATAATAAATGTAGTATACTCCTTCTTCGTCAGGAATTTCGAGGGTTTCTTCTGCCCATTTACGATAGTAAGTTATGTCGGTAACATGATAATAAAAACCAAAACGGGGCGACCAATCTTCTATAACCGGATCGTAAGGTTGAATAGAAAATGTACGGGTAGTATTGTCGAAAGCAATAACACTATCGCTGCCTCCTGCACTATAAAACCCCGATGTACGGTTAATAATTTTATTTCGCCAAAGCACATCAATGGCAATCGACATCATGTCGTCGGTAATACCTTTCCTTTTTAAATTTGTGAAAAGCTTTTTTAGCTCTTTTTTTGTTCGTAATCCGTTACCCATAATTAAATTTTATAGCCGGTTATTTTAGTTTCGCCAATACTGTGTAGTTTAAATTCTGTCTCAATCTCATTAATTATAAATTCTCCTTCTTTACTTTTCATTTTACTGGTGATGTTTAAAATCACGTTTTTTAACACATTAAGCGGTAATTGAGCTTGCCGCTCAACAGGTTGGCGAGTGGCCCATACACTATTCCATTTTAACCAGCGCGACGTTAACAGCCCGGTAGTTTCTTTTTCCCAGTCTAAGGCAATGTTATCGGTGTACGAACGGCATTGGTTGTTGCCTAAATAAAACAGCAGGCGTGGAGTAAAACTTTCGTAAGCAAATTGCATAAAGTCAACGTTGCCGGCCTGTTGTGTCTGGGGCGTTTCGCCTCCCTGTAACGAGCTAAAGCAAGTTTCAATTTCTTCTTCGTCGTCTTGGTAAGCATTGTAATATCCATTCTGAAACCCCGAAGAAAGCAAATTCCACCCCAGCACTTCGGTATCGAACACCTCCGATTTCGAATCAGCTTCATCGGTCGACACCACGCAATATTCGTAATAACTGTTTGTGCTGGTAACGTAGCGAATCTCTCCAACCTCGGGGTCGCTTACATTAAATAAAGCTTCAAGGTCTTCTACTGCATCGGCTTCATCATCTTCGCGGCGGTCGTCAATATCTTCCCAGTATTCGTTAAATAGGGTATCGTTCGAGTCGTGCGAAAATAAGAATTTCAAGGTCACATCTAATTTTTCGTCGAGTATCCATGTGCCGAGCATGTAGTCCGATATATCAATTGTATCGCCTGTTACTATAGCTTCTCGGTCGATAATATCAACCTTGCCATCGCCTCTAAAATGAAATGCTACATTCAGCAAGTTAGAAATGCCCATTATAAAATCTTTTAGCTGAATACTTGGAAGCAGATTGCTATAAATAAATGTTCCCGAATAAGCTCTGTTAAATGTATTAATTGAGTAAGTTGTAAAATAGGCATTTCCGGCCAATGAGTCCATGGTTTCATAAGAAACTTCCGTGGTTCCATAGCTCATTTTAGTAATGTCCCAATTGTTGTAAATTATTAGTTTCTGTAAATCGTCATCATTGGCCAGGCAACTGTTATTTATGTACAAACCAGCATCTTTTAAAAGAGTTTCAATAACATATTTTAAAAACAACATTGGCGTAACAACGTAAACATCCAGTTTATCTTCAATCTCGTAGCGGGCGCATGTGCTTTCTTCGGCAATAATATTTCCATCGTCGTCGGTTAGGTTTACATACCATCCGGCAGTACGGCGAAATGCTTCAGTAAATACCGATACTTCCTGGTCTTCTTCAATAGTTTCGTCTTCGTCGCTACCCAAATACCAATCGGGGTTATCTTCGGTGTAAGTAACAGTTGTAGTTCGGCCTTTATCGCGAAAAAATTCGTCGTTATAAAATTTGGGACAACCATAGTCGTCGGTAAGAGGATCGTAATCGGCTTTCTTTTCCCATGTTTTTTCTTCGGCAAAAGCATCTATTTCGTTAATGTATATTTCGCGGTAAGCTTCGCCAAGTATACCTGCTTCGCTACGTAACCATGCACTGTAATTTTCGTCGGTAGCCTGGTTAATTACCAAAGTGCCATTAATTAATTTTACCCCGTTGTAGCGTACAACAAAATTTTCAAATTCTGAAGTGCTCGAATGTTTGTATTTCTGAAAACGTTCGGGATTGCCAAGTATAGCTTTATTTACATCGTTTACCGGGATAGTTATTCCCATACCAACATCGCCCGGAAAATCTTCGAATTGACATGCGGGGTTTACCCAGGTAATCCGAATACTTGAATCGGAACCTAATAAAAGCGGTTTGTTATCTAAATAAAATGCCAGCATAATTAATACATTCGGTTATCAAATACATAAGCACTTTTGTGCGCTTCGCATACTTCCAGTTCCATCGAGTATAGGTTGTCTTTACGGTCAAAAAGTTCATAGTCGCCCACTTCAATATAAACCGGAATAATAATAAATGTGGTTTGCGAAATATTGCTGTACAGGTACCATGCTTGCCTTGCCAACATTAAATCGCGATAAAATTGCAGGGTTGTTATAACTTTCCATCCGGTATTAAAAATCCATTTGTTTTGCCCTGTACGGCTGCTTATTTTTAATGTTGGGTCGTAAACAGTATCGTCGGTTTGGTAAGGATAAGTGCCAATTTCTCCTTCTGTAAGGAAATTATCTTTAATGAATCCTGAGAGATAAACATCGTCGATACCACCTAGCGAATTGGCAAAAAATAGAAAGATAGGGCGTTCGCAATATTTCCAGTCGAAATAAAAATATCGTTGTTGCGAGGTTTCTTCGCCAAAATCGAGCCATGCCCAAAAGTGTTCGGCTTGTTTCTCATCTGGTTCTAAATCAATTCCTTTATCTGCCGGGCTACAGTTAAATTCGTACAGGTAATCAGTACTCATTGCAAAAGAATCGGAAGTATAGGTTTCTTCGGTTCCATCGTCGAAAACAACTTTAATGTTTAAGGTAACGGCACTTTGCGCCACTGCTACCATATAAAATAATTTAACATGCTGTGTTGCATGTACCATATCGCCCTGCGGGCGGGCAGTAAGAAAATTCGACCCCGATATATATGTTTCGTAAAAATTAGTATTATCGTCGTTCATCATCGATATCTGCCGCGGGTTAAGGCCTCCTTTCAGTATTTGAAAAACATCCGAAGTGTCGCCCCAGGTTTCCACCAATTCGCCGGTAGAATCGATATAACTTTCGCCAACCTGTACCTGAATATTAAAAGCCTGAGTTTCATAAGCCACATAATCGCCAACAACTGGGTATTGAAACAAAGCAGCTACAGGCTGATCAACATATCCCGAAATATCGAATTCGGCATTTCCGTCGTCGTCGGGAGCCATTTCGTCGGTAAAAGGCGCCCCTTCCAGTTTATTATCTTCCGATATTATTTTCAACAGAATTTTGTATTCCGACGAATCAGTGGGTTCTACTCCACCACTGCAACTTATAATTACCGGATTCCCCGATAATTGAACGTCGCCACCTTCTATGCTTGCTGTTATTGCCATTGTTTATAATCCTCGTGATTCCTGAATTGCTGTATATCGTTCGTCGCTCTCGCGTATCTCTTCAACCGAAGCATAAATTTTCATTTTTAACATAGCTTGCATAGCCTTGGTATTGCGTGTAAGCAGCGATTTCATTTCCTGGTTAGAAATATTATTTGTTGCGGTAAAGGCTTCTTTAGCAGGGTTATTACTGGCCATGCCACCGCTGTACATTTGTGGAACTGCGCTATTTACACCCACCGGGTTTTGGCGCATGGTTTCTAAGCTGGCAACCATTTGCTGTGCAGCAGGTAAGGCCATTACTTCTTGTGGTATCACATATTCGCCTTTGTGCACAATGCCTGCAGGTTCGTATTTGCCACCTGCACCGGTGTAACCACCAGAATAGAAAGCACCACTAACCAAACCTTCGAGCCCGGCAAAAGCAGCTTCTATTAATCCAACTATAATGGCTGCTTTTGCTAACCCTGCAGTTCCAAATGTTGCAATACTTTCGGGGGATGCCAGCGATTGCACAGTTACCCCGGCAGCAGCCAGCTGAGCTTGAACTTTTAATTGTTCAAGGGCGAATATTAATATGTTTTTAGCGAAATCTTTAAAAGCATCTTCGCTGCCGCTCATCATATTGTATAAGCCATCCGATACTACGCCAATAGTATCTTGGTAAATATTCGCCTGGGTTTCTAATGTGTCGGACAACTCCTGTTGCCCTTTGGCAGCTTGGGCAGCAGCACGGGCATTTCGTGCCAATAGCTGTTCTTCTTCAAGCATTTGCTCTTTATGTTGGTCGGCAATGGGCTGGCGTACTTTTAAACCATCAGCCATATCTTTTATGGCTGCATTATATTCGTTTTGTTTGTCAACAATTTGGGTTTTAAGGGCAAGCTGCTTCTCTTCGTCGGTTTCTAAATTGGCTTTTGCCTGCAAATAGGCCAACTCGTTAGCCAATAAACGAGCCTGAAGGGCTTCTTGCATCGTTTCTTCGGCACCATATTGCTCTTTTAATTTTAAAATACGTTGCTGGTTGGCAATATCGAGGGCTGTGTTGGCTTCCGAGTTATCCACTTTTAACCCTGTTTCAATTGTACTCCCAGGGCGACTTTCTAGCTCCTTATCTACATTTGCCAGGTGTGTTTTTAAACTACTCAAACGTTGCTGGTTGGCTTGGTTTTCTTCTTCCAGCTCGCGTTCCAGTTGTTGTGTGCGGAAAACCATTTGCTGCTGGATAAGGGCTTTTTGTTCGGCGGAAATATCGGAGCTTTTCAGGCTCTCGTTTAACTTGGTAAGCTGGGCATCTTCGGCCAAACGCTTCTTAAGCTTCTGCAATAACGTTGCATGAAAATCTCCCTCCGCTTTTATCTGGTACTGCAAATCTGTTTTTAAAGTGTTCAGCTGGTCTTTCGAAAGGTTTTTTACTATACTGGCTCTTTCTTCAAGCGTTTTATTTTGGTTAAGCAACTCGTTACTTTGTTTAAGCACAGCATTAAACTCGTTTTGCTCTTTAACGGCTTCGCCTACTTTTTTACGGAAAGTAAAATAGGCAGCTGCGGCAGTTCCAAGCAAAGTAATAATTAAACCCCATGGTGTTGATTTTGTTGCGGTATTAAGCAAACGGGTTTGTGCCAACAGGCGTTTTTGCGCCATGGTAGCTTTGCCGGTTACCGCAATCATTAGCTTTGTTATTACAATGTTACTACCTATAGTAATATTACGGGCTTTTTCGATGGCCCATAAAGCAGCCGAACGGGTGTAGTAAGTGGCCAATGCCGAAGCCAGCACAACAATAACTTTCCGATATTTAATTAACCACGGTACCACCACATTAAGGGCTTTAATAAGGTAGCTTAAACCGTTTGTGCTCATGGTAAGTACAGGCATTAGCCTTTCGCCCAGTTCAACCGAAACGTTGTACAACGATTTACGGGCTTTATCCAGTTGGGCTTGAGCGGTATTATTTTTGGTATTAAACTCGTCGGTAATACTGGTTCCTTTAATAAACTCCTGGTTAGCCAGCGCTTGTTGTTCGCGCAGGGCATCGGTGTTATTGGTAAGCACACCAATTACACCTGTGGCACGCTGACCTTCAATACCCATTTCTTCAAGCGAAGCAACCATGCCGGTTAATCCTTCTTCGGTGCTTTTGGCTCCTTCAAATACACGTAATAGTGCTTCGTTGGTATCGTTGCTTATTAGCTCTGTAAACTCGGCCATGCTCATATTGGCCACTTGGGCATAATAGGGTAAATCTTGCCCAATAGCCACCAATACTTTCGAAAGCACGGTGCTCGATACTTCGGCAGTTTGCCCAAATTGGTCGAGGGTAGCAGCTAACCCTAAAATTTGTGGAGCAGTAATTTTAGCATTTGGAGCCAACCCTGCCATACGCTTTGTAAATTCAACCATATAAGCTTCGTTGGCAGTACTGGCAGCCCCCAAACTGTTTATGGCCGAACCAATTTTAAGCATGGCATCCTCCATACCATACTGTTCTTCTAAATGAAAGATATCGGTTAATTTACCAATTTGTCGAATGGCTTCTTCGGCATTACCGCCAAGGTCTTCGCTAAGGGCAACATTTATTTGGTCGGCAGCAGCCACAAAACCCAGTATTTCATCTTCCCCTGTAATACCAAGTTTACCTGCAATACGTGCCAGGTCGAGTAGTTCTTCTTGTGCGGTTCGGGTATCGAGTAGTTTTAGTTCTTCATTAAGCTCTTTTACCTCGTCTTTGGTAAGGCCGGTGGTTTTCATTACATCTGCCAGCTTATCGTCGAACTCGGCAAAGGTGCTAATGGTGTTTTTTAAGCCAAGGGCCACACCAGTAAAACCGGCAATAAACGAACCAAACATGGCAAAATACTTATTAAACCCATTAGCCAGTTTACTTAAACTAAACCAGCTGCTTTGTGTAGTTCGCAACTGGGCGTTGTGTTGCGCAACAATGCTTTTTAGGTATTTTATTTTTTTACCCTGTTCAACATATTCTTTGCTGCCAAGCACCATCCGGCGCTGCTGGTTCTGCATTTTATACATCTCCTTGCTAATAGAAGAAATATCGTTACGAACCTCTTTGCCGTTTATGTATAAATTAATTCTGCGGGTGTAACTGTTGCCGCTCATATTTTAGCTATTAGCTGCTAGGCACTAATTGCTAGCATGTTTATATAGCTAAAGTAAGTTGCGGTGGGGGCGTTTGAAAGGACAGATTAAGGAGTGGAGAGTATGGGGATTTTAAATATTAACTCGATTAACCATGCAATAAAAATTACAACTGCAACAATAAATAGCGAGTATTTAAACATTCGGCGGTAAAAGCGTTCGTAGTTTTGTAAGCTCATACCACAAGTTACAATATTTTACCCAATAATCATACGTGCAGCATTAAGCGTAGCATCGGCATTTACTTTTGCAATGTTATTGGCCAGCTCGGGCAGGTATTTTTCAAGCACTGGGTTAAACCACTCGAAAGCGGTTCGCTCGTTACCTACACCATGGCCTCGGCTTACTCCTTTATGCACAAATACACCATGGCGCTCGAACTGGAAACTAACCGAGTAAATTTCGCCATACTCTTTTCGGGTTTTACTGGTAATACTTTTGTGCAGTTTTTTTTCGGTGCGCCCGGGGCGTTGTACAAAACTTTGCTCTTTACCATCTGGAAAACTGCGGGCGTTCGATTTTAATTGTTTGCGTACTTTCGGAATCCATTGTTGTACTATTTCGTTTTGCTCTTCTACATTATAATATACTGTTGTTTTAAGCTCAACGGGTGCCCGCCCCACAAAACTGCCGCCTCTAAAATATTCCGGATTGTTACTAAATATGCCCATTCTTTTGTTTTTCTATTTCTCCTCCTGTTGCCAGGAGGAGGGGACCAACACCAGTTGGTGAGGTGGTTAATTCGTCCCCCTTGGCGAAGGGGAAATTAAAGGGGAATTGGTTAATTAATCCCTCCCCCTCGTACCTCGGGTACTCCCTTTAAAAAGGAAGACGAGGAACGAGGTTATTATTCTTCATTTACCCACTTACTTTCGTCAATATCGTTACTTATTGGGCTACCAATGGTGTAGCGCACCCGTACACCAACACCGTTGCCCAGTTCGTTCATTATTAAGCTGCTTTGCACATTACCAAAATCAAAACCACCAATAACCGAAACCGAGTTGTCGCGTTTATCGGCTTTTATTTTCACCAGTATATCGGTGGCAATTTCTTCCAGCTCGTCCCATTTTTCGGCAATGGCCATAAAGTCGGTAGTATCGCTAACATGGTCGTACAAAATAAAGGCACCATTGCGGTTTTTAAAAAGATTATCGGCACGCTGGTCGGTAAAATCAAAATCGTAACCTTCAAGCACCAGTAAAGGGTAAGCTACATCGCTACGGTTTATGCCTGCCAGCACCTCGTCAACCTCCATACGGAAGAAGTGTTTTTCCTCGTCGCTGTGCAATATGCTTTTATGCTTGGTTGCCAGGGTTTCAAAATAGGTAATAAGTTCGCTAAATTTCGATGCCATAATATAAGCTGTTATTTTTTCTTTTTCATATTCTCTTTCATCTTTCTGCTTAAATACCGCAGTACTTCGTGTACGGGAAGCTTGGCGTACTTATCGTGGTCGGTAATGTTATCGCCCACAAGGCCTTCAAATATTTTTATCCAGCCACTGCTATCGTACTTCTTTTTTCCCTCGTCCCCCTTGGCGAAGGGGGATTTCGGGGGGTTGGTTTCTTCTTGCACCCCTTCGGAAAAAATAAGCGGATACACTTTTGCCAGCCATGCACGAATAAGCATATAGTTTACCACCAGTGCTTCTTTTTCGTTGGTATAAAGTTTGGTAATTTGTTTGGTGCGGTATTCAACTTCTTCCTCGTTAAAGTTTTTGCGGTTGGGTATACACAGGGCAGCAATAAATTTATGCAGGTGTTCGGGTTTGTTTTCGGCCTGGTACATTCCAAAATAGGTGTCGGCAAAAATAAACTGCCCAAAGCTCATGCCTTTAAGCTTGGGTTTTGGAGTGTAGTATTTTTTCAAACCGGGTTTTACATAGCTTTGCACAAAAGCATTATGCATATAGCCTGCTTTAAAAAACTGTAAAGCTTCGCTTAGCTGAAAGCGCTGGTAGTTATCGAGTTTACGAATTACAAATTTTCGTATATCGCACATTGCTGCAAGAAAGGCAGCATCGTCGATAGTTCCGTTACCTGCACAGGCTAATGCTATTATTTGTGGTGGTGTAAGCTCGGTCCAGATTTGAGGCTGCACACCGTTTGCCTTAAATATTATGGGTAGCCAACTTATGGGGCGATATGTTATTTTAATTGGGTTCATCCCCAAAATGTTTTCTTATTCGTGTTATCGCGGTTAAACACACCGCTATCTGCTTCAAAATCGTCCCAATTGGCAATAAGCTGGTTTTTTAGGTCTTCTAAATAATTTACTGCTTTTACCCTTTCGCGCTGTACACGCGCAAACATTGCATCGGGTTCGGTGGGTTTTTTAACCTTGTTGCCCGGGTAGGTTGCGCTGGTTTCTTCAAAAAACAAACCGCGGTTATCGAGCGTTGCCCCGGTTTCTTCCATAAGCAAAGCAGCTGCCAGGTAAATAAGTGGTTTGCGTATGTAAGGTAAAAGGGCTGTTACTTTCGTGGCAGCATCATCTTTTACCATCTCAGTTTTTACCTCGTTGTAAATAGTTTCGCCAAGGGTGGTTTTTATTTGGGTATCTTCGGCATAGGCAATGTGTGGACGCAAGGCCAAATAAATTAAGCGGCTGCCGTGTATGTTGTACGGTATGCCCTCTATTACCGAAACCGTTGGTAAAAAGCTTTCTTTTAACTCGGTCCAGTTATCGGCCAGTTTAAACTCGTTAAAGTAGTCGATGTTTTCTTCAAGGTACACCAACACATCGTCGAGGCTATTAAAACCACTATCGGAAAAATAATTACGCAGGTTGTCTTCCTGGTATTTGTATAAGCCTTTGGTATGGGTGCCTTCGTTGCGCTGAAACCCTGCGTCGCTTACGCTTATATTTAAAAAATCGAACCCCATAAAGTAGGCCAAATGTATAAGGGCGTGCTGCACTTTTTCGAGCAGTTCCTTGGTTGCCTCTTGTGCTTCGGTAGGCTCATCAGGATAGGTTTCGCCGTAAAATTCAACCAGTTCGTCGTACATACTGGTACCCAGCAAGGGTTTTATGTACTTGTTTTCGGCATTGGCAATATGGGGTTTTAGTCGGTTAAAATCGTTACCCACACCAATGGGTAAAAACTCTTTTATTTCGGTAATCGTAGTAAATAGCATTAGCTTAAAGTTTCAGTGGTTCCACTTCCGGTATCTAGCGTAGTAAGAATGGTATTTCGGAAACGCCATTCCACATCTTCAGGGGCGCCGTTAAAACGGGCGAAGGTTTCAAGCGGGTCGAGCAGGTTTTGGCGGTCGAGCCAAGCGTTGGCAATGTTTACCAAAAAGGCTTCGCGTATGTTGCTGCCGCCCTGGTTGCCCGAATAGGTACCGCCCGGCATACCGGCACCCATTACATTGGGGTTTATCATCATAGCAAACATCATTTCGCTATTGGCAGCAGCACTGGTAAGTAGGTTTTGCTCGTTGCTTAGTTTATTATCAAGAGGTTTAATAATCCATTGTTCCTCTACTTTACCCTGTGGGTTCATTTCGAACATGGTAAAAATGGCTTTGTTGGCATTTTGGGCATCGGTAAGATTGGCTTCAATATCGTCCATATGTGCCTGTATGGCTGTTTCGCGGTCGGTTTTGCTGCTGTATTTGCTTTCCGGAAACTTTTTATCCCAGTAAGCATAGGGTATTTGTACGTGCCATTTCCACGAAATTTGGTTTTCGTAAGCCTTTAACAAAAAGGTAGGTATTTTTTTGGCTATGCCCACCCAGCCGGCAACATATGCGCTGTGCCAAATAGGTTCGCTGTAGTATTCGTTATTGCTCCAGCTGTCGCGAATTACCTGAATAAAACTTCTACCTGCAATTTTCTTTCCCCACTGGCGGCGTTTCAGGTCGGCTGCAGGGTCGTATTCGTCTAATACATCGTAAACGGTGTATTCGTCATTGGCGGGAGTATCGGGCCATGTTCCCGAAACCACACATTTTTCTATTTCGCCACGGCTGTTGGCAACACTTAAACGGTTATACTTTGCGTTTATGGTGTTTATACCCACTAGCTTACTGCCATCGGCATTGGGTAGTAGCTGAACAAATGCAGGGCCAAACTTAAAATAATCGCGTGCAGCTTTTTCTAAGTAGCGGCGCACCATACGGCTTTTGCCAAAGTTGCGCAACTGCACATCGTCAACCACTTCAAGGGTTTCGTTACCATCGGCATCGTAACCCGTAATCTTTACCGGGAAAATACCCTGCCCGAGGGTAAAGTTGCGAATAAACTTTAAACCGGTATTTAGCACACCTACACTGCGAATTATGCGGTCGGCATCGGTAGGAAAAGCATTATTTCTGCCCCAATCGCATATGGTAATGTTTTCTACGGTGGTCTCGTTGGGGTCGTCGTCTTTTGGTTCGGCAGTAGGTTTTGGTTTTGGCAGTGGGGCCCCAATGGTGCTCATAAATACGCCACGGGTTCCAAAAGCTACTAAAGGCGTTCCTTTTTCGTTAAACTCTGTATTCATAATACTACCTCCATGTTATTCCATTGTACAATAGCATCGATACTTACCGGCGTGGGGTGCCCAATGCCATTACCCTGTGTGTCGACAGGAAGTACACCACGCAGGCGGTTCTGGCTCATGTTCTGCTTTAAGCCACAAGCCACGGCACGAGGCATAAAAACCCGTTCGCCATTGGTTTTAATAAATGCCAGGCTAAAAACGGTTTGTTTGCCGTTGGGCTGTTCTTTTATGTCGAACTCGCGAAGCATAAGGTTTCGCCGTATTGTATTTGCCATAAAACTAGCTTTGCGCACAGAGCAAAGTGCTTTGCGCTATTTCTAAAGCTAAAGTAAAAGGTGTGTGGGCAGAAATAAAGGACAGAAAAAAGCCCTGCCGGAATGGCAAGGCTTTGAAGTTATTTTGCTGTTAATTGCAAGTTAAGGTAAGTAAGCACCTGTTCGACATGGTGCATGGGTAAGGGGCGTTTATCTAGTAAAAAGTTATTGAAGTTGGAATATTGGATATTATTATCGATGGCGCACTTACGGTTCGATATATCCAATTCATTTAATCGGTTTTTTATAGCTTGTCGTATCATTATTAGTTTAAATCGAAGGTGAAATAATTTTGGTTATCGCGAAACTTTTTCAGGGTTTCAAGTGTGGCTTCGGCCAGTGCAATGTTGTAATCCACTTCTTCTTTTGTGGCATTTTGCACCATAAAATCGTAGTTGCTTTTGGCGCGGTTAATGGTGGCTTCTTGCTGTTTTATTTGGTCGTTAATACCCATGTCGGTATGGGCGGTGCGCTCTACTTCGGCATGCAGGTACTTTTTTAGTGCCTTTTTTAGCAGGGTTTTTATGCGTGCGCGGTGTTCTTTGTTGTTTTCGTCGAAATCGAACAGGAATTCTTCCACCACCAAAGCCATACCACCTTCGCGCGGAAAAGGATAGATAAGCGAAGTGTATTCGCTGGCCTCTATTTGCTGGCGTTGTTTTACGAACTCGCGGTAAGGTTCGTCGCGAAAAAAGGCAACAACCCGTGCCACAAATCCACAGGTGCTGTCGGCACAAAAAATAAAATCGAAAGGGTAAGCAGTGGGTTTGCTGCGGTCGATTATAAATAGTGGGTAGTTTCGTTTCATATCAGTTCTATCCTAACTTGTATTTTAATGTTGAACCTGTAACCATTTCCTGTGTAGTAACTAATTCGAGTATCGATTTAATTTTAAGATCGATGTGTTGAGCAGATAATTCAGATTGAGTTTCGCACATATCGCGAATTTTTTCGGCCATGCTTGCCGGTATTGAAATCATGCGCATGGCGACGAGCACTCCAGAGGAGGCTTCAACAAGGTATAGATTAATAATGTTGCCGCTGGCGTTTAGCCAATCGTCTATTTTATTTTGCTGCACCTTGTTAATGTTTATGCTTACGTCGAAATTCCATGTGTCGAACGCAAAAACCACAAATGGTATTTGTTCTTTTTCGTAAAGGAGTACCGATAACTTTCCTTTACTCCAATCTTTTTTTTCGTTTGGGCTTATTCCGCCAATCACACATACTACATCGAAAAAAGCGCTGTTAATTATGGCTGTTGTTATTTCTCCCCTATTAAGATATTCTGGATGTGGGAAACGTTTCCCTACTTCATATTTAATCATGCTATTTGTTTATTTCTTTAATCACTTCCTGTTCCATTATCACGTCACCGTTATCGAGGCATAATTCAGCAAAATTTCCCACATACCTAAATGCTTCGATGGTTCCAGTTGCGGTTATACCGTTTCTCAGGTATTCCACTTTTATTCCTATAGTTACTCCAATCATATTACTCCCAACTTTGCGAAAATTCTTTGTCTTTAAACAATTCAATAACGCCCGAAATTTGCTTAAGGCGTAATAGTTCGTCAACATCCATTCCTATATTTTTAACAATCCATGCGTCAGTCATGCCACATTCTTGTTTAAGTACCGATACAATATTTACCATTTCGTCGATACCATGCACGCCACGTGCGCGGTTATGTCGAATTGTAGAGGCCATTCGATCTGCTAACGATGCTTTTTCGCTACGAATTGTGGTAACAGGCACCCTGCCGTATGTGCTTTTATTTATTGCAGTATTAGTTACGACTGTTTTTCGACGGTGAAATCCGTCAACAATTCGGCGAATATCGGTTTCAGGATTTGTAACCGTTGGCTGCGTAAATCCATCTTCTTTTATTGATTGTTCCAGCAATTTCATTTCGGGAGGGAAAACAGTGTTGGGATTGTATTCGTTCCCTTCAACATCTTTTGTTTTTACCCATTCAACAAAATCGACCGGGTGATGGTTGTATGGAGAAACCTGGTGAATTAATTTACGAACATAATTTACTGTTTCTATTTTTTCTTCGCGGTCGGCAATCTGGTCTATTTCTTCCACCAATTCAGAAACCAATTCGCGTACTTTCATATATTTTTCTAGAACTGTTTTCATTATAATATTGCTTTATATTTTTTTACCATTGCTTTCTTTTTTTCTTCCTGAGCACGTGATAATCCGAAGCCCATAAATTTACACATGTGGTCGTTTTTAAGGATACAAAAAGCCATCCGTTTCCAGCTCGGGATATCGAGAGTACTTTTTACATCGTCGGTATGGTCGGGAATGTTTGGAAAAACTATTCTGGATTTTTTATCTTTCGAATAATTTGAAACACCATTACGTTTAATACCATAGCCCAAACCCTCAATTTCTTTAATTACATTTTCAGCAAATCCACCACCAGTGCGATACCAAAATCTTATTGATGTTTTAAATTTTTCTATGTAATTGTTCCGAATATTTTCAGGCAATGTTTCCAAAAGAAATTTGGTATAACTTTTCCATGTGTGACCTGTAGGCAACTGCACTTCGCGGTATCCCATGGCCTTTGTTTTACCGTATATGGCAGCGAAGTTGGCGCCCTGTACACGGCCGACAAGTTTAATCCAAGTTTGAGGCTCAATAACCCGATACATATTCAAACTGTTTTTAGCATCTTCGTGGAAAGGGGAAGCAACGCGCATATCATGAGGTTTCATGCCGGCTTTGTAGTACATGTCGTAAATCCGGTTATAATCGTAGTCAAAGCGGTAGTTTGCAATCCAAATATCAGATGTTTCCCAGTCGTACATAGGCGATGCACTCCATACGTCTTTAAATTCGCTTGTTATCCACTTTTTACCTTTGTAGTCGTATTTTTTATTTACAATACCACTGTATCGGTGCAGGCTTTCGTCTGCTCGTAATCCCAAAAGCGTAATTGTTTTTTTGCTACCATGCGCATCGCGGTACCATCTACCAAAGGCTTTTGCATGGTACTGGTAATCCATTTTGTATTTGTAATATTCAAACGGATTATTTTCGAGATTATAAACGTATTGCATTGTTGGCATTTGGCGAATCCAAAGGTCTTCTTTCTCGTCATCCCAAGGATACCAAAACATTTCCTGGTTACCTACTGCGGTTCGGCTGGCAATGGGCTGGCAAAACCAGTAAGGTTCGGTTAACGGGGCAAATTTTTCAAATTCACGTATAACATAGTCTGTGGTATATTGGTATTGTGCTTCCATATCCTGATGAAACAGGCCAACTTTCTTTGTAATATTATTTCGTTTAACAAAATCCATTACAAGGTTAAGCAGTACTCCCGAATCTTTTCCCCCTGAAAATGCTACATATACATTTTCAAATTCATCGAAAATATATTTCAGACGCTCTTGCAAAGCATCGTAAACATTCATAATACTATAATTTTTCGACATACTGTTTCAATTTTGTTTTGTCTTTCAATAATTCCTTTACTTCATCGGCAAGATTTGCCTTGCGGCTTAATGCTCCCATTATGCGATTGTCGATACCTGAATTGGTAAGTAAGTCAATAATGCGCATTTCACATTTCTGCCCTTGACGGTCGATACGCCCGATACTTTGTTTGCGCTGAAAATAAGAGAATGAGTTGGAGTAAAATATTGCCTGACAGCTGACATCTTGTAATCCATTCAACCCTGTTCCGCCACTTTGCATAGTTGCGACAAAGTAAGGTGTTTCTCCTGCAACAAACTTTGCTAATTCGTTATCGCGCTCTTTTGGATTTTTACCAGTAAATAAAGCGCATTTTTCTTTTCCCAATAGTTGCACCAGCTGTTCTACTTCGAATATATATTTGCAGAAAAAAACAGTTGGCTGTGTAAGGTCTGCCGAATCGAGTAGCCCAGGTTTATTCGTTTCGAGAATTACAGGGTTGTCGTCGCGCCGGTATTTGTAATACCCTGACGCTATTTGTTGCATACGAGTGAAGGTTTCAAAAATATCAGTTGCATGCACATTGTCATCTTTTATCTTCTTTAAGAGCTTTTCTTTTTCGTGATAATAATACATATTCTGGTCTTCGGAAAACTGACAGGTGTATGTGTGACAAGTTTTTGCAGGAAGGTCGAGAGCTTCTTCTTTCGATATTTGATAGGTGTATGGTTCAAGCAATCCCATTAATTCGTCGATATTTTTGTACCCTACTATTTCGTCGCCAGAAACTCCACCAAGTATCAAATACTTTTCCTCGAATTTAAGCCAGTTTTTAACTCCAATAATCAAATCGGAAAGCATTGCAAATTGCATGTACAGGTTATGTACATTTTCGGTCACTGGGGTTCCTGTCATAACAACTTTGTAGCTTGCCTTCTCGCAACACATTTTAATTCGCTTACTGCGCTTTGCTGTTGGTGTTTTAATCATATGGCTTTCGTCAACAATAATTTGGGTTTCGTTATCGGCAAAATTAAGGGCTTCGAAAAAAGCTTTTGGGCTTGACGATATGCTTTCGATACCAATTATTTTACAAATACTTTGTAGTTGCGGGTGCCACTTTATTATTTCGTTACTAAAATTCTTTTTTGTGCTAACAGGGCAAAATATAAGCACTTTCGATATTTGCCTAGCTTCTAACCTGCTTGCACAAAGGTCGAGTGCTATTTTTGTTTTGCCAGTACCAGTATCTGCAAATAGGGCTGTTACTTTCATGCTGCAACAAAAACGGAGCGCCTGGGCTTGATGCTTCAGGCTGTTTTCATGCACAGGAATAATATCATCCTTCAGGCGTTCGTGCAGCGGAACCTCTTTCCGTTTTAGTTCGCAATCCATTATAATTTCGTGAAACTGACGCTCAATCTCAGCTTTATATCTTTTTGCGCGTTCGTCATCCCAGTAATTTGGATGGCGGTCGTTTTCAACTTTAACAACAGGAGTCAACCGGTCGTTAATTATTTCGAAGTAAGCAGTTGTTTTTATACCCCTACTTCGCTGTCCATACGAAATATAAAGACGGTCTTTGTTGGCTTTATCGAGATGATAAAACCTCGAACCTTTTATTCGATTTTGAAGTGACTTTAATGTTTCCATTTACTTTTCGATTAACATTTTATGCCAGTTTTTCCCTGGGGTGGTTGGTTTGAATCCCATTTCTTTAGCATCGTTTAATTCAGATGTGCGGAAGTAAGCGTAAAGTTTTGGCAGCTCAGAATCTTTAAATTCGGCAATTATGTTGTTACATATATCATATTTGTGTGCAATGTTTCCATCCGCCGAATAGCAATATTTTATTGAAGCCGACGATTTGGTAAGCTCCATTGCACAGAATGCCTTTAGCTCTTTGCCTTCGTATTTAAGAAACCAAATCATTCCTTCGGTAGTGGTAATATTGCTGTCCATGTCTTTCAGAACTTTTCTGTTCATGGCATATGGGCCAATAGCTGCAAATAGTTCCGGAGCATTCCATGCAAGTTTGCGGATTTCGGTTTTTGATGGCTTTTGTTTTATTGTACACCATCCTTCATTAATTGCCTTTTGGACTTCGGGCAATTCGGTTCCAGGAAGAGGAAAGTTATGTATTTCAAAAGTAGCGTTATTAATAGATGTACACCAATTCTTTACAGACCCGCCGCTATCGTAAGAACCAGAAATAAAAACAATATCGTCGCCCAAACGTGCGCCCGAATCACGGCCCCAGGCTTTTGCAATAGTTCGTCCAAATAATGTAACAGCACCATGCATTTCTGTACTATTAAAACCTGTTATTAAAAGAATACAGGTTGCATAATCTTCTTCTCCGGTTGTTCCGTAGAATTCAATCATAGCTTCGCGAACATAGTCAAGAATGCTATCGTCGAAATACCAGGCGCCTTCGGCTTTTTTAAATGTCCCTCTGAAATTGCGGCATTTTGCAACAAAATTGGCATTGTAAGGAGAGGTTACTTTTACCTTGTCACCTACTATTTCGAGTTTAATTTGTTGATTAGGCATGCCTGCAAGAATTATATGTTATTTCAATGTTGATATATGACAAGTCGTAATCGATTTGATTGTAACGTAATAATTGAAACCATAAATCGGGGTAATCAGATTTTAGTTCTTCGCGGGTTATTTCATCGGTATATTTCGATGCAATTAATTCGAGCAAGGCAACTTTATTGCTTTTACAGTCTTTAATTTCTTCTTGTATAGTTTTCATAATTTATTCTTTTATCATTATAAAATCAGCACAGTCTTGATGGCTGTTAAAATCTACCACATTCTCAATATTGCCATCGTGGCAATAACAAGCATTTCCGTTTTTAAAGAATTTTGCCCACTCGGGACCACCATAAGCATTTCTGCCAATAACGGCATCATTCAATTTTTCGAAATTAAAGGTGCTTTCGAGGAATAATTTACTTTGTTTATTTACTTGCATGATATTATTTTTTAAACCATTTACATTTTTTGCCCGAGTATTGCAGGTTCTTTTTACCCAATATCCAAGCGCTAATCCAGTGAGCTTCGCTTTTACTTACGTCGTAATCTTGTCCAAAGTATTGGCTTTTGGGTATTAAAGCTTCCGATCCATTGTGGGCGGTTGCTTTAAGGCATTTATCGGAGATTGAAGTCATAGACTCCAATCTCACTGAGTAGCATAGGGTTTTCATGGCTAGCGGTCGTTAGCTTTATCTTCGTTTATACGATTAAGTAATAATTCAAATCGATCTGCTTTATGTATCCATTCTATAAGGCTGTTTGCCGGAAGAAAACCTTCAAGGTTACAAAAGCGTGGGTACATTTTCCAAATAACTTCTTGTTGTTCGGTAGTTTTGCGGTTGGTATCCAGAATCATTAAAACGGCCTGGTGTTTGCCATCGGTAATAATTCTACGACGGGTTTGAAGAAGTTTTTTACCATTGAATTCGTAAACCTGGTCGTAATTCATTTCAATTACTTCATCGCTTTCCATTTTTCTGAATTCAACATAACGGTCGCTATCTGAAAAAGAGAAAGATTTATCGTTAGATTGAGTAGAATATTCATCAATAAAAGCATATTCCAGGTTATCACCTTCCAGCACTTCAACTTGCAAAGGATTACGTTTAGAATAATCTACTGCTTTAATTACACATTTCCCACTGTAAGGATGATTGCCTTTATAAGCAGGAGCTTTCCACTCAATTGTTTTACCAATTAATTTTTCAATGTTTGATTGATGTAAAGAATTGAAATTTTTCATTTTGTTTAAACACCTATAACCCTGGGTGTGCGGTTTTAATTTGTTTAGCAAATATAGTCACATGTGACTATATTTGCAAATAATAGTATTAAAAATTGAATAAAAGTTGTTGTTGCCCGTTTTCAGGTTTATTGTTAGGCAGTTCGGGTAATGGTTCCGGGTCGCGCTCGGGTATTTTCATATGTATATAACTTTCGTCGGCATCGATACACCGTACATACGGTGTACCATGTTCGGGGTGCAGTTCAATGGTCCATCCTGCATAAAACTCGTTACTTAAGCTGTTCATGTGTGCTACTTCGCCCAGCATTCCGTTAAGGCAAAAGTTTATTACACTCATTAGGCAACATTTGCGGTCGTTATCGGCACCATAGAAAAAAGCATTGCGGTTTATTTTAGCTGCAGCCATAAGTGTTCGCCCACTACCCACGCAGCAATCGGCAATACGGGTACCAAAGCCTTTTGGGTAGGTCATTTGTGCCATCATATCGCACAAGTTTTGCGGGGTAAAAAACTGGCCGTTGTAATCGTTGCTAAGGTGTTCCATAAAAAAGTCGCCAAAGCAATCGAGTAAGCCTTCGCCGTGGTTATCCATTTCAATGGTTAAGGCTCCAAGGGCTTCGGCCATTTGGTAGGCTTCGGGTTTTTCGTAGCGGCTAACTACTTCGAGGTAATGCTCTTCTTGTGCACCAAGGCAAAGGCTGCACACTACCATTTCTAAAAAGTCGGTAAATACCTGGTGTAAGCCATGCCTGCGGCCTAGCGCAAGCATGTACTTTTCGAAAGTTTGTTTTTTCTGTTTCATAGTTTAGTGCATTAAGCCGTCGTCGGCCATCGATAAATAAGATTCTGAAGTAAAAATTAGGTGGTCGAATACGGAGATATCAAGTATTTCGCCGGCAGCTTTTACTTTTTTGGTAATTTTTATATCGGCATCGCTGGCTTGCAGGGTACCGCTGGGGTGGTTGTGCATAAGTATTATGCTACTTGCATTGCAAACCAGTGCGGTTTGGAATATGCGTTTTACATCAATCTGAACTCCGGCAATACCACCAATAAACAATGGAGCAATGCCCAATACGTTGTTGCCACGGTCGAGCATCATAACTTTAAAGCTTTCGTAGTGGTCAACACTTTCCATCCAGCTGGGGTAAACCAGGTTGTAACAATCGCGCGAACAGGTAATTTTAGGTCTGTCGCTTGCACGTTCTTTGCGGCTGTACACCGCTTTTACTTCGTTAAGTGTAAATAAATTCATAAAATTTGCTGCTGCCCTGCAGACTTATTTTGGCAATGGTCTGGCGCGCCAATTAATTTTGGCTACCGGGCATTGAGCCGCAGCGGATTAGGTCAATGGGGTGTATGTCAGTTTTTGAGATAAGAGCCAAGAGCAGATAGCCAAGAGCAAAAAGTGACCTAACACGAAGTGCGGGCACCACGAAAAGTGGCCGCCCCTTTACCGTTCCGGTGGGCGATTAATAACTTTGCCTAAAATTAGTTGGAGTGTTTCCAGTTCCGATTACATATTGGAATGATCAACTTTGACCAGGGGAAACTTGGACTTTAGTTAAAGGCATAAAAAAAGCCTTGCAGGTAATGCAAGGCTTTTTTTATAAAACAAAATATTTTAGATATAGCAGTTTTTAAATTGTTCGTATTCAAAAGCAATAAGTTTGGTTTCCAGTGTTTCGCTGGCTCCGGGGAAGTAAGTAGTATCGAGGTAGTTTATAAATGCATCCCAAAGGCTGGGCTGGTTGTTTTGTTGTTGTTGTGGAACTGTGCTGGTAAAATTAATTGTTGTTTGCATGATGTTTACTTTTTAAAATGATGGGCACATACATGCAGCCGGTTCAAGGCTTTTAAACAATGGAGGAACTTACAGGCAAATCCTTGGTGTAGAGCTTAGGCGTAATTTAGCGCAGCATTTTAATTGTAAACAGCAAACAGCAATTAACCGCAAAGGGCTACATAAAAACCACAAAAGGGCCATATTCATTTGATTGGGTAAGTACTACCAAACTACTTACAGGGGCTAAGTTGCTGGAAACGAAGGGTTGGTTTATTTGATTGGATTTTGATTTTAAAGCTGCAAAAAATTAACTTATAAGTTAACTTTTTGGCTTTACGTACCAAAACGGACCGGCAGCAGAAAAGGAAATTTTAAAACCATTGGCGGCAAGGTAACTGGAAACAACGCTTTTGCATACTTCTTCAATGCTTTCCATTTGGTCAATAATATCGTTGGTGGTAAGTGGTTCTGCTTCGGGGTCGGTTGCTTCGGCTGGTTGGTAGTAGGCCATAAAAGCAGTAAGCAAGTGGTCGGTAACAGTGGGTAGGTGTTCTTTTTGTGATTCCTTGTCGGTGTTTTTTTTGTCTTTCATTGGTCTGGCATTTAATGAAAAAACCCGGCAGCAAAGTCGCCAGACCATTTAACCGATACACACATGTACCCATTACCGCTGCCGGGAAAAATCTTCCCGGGCACACGTGTGGTAAAAAAATGGTCTGGCGCTGTAAAGGTAAGGAAATAATTAACGTTTTGTAAAATTGCTACCAATTATCATCCGAGGTTTCAGAAGAAGAAATATATTTTTTAAAATCGGCAGGAATTGATTGTATTGCCTTGTTAACCTTTTCAAAAAGTAAGTTGTTAGATTCCAGGTTTTTCGCAATTTGCTTTTTACCTAAAACAAAAGGCTTAATACCTTTTCTTTTATAGTATTCAAGTAAGCCATCTTTGGTAGTAACTTGTTTTAGCAGTTCGTAGGTGTATTCCTCTCCACCATTTGCTTTATACGATGTTGGTTTTAGTTCGCATTTATATCTACCATCCTTAAATTCAGTAATTAATGTAAAATACATGCTTAAAGGAACTGAAATACCATTCACATAATGTTCAATCTTTTTTATGCCTTTGCCAATAAGTTTTTTGTTCTCTTTGTCATCTAGTTGAATAACATCATTAGCCGAGTTAAACGAAAGCACAAACCATTCTTTTGCTTTCACATAAAGTTCATCAGCATTTTTATTTTCTATTTGAACAACTTCGGTATACTCCTGGGCAAAGGTTACTACCGAACAAAGTAGTAAGAATACTAAAACTAAGGGTTTCATCTGTTTATTATTTTTTAGATTAAGGTACGCCCAAGTTAAATAAAACATACGACCAAAAAAAATTCCAGTTTCCCGGAATTTCTTTTTTGTTTTTGTTATTCTTCCACTTTAGTAGTTACATAAGCGGTATGGGTGCGGTCCCAGTTATCTGCTTTTTGCATTTTAGCCACCTCAAAAGTTATGTACTCTTCGCCTTCAAACTCGTGTTTAAACTTAAGGGCATCTTTTACTTTAATGGTCACTTTTACAATGTCAAGTTTTTTACCGTTTTTGGTTTCTACTTCTTTTCCTTTTCCAATGTAATTTTTCTTGTAAGTTGTTGCCATGATATTAATTTTTTAAAGTTAAAAACATGCAGATACCGGGCACTTAGAAAAGATACAGGCAATGGAGGAACTCACAGGAAAATCCATTGTTCGCCGGTAGGGCATATCTGCTAAGTAGCCCATCTTAGCAGGTCTTTTTACAAAAAAAATCATGGCAGCTGTCACAAGTTAATTCGGGAAAGGCAATGGAGTAGCCATTTAAGGGTTGCACATTTATAACAAAAGTTATCATAAATGCAAATTAGGCAAACATGTGTTTTATGGCAACCAACTTTAGGGGTACACAAAACCAGTTCAGCACTCGCACAACATTTGTTACTTAAAGTAAACATCAAAATTAAACACCTGGGTAACCGGTCCATATTATGGAGAATGTTTTAAATGGCTTTCTCTTTTGGTTCTTTTCTCTTTTGTCATGCTATTGGAAAGAGAAAAGAACATCAGCGAGTTTTGGGTGCGAAGCAGGGCCCCAAAACGTACCAGCCGCAGGTACAAGACTGGGCGCTTCCTCTTTTTTGCCCACTTTTTTCTGACGAGAAAAAAGTGCCCCAAATCCACTTTTGCAATTCTCAACAATTTATTGTTAACCCTCATTCTCTCAATCCACTACAAAGGAAATTCTTAAAAACGTAGTTTTTATGCCTTAACCCTTGCCAAGCCCGCCCTATCGAAGAAGGCATCCAATAGGGCAGAATCGAAGGAAATATGAAATCGATAAATGAAATCTATAATGACAGATTCAGTCCTAATACATCAGGGGCAGAGCGTAGTGAGGCTACTGATACCGCTTGGTGTGTATGCTTACTGCCTAAGCAGGTAGCATACGCACACCTTAGATACGAGCATCTACGAAAGAACGGGAATACTTGTGGAGTGTGTGACCATACTTGGTCCAGATACGTTTGTCGGCTGCATCGCCAAAGTGCGTGGCTTCCTCTGGCAATATCTTCTTGCTGCGCTCAGAGCTTTTGTCCTTATCGAACTTTCCATTCTTCTCAATAACTTTTGTGTTGTTCATTGATATAAGAGTGAACTTACATTTCTTACCATTGAATGCAACATTAGGAAAGCGAGAATCTTCTCCTTTAAGGATATTAACCCAAAGCAAATACTTATCGTGCTGGGGAGGCTCCATACCTCTATGCTCTTTGGGCTCGACAGTCCAGCCTTTGGATATAAGGTGTTCGATGGCTTGAGCATTGTACGACTTGGCATTAGCAGCATTAGGCTGGCGATGGTCGCCATATTTATCACGGAAGAACGAAACTACTTTGGTTGGATGGTTGGAGTAGTAGTCGCAGAATTGGTCAACCAGGTCGATAATCATTACCTTACTGGTTTCATCGGGTTTGTTAAAGAATTCATTAATAAAGCAATCAGTAGGCTCTATAATCTTTGTAGCGAAGTTATAGCCGCGCTCCTGACCTACTGACATAAGGTTAATCTTACTACCCCAGTCGAAAACAATCTCCAAAGGTTTCTTAGGGTCGCAGTCTAAATCGTGGCGACAGTCGGGTGCTTCTAAAGCATCGGGATCCCAATTAGTATCTTCGGCAATGCCACGTGCATAGTCCGTGTCTTCGGCATCGTAATACACATGCTTTTGTGGGTCAATGGAGTAGTAGCAGTCTTCAACCTTATCGATAACCCAGTTAAGGATCTCAATCATGAAGGTGAGCAACGATTGTTTTTTATACTCGCGAATAACATACGAAAGCCCAAGGTTTTGCAGGTTGTCGAAAGCATTTGCCAATGTAAATAATACGCCATCTTTCGAAACAAAGGGAGCTATTTGCCGCTTAAGTCGGGTTATTTCGTTCCATATTTCTTTAAACAAAGTAACATCGTCGTTAAGCTTGGCTTCAATAAGCTGAAGCTGTAGTTTAACAATGCGGTTCCAAATATCGAAAATTAAAATACCTGCTTCGTCTTCGTAATACTTACCATAATCGAGCAACCATTTTTGCTCGTGGCTGTACGGCATACTTGAAACATACTTAAAACCATGATGTATGCGTACAGGTTTATCGCTGTTTTTACCAAAAAACTCTTCGTTGCCACGGTTAGCTGGCGAAACCTCTTGGTCGTAACGCTCTTTATCCAAAGTAAGTGCCTCGTCAGCAATTTCGCGGTCGAGGTTAGGACCACGGCTCGAACCCTCGCGCTCTTGCGAAAGCATAAGAAACCCAGTACCACGAGCAAACGAAATAAAGTTATCGTATTTCGAAACATGTTCGTAAGGTGCTAACCAGCTTTTTGGAGGTTTGCCTCCAATCTTGTAGTCCTTATCTTTTACGAAACCAAGTTTTTCGAGCAGCTTTAAACTCGATGGGAGAGTACGGGTAAGCACCTGCCCATACGTGCGCCCGGTTATGGAACAAACCGAACGTGGAAGGTATTGCACACAGTTGCGCATTTCCCAACCCACTTTGTACGATTTACCAGTACCACGACCTTCAATATTTACTTCGCTAATGGGGTTGTTTATAACCGAAGTAAGCTGTGGTGCATTAAAATTTATCTCTTGGTTTATCATGAATTCATAATTTCGGCAGCACCCTGGTCGTCAATTTCGTTACCACCCATAATAGCTTTATTCAGTTCCTGTAAGGTATTGGGGTCGAGTTTCGAGAGGTGCTCTAAATCCAGCTTAATGTTTTGGTTGTTTACATTCACCATTATATAGAAATTATGCTTCTCGTTACGCATTGGGTCTTCCAGCTCTTCTGGCTTCTCTCCAATAACCTTTAAAAGGTTGGCATGTTCCATGGCAATTACACGGCTGTATTGGTGACTGTCTTTACCCTTTCCTTTATTTGAACAACGCTGAATATTGGCAATAATATCGTTAATCAACCAGCTGCGGTAAAAGTCGTAATCAAACTCGTGCATACTGTTGTACACCTTACGCGCCAAAGCAACATCGCGGTAAGCGGTGGCATGGCTTATTTCGCCATACTTGCTTTTGTGTATGGCAACGGCTTGTTTTATGGTAGGGTATTTATCCAAAAGTTTACTCATAGAAATTACCCTATCCAGCTGCTCTTTCTGGTCGGCTGGTAAGGGCGAGTTATCGGGGTCGGCAATATGCGCCATTATGGCTTCATGCTTTTGGTCGGTTAATGCTTTTCTGCTCATAACATTTGTTTTCTAAAATCTAACATAGCTTGTTGTGCAGGATTACTGCCGTTAAGCGATGCCTGGTTTATTGCTGTTCTAAGTTTTACTTCCGAAGCTAAACGCCCTTTATGGTAGGCATTAAAAATGGGGTTCTCCTTTTCAAACTCAAGTATGTATTCAAAATCTTCTTTTTCATGAATAGGAATACCCAGGTTTATCATTATGTCTTCCAACTCGAAAAACAGTCCTGCCATTTCTCCCAGTTCCTTAAGTTGTTCCTCTGTTAAATTCATTTTCAAGGGCGTTTAAATCAAATTCAAAAACTTCCGGATTGGTAAAAACCGTTCCGCGTTCCATTTTTGGGTTATCGGTGGCATTTTGGCTGGTAACTACCGATATTTTCCACTCCTGGTTCCAAAGCAGGGCAACTTTGGCATGTATACTACTACAACGGTAATTAAAACAACTACTGAGCATCTGGAACGGCTTTGGGCTCATAACTTTCACCCTGTTGTCCATCAGTAGTTTGAACGAAAGCAGTTCCTGTTGCTCAATCCGCTTTAGCACTGCTTCAATGCTTTTCTGACTAATCGAGTACGAGGTCATAAAGCAATGAACAGGGCCTGTCTGTTTGATTAGGTACATAATCAATCGGACAAGATTAAAATTACCGTAACTATAATAGTGCGTGGCTTTGCCCTGCTCCAACTTACCGATAACCCGCGTAAGAAGCTGGTCGGGTGCATCAATAAAAACACTACTGCCGTTTTCCAATGTCAGTCCGGTGGCTTCATGCCCTTCAGGTTCTGCTTTAACAAGTGGCTTTTGTTGCTCTACTATTTTGGCGGTGTTAATTAGCATTCCTTATGCTGTTTTCCAATTCCAAAATTTTAGTATCAATCAACTTAATTGTGTTAAGCTTATCGGCAATACGTATTTCAATGCGTTTGCGTTTTGGTCCATCGGGCATAGGGTTTTCTTTAGGGCCTTTGGTTTTTTGCTGAAACAGTAAAAGGTTATTATCCTTAGTGTTGTTGGTTTGCAAGTTCTTTTTCACACGTTTAAGTTCTTCTATATCTTCCGGAAGCGAGATTTCATTTTCCGGTGGCCACACCTCTTCTTCCAACGGAACCACGCTGTTCTGTTCGTATTTCTCAATAAAAGCGTACAGGTAATCCATACGTCTCGAGTGCTCTTTAATGGTTTTCAGAAACTCGGCACGGGCAGACATGTTTTCGGTGGTGTTTGTTTCGGGTACCTCGCGCATTTTACGGTGAGCAATACTACGCTGCTGGTAATTCTCCTGGTACTCCATTTTTAACCTACGAATAACCTTGGGGTACTGCATTAGCTTTACATCGCTAATAATAGGTATGTGTTTACCTTGGTTTGGGAAATGGTCGTCTATAAGCGATTTCGAATTGTTGTTTACACCTTTAGGTGCGGCTTGCACATCCGAAACTACAGATGCGTCAATAGCCGTTTCTGACTGTTCCAGTTCTTTTAATAGCTCTTCGGTAAGGGCAGGCATGCTTTTATAATTAAGCCCAACGGCTTTGCACACTTGGTAATGAAGTTTGCCACTTATAAACCGCTCTTTTGCGGGGTTGCTAAACTGTAACTTTAACGTACGGTTTTTACCATATTTGGCATATAGCATACCGCCTGTAACAAAATCGCGCGTACCATACCACCACCGTAATACTTCTATTTGTTCCTTTTTCATGTTATAAAACTTTTATCGATGCGTTTAACTTAAATTTCAGTTTCTTCTCAAGCAATTCCGAATATCCGCTTTGCCATAGCTGCTGCAGGTTTTTATGCCGGTTTTTAAAATGTTTGGAAAATATTTTAACACCATCCACATAGTCTTCGCCATGCAGTTTCCAAAAAAACAAATCGAAAACATAATCTGAAGGAGCCGTTTTTTCGAAACTGCTTTTACTACGAAAAGTATCAATCAACCACCATTTTAAACTAGAGTTTAAACCATGATCGTTAAAACTAGCAAACGTACAGGGCAGTAGTCGTTCTTTAATTTGTTTTAAGGTGTAGCGTTTAAACAGGGTGCGCTTTTGGTCGCTTAGAAATGGGCCATCGGGGTACATAATATTGCCATACAGGCTTTTCATGGTGTAACCAATATCATCGGTATAATTAAAGCGGTTCACAACATCAATAAACATGTGCTTATTAAATACAATGGGCGTGTGGCAATCAAAATGCAGGGTACTAAGGTTATTTTCCAATAGTACTTTCATGGTTCGTTTTAGGCGGCCACGCCAAAAATTAAGTTGCCAGTAGCTAGCATCAAAGGTGCTCATATCGCCTTTTTGCAGTGGCTTAACATTGGCAGCAGTAATAGGCTTAAGTATAAGGTGGTCGTCGTTTATAAATAAAAAGTCGTCGCTAAGCCGTTGGTCGTTACAAGCGGCCAGTACCTTGGTAATAATATTGCCATCGGCATTTACTGCAGGCGAAAAAATATCTTTAGCCGGAATATGAATTACATTCTGTAAAAAATCGGGGCAATCGCCAACAATAAACACCTTACCAAAATTTTTAAGGTTTTGTTCTAAGCTGCGCAGGCTAAACCGAATTTCATTATTATTCCAGCCGCTTCCTGTTCCCAGTACGTAAACAACATCTATAGGCTTTTCCATAGTTGCAGGTATTTATTAAAGTTGCTAATGTAGTTAAGGTGCTTAAAGGCCCACTGGCGGTAAAACAACTGGTTATTGTCGTTGTACAATTCCAGTTCGCGGTTAACAAAGTGGTTTAAGTTGGGCTGTTGGTTAAGGTAACGCCCCGAAAAATTACATTTTACCAGTTCGTTAATATTGTATGGAGTAATCAGGCCATCGGCAAGGGTCTTTTTAATGTATGGCCTATGGTCAACCACTAAAACAGGGCGTCCACAGCTTAAGGCTTCGTAAGCACCACGGCCTAACGAAACTACCAAATCGTGTTGCCAAATTTCTTTTTCAACCTCCCATACCGGGTTTTGGTATTTATTAAGGGCTTTAAAAACAATTCCTTTTTTATTGAATATGGTTTTAAGCTGTTGGTTAAGCATTTCGGAATGCGAAAGCGATAGCACCGACTTTACACCCGGAGCCAAAACCGTACGGCCTTTAAATCGGTTGATATCAATACTATTTAAAATAACTTCAATTTTACGATTAAAGCCCAACCGGTGTAGCAAGTGGTGTTTTACTTCTTCGCTAATGGCAACATGTGCCTGTGCCCACTCGCTGGGCTGTTCAAGTTTTGGTATGGTGCCATGGCAGGTTTGTATTATGGGGCCACGGTTTAAGGCATGTTTTACCGTAGTATTGTGGTTAGCCAAAATTAAATCGTAACTGGTATCCAGTCTACCGGTACATACTCCAAAGTCTTGCTTTATGCGTTCGCTTACAAGTCCTTCATGTTCGGTAAATAAATCAACGGCAAAGCCAAATTCTTTGGCGGCTTTTACCAAAGTGTAAGTAAAAGTTTCGCTGCCACCTAGTTTTTTAAGCCAATGGTTTGTTATTAGTAGTTTCATAGTAAATGTTTGCTATAGTTATACCCTTCTTTTAGCCTGCAATAATGAAAAATGTACATGCCTCGCATTAAGCGTATTTTTAATCCAGCTTTAAGTACTGCGTTACTAATTTTAGTATCAACCCCCAAAATACGTTTATCATGTTTTTGTACCATACGCATTACTTCGGGGCGTATTTCAAACCATGTTTTTTTCTGAATAACCATTAAATGCCCGGCAATGCGTCGGGTTACTTCTTTTACCTGCCCGTGCAAATTGTCATAAATCCTTTCAGCATGAAATTTATGAAGAAGGATGTCGGGTGAAGTATCATCGCAGCCCCTTCGTTTCTGAAACTCGTAATGGCAGCGGCTGGCATAACAGGTAAACAGACCTGTATCGGGGTACTTATCAATGTACGTTTGAATTTGGTGACCAAAATCGGGAAGAAGAAAAGCGGTATCGCCATCTACAAAACATACCCAGTCGTTTTCATCTTGCACCAGGTTTATGTATTGGTCAAAGGCATCGAACAACCGTTTATTAAAACTATATGGAGTAAAAAACCAAATCATATAGCCAATGTACGGGGCAGATTTTTAGGCAGAAAGGACATTAGGAAGGAAGAAGCCAGAAGCTGAAAACGCTAAATTAAATGTGGAGAATAAAAAAAGCACCCCAACAAATAGAGTGCCTTTTAAAAGCATGTATATCATCAATCAAAAAAAAATCAACTTCTAACTTGCTTTGGTTTGCGGCGTGTATTTTTTCGCTGAACCGTCCTTTTGGGTTTAACCTTGTACAGTTTCTGTTTACCGGCTTCGGTTAACTGTAAAAAACGACAATCGGCTTCGTAAAGCTTTTTACAGGTTTCAACAGATAAATTGTTGTTACTAAAATCTACTGTACCAAATCCTTGTACAATTACAGGCCCCGGAACAATTCCAACTACTGTAAAATACTGTTTCCACATACCTTAAGGTTTACGAGCTGGCTGCTTCGGTTAGCGGAATTACACCGGTGTAGGTATAGTTACCTTTTGTTTTGTAAACAAATTCCATACTAATACCGCGGCGTGCCGATGTTTCTTTTCCGGTTCCGGCACCATCGGGTGCACCTGCATAGGTGGCTGGTCGGGTGTCGTCGCCCATTAGATAATACTGCCCGTCGTTATCTTTTACAATAAACACCAGATTTTCGTTTTTCGCATAATTCATAAAACCCAAAAGTTTCTTTTTCAACCCCGGGTTAAATAAACCAAGGTGCTGAACAAAGCTCATACCATCTGTTTCACCAACTGGCTCAATACTAAACTCGCCGGTGTCGTCGGTAATATAAATGCTGTTCATTTTTTTACCGGCTTTCATAACCAAATCGCCTGTTAAGGTACCATTAGCTTCAAGGTCGGCAGCATCTTCGTCAGGAACAGTAGGCCATGTGCTAACATCTTCCCATTTTGCAAAATAAGCAACCTGGGCAATACCACCCATGTTGTTACCATTGTTTAAGTTCTTATCAATATCTACAAAATCCATATTCTTGCCCTTTCTTTTTAGTTAATAGAAAGAACCGGTGCCGACAAATGTCGGTACCAGTTCAAAATATCTTAGTTAGAGCCTGAACCGCTTGCTGCGATATTGGTCCACACAATTTCGTCGATACCAAAGCCTAAACCTTCGCTCCAATCGCCCATAACAGCAACAGCACGTTTGGCTTCTTCAATTTTGAAGCTGTTTTTGTTGGTGGTTGCTGGCGACAAGTGAATAAAGTTGGGTTTTGGTGTACAGAAAATATCATTGGTTCCTACCATCGATGCCAATGGTTTTACATTAAGCGGAGTAAAATCAATTCCACCATCAATTTCTTTATCAGAATATTTTTGGTAAAATCCTTGGGCGCGTTTGTCCTGCATGTATTTTTTGTACCAATAACGGCTCATAAATACATCCATCTGAATTCCTTGGTATACTTCAGCAATACCATCGGTAAACATTTCAACCTGGTCAAAAATGTTGTCTTTGTCCAAATCCCCAATTTCAATGGTATTCATTTTACCTGCATCAACACCTTCTTGTAAAAGTTTTTGTACACCATTCATACAAGTTCCTGCATCACCTGCGGCACCTGCGGTTGGAGCAGCATAAACACCTTTATAGTATTCATTTAGTTCCATGTCCTGGTCAATTTGGTTTTTGTAGTAGTTTTCTACTAACCATTTTACAAAAGGCCAATCCTTGCGGCTCACATTGTTTGCGGTTAAAAATCCTAACCATGTGGCGTAAAGCTCATCAGGCATAAACTCGTCGTCAATTTTAAAACGGTACTGACGAATTTCTTTAGGAACAAATTCAACTCCACCTGCTTGGGTGAACGTTTTTTGGAAAGGCTGAACCAACCTTTTAAAGGTGGCGTTTGCTAAACGGAAAATGGTATCGTCCGTTTTAATAGGCGTTGCAAAATTTACAATTTCGCGGCCTTGAGATAATTGTTGCAGAATACGTTTCTTATTCTGTCCGGCGTCAATATAATATGCGCCATATTCTTCAACAACTTGTGTTGTAGTAATACTCATAATATTCTGGTTTTAAGAATTGTTGTCAACAGCTTTGTTATGAGGAAGATTATTGATGGCTTCCCAGTCAACCTCTTCCGAAGTTTTAGAAGTATCATCATTTCCCTGTAAATTGCCTGCAGGTTTTACGCCTGGTTTAGCAGCTAATAGCGTACGTATGGCTTCTGCTTTTTCTTCGGGAGAATTAGCAGCGGCAATAGTCTCGCCAATCGCATCAAATGCACTGGTGGCATTTGCAAGGTTAGTTTCTGCAGTTTCTTTTTCCTGCTCGGCTTTGGCTTTTGCTTCTTCGGCGTCGGTTTTCGCTTGTTCAGCTACTTGCAATGCGTCTTCGGCAGTGGTTTTATCAGCTTTAGCAGTAGAAATAGCCTGTTCGTTTTCACTTAGCTTGTTGTCAATTGCTTCCAACTGCTCTTCGTTTAAGCTCACGTGCTCGTCATTGGCTTCAAGCGACTCAACGCCCAATACGCCATTTACTTTGTCAAATTGTTTCATTGTTGAAGTATTCAAATTTGAATTTGTGTCATCGTTAAAATCTTCGTCGGGGTGGGCAAGTGTATAAGCGCGGTTAATAGCATCTTCAAGGGTTCCTGTGCTATCAACCAAAATGCCCATTACATCGCGTGCAAAAAACACTTTGCCTGTAAGGTGTTGGTCTTCTATATTGGGGCGGTTTTGCTTAACAGTGCTCATAAACTTTTCGTCAAGAGGATCGAGCACTTCTTTTATGTAAGCATCGTATTTGCCCTCGCGCAGGTCTTCCCACATTTTTACTTTCTCAGGGCTGGTGCTGGCGGTAATGGTATGGAATTTTACACCTTGTTTTTCCCAGTAAGGTTGCACATCGGCAAAACTCATAAGCACACCAACGCTTCCAACTTCGTCGGTATCGGTGCTGGCCATAATTTCGTCGGCACAGGTACCAATCCAAAGGGCTGCACTGGCCATGAGGCCGTCAACAAAAGTTACAACGGGCTTTTTGGTGGCTTTTATAATGTTTGAAAGGGCTTCGGTTCCGTCAACGGTTCCGCCTGGCGAATCAATGTGCAGCACAATACCATCTATATTATGATGGCTGTCGGCAGCTTTTACTATTTCGCCAATGCTTTCCATACCAATAGCGCCACACCACTGGTCTTCTTTCATTAAGGCACCGCGTACACGTACCACGGCTATACTGCCGGGTTGTGCCCTGTCGAAACCACTGTACCAGCTGTAACGTGCCCGGTTAGGCTCTTTCCCGCTAACGGCAAAGGCGCCCATAGGATCGGGTTCGCGGGTGCCCGCAATAAATTCCGATGATTTATTAATTATGCTGGCAAGTAAGGGCCCCTGGCTCTCGATAAACATAGGGTCGAGTAACCATTTACCTTTTAATATTGCCGAAAGGAGTTGTACTGAATGCATGTTAATTCGCTCTTTTACAAGCAAATTAAGCGCACAAAAGAGGTGGTTTCAAGGACAGAAACAACCTGCAAAGCCTTATTTTATAAGTCTTTCAACTAAAATATTAAAACGGAAAGTTTACGAATTTAGCACGTTTTAATGTGTCGCCCGAAAAACTAAAGGTATATCCAGCTCTACCTATTGTATCTTTTCCGCTGGCTAAAGTATTGTCGTGGTTCAAAGGTCTAAATTGGTTTCCAACTACTTTGTATTGGCCATTACCATCTTTAAATAAAATTACCCACTTGCGTGCATCAATATATTCAAAAGCTTCAAGATTAGCTTCGGTATCGCCTGGAGTAAAGCCGCTTACACTTGGTGTATAATTAGTTCCGGCATCGGTTAGTTTTTTAGGTTCGCTAAATTCCATGGTTTCGGGAGTGCAATATATAATGTATACATTGCTGGTATCAGAAACCGAGATGTTTTTTCCTGATATGGAAAATACATCGTAAGGTATGGCCCAAATTTTTGTAAGGCCGCCAAGGTTGTCATGTGGTTTATTAATTGTTTTCATATGCTGTAATCATTGTTTTACTAATTGTCCCTAAACCATACAAATTGCGCAAAACTATTCGTTCAATTTTTTTAAATATTTCAGTTTCAAAGTCAATCTTATCGGTAAAGCCATTTCGGTTAAAGTCTTTTTTAATGGTTTCGTAGCTCCAGGTGTCTTCGTCAAACCCATAACGTTCCTGAAATCTTAGTATACTGGTTTTTAACGGAAGGCCAGCACTTACATTTACCCCAACTATATTGCGCATAAGTGTTTTAGCGCGATTCTCGAAGTAACGGCCAAAGGCAACCGTATCGGTTTTGGTAAGTTCCCAGCCATAGCGGTAAAAATCATGCTCCGAAATTATAACCTCTACTTCATCGGTGTAGGTACAAATTTGGTCGGGGTATTGGCGGTCGCGGCTGGTGTCGGGTTTGTGTAGTAAGTTCTGCAAGAATTTATGCGAGGCTGGGTCGGTGCAAAAATTAATGGGATACCCAAAGTTTAAACGCAAAAAACGAGCAACATAGGGTTTTACCGGTATGTGTACAAAAAATTTTGGAGCTTGTTTCATAGCTATTATTTAGAAACAAACTGCTGCACCAACACTGATGTAAAAATAGTGAAATAATAGGGCTTATGTTAAAGGTAATTTTGTATTTTTATCAAACAAAGGGTGTTTACACCTCTATTTCTCCACAAAAAATATTTTCTGCTAGTATTCACCCATTTCCCCTACTTCGCTTACTTCGCTTACTTCGCTGTGTATAACTGACAGATAGTCAGTTAAATAAATGTGTTGTAAAGCCGTTTTTGCATGTTGTATAAATTTGCAAAAAAAAGTAAGTGTTGTTAAGCGAAGTAAGCTGTAGTAAGTTAAAAAAGCGGGTATTGCTTATGTAATTATTTAATATTTAAGTAATTATAAGAAAAAAAGTAAGCGAAGTAAGAAAAGTAAGTAGTTTGGTCTGAATATATTTTATTTTAATTTTACAGAGTTCTTACCTTGAATGTTATTCAAGGCTGTGCCGCCGAATTTTTTAATGGGGGTGGAAGGGGGTTTAATACAATAGTTTTTTTATTAAAACACAAAAGGGTAAAAAACTCTTTTATTAATATAAGGGTTTTGCCTACAACTACTTTTCGGCGGTAGAATTTAATAAGGGGGTGTAAGGGGGATTTAAGAAAATTGGAAGTTTAGTTACGCACCACATCGAAGCGCCCCGGTTCCATATCGGGGCTGCGCATAACCCGTGCGCTTTGTATAAAACTTAGTTCGCTGCTTTGCGGAATTACTTTCGAGGCGCGGAAAGCAGCCTGCACATGTTCGTAGTCGGCACTGCTTATTAATATATAGTTGGGTGGGCAACCTTCTTTAGCAGTGTAGGAGCGTATGGCTTTATCAATATCGGCCAATACGTTTTTGTAGGGGGCCTGGTAGTTGACTGGTTGTTTTTTTATGAATGTTTGCATGTGGTAAATATACTAAGCACAATTAATATGTATCACTTTTGTTTTGGTATTTGTCGGATTAAGTTTCGGACGCTTAATTACCAACTGATTAGGCAATAGGTGCGCGTAATACTTCTCGGTGGTTTCAACCGACTTGTGCCCCAGGTATTGGCTAAGGTCGTAAATATCGGTTCCGTTAAGTAAGCAATGGGTGGCAAAGTTATGGCGCATGTCGTGAACCCGGAAGGGCTCTTCTATTTTGCAAGCAAGTAATGCTTTTCCCAGAATACGTGCTATGGTTGTGGCGCTAATTGGGCTCCCCGGTTCCGCTCCCTCAAAAAGATAAAGTTTTGGTTTATAAACGTTGTAAAATTTATTAAGCATTTCCATAAAGTCAGTCTCAACATATAAATGACGACTACTATTGTGTTTTGCTTTACGAATTATAAGATGTGGCTCGTCGGCTTTACTACGTACATCCATTAATTGAAGATTAATTAATTCGCCACGGCGCAGGCCGTTTAAGTAAATAGTTGTAAGTAAAGCGCGGTGTTTGAGGTTTTTGGGCGAATTCACCACAGCAAGCATTTGCTCCTGGCTAAGTATGGGTGGGTTAAACTTTGGCTGATAGGGTCGTTTAAGAAAATAAGTTTGCCGTTTTTTACCCAGCATTTTTTCGCGGTAAAACTTATAGGCATTAATGGCCTGGTTAATCTTGCTTGCCGAATATCCCTGGTCGTATAGCCTAGCCAGGTATTCAATAATCTTATCGCGCGAAAGGTAACGAAGATCCTCTCCTTCAAAATATTCTTTTATAGCTTTAAACTCGGAATAATAAGTACCCTGAGTGCTTTTTGCCAGTCGCCTGGCTTTCATGTAATTCTGATAATTTGTGAGTAAGTCCACAGTAATTTAGTTTTAAAAGTTTATAAATCAGTGTGTTTTAGGGGGTGGGTTTTATTAACGCGTTATATGCAAGGCTAAAAATCTACCCCAAATTTAAGCTCTACTATATGCTGCATACATTTCTGTTTTATAACTGCTTGCTGGTGGGCGTATTCTCTGTACTGTCTGCAAATTGCTTCTAATTGTGCCACAGAATGGTTTCCTTCTCCCTCAAAGTGTGGCTCTTTTGCAATTATTCCTTTATAGTGAATTGGTAGGTACATTTCATCGGTTAAATAAACCATATGTTCGTCTGTTATTTTACTCATAATTTTTAGTTTTAAAACCGCCCAGCATATAACAAAGTATATAATTTATAGGCAGTTAGTTAATAATTCAATATTTTGTTCTCGTTTCAAAGTATGTAGGTAATTGAAAATTTGTGGCTCGTAATGCCTACAAAATCATATACGAGTCGTTAACTACAAGCGGGGGAGCGTTCATTTAATCAAGGTAACTGCAAACTTGAAAGAAAAATAAAAAGCCCCGCCCGCTTATAGCCCTACCGGGCTATTTTAGGTTTCTAAGAAATCAATCTTATCCTTTTGACCTGTAAAGCTTCTGTATTCAAGCTCCAATTTTGCGGAAGAAAGTATTTTCCCCGCAGTGTTTGTTAACTCTTTGGCTTCTTTTAAACCAACTGTTTTGTCTTTCACTCCTTGATAAACCTTAATAAGGTCATCTCTTAATTGTTTTGCATTCTCAATTTGTGCCATAATGTTAAATTTTAATTAGACATTTTATTTATTAATCGCTGCGTTTTTATTTGTTGTCTCTTTGCTTCTATAAGGCTTTGAGGAATATCAGATGATTTTAATGTCTCACTATTATTAGTAAAGATTTGACGGACATAACAATCTCTAAGTTTTATTCTTAAATTTCGTTCAGCTTTTCTTCTTATTTCTGGATTTTGTTTTATGTATATTTTATGTTTTGCTAAAATCTCATTTTTGTTCTCGTTAAATCTTTTTTTACTCCGTTCAATGCATTTTTCTTTGTTTTTTTCGTAATACCTACGATTCATTTTTTTTATAGCAGTTGGATTATTTAAATCCCATTCCTTCCTCTGTATCTTCCTTTTATCTTTATTTTTTATTCTTCGTTCTCTGTCTTGAAGTTTAATTTTTTCTTTATTTGCCTCATTCCAAGCTTGTTTTTTAGGGAGGTATTTATTGTAGTTTTGTTTTCTCGATTGGGATATTTTTTCTTTATTTTCAATTCTATACTTTTTTCTACACTCTTTACAGCTTGAATACCTTCCATCGGAAGACCTGGAAAATAAATTGAATTCAGATAAAGGTTTTTCAATATTACATTTACTACATATTTTCTTTTTTTCTTCCATCCCTTCGCTTTTTATTTTTTTTTCATTTAATCAACGTTGGTGCGGATTCTCCCGCCGGTAGTTAACATCGTGTTCATGTAAGCTGTTTTAGCTCGTAGAATCGGGCTTGCCAAACGCACTTTTAAAACATTTATCTAGCTGGTCTTTAAATAATCCCATTTCTTCTTTCGTTCCTTCATAATCAAGTATAAATGTTTGAGATTTGTGGGTAAAAGTCACTTTCCATTTACCTCCTATTCTTTCAATGTTAGTTTCCATCGCTTTGTATTTAATCATTATTTACTCGTTTCAAATTCATCGGTTATTCGGCAACAGCCTCCACAAACACTCACCCGTTAAACCCAGCCTACGGCGGTTTAACGAAGTCTTCATTTATTAAACTGGAATAAATCTCAATAGTAAACCTTCCCGGGTGGTGCTTCACTTTTAAGTTAAGGCGGCGGTAAAGTTCGGCCAGTTCCATTTGTACATAATACCACTGGGTAGGGTGTTCGTCTTTGCTTAAATCGGCAAAAAAGCGTTCGTAATCGGCAATTTCTTTTTCTATTTTATTTTCGAGGTACTGCCGGTTAAAATCTAACTGCCTTAGGTTGGGATATTTGCGACCAGCCTTGGCAGTACTGCTGTTTATTTGTTTATCAGTAATCATACGGCTTGCTTTGGGTAACGTACTATTTTGTAAGGTCGAATATCCCAACAGGCACTAGGTTGCGAAAACATTAGCAAGCAATCAGACTGGGCCATATGGAAAGTTAAGTACCATTCGGGGCGTTGTTCAAATAAATTGCCCTGTTTGGCATTACTTTTTGAATCATAGATTTCGAAATACAGTTCTTCTGTCAGTCGACCACGGTAAACCATATAATCGTATTCGAGCAAAAACGATGTGCGCGAATTACCCGAATAGAATCCTATAATTTTATCGCCCGGTGTAAGAGTACCACCATGAAGTTCTACTGGTTCCAGGTTAAGTTGCGTTTCGCTACCGTTTAAAAATCCGGTATAGTTTAAGCCATTGGTAAAACAGCCTAAACGGTTTTCATTAATTTGATATACTTCACTCATTTTATTTCGTTTTAATTAATCGGTGCAAAATCCGGCTTGGCATCCTGTGCCAGTGCCAAATGTAAAATCTAACTGTAGCGCTAAGTGCTGTATTTCCAACAACGAATATTCTTTTCTGAAGGTGTTGCTCCAAAGGTGTTCCTGTATGGCTGCCCACATCATTATTGGTAAGTTGGTATCGAAGTTTTTACGCAGCTGCTGTTCATCTTTCCAAAAGCAGTTTTGGCAGTTGGAATCGTTGGCAAAAACAATGTTTTGCTTAGCCCAGTATTGCATAATTTGGTAATGAATTATTTTGTCGTCAACCAGCGGGCATTCAATTTCGCGCCAGTAAATGGTTTCCCACTGGTAAAGCCAGTCGAAAAAGTAGGTTTCGAAGGTAACACTCGATTTATTGAAGTTATTTACCAAACGACCTTTGTATTTTTTAGCCGACTTCTGAAATTTAAAGAAGGTATTTTCGGTTTTTACCCGGTGGTCTTCGTCGTACCGAAAGCCAATACGCATTTTTACAGGCAGTTCGCCTCTTATGTAAAGGAATTCGAAAATAGGCTGCATTTTCAGAATAGTTGTACAAAAGCGTTTAAACATATTCGGAATAGCCTTTTTTATTCGAAGCATTTCTTCCCAACCTATGCCACGTACCCATGTAATTTCGCGGCCAATTTTCTGTTCCAGGTCGAACATGGTTTTTAACACCACAGGGTCTTCGCTGGTGGCCACAAACACGGGCATGTGTGCGCAATGTTTTTGCAGTTTATCGTTTACCCGCTGTTTCATACGGCGGTCGATGTGTGCACCGGCATTATGATCGTCTATACAGCATAGTGCAAACACATCGTAGTTGGCAGGGTAATGCACGGCTATGTAACTGCTGGTTTTGCCTCCGCTTAAGCTGTTAACGGTTTTCATAACTAAACTATTTTGTAGTTATCAGCCCAAGCCGAACAGTTTTGAGGAACCGCGGTTCCGGTAAACAAAAAATGTACGGCTCCGTTTTTGTGCGGACCACTGTAGTTTGTAAATTCATCACCAGCTTTTAAACCAAGCACCGTAAGCTCGGGGTGTAAATTGCCTGTTAATACTAATTTCTTCTTATTCATGTTTTTTGCTGCTGCCCTGCAGACTTTATTTAGGTATCTGGCACACCAGTTAATTTCCGGTTTCGGTTTAAAAGCTTGTGGATTCGTGCAAGTGTTCCGGGAATACCACTTCTCTTAGTCGGCTTGCACTTTCCACTAAGCTTTTATTTATTTCGGTAATTAAGTGGTGGGCTCGTTTGGTTTGAACTCGGTGGATAAACCCAGTGCCTGTAAATGGTTAAACCCTGGTTTTGCATTAGCCGCTTGGGTAATAGGTTCGGTAAACGATTGGCTTTTATCAAAGGAGTGTAAATGATTTGCAGCTGAGTTGTCGAATCCGTTAATTTTCTTTTTTGACATGCTATTTAGTTTTTAGTGTTTTAAAAGTTGGTGGCGGGGGTGCATAGTTACCATGGAGAGTTAAACGGATGCTCTTAAATTTGCATCGTAATTGAGAGTTGTTTTGCGTTTCCGTTTAAATAATCGTGAAGTAATATACCAATGGTGAATATGAAATTTAGGGTGCTGCCACCACTTTGTTTCTTTTCTTAAAATGTCGGCATAAATCACAGAAGCCAACCGCCTGTGTTTGTTGGTTAATTTCCTTAAGTCGTCATATTTAAAGTAATCAGTAATGCTATTACCTATGCAATCAGTAGGGTTTTCAGCTAAGTGAATTATACTGTGTAGGTTTTTTTCCATGAACCTGTTTAATTTCTTTCTATTCCGCTTAAAATATACCCATCCAGCAACATTGTACATACAAACCAAAATGCCAATAGTACTGAATTTTGGAATACCATCATGAGTAAACCAATAGTTGTTTTTTAAGTGAAATTCAAAATCTACTTGAATAGTTTTTAAGACTTCCGAATCTCCGTGTCTTACTCTTTTAAACATTCCACATGAATCATCTGTACCATCCGTACAAGGGTCTTTGTGCCAAATTGAACAGATGTGTTTTCCAAAAAATGTAATGTCTGTGATAAGTGATAATGGGTCGTGCATGTCGTTAAATTTTAAATGTTGTTTTTTTATTTCAAATCGTTAATTTTTATCTACTCTCGCCACGTTTAAAAACCTTATAAAACAAAGCTGCAAGCAGGCTAATAATTAAAAGTAGCAGTAAAATAATTGCTAGTAGCTTCATTGTTTTTTACGGGTTGTAAAGGAGTATGCTAAAAGGGCATATCTCCTTCTGTTTTATTATTGTTTTCGGTAGTAGCTTTTTCCGAAGCTTCGTGAGTGCTTGTCACTGTTTTTTCTTCATCTTCGTCGGTGGCAATATTCAGTTCAAGCATATCCATATCGAATACCAGTGCGGTGGTGCTGGTGCGCAGTTTCTTTTCGCTGCGCACTTCCTGCATTCCGGTCTTTGGGTCAATTTTTTTAAAGCTTTCTTTTTTTGTTTCAAACAGAAAAGCCTTGCTGTTTTTTAAATAATGCAATACCGTACTTTGGGGCAGTGGTTTATCGCCTTCGCGCAATACCTGGCTTTTGTACATGCTAAAAACACGCTGAGGATTTAGCCACAGTACATTTTTCCCGTCCAACCATTTAATTTCTTCTTTGTCGTTTTTGTTATCCTTGCGCCACATTACGCGGTCGGTGTAAGCGGCTTTGTAGTCGCCACCATCAATAAGCAGGTTGCTCGAAATAAGAAACTGTACGGTTTGCCAAAAAGAGCCAAGGTCGTCGTTACGTTTAATCTCGTCGTTTTGCTTCAGCATAAGCTTTACGGTTAGCGCCATGGTTTCGTCGAAACTCCAAGGCAGTTCCAGTTCGCCATCTAAACAGGTGTAGGCAGCCATAATGCTAAGCCAGTTGTTAAAAATTCGGGTTTCAACGCTTACTCCGTTCAGGTGTTTACGAAAGTGGTCGGCAGTTTCGTCAACCTTCTGGTTGTAATGCTCGGTAAAATACTGGCGGTTTTTTAGCACCAGGTGGGTAATGTGGGTAAGGCCACGTTTGTTTATTTCTTCCAGCTCAACAAAGTTGCGTTTCTCTTCGTCGCTGTATTCAACCTGGTTAAAACTAAGTACAATAAAACGGCTAAACAAAGCAATGTCGGCAGTTGCCATTTGTTGGCCACAAACAATAATGCCCTGGTCAACACTGGTGGTTTCTTTCTTTTTATCTTTGTCCATGTTCATTCGGGTGCGGCCTGTTCCATCCCAAAGTCCTTTCAAAAACTCGCGTTTTTCCATTTCAAGGTCGTTGCGGTATTCGTCTAGCACACAAATGGCATTACTGGTAGTGGCAACGTGGTCGGCCAATGCTGCTTTACTGGTGTTGTGCAGGTTGGGCACTTTAGGGCGCAAACCAAAAAAGTGAAGTAAACTTTCGGCACAGGCATTTTTACCGGCTCCTTTGGGACCAAACAGGTTCATTACCGGGTATTTCTCGAAGCGCTTAATTATTATATCGCGAAACAAGCTGGCCATAAAAAAGCTAAAGGCTATTTTTCCGTTGTCGCCATATACGCGGGTAAATTTTTTCACATAATCGCGAAGGGTAATGTTGCCTTCCATATGTATAAATTTGCGCTCAAACTCAAAAAGGTTTTCTTCTTGCTGGTAAATGGCACTTTTGGCAGGTATATAGTAGTTGTTTCCTTTGTGGTTGGCAATACCGTACTTATCAACTGCTGTAAACTTGCCGTTGTAAATGCCATTGCCCCATACATAAAAGCCTTCTTTTTGCCAGCCCATTTGTATAATTTCTTTGCAGCTCTGGGTTTTTTCGTACAACCAGCGTTTAAGTACGTTTAGGTCGGATTCGCTACCGGTCCACAAAAAATTACCAAGGCTTTCAATACGCACTTTAAAGGCCGAAATACTTACCAAATCTTTTTGCGGAATTTCCAATACGCGCACAATGCCGTGTTCGTTGGTTAGTTCGTACAGGCGCTTGGCGTTTACCGTACTCTCTATGTGGAAGAGTGGAGCCATGGTAAAGTTGCTTCGTGCCTCGGCGCCATCGCCTTTTTTGGTACGGAATTTCAGGCAGTTGTTTTCGGCATAAAAACCCCACTCCATAAAATCTTCCATACTCACCTTGGGTATTTTCGATTTCTTTTCAACCGGAGCTTTCTCGGCAATAAAGCCTTTAAGCGCATCTTGCCACGCCTTTTTGGGGCCAACCATTTTCGAAACAAAATCAACATACACTTCTTGCTGACTGGCGTTTTCGTAGTTCGAAATAAGGGCAGCAGTATCTTTAATCAGCTCGCTTTTGTAAACTGGGTTTTTGGCGCGCTTTTCTTCTTGCTTTACTTTAAAAACAATGTAGTCTTCGCTGTTTTCGCTTAGCTCTTCAAAAATGTAGCGGCCAGTGCGGGTAAATTCTTTCTTTTCTTTTTTCTTTTTGCCGCTTTCATCGTCGGTAACTTCAATTTCTTCAAGGCGGGTGGTTTCCACAAAAATACTGTCGGGGTCGGCACCATCGGGCAACATTATTACCGATACATGAAACTGCTCTTTTACCAAAATTTCGGCATTCTTTTTAACGGCTTTTCGTCCGGCATTGTCGCCATCGTAAATAAGGGTAATTTTATTGGTGTACGTTTTTAGCAGTCGGGCTTGCTCAAGGGTAAGGGCAGTTCCGCAGGGTGCCACGGAGTTGGTAATACCCTCTTTGTGCAGCCGTTTTACATCGGTATTGCCCTCAACCAGGTAAACACGGTCGTACTTGCGTATGGCTGGCCGTGCAAGGTTTAAACCATATAATTCTTTGCCTTTGGTAAATATTTCGGTGTCGGCGGTGTTCAGGTATTTGGGAATGTGTTTTAGCTTTTCTTTATCGGTAACCAGTGTACGGCCGGTAAAGGCAATTACTTCGCCACTTTTGTTGCATATTGGAAACATTAAGCGATTGCGGAAAGTGTCGTACTCGCGCCCATCCTGTGCTTTTACCAGTCCGGCTTCAATAAGCAGGTTCTTTTTAATTTCGTTTTTAGTTGCCCATTGCAGTAGTTTGTTACCATCGGGAGCAAAACCCAACATAAAAGGGTCGTTGTCTTCCAACGGAAAACCACGCCCATCGATGTATTTTAAAACCGATGGCGTTTGTTTTAGCTGCTCACTGAAAAATTCGGAGGCTTTACTGTTTACAATTTTAAGGCTTTGCTGGTGTACATATTCTTGCTGATTAAAGTTTTTGGCTTCGTGCCAGTTAAAATCGAGGCGAAGTTTTTTGGCTCCAATTTCAACGGCCTCTTTAAAGTCAACCCCTTCGTGTTCGCGAATAAAACGAATAGCATCGCCACCCTTACCACAACCAAAACATTTAAACATATTGCGGTGGGGTGTTACCACAAAGCTGGGTGTTTTTTCACCATGCAAAGGGCAACAGGCTTTGTACAGGCGGCCAGCTGGTTTTAACTCTACAAAATTGCTTATTATTTCAACAATATCGTCGTTTATACGCTCTATTACTTGCTTTACGTCCACAGTTAGTTTTGTTTAATAATTAATATTTTAACAGTGTCCACGCTTTTAAATGCAGGAATGTCGGTTTCTAGTTTCTTCCGAAGTTCGTCTTTGGGCAGGCCATAGGTTTCGTGGCACATCCAGCGCGGAACATTCTCCCAGTACTCGGTTATAATGCCTAAGCAAATACCACTGGCTTTATTGCCGGTAGTGGGGCATTGGCATTCTATTTTATCGTGGTGGTGCACTGGGGTGTTACCCGGCACAAATACTTTAAAAAATGGGCTTTGCGGCTTTGCCTGTGGTATTACTAGCATGGTTAAATGATTAATTTTTAATGATGATTGATTAATGCCCTTGGCTGGTTTATTTTAAAGCATCGAAATTTTGTAAATACTAAGTTGCTTGCTGTAGTATTCCTTTCCGGATTGTTGGTCGAGACCTTTCCGGCCTTGCAGGTTTAAAACAACTTTTACTTTGTCGCCTCGTTTTAATTCCACCGGAACTTCGTCGAGTGTTCGGTTCCAAGCGGTACATTCTAACAAATCGTCAATACCTTTCTTTTCGCCAAACTCATCGGTGTAACCAGGTTTGTTAAAATTATTTTTTGGAATTTGTGTTTTCCATCGCGCGACGATTCAATCGCACCTACTTGTTCAACTAAAAATTTATGTTCTGGTATAAGCATAATTGATATTATTTTTTAAATGAATTCCAACGTTTACAAATCTCCTGTCCTAGTGCATAGGCATCGTTTATGGTGGCTTTTGCCGAAACATAAAGCCCATCGTCGAACAGTTTTATTTGGGCAAAAGGAATATTCATATTGGCTTTAAAGCAAAGGTCAACCCGGGTATGGGTGCTGTTTTGTACACAAACCAATTCGCCTGTTTCGGTATCGAAAGGGCCTTTTACAAATTCGAATTGCTGATTAATTTGCATGTTGTTCTGGTTTAAAAATTTGTTCAGTTGTATTTTGAAGAGCTTCTTTCTTTCCACGTTCCTGACATATATATCCATAACTAAAAAACAAGAAGATAATGGTGATAAGGATTATTAATCCTTGCCAGTCGTACAGTTTAAAATGAACTTTAAAGGGTTTTAGCTGTATCGAAAACTCGTAGCCTGCAATGGTGATGAAAAACCAAGCAATAAGCATAGTCATTATTAGTAAATTGAATATTGATTTTAGCATGGCTACTGGTTTTTAAGTTTTTGGTATTCTTTTTTATCAACCACCACTAGTATTGGAATGGCTGTGTTGTTCATCAATTGGTGAAGCACTGCTTCGTCGGCTCCCATGGTAACGGTGCAACCTTGCTTTACTTTGTTGGCTCCAACAAAATGGTTCGATACGCCAAGGTTACCGGTGTTGCTGTTCGTATCGTCCAGGTTCATCTGGTCGAGTATTTCAAATAGTCGTTTACTCATGGTTATTTCAGTTTTACATATCCACCATTGCGTGTTTTTACCCAAAAAATACACTCGTTAATGGGGTAGTTGCCTCCAATGGCCATGCTGTGCACATTCTTTTCATCGAAGAAATACACGGGGTAAAGCACATTCTTGTTTCCCTTTTTTTCTTGCTGGTGGGCATACTGAGTACGTGGTTTTATGGTATGCGCCAAAATATGGGTGTCGAGTTTTTGTTCAAACTCACTTTTCTTTTCTTCCGTTGCTTTCATTCCCTTAAAGTGGTTCCACAGGCTCATAAATTTTGTGAAGTCGGAAATAAACTGGTTAAAATCTTTAGGTTCGTCGCCATGGTTCTTTAGCATTTGATAGAAGTGAAAAACATCGTAACTCACGTCGGCTGTTTGACCGTTAATGGTCAGTTTTTTTGTTTCTTGCATGTTATTCAGTTTTAAAAATTAAAGTTTTGGATATTGCTGGTACACCTCGCCATCAAGCAGGTTGCCGGCTTGTTTACGGCCTACTTTAATCATTAAAGCGTGGTGTTCTTTTTCTTTTTCAAAAGGCTCTGTTAACGTCGACTTCTCAATATGTCCACTTTCAGAAACCCACTTCCAGTTTTTTGCGGGAGCAGAATCTTTATTATTTGAATAGCGATATTCGCCCCACTGCTTAAAAAAGAAAGGAATTCCATCGTTTTTACATTGATTATAAATTTTATCAATCCAAAATGGGTGCATAGGCCGTGCGTTGTGGCCGCTTTCGCCACCAACTATCACCCAGCTAAGGCAGTTTTTTAAACCTCCGGCATGCCATTTTAAGGTATTGCCCAATGCAGTTTCAAAACTTATTGCCGAAAGCATGGGTTCTATGCTTACAAATTTTACTGCAGCATAAATACAATTCAGGTAAGGCAGGCGCTGGTTAGCTGTTTTTTGGTTCTCGGCTGTAACGCCCACCCAAACATTGTCTTTTGGTTGCCATAGTACACCGTGTTCGCGCGCTTTCCATTCGAAAAACTCAACCATTCGCTGTGGGCGTTTGGTAAGCACTATGTAAATGTGCTGGTCGTTGTCGGCCATTACGCTAAACACAGCGTTTATTTCTTCAAAACTGGCACTTCCGTGGAAGAGGTCGCCCATTGAGCAAACAAATACCAGCCGCGGTTTACGCCAGTTCATTGGTTTTACCAGAACCTCGGGCAATAGCCTTGTTTTGCGTGTCCATTCCCATTGCTCCGAACCTGCTTTTTTGCCAATTACCCTTTTGTAGTCGGGCGTAAGTGGGTTGTGAGCCAAACGAACGGCCATGTTCATGGCGTAACAGTTATCGCAACCGGGGCTTACTTTACTGCAACCAATTATTGGGTTCCAGGTTTCGCCTTTGTAGCCGGGCAGGTTTAACCAGTGTATTTTATGTTGTTTCTTTTTTGACGCAGCTTCAGCTTCTGCAATACCTTCGTCAATGGTTTTTTGGTGGAATACGGGCTTTTTCATACGGCAATAGTTTTACGAGGTAAAAAACAGGCTTCTTTAAACTCTTCGAAGCTCATGCGGTCTTCGGCTAACCAATAATGGGCGTAGGTGCTGGCCTGGTTGTCCCATTGCAGGCTTTTGCCACAGTACTGCACTTGTTTCACAGAAACGGCAGGGTAGTGCTCTACTTGAAACCAAAACACTTGTTTTAACAGATTTTCTTCGCTGTGCGATTTAATGATGGCTTGCCGTTGCAGGCCATTGTAGGTGTAATGCACCGTGGCTTTTATGTTGTTTATGCGAACCTCGGCTTTTTGCAGCCGAATGCTGGCACGTAGTTTTAATAAACGGTTGTCTTTAATCATTTTGGGTGGTTTGGGTTTGTTTTTGAGCATGTGCAGCTTTGCGAATCTCCTCAAACTCTTTCGAGGTTATTTCAATAATATCGTCAGAAGCAATCTGGTAATCTTCGCCGAAAAACAGAACAATGGTTTCGCCGCAAATTTCAACAACAGGAAAACTAAATCTATGGCGGTGTTCAATACCAAGGGTGCGAAAAACAATATCGAAGGCATGCCCTTTTAAACCATTACTTAGGAACTGGGCCATTTCTCTACCTTTTTTTGTACGTCGATTTGGCTCGTAAACGCCTTTGTATTGTTTGCTTTCCTTCCAAATTTTTAAATCTACTTTGTCGGGTTCAGTAAACTCAAATCCGTTGTATGAGCTTACCCTGTTCCAGTTCTGCTGCCCAAAATTGCCTAAATAGCGGTTCCATTTCAAGCCCGATGCGTTTTCAATGGTGGCCTTGTTTTCTTCCTCAAACTGCAGCTCCTGGCTGCGCATTTTGTGAAGTTTTTGGTATACTTCACTTTCGGTGTTTTCAACTTTGTAATACATACTTTCTGTTTTATGCGATTAAAATGAATTGTAAATTCTATCGAGCACACGCTCAATGGGGCGGTTAATACGCAGTATTAAGCTGCGGAAATCGTGGTGGTGTTTTTTACTAGTTTGATTAAACTGGTTACACAAGCCATGCTGAATAGCGTCGAGGTCTTCCACAGTTAGCCCCTTTAGCGTGTAGCCCTCTTCGGTTTTATCACAGGTAATCATTGGGCTGTTTTTTGCTTTTTAATTTCTTCTTGTTTGTATCTGCTGTTAAAGTAGTGGCGCGGCGTGTGGCGGTCTTTCACCAGGCAACAGTGTTTATACTTTTTACCACTACCGCAATGGCAGGGTGCATTTCGTTTCGGAATAGTATTGGTTCCGCTTATGGGTTGCGTAACGGTAAGCTGCTTAAAGTGGTGGTTGCAGTAAAACTTTTTTTCAATGCGGTTACTGCCTTTTTCGTCGCACATAGAACATATGTGGCGGGGTTTAATGGTGGAAATGCGGTAAGCATGCAAACCAACACCGTACATTACACGGCCTACTGCTGGTACAATATCCTTCTCGGCAAAATTAGGGCGCTCTTTTTCTTCTTTTACCACGGTAACATCGTAGGCTATATACCAGTTGTTTTTAATGGCAGTGGTATTGGTTGTTAAACAATATTCGTTATCGTTTAAAACGGCAATTACTTTTTTCATAGTATGTATAAAAATTTAAAATGATAATTCGCGTTGAATGGCCCGGCGACCTTGTAGTATTTCGCCCGAAGTAACCAAGTAGTCAAGTTCTTGTATCCAGGCTTCTTTTTTACCGGGAATAAGCTCTGTAATTCTATCCTGTATGTCTTTGCGGCCTATGTAGTTAATCATTTTGTCGAACGAAACAATGCGCGAAATATGATAAGGAATAAGAAGCATTGTTTCCTGCATTCGGGGAGTAAGAGACTTGCGGCTTTTCCCGTTTTTTTCTAACCAGCGGCGTTGGTTTACCACTTTACGTAAAAACTGTTTGCATTTTTTTAAGTGTTCAAGCTTATTCATTATGTTGATTTTTAAATGAAACTTCTTTTTTAAAAGCACGCCGGAGCAGATTACAGGTAGTTGCGAGAAAATTTGAATGTGTTGTTGTAAGTTTAACTACGCTGCCCCGGCTGCTTTTATCTTGTTATTTCCTTCCGACTATCCGGGCTATTTCTTCGCGCCACGGCTGAGTAAGTTTTTCGTAAGCTGTAGCTTTTGTTTGTGGCATTTCTCCGGTTCCGTTGCAGGTTTTGCATTTGGCATAATCAAAGCGTTTACTTCCTGTAGCTGCAATTCGTATTTTTTTGTTTCCGCCACACTCTGTGCAAAAATTTTTAGCACGTTCATTTTGCAGGCGTATGTGGGTTTTAATGTCCATCTTCTTTAAAAACTTCCGACAAACGTATGAGCTCAATAACATCTAAAGCATCGGCCAGCGCAGTGTGCGCAACTTTAGGTTCCAGTCCTGCCCGGCGTTTACATTCTTCCAGCGATGGAAGTTTATCGTCGGTAGGCACAGCATAAAGTATTGCAGGATCGAGTGTGCGGCTATGTGCTTTAAATAAGTGCAGGAATGGTGTATTTTGTAAAAACCTATCGTCGAATTTATTATAGTTTTTACCGGCAACGTTAATGGTGTATAAGCCTTGTTTATTAACTATAAAACCGTTATTGTATAAAAATTTGCCAAAACTTATGCAGGCATCAGCCCAACTCATGCCTTCTCCGCGGGCAATTTTAGCAATAAGTTCGCTGTTCATTTTTAGTGCAACAGGGTCGCCTTCAATGCGTGTGTAAGAAAAAATTGCATGAAAAAACGGCAGATTAGCAAGTGGTATGTTTTTGCTGGTGTCTTCTAATACGGCCGCAAATTCGAGCACTTGTGCTTTGTTATGGTCAAGGCCACTTGTTTCGATATCAATACTTAGGTAAATCATATTTCATGTTTTAAAGAGCAGGAGGAAAATTCTTTTTTTCTGAAATAATTGGAGTAAAAAAGAGTACTCCCTCCTGGCTATTCGCGTATTTTGCTTATTCTTTGTGGCCATTCCCGGAGTTGAACCGGGAATCTTTCTGCACATATCTCCTATCCTGTTGGCCATGCATCATTACACTGGTGCGGGTGTTCTACGAAACCATTCTTAATGGTTCGTAGAAAAATTGAATTGTTTTGCCAGTTATGGCTGTATTTCCTCCGTTATCTTTTGTTATCGCTGTCAAAACCAGTCTGCCCCAAACGCAGTGCTATTACAGGATTTTAACCATTAATGGAAGCACCGAAACCTAATCGGATTACTTTGGCAAGCCTTCCTTATTTGGCTTGCCGAGAGAGGCAATCGTTAGTTAATCCTCTCCCGACTAATTTCTTTAAACACCAGCCTCGGTTAATTCATCGTAATACCTTCGCGATTAAACTGAGTATTGGCCTCCCCTCATGTGGGTATTGCTATTTCTGTCCATGATGTCAAGCGTTCGCCTTTCCGCTTTGCTTCGTTAATCCGTTTCTGGTCAATCAGAAATAACTTCAACGGCTGGTGTTTCTTCCTTTCTCATTGGTGCCTTGTGGAGCAGAGGGGAGTCGAACCCCTGTGCAAACGACCTTCCAATAACTTCGTTGGAAATATTTTATAAATACTTCGGGATTACTTGTTTTGTTTTAAAAACCTCCCGCTCAACAACGGGAGGTGTTTCCTAAACTTTAAACCAAAAATCCAATAGAGATTCTGGAAAAATCTCAATGAAGTATTTTTTATGTCAATAATTTTAAGAACGTTTTTTTAAATAAAGCCCCACCCTCTGGCGGGGCTCGTTTTGCTTGGTACAACAGTATGTTTGTTTATACTATTTCGTTGTTTCGCGCCCACTGGGCAATTTCTATCCGATTATTTACGCACAGTTTTTCACGTATTCGGTTCAAATAAGTGCGTATAGTTGGTATTTCTATATTTAGGATGTTTGCAATTTCTTTGTCGAGGTGTCCTTGGGCAACAAGAAAAACAACTCGGTATTCTTGTTTGGATAATTTCCCGTTTTTTGTTTCGGGTATTAAACAAACAATGCCTAATCCGTTACAGGTTAATATATCGTTGCAACACGGAGCATCGGGAGTTATTTTCCCTTTACACAAGTCGGGCGAAGAGTTAAGGCCCCCATACCGACACGATACAAATGCTTCTTCTGTTTTGTCGGCATCAAAAATTTTCCATTCATGTTTAATAAAATCATGGGTTTTTTTGTCTTGAATAAGTTCGGCCTGAAAGGGTTCCCGCATGATAAGAGGAAGTTCTAAATATTCAAAGCGCTGTCCGCCTGTTACCGCTGCTGCTTTAAATTTCTGCGTCCTGTATAGTTCGAGGTTATCATCTTCGAGTCCGGCTGGTAAATTTCTCATAAAGCGTTTATCCTTTTTTTTAGTTTCTGTTGTTCGTTTTTGTTCGCTTCAGCTATATCTATTGCAGCATGTAGTACAGTGTGATTATTTCGTTCGCCCCGCAAAACTTTATATACCAAATCTTCCGATACTTTGTTTTGCGCGGCAATAGCCTTTATGTCGTTAACAGAGAGTTTTTCTTTAATCTTATTTAGCTGAAATTTCGTCATTGTTTTTCTGTATTTTTTTTAATCTTATTATTGTCTTATATTTGTCTTGTAACGGTATTGCGAATGTACAAATAATTATTTGAACTATACAAGTATTTATTTGTACATATTATTAATTTAGAACAATTCTATATGTACCAGTCTATACATAAGCGTCTTAACGATTTTATAGAGTTCAAGAAAATTGACAAGAAAAAATTTGGAGTGAAGTTTAACGCAAGTAAAAGCGAAATTTCAAATTGGACATCTAGCACAAAGATGAATATGTACAGAATAGCTGATATGTCGAATGCGTATCCTGAGTTGGATTTAAATTGGCTGCTTACAGGTAGAGGGCAAATGATTGTATCTCCGAAAAAAGGGGTAGTACAGGCAGGCGATAAAAATGTGTATTACAATAAAGAAAAAGCGCCGCAATTAAAGGTTGAAGAAGGGAAGGAAGGCTACGGCCTTGTTAAACAAAATATAGAATTAAAATTAGAACTTAAGCTTGTAAAAGAGGAAAGGGACAGACTCTTTAATATGCTTGAGAAAAAAATGTAAAAACCCAGTTATGAGTAAGTATTGTGAAACCACTTTGTCCCAAAGCGGTAACGAAAATGTTATATTTAATTGTATAGGTAAAACTAATAAAGTAGGTAAAAATGTTGAGAGAGTTATTTCGGCAAAGCTACGGGCCGAGCAACGATATATTGATGGAGAAAGCGATAGGAGAATTGGCACAGAAAGCCGGATTAAGCATCTCCGAATTAACGGACATAATTGAAGATCGGAAAACAATTACAGTATCGGAGTTGGACAGGTTGGTAACTCTTTCCCTTGGCGACAATAAAATGACTATTGTTAATAAATGCGACAAAGGTGAAAGAATTATCTCGCAAACGGGTAACAATAATATAATTACACTTATTGTAAACGAAGAAAGGTGTAACGAATGTTCGCGGCGTGCTGATCGTGGTATTATTAATTACAAAAATATGGCAATAGCTAAAGCCGATGCCGATACAATAAAGGCATTAAATGAAATGGAAGTAGGAGAAAACTACTGACACAATTCCTAGTTGTTTTTTTCGAAAACAGACAATTTCTATACAAAACAGACTATAGTAGACAAAACAGACAAGGTATAACAGCGTTATAACCAAGCCGTTAAAGGTGTGTCAAGATTCCTGTCATCCCGACAAAAGGTAAGCTTCTTCAAGTTATTGAAGAAGCTTTTTTTATGCGGATTACAAATTTTATTGTATTAAATCTCTTTCCTAGCAGAAGGATAAACTCAACGAAAGAAAATGTGGCTGCTTGGATTTAAAAAAAGAGAAGGTAGCAGAATAATTATGTTATGAGATCGCTTTGCCTGATTAATGAGTGGTCATCTTTTTTTCTTAAATATATTTTTGATTTTTTTCCAGATTTGGTCTTTTTCTTCGGGAACTTTTGCTTGTTCTCGTTTTTCGAGGCCGGTATTATCGTCTTTCTTTTTAAATATGTTTGCCAAATCGAAGGTGCGTTTTTCAATGTCAAGTACTTCCTTGTAAACAGGTTCATTCAACATAGCAAGCAAATTTGCGTTTGGCTCGGCAAATGAACTGTTTTTAAGCGAAGCAAACTTTCGGTCGTTGTAAGTTTTATGAAAGAATTTCCCCACAATTGGTAAGGCCATGTATGCTCCTTGCCCGTAGGTTGTAGTTCGAAAATGCACCCTGGGATCGTCGGCACCTACCCAACATCCGGTAACCAGATTTGGCGTAATGCCTATAAACCAGCCATCGGAGTTGTTTTGTGTTGTGCCGGTTTTTCCTGCAAAGTGTCCTGGTATTTTATAAATGGTACGAATTCCACGCCCGGTTCCTCCATCAACAACGGCTTCCATCATATTAATTACCGCCCGGCAGTTTTCGGGCGAAACCACTGGTTCGTCTTCCAGCACATGATGAAATGTTTCCAGAATTTTTCCGTTTTTATCGGCTATTTCTACCAGATAGTTCGATTTTACCGGTTTGCCATCGTTTACAATTGTGGCATAGGCTTCCACAATTTCTTTTAACGAGATGGAGGCAACACCCAAAGCCAGGGAGGGATAATCGGGCAAATCAGCAGAAATACCCAAATCATTAGCTATTTCAATGGTTTCGTCAATTCCTGCTTCCAGTAAAACTTCTACCGAAACTGTATTTAACGATTTTGCCAAAGCTCCTTTCATGGTGTAATAACCGCCATAGTCGTTGTGCGAATTACGCGGTGCCCAGTCGTTATAATCTTGGTAAACTTTGTAGGTGTTTACAAAATATTGGTCGGCTTTAATACCTTCTTCCAAGGCAGCCAGATAAACAAAAGGTTTAAAAGTTGAGCCGGTTTGGCGAGGAGCTGTTACGTGGTCGTATTTGAAAAAACGAAAATCGATTCCTCCAACCCAAGCCTTTAAGGCCGATTGCTGTGGGTCGATAGCAATAAAACCGGCATTCAGTATTTTCAAATAATGTTTTAACGAATCGAGTCTGGTGATATTAGCCTCCTTTAATCCATCCCAGGTAAAAAGGGTCGCTTGTGTTTTTTCCTGGTATTTTTTTAATTCTTCGGAATAACTTGTTCCACTGGTATTTTGATTTTGAATGGCACTTTTTAGAATTGCCGGATTTTCCTTAAACAAATCGCGTGACTTCCAGTGGTTGTCGAAGACTCGTTGCAGGTCTTTCATATATTCTCTAACCGACTGTTGTGCATAATACTGAAGGTTGTAATCGATGGTTGTTGTAATTTTTAATCCATCGGTGTATAAGTTATACGGCTCTCCGTTTTCGTTCATATTATCCTCGCACCACTCCAGCAATTCTGGTTTTAGTTTGGCCAGAAAATATGGAGCCGGCCCCTGGTTGTACGATATAATGCGGTATTTAACGCCTAGTGGTTTTGCTTTGTATTTTGCTGCCTGTTCTGCAGTTAGGTATTCCGACTTAACCATTTGGTCGATTACCACATTTCTACGGCCAAGTGCACGGTCGGGATGGGTTCGCGGGTTGTAATAATTATTGGCTTTAAGCATTCCAACCAAAACGGCAGCTTCATGTACATCAAGATTTTTTGGTGACTTTGAAAAAAAACGTTCAGCAGCCACCTCAATTCCAAAAATATTTTCGGCAAAAGGGACGGTATTTAAATACAAGGCCAAAATTTCCTGTTTGCTGTAAATCCGTTCCATGCGGTAAGCAATAATTGCCTCCCGTAGTTTGTTTATTGGCATGGATAAAGGCCCGAAATGTCCCCTTGGAAATAGGTTTTTAGCAATCTGCTGGCTGATTGTGCTTCCTCCTCCGGAGTTGCTGTGACGCATTAAAATCGATTTGACAAATACGCGGGCAAGTGCTATCTCGTCAATGCCACGGTGCTCGTAAAAACGTGAATCTTCGGTGGCAATTAATGCGTTGGTAACATTCTCCGATATTTCGTTGAAACTGGCATTGCTACGGTTCTCAACGTAATAGCGTCCCAGCACTTTCCCATCGGCCGAAAATACTTCCGATGCCAGTGGATTATTGATTTGTCGAAGTTGATTTTTAGATGGAACAGGGCCTAGAACACCCAGGAATACAAGGATGAAGAACAGGCATCCCAGTAAAAACAATACCACTCCGGCTTTCCAGATGAAGCTTAAAACAGGGTGTTTCCCATTTTTTTTCTTTGATTTCCCTTTTCCCTTTATCGCCGGCTTCGGAGTTAGCCTTGTCGTATTTAATTTCTTTTTTGCCACACAACAAAAGTATAATTTTAATGAGTAGTGTCAATTATTTAAACAGAAATGAATAGTAAATATTATAATAGGGGAGTGTTTATTTTTTGTCGAATGCACCCAGGAAGTAGGATGTAGGAACTTTTACGCTCTGAATAGTTATTTGTTGAAGTTTATTGGCACAATTCAGTACTTAGTAACTATAATCAAACAATTAGTTCCTTGAAGAAATACCAGGTCATCATTCCCGAAGTAATGAGTTTTAGTAAAGTGCCCGCCAAAAATCCCATGAACGAGCCAAAGCCCGATTTTAGCGCTGCAATGTGATCTTTGCCGGCTGTTAATTCACCAATAACAGCGCCAGCAAATGGGCCGATTATAATACCAAATGGAGGGAAGAAAAACAGCCCAATTACTAAACCGATAATACTTCCCCAAACACCTCGTTTGCTACCTCCAAATTTTTTTGTCCCCCAGGCAGGAATAAGGTAGTCGAGCGCATAAACTACAGCAGTAATAATTGCCCAGATAATTAGAAATTTAGATGAAAACTGGTAACCTTCGGTAAAATGCAACAACAATAAACCTACGTAACTTAGCGGAGGGCCTGGAATTACAGGAAGTACACATCCTAAAATTCCACTAATAATGAAAATAACGCCAAGGCCAATTAATACATAATCCATTTTTTTCGATTTAATTTCGGATGTAAAAATAACTTTTTGTTACCGTTTTAAAGTAATTTTTCGGTGAACGGTTGATTATCGCCGGTTTTTGCCAAACCAGGGAATACTTGTAAAATATATGAGCACAACAGAAAGCAGCATGACCAATCCGCTGAGGTAGTAAAAATCATTTTTGCCCAGAAGATAAACAGATGTTTCTTGCAGCTCTTGCCAATAGGTTATGGTAAGCAACACCCATGCATTATTTATAGAGTGCCCCAGTATAGCCACAAAAATATTGTTGGTACGTAACATTAACCAGCCTAGTAAAAGCCCAAGCACAAAGGTGGCCGACATTTGCCACGGATTTAAATGAAACAGTGAAAACAAAAGAGCCGACATAAAAACTGCCACAAAACCATTGTAATTTTTCCGGAATCCATTGAATATTAGTCCTCTGAAAATTAGTTCTTCAACAATGGGAGCAATTACAGCTACTTTAAAAAATGTGCCGATCCATCCATAGTCGCCTTCAAAAATCTGGTTAAAAAGTTCCCAAAACCAGGGTGGGGCAGGAATTAATTTTTCAACCCAAATGTTTACTTCTTCCAAAAGATTGTGCGCTCCCCATAGAAAAGTTGCTACGGGTATTAAAATCAACGGATTAAATAGTTTTACCGGAAAAATTTCTAATACCGGGGCTTTCGACTTTTTTATTCCGTAGAGTAAAATAAATACAACTGAGCCAACATTCAGCAAAATCTTTTTTACAGGATTATATAAATATTCGGTGCCTTTGTAATAATCGATTAGTGCCAGCGGAAAATCAACAACAGTTTGTATAAAAATGTACAAAATAACAAGGTGAATGCCCTGTAATATCGTTGGGTAATATTTTTGCCGGTAGTGTTCCATATTGAAAAATAAAGATAGCTATTTCAGCAAAATATCAATGGCATGACAGAATAAAAATTATGCCTTGTATTGTTTGGTTATGAATTTTTTGCCGGTTTTAAAAGTAAAGTACCTTTGTGTTGTATAGCTATACACAATTACCAGCAAAGTTGTAGCAATTTTCGACATGGTTGCGTACCATCCGCAATACTCAACAAAAAATTTCAAAAAAACATAGTTTAACAAAATCGAGCCTGTAACCGTAACCAAATAACGGAAAAGCTGAACTCTCCCAATTAATTCGGAGGATGTAAATGTAACGTATTTCGCCAGAAAAAAACCTGTAACAAAAGTAATTGGAAAAACCATCATAAAAGCTGCAATGTGTGGACTGATGGCTATAAATGTAAGTTCAACCACCTGCATTTCGAGCACATACCGGTAAAAGATAAAATACAGAAGAATATCGAAAGAAGTGTTTGCTCCGCCTGTGGCTGCATAACGGAAAATTTCTTTGGGAATAAAGTGTAAAAATGGAAAATAAAACCAGTCTACAATGTTGATTATCAGTTTGGCAATTTTTTCAAAAAAATCTCTCATTAAACGTCCTCTACTTGAATTATAAGCTTGCAAAGAAAAGAAAAATTACAATAGCTGCGAATTCATAACTTTTTTTGACGAGTTATTTGAAGGATTTTGAAGGAGGTTGTTGTGGCTGATAGAATCGTTAAAGTTCAGGTCTTTTCCTCATTTCTTTCTTTTGAGAAAGCTGTTTTTTGCCTTCCAAACGTTTTAGCTTCGATGTTTTTGTAGGTGCGGTTTTAATGCGCTTTTTTACCGGAGTGAGTGCTTCTTCAATCAGATTAAAAAATTTTTCGATTACCTTTTCCTTGTTTCGCCACTGGCTGCGTTCAACACTCGAAACCAGAAACATTTCGTTGTCAGTATTAATTCGGTTGGCCAGCTTAAATTTTAGGATTCTTTTTTTTGCTTCCGAAAATATACTGGTAGAGGCTAAATCAAACCGAAGCTCTACTTTTGTGCTAACCTTGTTTACATTTTGGCCACCTGGTCCGCCACTGCGTGAGGCTACGAATTTACATTCGTTTAAAAGCTGTTTCTTTTCTTCTTCTGAGAGTTTCATGGTTAGCCGTTATTTTCTAGTTTTTTAAGTTTTTTCAGATCTGTAATTTCAATGTCTTTGCCCATTAGTTTAATTATGCCTTCTTTTTCAAATTCTTTTAAGAATTTAATGGCACTTTCGGTCGAAATGCAAGCAAAATCGGCAATGTCCTGGCGGGTGAGGTATTGGTAAATATTATCTTTTAGAAAATCATTATTCGATAAGTATAACAAGGTAGAAGCTAGTTTTCCACGCATTTGCTTGTACGATAAATTTTTAATAATCTCGAGCAGGTGGCTCTTGTTTCTGTAGTTTTTTGCCGTAATTTTTAATGCAAACTCCGGGTTGTTGAGTAGAATTTGTTTCAGGCTTTCTTTTTCAATCATACAAATTTCGGCATTAGTTAGTGCCTGAGTTGAGTAGGTGTGGACAGGTTCTCCAAAAACTGATGAGAAGGCCAAAAAATCGCCGGCTTTGGCAATTCCGATGTTAATTTGTTTCTCGAAACCGGTTTGCAAATATACCTTTACAAAACCACTAAGCACATATATAACATAAGGAGCAAAAGCACCTTGCTTAAAAATATTTTCACCTTTTAAATATTGAATGAGCGTTTTGTGCTCTTTTAAATCGGTAAATTTTTCCAGCTGGCAGTCGTCGTTATATGTTTCGTTTTGGCTCATCTGCTTTTTTTTTCTGATGCCCACAAATTTACACAACAAAACCAATTATTCAACAGCGGTTTTTTTTTGACATTCAACTTTTATTATCATCGTTATTCCTGTCGTTTGATAGTTTAAAAGTTATGAAAGTTTAGTTGCTAACCTGCGAAACTGCCGTTTATTTCTTTAGTGGGTAATTTTAGGAGTATGTATATTTGTACCTATAGTTTTATAAATGGATTTGGTTGATTAATAAATGGTTAGATTGAAATAAGAAAAGCGGGAATAAGCCCTTGGTTATGGTTTTCCTGCTTTTTTTTACCTATAGTTATAATGAGAAAAGTTGCAATTCCAATATCGAACAATAGACTAAGTGAATTTTTTGGAGAAAGTTCTTTTTGTGAAGTTTTCGAGCTTGATGGCGATAAAATTCAACGAAATATTGTTGAAATACCTTCTGATACGGACAGTAAGAGGTTAGCTGAATGGGTTGAAAAACAAGGTGTAACCGATGTGATTGTTTATAAGGTTAAAAAGGAAATAATAATGCTTTTTGCATCAAAAAAGATAAATCTATTTGTTGGAATTCCTCCAAACTCAACAAAGGAAATAGTAGAGGCTTATTTGAATGGAAAGTTAGAATCGGATAAAAATATAATAGAAGAAATAACAAAATAAATATATAGATATGAAACTTTTAAGAACCGGACTTCCGGAAATTGAAACAGCAGCAGAGCTTGAAAAAGTATTGGCCGAAAACGAAAATGTAATGGTTTGTTGTGGTCGTATGGGGCCTATGTGTTTTCCTGTGTACAATGTAATGGAACGGCTCGACAAAGAGCGGCCAAACATTAAATTTATGGTAATGGCATTCGATAATCCTGAGGCTGCACCAATTAGGAATGCACCAGAATGTAGCTCGTTTATGGGCTTGCCATTTACAATGTATTATAAAAATGGGAAGGTAGCCAAGGCAACAACCAGTATACAGTCGATGGAGCAGGTAACAGAAATTTTAGACAAACAATTTGGGGAAAAATGACACAGAGGTTTAAATAAGCCATGAACTTAGCTTATTTAAAAAGAATGTTATTTATGAATTTGAAGAGACAAAGTGGCATTGGGGGCTAGGAAAAAAGCAGTTAGTTTGTCACACGAGAAATATTGTGAAACAAAAAACTTTTGAATGAAATAATCCTGTTTGGTTATTTCTGAATTAAAATTGAAGAAAAATTATGTCGACAACATTAATTGCTATTGCTGTAGTACTGGCCGTGCTAATCGGATTGATTACTTATAATTATTTTCGAATGAAGAATGCCAAACCCATAGCAAACAGTAAACAAATAAAAGTATTATCTAATAAAAATTTTAAAGCGGCCACAAAAAAAGGTGTCGTGCTGGTCGATTTTTGGGCACCATGGTGTGCTCCTTGCAAAATAATTGCCCCAATATTAAACGATATAGCCGATTCGCAAACCGATTTTATGGTTGCAAAAGTTAATGTGGATCATAACCAGCAATTGGCACAAAAATTTAAGGTACGCAACATCCCAACTATGCTTGTTTTTAAAGATGGAAAAGAAGCCAGACGTATTGTTGGAGTAAAAACCAAACGTACAATTTTGAAAGAGGTGCAAGCGGTTAAGGCTGGTTGAATCAAACAAAATATAAATTGATAATTTAAAACCGCGTTTTCTGATAAGAGAGGGCGGTTTTTTTAGTTTCTGTAAGTTATCTAACCCAAAGTGGAAAATCAGGTAAAAGTTAAGCACTTAGCCAGGTAATTGGTAGTCTTAGGTATTTTATTTTTTTCTTTTTACACCCCGTAAGGGTTTCGCCTCCAAAGGATTGTCGGGCCAATAATGTTTTGGGTATCGCGCCTTTAATTCCTTTTTTACTTCGAAATAGGCATTTTTCCAAAAGCTTTGCAGGTCGCTGGTGATTTGTACTGGCTTAAATCCTGGAGATAATAAATGCATGAGTATTTTTGTTTTTCCATTGTTTATTGTAGGTGTTTCAAATAATCCAAAAACTTCTTGCAAACGGACAGCCAAAACGGGAGCTTCACCGTTTGTCTGGTAATATAGTTTAATGGCAGAATTGCTGGGTACAATAATACGCTCTGGAGCCAATTGATCAAGCAGCTTTTGTAATTCATAATCAAGGTGATGTTGAAGTATGGTTTTTAAATCGATTTTCTTTAAATCTTCCGGCTTTTTAATTTCAGCAAGATAGGGTGCTAACCAATTTTGGTTTGTTGTCAGTAAGTGGTCTGTACTCACATCGGGCCACCTGTGTCCTTTGTCCCAAATGCGCAGACAATTTACCCGGTTTTGCCATTGTTCTACTTCTTTGTTGAAATCGAGCAACCAGCTTCCTTCTTTTTTTATGGCATCCGAAATCGCTTTTATTTTAAGTTCCGAATTGTATTGTTGTAAAGGTTTGCTTTGCAAAACAATACTACCAATTCGCAGTTCGGTTTTGGCATTGAAGCCTCCTTGTTTTGTGTCCCAACTAACCGATTCAACAGTTTTAACCTTTGGCGCTAAATCTTGTGGGTTAAGTGGCGAAGCAAGAAAAATTCGCCCAACACCATCGCGGGCATTCATACTGGCAATGGCCAACCAATCTTCGTGCGCCAAATCATCTTCATGCCCAGCAGCTGCAATGCTTCCGTTAGCCAGTTTAAATTGAGCGTTATTGCCCGGTTTGGCATGTGCAATGCGTTCGGGATAGGCATAAGCCAATAACAACCCTGTTTCGTACGGCTCGACGCTGGAATTATTTTCATCAATATCGAGCATCCTGCAATATTGTTTTGCAATACGCGCAATGTTGGAAAGGCGTTTGTTTTTAAGTGTGCCGGAGCGGAAACGACGTAGCGCCTCAATACGCAAATTGATATCAATGCCTGCGTCGCGGTTCAATGGGTCGCGCTCTTCTAAAATGGCAGCTATGTCGCATGCCAAAGGAGCCAGTCCTTCTTTTTTTGCAAGAATGAGAATATGTGCCAGTCGGGGGTGGCACGGCAATTTGTGGATGTTTTTCCCGTGTTGGGTTATTTGCCCGTCTTCCAGTGCATCTATTTGATGAAGCAGTTCTTTGGCCTGTTCAATATGACCTTTCGGAGGAGGAGTGAGCCAGGTTAAATTGTTAACATCATCTACGCCCCAATGCGCCATTTCCAATGTTAAGGAAGCGACATCGGCCTCTTCAATTTCTGGAGTTCGGTGTTCCTTAAGACGATTATGTGTACCTTTTGTCCACATCCGGTAGCACACTCCTGGGCCAAGTCGTCCGGCACGCCCTGCCCGCTGGTCGGCCGAATCGCTGGTAATATCAATTGTTTCCAGACGCGATAATCCCGTGTTGGGATTGAATTTAAGAGTCCTGGAAAAACCACTGTCAACCACTATCTTTACCCCTTCAATGGTGAGGCTGGTTTCGGCGATTGAGGTGGCCAGAATAATTTTACGATTGCCTTCGCGATTGGGCATTATTGCTGCAAATTGTTTTCGAGGAGGCAGTTGTCCATAAAGCGGGTGAATGGAAATGCCTTTATGCTGGCTTCGCAAAATGGTTTCACATTTTTTAATTTCTCCTTCGCCCGGAAGAAAAACAAGTATGTCGCCATCTTGCTCTTTAACGGCTTTGCTAACCACGCGGCTGGTTAGCTCCGGTAGCAACAACCTGTCGTTTTCTCCTTCATAAAAAACTTCAACCGGATACTGCCGTCCTTTGCTAATCACCGATGGCGCATCAAGCAATTTGGTTAATTGCGGCATATTCAGCGTTGCCGACATAATCATTATCCGTAGGTCGGGGCGTAAAATTTGTTGGGCTTCGCGCGATAAAGCCAGCGCCACATCGGCAAATAGGCTTCGCTCGTGAAATTCATCGAAAATAACCATGCCTACTCCTTCCATCGCGTTGTCGGATTGCAGCATTCTGGTTAGAATGCCTTCAGTAACAACTTCTAGTTGAGTGTTGGTCCCAATGCAATTATCGAAACGAATGCGGTAGCCAACAGTTTTACCCACTTTTTCGCCCAGCAAATCGGCCAAGCGAGTGGCAATGGTTTTGGCAGCCAACCGCCGGGGCTCAAGCATAATAATTTTCTGACCGTTTAGCCACTTTTCTTCGAGCAGAGCAATTGGCAAAATTGTACTTTTCCCGGCTCCCGGAGGTGCATTTACAACCAGGGTGTTTGAATTATTCAGATGATTTTTTACCTCGTTAATAACCTCGGTTATGGGTAAATCTATTTTATATGGATTGAATTTCAACTTTTTTTCTTTTAATTGGCTGCAAAATTAATGAATAGTTGCAAAGAGGAGGTGAATTCATTTTTTATTGTTGAAGCAATCTGCTACTTTTGAGCACTTATGTTAGATATTCAATTGATACTATTTCTGTTGCTTGCTGGTAGCATAGCTGGATTTTTGGCCGGTTTATTTGGTATTGGCGGGGGAATTATTGTTATTCCGGTAACTTTATGGGTATTGAAAGTGCAGCATATTGAATCGGAATACATTCAGCATATTGCAGTGGGCACCTCGCTAACAGTAATGGTTTTTACCACATTTGTGAGTTCGTTGGGGCATTACCGAAAGAAGGCTATAAATTTACAAGTATTTCGTAGTATGGCTCCGGGAATTATAATTGGGTCAATAACCGGGTCGTTGCTGGCACGTTCAATTCCAAGTCAAAGTTTACAAATTGTATTTATTGTATTTGCATATTTTATTTCGATAAAAACATTGGTTGGTTTCAATCCAAATTCATCGTGGAATTTGCCAAAACCGGCAGGTATTTTTGGAGTAGGTTCGCTAATTGGAGGTTTGTCGGGATTATTGGGAATTGGAGGAGGCGTGTTTAATGTGCCTTTTTTATTGGCTTGTAAAGTGCCTGTTAGGAATGCAGTTGGAACATCGTCAGCCTTAAGCTGGAGTGTTGCCATATCGGGGGCAGCCAGTTATTTATGGACGGGTTTAAAAGTAAGTGGATTGCCCGAAGGAACCTTTGGATTTTGCTATTTGCCTGTTGCAATTACCCTAATAATTACAACAAGTATATTTGCTCCGTTGGGTGTTCGGCTTACACATGCACTTCCTGTTAAATTAATGCGAATGATTTTTGGCTTGATGTTAATGGCTATTTCCACTCAAATTTTGTTCGAATGGGTGATTTTAAAGTAATGAAGGCATTCAGCAGGTGAACTTTATGTCACCGGCTGAAAAGACCTTAACTGTACATTACTTCAACTCAATTCCCACCGGACAGTGGTCGGAACCCATCACTTCATTCAAAATATACGCTTTGTCAACCCGATGAAGGAAGTTTTCGCTCACCAAAAAGTAATCGATTCTCCAGCCTACATTTTTGCCACGTGCACCGGCACGGTAACTCCACCATGAATATTTATCTGTTTCCTCAGGGTAAAAATGCCGGAAGGTATCGATTAAACCTCCTTGAGTAAAACGATCCATTCCATCAATTTCTTCCTGCATAAAACCGGCAGATTTGTTGTAGTTGGCTTTAGGACGCGCCAAATCGATGGGGCGATGAGCTACATTAAAATCGCCGCAAACAATTACAGGTTTGGTGTCTTCCAGATTTTTCAGGTATGTAAAAAATGCCTGGTCCCAATCCTGCCGGTAATCCAACCGTTTTAGATCGCTGCCTGAGTTTGGAACATAAACATCAATTAAAAAGAAATTGTCATATTCGAGGCACAAAACACGGCCTTCGGTATCGTGTTTAGCTATGCCGATATCACGCGAAACCGAAAGGGGTTCTTTTTTCGAAAGAATGGCTGTACCCGAGTAGCCTTTTTTCTCTGCTGAATTAGAATAAATATGATATCCTTCGATTGATGCAAGGGTTTCGCTAACCTGAGCGTCTTGAGCTTTTGTTTCCTGCAGGCACAAAATATCGGGATCGAGCAATTCGAAATCTTCAAAAAAGTTTTTTTTTGCAACAGCCCGTATGCCGTTTACATTCCATGAGATTATCTTCATTTTTACATCTTTAATTTTTTGTCAATATAATAATTACAGCTAATTGTGCGAAGTGTTCAGAAAAAATTGATCATAAAAAAGCCTATCGGCTAGAAGCAGACAGGCTATTTGTTAGTTATTTGGAAAAATTTAGAAAGAGAATCCAAGTTCAAGTTCAAACTGATTCATTTCAAGTTCAATGGATTGTGCGGGATCCAGCGGATTAGATCCTTTTACGCTGCTGTTAAATGCGTAATTAACAGCCAGGTGGAATTGGTTGCCTTTTTTGCCAACTTCTTTTGATAGGCCTAAAGCTACCTGATTCTTAATAATACCTGGGGCTAAGATATTAAACAAAACTTCAGATTCAGGAACCGGATTTTCACCAATTGAGATTCCTCCTCTAAATTCCCAGGATTCAACACCCGAGTAGTTCATTCCAAGTTTGTAAACCATAATGTCGTCCCAGCCGAAACCCGGTCCGTTATCTGCTCCCATTAAATATGTCATGTCGCCAGCCATTGCGCTGTACAAATTCGACATTGGATTGGAAACGGAATTTACATCGCCATACATTATTGATTTTGCATCACCCATTACAGTAAAATCTTCAGTAATTTTCCACGAAAAGCCTACTGTCCAGCTCGAAGGAATATCAAAGTCGCCCTGTTCTGCAAATAATCCGGCATAATCGTCAAATTTGCTCATCCAAACTTTCGACTGATAGGTTAATCCAATGGCGAAGTTATCGGTTAAATGCCCGAGGTAGCCAAGTTTAAAACCATAACCGAAACCACTGTCGGTTCCGTTGTCGGTTAATGCACTGGCATTCGACGAAAAACCACTAAACATATACAGTCCTTTTGCCTCGAAATACTGATAGGCCAAAACTCCGGTAAGACCTATACTGTGTTTTTCTCCCAATTTATGCGAATAGGTGATATTTCCAAACATTTGCGCCAGGTTTACCCCTGTCGCATCCGAATTTGGATCGTAAAATGTATTCATTGAGTTTTGAGGAGGATAATCGGTATTCATCCCGCCGTTGCCAAACAATGTGGCCGAGATGGCTGATTTTTGGTTTAACATCCAGTTGGCTCCAATTGATGGAATTAAAAATAGTTTACTGTCGCTTTCCACAGTTCCGGTCATTAATCCGAAAGACCCTTCCGTACCCGAAGGAGAACCCGTGACAGTGTACTGACGGTTGGGATTAAAAAAATCGATGCCCAATTGGTATGTGTTTCCCAGGAATACCACACCGGCCGGATTTCCGTTAATTAACGAGCCTTGGTAAAAGGCAATTCCTGCACCTGCCAAACCTTTATTAATGGTTCCGTAGCCTGTGCTAAAATAACCATCGGTGGCATAAGAGTAAGTTGTACTAAAAAGGATTCCTGTAATAAGAATAATTACTTTTTTGAAGTTAAGCTTTGTCATAGTGTAACTGATTATAGATTAGACTCTAAAACAAATGTATACTATAAAAGGTTTAGCTCGTGTAGCTTGGATATGATAGATATCATAAGTGATTGCAAATTATTGGATCGTTATAGCTTTCCTGAAACGCAGGTTAACAATACGATTGAAAGCCAAATATTTAAATATTTAGCGTTAAATGTGCGTAATATTGCCGATTTTCTATTTTCTATCAAACTTCTATTATGTAAATTTGTTACATTACCAAGAAAAACAAAGTTATGACAAAAAATACCGCTATGCAGAAACAAAGCAAACGAGACCGACGAGATATGATACAATATATCAATCTGCAGTTGGCCACGCTGGGGCAGCCATTATTTAAAGATGATTCTGATTCCAGAAGCAAATATGCCAATACCAAGTTTCAATCATTAACCGAAGGATTAATCAGTAGCTTTCGCGAAAAGTCGCGCCTGTTAAGTGGCCAACTTTCGCCTGTTGATACCCGTATCCAGAATTTTATTGACGATTACCTGAAAGAGGTAGGCTTTGATAAGGGTTACCGTTTACCAAGCGAAACTCTGGTACTCAATCAGAAAGGAATGGCACGCGAGTTAAGTCTTCCGCCCAATGGAAAGGAGTTTAAAAACGAATTGCTCAGCTCATACCGTTTAAAACAAGGGATATTGAATAATCCAGCACACGATAAACGTACAACAAAAGGTACCTTTCACATTGTGCGCGGAGGATTACCTGTGCCTCTGGATAAAAAAGAGGTGCCGAAAATTACTTTTGCGCATTTGTTAAATGCAGCAGTTAATGCTCCCGACAATATGAAATTGCTTCCTTTTACTTCAAACCAGGAAGAAAAAGCACGGGTGTTCGTTTCATTGTTGCTACGACCAACTGTTTGTCCCGAAGTACCGGGTGTTATCAGTCAAAAAAGTATGGAAATTCGCTTTTTTGCCCCTGGAAGTTTAGTAAGCAACCTCGATTTTGTTGAAAATATTTTCGGAAATGCAGGCGACCATAACCTTGCTGTTAACGATGCGGCATTGGATGTAGAACACTGGACTGGTCATACTGGTTGTATTATTTTGGCTCCTCAGTTAACCAAGTTGAAGAAGAAAGATATAGGCCTGCCTCATTACGATGATGCTTCTGAACGTCAGAAACGAGAAGGCATGTGCTGGAAAGATAAAGACGAACTTTATAACGATGGTTCAGCTTTTAAAATTACATGTAGAGACGACCGTGGGGTAGTGGTTACCTTAATTGCCGACAATTATTATGGATATTCGAAAAAAGAAATAAAAACTCAGATTAGTTACTCCGCCAATCTGTTTGGTTTGGTAGAAGAAGAACATGCCGGTGGAGCCATTGCTTTTCCTCGTGGAAATATGAGCGATAGTGTGTTTGGAACAAATTTTACGAAAAAATTTGATAAGCCTTATTCGTTCGACGAAGTAAAAAAATTACTTGCGAATAAAATTCATGTTAAGGAAGGAAATTATGCCATTGACAAAAATTATCCTGACGTAATTTATATTCCAGAAAATGCGGATATTAACGTTGAAAAGAGTTCGGTTAGCTGGACTTTCAAGAAAAAGGAATATCATTTAAAACTTTCGCCCCAAAAAATTTATGTACACCCAACAGGGCATAAATTTCAATTGGTAAAACACCCAACCCAGTCCATGTGGAGGATTATCGATACGGCTCCCGAGGGAATGTTCTGTCACAAACCAAGTACGGTTTCGGGCGGAGGAAAATCGGAGATATCAAAATCGATGCAGAATGCCATTAAATATGGATATTTCTACATTGAAGAGTTGGAGAAAGCCGAAAATATGGTGGATGAAATTATTAATCGTGATTATTCAAACCGCTGGAAAAAGGTTCGATCCAACGCTGCTCCTTCGCGTTCATTCCTAAGTAAAGAACGTACTTTAGGTTCGGCAGTAAAATTGCTCACGCCATCTGATCAGTATAGCGACGAATATAACCAATTTTTAAAAGATATTCCGGAAAACGTGCGTACTTTGGCCTTTTTTGTTAAACGTCACTACCGTGGAAACGAAGAAAAAGGCTTGAAATGGCGCGATCTGTTTAACGTGGAAATTGTAAATGGTCGTCCCGGAAATTCGCTTCATTACAAGCATAATCCAATTATGGCAAGTTATGTTCGCATTGGTTTTAGTCAGGAAGACCGTTGGTTCCTGCATAAATTGCGTTCCGACTTTGTTCCAAGTATGAAAATTCAAACAGAAGACGATATTTCAGCAACGATTACAGTTCCTGCAAAGCAGTTGAAAAATTTGAACCCTGAATATTCTAACCCAAGTGTGAAACTGGTTACCAACTGCGAGAGTCATTTGTTTCAGCGCCCCGATGAAGCAGTAATTAGGGGATATGATAAGGAGGCAGAGCAGGAAATGGTTGATAACAATACATTTCTGACAAATTACGAACCGCTGACAAAAGAAAACGCTAAGGAGCTGATTGATGATGCCATTAGCTTTGAAAAATATACGCAGCCGGTAAAAGATTTTATACAGAAAGTAGTAGATGACAATGACGATAATTATTTTGTTGCTCCATCGCACCCAAGAATTGTAGATGGATTGCCGACAAAAAATCCGCGTTATCTGCAACGTAATATTTTCAAAAACGAAACGCAAGATTCTTACCTTGGCGAAATTGGTGTTCGTTTGTTCCGTAAAATTAACGCAAAAGACCCGGTAGTTTGGCCTGTTAATGCTGTTCTCCCCGGACGAAGAAATAATCCGGTTGACAAAAAAGCCGGCATTCGTCCGTTATCGGTTTATAATCCGATTCATTATCAGGAATTACCCGAGTTGTTTATGGATTTTATTGCAAGTATTACCGGAAAATCGCCATCGACAACTGGTGCCGGTCTCGAAGGAGCCCTTACCAAAGGGCCTTTCAACATGTTGGTTCCAACTACCGATTTAAACAATGCACTGCTATCGTATATTCTTACCGAATACCAGGGCTTTAGTTCGGCAGCTGGTTACATTGGCTCCGAAAATCGTTTCGACCACGACATAAGTATTCTTATTCCTGAGATTTGGGCTCGTTTAGTTCCTGAAGATCGCGACCCGAAGAAACTTATTGAAAATGGATGTTTGGAGAAACTGGAAGATTTTGAATACAATGGAGAAAAAGTATTGGCTAGTCGTTTGGGTTACCGGATTACCAAAAACTTTGCCTTCCGATGCATGAACCGTCTGTTCGATGAACCTCTGGCCGTATTTAACGAACGTATGCTGAAACCCGAGTTGCAAAGCATGGACGATTACGTTGATGGTATAAAGAATATAACAGAAGCTATGCAACGTGCAGCTTTGCCATTTTTCGAAGATGGTAGTGTAGAGGCTGCAATTCCTCCGCTAAAAGTTCTTTTGCACATTATGGCCTACGGACATTACGAAGGCAAAGACATTTGTGATCCGGAGTTGCGAAAACTGTTCGACCGCGAAGAAGTATTGAAGAGTGATTGGTACAATGAACGCTTACGTTTGAAGCAAACCAGGTACAAAGCATTCTTTGTGTCGCAGATAGAATATTTGGAAGACTTTAAAGCCAATGCAGAGAATGCTACATTGGTGGAAGAAATGGATATTGAAGGACGTTTGAAGAAAGCAGAAGCTTGTTTGGCTTATGTCGACTCGAAGCAATATCTGAAAGATTTGGTAGGAACAATCGGTGTTGATCCTCTGTTCAGAAAGTAAATCCAATTTTGAATTAGATACTACAACCGCCTTTCCTTGATGGAGAGGCGGTTGTTTTATATATATGAGTTGACTTTTTAAAGCAAATTGAATCCAATAACCCGGAGTCGACTATTAATATTTAAGCTCCGAAATCCTGAATCGCGCAATCTTTGAACTAAAGATGGTTTGAAATAATCCGCTATACTTTCTTCATTTTTAATGTCAATCTTGCGCATTTCTGGATTTCAGAATGGAATATTTTAAATCGAACTCGGTTAATAACATTCTTTCTTTTTTGTATAACCCAAATATCCTTATTTTAGGAACATGAAGAAAATAGTAATCGCACCCGATAAATTTAAAGGATCTTTAACCGGACTTGAATTCTGTAATGCTGTTGAACGCGGATTAAAAAAACATATTGCTGATGTAGAGATTTTAAAACTTCCATTGGCCGATGGCGGCGATGGAACGGTTGAAACCCTTCAGTTTTATACGGGTGGCGAATTTTTTAACGTGGAAGTGAACGATCCGCTTCATCGCAAAATAAATGCCCATTATCTGTTCGCAGAAGAGAAGAGAATAGCCTTTATCGAAATGGCAGAAGCTTCGGGAATTCGTTTGCTTAAAACAGATGAACTAAATCCTTTGCAGACCAGCACTTATGGAACAGGAGAACTCATAAAAAATGCCATTGAAAAAGGCGCGGAACACATTATCCTTGGTATTGGAGGCAGTTCAACTAACGATGCAGGAATGGGAATGGCGCGAGCACTTGGTTTTCGTTTTTTTGATGAGAAAGGTTATGAGCTTGAAGGTAAAGGCAGCGATTTAAACAAACTGTATTCAATTGAAAGTTCGCAGATTATTGAAGAATTAGCTGCTGTAAAATTTGAGGTGGCCTGCGATGTTGATAATCCTTTATTTGGATTGAATGGAGCAGCTTATATTTATTCCCCGCAAAAAGGCGCCTCTCCTGCAGTTGTTGAGGAACTGGATAAAGGCTTGCAAAACTTTAATTCGGTGGTGAAAAAACAATATGGAAAAGATTTGCAAAGTATACCAGGAACGGGTGCAGCCGGAGGATTGGGAGCTGGCTGCATTTTGTTTCTGAATGCAGAATTAAAATCGGGAACAACTTTAGTAAAAGATGTTGCCAATTTCGATGAACTGGTAAAAGATGCTGATTGGATTATTACCGGCGAAGGAAAACTCGATGAACAAACTTTCTCCGGTAAAGTAATTCAAGGGGTTTTAGAATCGCGTTCCACCCAAAAACTCGCTGTGTTTTGTGGTATCAGCGAGTTGGATAAATGCCAATTAGAAGCGCATAAAATTGATTATTTAGCTGAAATGATGGAATATGCAAAGGATTTTGAGGATTCTATAAATAATTCGGAAGTCTATCTGGAAAGGGCATCGGAAGTGTTTGCCGCAAAGATAGCATCGCTCTAAATAAATGTATTCCTGATTCGTTATATTAAACTGATATTTTCAATCGATTACAGGTTCGTTAACCACACCTCTATACAAATAGACTTGCTTTTTAACATCTAAAATTGGTAAAATAAAGTGGGGGAAAGTGGAAGAAGAGCATGTCGATAATTTACAATATAGGTGTGGGTGATTTGGAAAACAAGAATAGTTTTTATCTTTAGCACAACCTTAATTAATTCTTCTGTAAAAATTGACGGGAGAATGTAAATCAACTAAAAAAAGTAAGATGAAGAAAATTTTATTCATCCTAAGCCTTGTTTTAATATTCGCATCGGCTTCGGAAGCAAAAAAAATTAAAGTGTTAATTGTAGATGGGCAGAACAATCATGAGGTGTGGCCTAAGTCAACGGTAATGATGAAACAGTATCTGGAAGAAACCGGAATGTTTAAAGTAGATGTTGCCCGAACAAAATTTACCTGGAAAGGAGAACGTGAAGCAGATTGGTTGCCTATAGCCGGAGTGGGGGAAACACAGGATTTAAAAGAGCCTAAAACTGATCCCGATTTTGCACCCGACTTTGAAAAGTACGATGTGGTGGTGAATAATTTTGGTTGGAAAGCCGCTCCATGGCCCGAAGCTACCCAAAAAGCTTTTGAAAAATATATGGCAAACGGTGGGGGAATGGTTACTATTCATGCTGCCGATAATTCGTGGGGAGAATGGAACGAATACAATAAAATGATTGGTATTGGTGGCTGGGGCAACCGCGACGAAACTTTTGGTCCGTACGTTTATTACACCAACGATGGAGAATTGATTCACGACAATTCGGTGGGAAAAGCAGGTACACATGGCGGTAGAAAGGAAATTAAAATGATTGTTCGCAATAGGGAGCACCCAATTACAAAAGGAATGCCCAAAGAATGGTTAAGTGGGGTTGACGAGTGTTATGCTAAACTTCGGGGGCCGGCAGAAAATATGACAATTTTGGTAACCGGGAAAGATCAAACTGAAAAAGCTCCAACCGACCGTCACGAGCCAATGTTAATGGTTCTCGATTACGGCAAGGGACGTGTTTTTCATGATGCTTTAGGGCACGATGATTATTCCTACGAAAACGTAGGATTTATTAACTCTTTTCTTCGTGGAACAGAGTGGGCAGCTACCGGAAAAGTTACTATTCCAATCTGTGAAGATTTTCCAACAGCAAAAGAAAATACAATTAGAAAGTTTGAATTGAGAAAATAAGTAATCTTGATAAACAAAAAGTCCTCTTTAAATTTTTGGAGAGGACTTTTTTTTATCATTATAGAAATATGGGTTATACTAATCGCATCCGTAAATAACTGAAATATAAAACAGTTCAGCTGCAGCCACTTTCTTTTTCGAGGTGAAAAAGACTTTTTATCTGTTAATTGCCTGAGAATAATATTCATCAAAAGAAACCAAAAATTTATATCTTTCATCTAATTAAAATTGTTTGTTTTCTACGGTATTAGATGGAACTCGCATGATTTTAATATATCGTGTATGTGTGAATATTTCTCATGCTCGTTTCATGTAAATACTATTATTTCTGTTTCTCCATAAACATGCTGGTTAATTCTTCGTAACCTTTTAAGTGGCTAATATCTTCAGCAAGAAAATATGGATTTACATCAATTCCGCCCAACGATTTTAAGCGCATCCAGTCTTGGCGTGCATCTTCAATTTGGCCCAATTCATATCGGCATAAACCTCTCATATAATAAAGACTTTGGTCGTAGGGGTTTACCATAATTCCCTGATCGAATTTTTTTAAGGCTCTTTTGGGTTTATTTTGTAGCAGGAGTTGTTTCGAGCCTTTAATAAAACTACGTTGTGCGATTTTATCGAAATTTATTTCTGTTTCTTCACTATTAAAAGAAAGAGCTACTTCTTTTGTCATTGCAACAGCATTACCATTGTTATTACCGGGATACCACATTCCTTCGCTCGATTTTATAACCCGAATAAACTCTTGGTCGATTCTGCGATCCACACTATTTACTATTTCGAAGTCGGTTAATTCGCCCGATGGATTTACAACAAACTGCACAACCAAAGTACCTATTGTATAGGCTTTATTATTGTCTGGAGCTTCAAAATTTTGCATCACATAATTGTTGAAATTTGATGTTGCCGGTATTTTTTCATTCAACAAAACATTTTCGATACCTGAAAATGCGGGAGGCGTTACTTTTACTTCTAAAAGTTCGGTGCTTTTGTTTTGTCCCAATACTCCGATTGAGAGAAACATACTGATTAAGAAAATTGCATAATTTTTCATGATTCCTAAGTTTTAAATTTTTACTACTTCTAGCATATCAAAAGTATGCTGTAAAAACACGTAAGACATAGAAGATATGTTGCGTTTCATGTAACTATGTGCTTTTCATGTAAAATATGTTTGCACATTTAAAATATGTTGCACAATGGGTTCTTTAGTCTGTTTTTGGTGTGTAGGTGAATTAAAAAAACACATTCTAAGAAGATGTACAGAGACGTTTTTCAGCTTTGTTTTTTTCTTAATATTCCCAAAGTTATCTTTATTGCACATTTAATTCTTTTATAGATGGGAGTAAAATTATTAACGAAACAATAAATATGTTGATGATTTTTTTCAGGCCTGCAAAAATCCTTATCGACAACCAAAATCGGAAGAATGAAGTGAAATAATAAGGGTGAAAACGAATTCAGGAGAGGTTCAATTTTTCAAGAAGTATCTGGAATTCGGGCTCATTGGAAATAAACCTAAAGTCAAAACAACTTTTCATCCGTAGAATTTGAGTACTACTTATAAATGCTTTATTTAAATATTCAAGACAGCTCTCTTTATCGCAAAGAAGTGCATACTGCTGTGCAATAAAAAAAAGGTCAACTTTGCTATCTTGAAGCATTTTGTCTATCGAAAAATGTATAATTCCGGGCATCCCCGATTTTTTGTAAATTGTATTCAGCAGCTGGGTGTAATCATCTTCGGAAGGATAGGATGCCAAAAATTTAATCAGACTATCTATTGCTTTTTTATCTTCTCCCAAACGAAAATAAATCATGTAATTTTTGAGATTCTGTTTTTTGAAATTCTTGTCGAGTTCCAGGGCTTTTTCTCCTTCTTTTAATGCCTTTTCCATTTTTCCCTCGTTGTAGTAATAAATCGAGCTTAAATAATATTTTATCTTCGAATTTGGACTAAGTTCAATGGATTTGTTTATATAAAGTCGCGCTAATGTGTTTCTGCACAAAATATCAAGGTATTCTGAATAATATTGATTTGCATCGGCACTGCTAGGGTTTAGTTCAATAGCTTGCTTTAGTTCCTTTTCTGCAAATTCCCAATTATAATCGTAATAGCAGGCAATAGCACCAAGAGTTGCATGTGCTTCAGCCAGACTATCATCCAATTCAAGTGCTTTTTTAGCGTAGGCCTTACCTAAGGCATATCCTTCTGCCTGTGGATACCATTTCCACCAGGCACTAATAAAATAGGCGTCGGCCAGACCGGCATAAGCTAAAGCGTAGGTTGAGTCTAAATTAAGTGACTCTTTAAAATATCCAATGCTTTTATTCAAATCTTCCTCCGTTCTCCGATGCCAAAAAAAACGCCCTTTTTGATATAACTGATAGGCTTCTGTATTTGTAGTGTAAACTTTTTTAATTTGTTCTTTCTCTTTAGGAGAAAGTACTGTTTGTAGTTCGATTGCAATTTGCTGTGAAACATCAGATACAAAAACAAAAATATCACTTAAATCATTGTCGTATTTGGCCGACCAAACCGCTTTATCATTTTTTGCATCAACTAACTGTATATATAGTCGCAGGTTATCTTCAGCTTTTAGTAAGCTGCCTTCCAGAATATAAGAAACACCAAGGTTTCTGGCTATTTCATTTATACTAATTTGGGGCGAATGATAGGTGTTGGCCGAAATTTGAGATTTAACTTCTATACCTTGAATTTGCGATAGGCAATTTAATATGTCGGCCATAATACCATTGGCCAGATGTTGGTTTTCTGTATCGTTACTCAGGTTTCTGAGAGGAAGCACTGCTATTGATTTTTCCCGGTTAGTTTTGCTAATACTTCCATTAAAGTAGCTGTATGTAAGAAAAGACAGTATCAATAGAAGTAGAATCCCAAAAAGCATCAGCAAGATAGTGCTATTAAAAATATTGAATGGCGTTAAAATCGTTTTTTTAGAATTGGAAAGCAGCTTGTTCTGATTCGATTTTTCAGGAGATATATTTGCTGCATTCAGATTGTTTATGTGAGCGTGTTTTTTCAACTCGCCGGGAGAATACCCAAAGTAATCGTGATAACATTTATTAAAATAAGAGGAGCTTGAAAAACCTACTTTGTATGCAATTTCCGAAACGGTATAACAGTCCATTTGCAAAAGTTCTTTAGCTTTATTTAGGCGTATTTCACGAATAAACTGACTTGTTGTTTGATTGGTTAAAGTATGTAATTTCCGATGAATTTGAGAGTGGCTAATTCCTATTATTTCGACTAACTTATTTACTCCAAAGTGTGTATTGCTTAAGTTTGCCTCAGTAATTTCTGTAAGCTTTCTGATAAATTCTCTATCTGACGAAAACTTTTTTGCCATGACTTTTGGGTTAAATAGCGCAAAAAATAACCTCATAAGTTACGAAAAATTAGAACTTTTCGCAAAAAAAATATTGTACAAGATGAATCTGTGAGAAGCCCCAAAGAGAAGTATGGGATTATCGTTAATTATTGTTTATCAGGTTTTTATTATTCCAATTGAACCTTCTTGGTCTGGTACTAATTCGAAAACCTGTTTCGGCATTAAACCTGGCTCTTCCCGGTGCGAAACAAAAACTATTGTGGTTTGCCCTTCTTGGGCAATTTTATTCACCAAAGCCGAAAGTATTGAAGCGTTGTAGTCATCTAAACCATGTGTAGGTTCATCTAAAATTAGCAGCGGCGGATGTTTTATCATCGAACGAGCGATTAAAACCATACACTGTTGCCCCTCGTTTAAAGTTGAAAAGCGGGAATATTTTAGCTCTTCCAGTCCAATTAATTTAATCCATTCACCAGCGATTCGTTTTTGCATTTCGGTTGGCTTATTATACAGGCCAATGGAGTCGACCAATCCCGAAATGACCATCTTCTCAACGGTATTCCAGCCACGGAAAAGAGTTGTCATTGCTGGCGTAACATAGCCAATTTTCTTTTTAATATCCCAAATAGTTTCGCCCGAGCCACGTTTGTTTCCAAACAGCGTTAAATCCTGACCATAAGCTTTGGGATTATCGCCGGTAATCATTGTTAGCATTGTAGTTTTTCCCGAACCATTTGGTCCCTTCAATTGCCAGAAATCGCCACGTTTTACGATCCAGTTAATATTGTTTAGTACTTTTTTATCGCTAAAATTAACCGAAACATTTTTAAACGCAACCAGCGGGTTGTTTGCAGGAATTGTTTCCCCTAAAAATGGTGGTAATGTTCCTTTGATTTCAAATGAAGCATTAGCACCAAATAAAGAGCGGAATTCTTGAACCGGGCCTGTAAAAGTTATTGTCTCCTTTTCTACTCGAACCGCATTTTTAATAAAAGGTAAAAGGTTGTCATTGCGTTTTACAATCTGCAAAATGGGTATTTGCGTCGAAAGTTCAGTTAAACGTTGCATCCAGTTTTCTCTCGATTGAACATCTAACATATCGAAAGCATTATTCAGTATAAGAAAATCGGGGCCTGATGACAGCAAATAATTCAGCAAAGCCTTACGTTGTTCTCCGCTTGAGAATGTTTGTATACTTCTGTTTTCAATAGATGAAAGAGCATAGTTATCGTGTGTAACTTCTTCTTTTATAAATTTTTCCAATGTAAAAGTCGAAAATAGAACGCCGCGTTTTCCTTCAAACTCAGCTAAAAATTCAGGAGCTTTCCCTTTTAGTAAATCCTGAATGAAAGAGGATTTCATGGAAAGATCAGTTGTATAAATGGCAAAATGTTTGATTTGTGTCATTCGGCAAAAATAACATTCCTTTTTAGCAATGATTCTTTAGTCAGATTATTCATAATATTAAATTTGTATTCTGAATACAAAGCAGATTTGTAAAATTTTTAAATGCGCCATTTAAAATTATAACTATGTATAGTTTTTCGAATTCAATGTAAGAAATAACATAAGTTTTGTAATTGAATTATACTTTTTAAAAACACTAAAAATTTTAAAATTAAAATGAATAAGCATAAAACAATAGGATGGATAGGAACAGGAGTAATGGGGACTTCGATGGTAGGGCACTTGCATAAAGCAGGATACAAATGTGTTGTTTTCAATCGCACAAAGAATAAAGCAGAGGCATTGTTAGCCGATGGTGTTAAGTGGGCCGACAATCCTGGTGAAGTAGCTGCGCAATCGGATATTGTGTTTACCATAGTTGGCTTTCCGAAGGATGTGCGTGAAGTATATTTATCAGAAAATGGAATACTTAATTCGGCAAAACCCGGGACTATAGTTGTTGATATGACTACCACCGAACCGAGTTTGGCGATTGAAATTTATAACACTGCCAGGCTTAACCATATAAATTCATTAGACGCACCTGTTTCCGGTGGCGATGTTGGGGCAAAAAATGCTGTGCTTTCAATAATGGTTGGAGGAGAAAAGGACGTTTTTAACAGGGTACTGCCGCTTTTCGAATTAATGGGTAAAAACATTGTTTACCAAGGTGCAGCAGGTTCGGGGCAGCATACAAAAATGTGTAACCAGATTACCATTGCCGGAACCATGATTGGCGTTTGCGAGGCATTGATTTATGGGCATAAAGCGGGACTTGATTTACCTACCATGCTTTCGTCGATAAGTGGTGGAGCAGCCGGCTGCTGGACACTAAATAATCTGGCTCCCCGAATTGTTGAACGTAATTTCGATCCCGGATTTTTTGTTGAACATTTTATTAAAGATATGAGCATTGCATTAAAAGAAGCCGAGCAAATGGGGCTTTCAATGCCAGGGCTGTCGTTGGTAAAACAGCTTTATCTCTCTGTTCAGGCACAAGGGCATGGCCGGCTTGGTACACATGCATTGATGCTCGCTTTGGAAAAATTATCGGGAATGGCTAACTGAACAAAATAGCTGCTGAGTTTTCAGTGGCTTGTTAAATTCAGCGAAGGAAAAACCGGGGCAGGCTTACAGCTAAGGCGATATATTTGCTTTTTTTCAGCTGCTAGCTGACAGAATTTGTTATTTATTTGCGTTATTCTAAGCAAACGATTAGTTTTGGCACGAATTTAATTTTATGGCAAGGCAAAAGCAATATATCGAAGAAGAAGTAATTGAAAAGGCAATGTATCTGTTCTGGAGGAATGGATACGAAGCAACATCTACACGTATGCTGGAGAAGGAAATGGGCATAAACCAGTTTTCGATATATGCTAGTTTTGGGAATAAGCAAGGAGTTTTGTTGGAAAGCTTAAAATGCTATCAGAGCAAAATAAAAAGTATTGTGGATAAGCTGAAAAGCTCGGAAAATGGAGCCGAAGGAATTAAAGAATATTTCTATGATTTTCTGAATTTTTCGAAGGAGAACAAAAAGTCAAAAGGATGCCTGCTTTCCAATGTCTCAAGTGAATTGGGCGAAAATGCTGATGATGCTGTTAAAAATGAAATTAGAAATTTTACACTTTCGCTTAAGTCTTTATTCCTGGAAAAATTGAAACAAAATCCGGCAAAAAATGATGATACACTTGAGCAACAAGCCAATTACCTTATGGTATCGATGACAGGTTTGGCAGTGGCTTCTAAAATCTATACCGACAAATATTTAAAGGACTTTATAGAAAATACGTTTGTAAATATTTAATATTTTTTTTGACTGTTTACTAAGCAGTTGTTTAGAAAAGTACAACAATGATGACAAAAGCTGTTTTTTTCGACATGAATGAAACCCTGTTAAACCTTGGCGTTTTAAAGGAGAGTTTCGATAACTATTTTAGCGATAAATATGTGCTAAAATATTGGTTTACAAAATTATTGCATACTTCGACGGTAACCGGAATTATGGATAAGTATAAAAATTTTGGAGAATTGGCTGGCGTGGTTCTTGAAAGTTTATTCTATGAAAATGGTAAAACGCTAAGCCCTGATATTAAAGCTGAAATATTAGGTTCATTTAGGAAATTACCTGCTTATAACGATGTTCCTGAGGCTTTAAAATTGTTTCGGCAACATGATATCAGAACCATTGCCGTGTCAAATTCATCATTAGAAATGATAAAAGAACAGCTAACAAATGCTGGAATTATTGATTTATTTGATACTTACTACTCGGTTGATTTGGTTAAAAAATACAAACCTTTTAAGGATGTTTATCAATATGTTGCTGATGTAGAAAAAATATCTACCGAAAATATTGTAATGATTGCCACCCACGACTGGGATTTATTCGGTGCAAAAGAGACAGGATTAAAAACAGCTTATATCGAACGAAAAAAAGAAATCTATAATCCGTATTACCCACAGCCAGATTTTATTAGCGCAGATCTTGTTGAATTGGCAAAGGTTATACTTGAGGCATAAGATTATGATACTAGGAATTTCAGGAAGTCCCCGCCCCAATAAAATAACAGCAAATGCGGTTAAAGAGATTCTTGCCAATTGCGAGGGGGAAACAAAATACATTTCCTTAGCCGGTAAGCGCATTGGCGGTTGCATTAGCTGTTTGGGGTGTTTAAAAGATAACAGCTGTGTTGTAAAAGACGATTTTCAGAAAATAGCAAATGAAATGCTTTCCGCCGACGCAATTGTGCTGGGAGTACCTAATTACTATAACGTACCAAATGTTTTAACACATGCTTTGCTGGAGCGTTGTTTTTGTTTTCGACACGATGGTGCTTTTTTGTTGCAAAACAAACCAGTGGTGTTTTTTTCAACCGGTTATTCTAATGATGAAGAAAATAATCAGGTGCTGAAAATTGTCGGCAATTTTATGGAGAAGAATAAGGTACAAGTGGTCTCAAAATTTTTGGTTGGAGCCTTTTCGCAATGCTACAGTTGTAAATTAAGTATTGCTTGTGTTGACGGAAATGTGGTAAAAGACAATGGTTTTGTTGATGAAATTACCCCTGATATTTTGCCACCGGAATTTGATAAACAGCCCGATTCGATAAAAAAATGTAGAAAGGCCGCTCATTTACTGAACGGGATTTTAGTAAACAATAATTAGAAAATATTAGAATGAAGATAGCATTTATAGGTTTAGGCATTATGGGAAGCAGAATGGCTTCTAACCTTGCCAGGAATAATGTTTCCCTAACAGTTTATAACCGAACCAGAAAAGAAATAGAAACCTTTGGTAATCAGTATGTAACCATTGCAGATTCACCCAAAAGTGCGGTAAAAGATGCCGATATTGTATTTAGTATGTTGTCCACTCCTGATGCTGTAGAGGAAGTATTTTTTGGAACTAACGGTGCTCTTAATTCAATGAAGGAGAATGCAATATGGGTGGATTGTACCACAGTAAATCCATCGTTTAGTTTAAAAGCAGCAGAGCAGGCAGAATTAAATATTGTTCGGTTTTTAGATGCTCCGGTATCGGGTTCAAAAATACCGGCTGAAAATGCAGAGCTTGTCTTTTTGGTTGGAGGATTAAGTCAGACACTGAAAGAGGCAGAGCCTTATATGAATATGATGGGCAACAGAGTATTGCACATTGGAGATAACGGAAAAGGAGCATCGTATAAAATGATTATAAATGCCATGCTCGCACAGTCGGTTTTGATTTTCTCCGAAGCTGTACTATTGGGCGAAAGAATGGGAATTACCAGGGAATTTCTTCTGGAGGCACTTCCCAACTCGGTTGTGGGAACGCCTGTAACAAAATTAAAAGCACAAAACATAAAAAACAACGATTACGATGCACACTTTCCTTTGGAATGGATGCTCAAAGATTTACATCTGGCTGCGCAAACGGCCTACGAAGTCAATCAGCCTTTATTCCTGTCGAATCTGTCAAAAGAAATTTATACAGAAGCCAACAAAGCCGGAATGGGAAGACTCGATATGTCGGCAATTTTTAAATACCTGGAAGAACGCAAATAAAAAGTTATTAAGGAATATAAATCGATTAAAATAAAATTAAATGCATTTCAATTTTAAAACCGAAAATTACAAGTTTACCCAACATAAAAAATGTGAATTTTTTCCTTGCCACAAAGTAAAAAATGAGGAAGAATTTAATTGTTTATTTTGTTTTTGCCCACTGTATATGTTAAAAGATAAATGCGGTGGAAATTTTAAATACACCAACGGCGTTAAAGATTGCAGCGATTGTTTAATCCCGCATTCAAAAGGGGCTTACGAACATGTAATGAGTAAGATGAGTTTGGTGACAAAGATTGGTAGTGAACGGGAATAAGATGAAAGAGAGATAGAACCATGATGAATTTTAAAGTAGATGTAGAGAAGTGCGTAAAATGTAAGATTTGCGTAGCTGAGTGCCCGGTTTTAATTATCGATGGCAAAACAGAATTTCCGGAAATTAAAGAAGGCAAAGAACAAAACTGCTTAAAGTGCCAGCACTGTTTGGCGGTTTGTCCCGAGGGAGCAATTTCGATATGGGGAAAAAATCCTGAGAATAGCATTCCATTCCCTTCGGTAATTCCAGAATCGAATGAGTTGGAAAACTTAATGCAATTAAGACGTTCCGTACGCCGGTTTAAACCCGATGAGCTGAGTAAGGAATTGATTAATCACTTAGCATCCATAGCGCTGTATGCTCCAACGGCAAAGAATGAAAATGCAGTTCATTTCTCGATTGTTGATAACAAATCAGTTATGGCTAAGCTTCGGGAATTGACCTACAGTTTTATTCAAAAAAATAATGAAAACGGTACTTTACCCGAACGATTTGCGTATTTAGCCAACTTTGCCAATGTTTGGTATGAGAAACAGATTGATGTTATTTTCCGTGATGCCCCGCATTTAATTATCGCTTCTGCTCCTAAGGATGGAACTCTGCCCCAAATAGATAGTACTATTGCATTGAGTTATTTCGATTTATTAGCCAATAGCAACAATATTGGCACTTTATGGAATGGTTTTGCAAAAAATGTTTTTGAAGATGTAGCTCCTGAGTTAAAAGAAACAATTGGAATTCCTGAGCACCACGAGGTTGTTATGGTTTTGTTATTTGGATTATCACGAGTAAAGTTTGCCTGTTCTATTCAAAACGACAATTCTAATATTAAAAGCATTAACCTTTGATGATTTACGAAATTCGTAAAAATCCAATGTATTGGTATTTGTTGCTGTTAACAATTACCGTTACTGTGGGATTTCAGGCCTGGCGAACACTGTTTAATAACTACGCCGTAGATTTTGTAGGCATTAATGGCTTTCAGGTTGGTGTGATACAATCGGTACGCGAGATTCCCGGATTTTTAGCCATGTTGGTGATATACCTCTTGTTAATAATAAAAGAACATCGCCTGGCAGCCCTGGGGACTTTAGTGGTTGGTATTGGAGTTGTTGTAACAGGAATATTTCCTTCTTTTGCAGGACTTGTAATTGCTACATTTATAATGTCGCTGGGCTTTCATTATTTCGAAGCAGTTAACCAAAGTCTTACGCTTCAGCATTTTTCTTTTACGCAAACTCCCATTGTTTTGGGTGACATCAGAAAATATGGGGCATTAACCAATATTTGTGTGGGAGCTGTAATTTGGCTTGTATCGAAATATTTTGAATTATCGCAAATTTTTATTGGTTTTGGCCTGTTGGTTATGTTGGTTGCCACTTTTGCTTTTACGCGTAAACCCGTAAAAAAAGAAATGCCTCTGCAACAAAAAAAGATGGTATTTAAAAGAAAATACTGGTTGTTTTACATGCTAAATTTTTTAAGAGGTGCACGACGGCAAATATTTGTTGTGTTTGTGGTATTTATGTTAGTGGAAAAATATCAGTTTAAAATAGAAGGTGTTGCATTATTGTTTATACTGAATAATGTCATCAATTATTTTATGGCTCCACTGGTGGCCAAAGGAATTAACAGGTTTGGAGAACGTACAATACTTTCAGTGGAATATATATCGTTAATAGCAATATTCTTCGCTTACGCTTTTGTTGAAAATCGCACAACATTGATCGTTTTGTACGTAGCTAACAATATTTTCTTTAGTGCCTCCATGGCCATAAATACCTATTTTCAGAAAACTGGCGAACGACAGGATATTGCTCCTTCAATGGCAGTGGGTTTTACCATTAACCATATTTCGGCAGTGGTAATTCCAGTAATTGGAGGTGCTTTGTGGATGTTAAACTGGCGTATCCCATTCATTGCCGGTGGATGTATTGCGGTGTTGTCGTTATTTTTTGCCCAAAAAGTAAAAACAGCTTAGCTTTTTGATAATATGATAGGGTATTTATAGGCCAGTATTAAGTAGCGAATTAAGAATTGTCTCAATTAGTTAGGTTAATTAATTCATAGTCAAATACAAATGTTATTGAATAGGCAGACTTTTAGTTCTTCGCAGAAAAAAATCTTAAAATTGTAAAAGTTGTCGCGGCTAAGTTGTTGTTGTGTAGATTATTACTGGTTATTTTGTTGGAGAGAGCGGCAGTTTGTTGTTAAATTTGTTTTGATAATGAACTTTATTAGTATTTGAGTAGTTAAGGTATCTATAAAAGAAAAAAGTATGTGTAAAACAAGATTATTAATTCTGGTTGCCATTGTTCTGGCAACGATGAGCTGCCAAACAAAAGTTTCGCAAAAAGAACAAGTAAACAATATGAAAGAAAATAACAAAACAGCAACATTGGATTCGTTGTTAAATATGAGACGAGTAGAATTTACAAAAACTAGCTCAGACGAAAAGAAACAGATTTACGCAGCCGGAATTGAGGCAGTAAAAAGTTCGGGAATATTGGATAATGCTTTAACAGTTGGTTCCAAAGCTCCGTATTTTACTTTAAATAATGCCTTGGGCAATCCTGTGAATCTGATAGATGAGCTAAAAAACGGGCCGGTTATTTTGACCTGGTATCGTGGTGGATGGTGTCCGTATTGCAACATTACCTTGCATTATATGCAGGAACGTTTACCCGATTTTAAGAAAGCCGGCGCTACATTAATTGCTCTTACTCCAGAATTGCCCGATAAATCATTAAGTACGTCAGAAAAACATAATCTTGAATTTGTGGTATTAAGCGATGTTGGTAATAAAATTGCAAAAGAATATGGTGTGGTGTTTAAGCTCACAAATGAAGTTGCTGAGATTTACAACAATGCGTTCGATATGAATGCATATAATGGAGACGAAAGTAATGAGTTACCTTTGGCTGCAACTTATGTTATCGACACCAATGGAACAATACAATATGCATTTTTAGATGCCGATTATAGAAACCGTGCCGAACCTGACGAAATAATTGAGGTTTTGAATAAATTGAAGTAAAGAATCTTGTCTAAAATAATTTTTTTAGACATAGTAATTCAATGGATTTTTAAATGATGAAATCGAAAGAAAACAAATCCTTGAATAATTTTAAGCGTAATATTAAAACTATACAAGGGGCTTGAAGTGTGCTAAAAAGAACTGATTATCAGAAGTAAAGGATGTGTAAGAGCAATCCTTTCTGATTGATTTAGTTTTTCGGAATAGGTTTTTTTCGTTTTCATACAATTTGTTAAATTTTTTGAGGTAGATTTCAGATTCTGCCAAGGTGGTTAAGTAGGCGAAGCCGTTTATTTTCCCTTGACAGGTTTTGTAATCTACCTTTTTTTTTTGAGTGGATAACTACAATTCCACTATTATCCTGCTGTATAATCTGATAGAAAGCTGCTGAATGGTCAGCACCCAATTCAGGAGAGGCTGTGTTCATTTTTTAAGATATTTTAGGTAGCCTGAAGATTTTGAAAATTAGAGGGTAGTTTTTTTTGAAAAAGTTAGTCATTTGCTGTGAAGAAGGGGGTTGGGTTATGAACTTTAGTAATTTAACTTTTAGATATTTATTTCCCATTTGAGCAACATTATGTAAATATTTACAGACAATTGCCAACGATAAACCGGCGGAATAAACGTGGCTGCAAAAAGTAGAGTAAAATGTACAGAAGTAAACGGTTCGGGTAAATTAAAACGATTTAATACTTTGTTCAACATTATAGAAAAACATACCCGATAATTGCTTATATAATCCCTGAATGCTGGGTATTTAGGATAAAACAGTCAGTGTAGGAGTTCTATTATGCTTTGGTAAAAGGCTTAAATTTAATTGGAGCGAATTCAGGAGTTAGGGGTATAATATCTCTAATCAGGCCTATTTTATAAGGCACAAATTCAAATTTTAAAACCTGTAAAATCTCCTTAAAATATGTTAAAAGGGCAATTTTTATTTTTCAAAAAAAAATCAAAATTTTTATTTTCGTTTTCCGAAAAAATATCAATTAATACATATTTATTATGGATATCATTGTTGATGGAATAACGAAAATTTATGGCCGTCAGAATGCGGTTGATAAATTAAGTTTCCAGGTTAAAACAGGCGAAGTTTTGGGTTTTCTGGGACCCAATGGAGCAGGAAAAACTACAACGATGAAAGCCATTACAGGTTATATAGAAACCAACGATGGCGACATTAAAGTTGGAGGAGTTTCTGTAAACAGCAATCCAGGAGAAGTAAAAAAACACATTGGATATCTTCCCGAACATAATCCTTTGTACCAGGATATGCCAATTATCGATTACCTGGGATTTGTTGCCGGACTGCAGGGTGTTGAAAAAGGCCAGATTGAAAATAGCGTTGCTGAAATGATTCAGCTATGTGGCCTAACACTTGAGAAACACAAAAAAATCAGAGAACTTTCGAAAGGTTTTAAACAAAGAGTTGGACTTGCTCAAGCCTTAATTCATAATCCGGAAGTTTTAATCCTTGATGAGCCAACAACGGGTCTTGACCCAAACCAAATTGTGGAAATCAGGGAATTAATAAAAAACATTGGACGCGAAAAAACAGTCATCCTTAGTTCTCATATTCTGGCAGAGGTGGAAGCTACCTGCGACCGGATTCTGATTATCAATAAAGGAAAAATAGTAGCCAATGGTACAGCCGAAGAACTCCGCCGCCAGGCGCAGGGCAACGAACTTTTAACAGTTAGTTTTGGCGATGCCAATAGAAATGATGCTTTTAGTGCCCTGAAAGAATTGCCAAGCATTGCATTGGTTGATTTTGCCAACGGTAAAGAAGCCATTTATGAAGTACAATCGAAAAAGGGCATGCAATCGGCTAAAGCTATTTTCGATTTGTGTATCCGAAAAGGATGGTATATCAATCAGCTTACACCCGTTGAGACAAAACTAGAGGATATCTTCCGCGAGGTAACCCAAAATTAGATTGGCCCGATTAAGGTATTCAGTAACAAGTAAAATAAAAATATTTATTCATAATTGATATACGAAGCTAAGGTTAAACAAGCATTCGTATTCAAACTTCCAATTTTTAATAAGATGAAACAAATTTGGATGATAACCCGGCGAGAGTTGCAATCGTTTTTCGATTCGCTCATAGCCTACATAATGATCGTCGTTTTCTTAGCCTTAAGCGGCTTGTTTACCTGGCTTTACGGCTCAGATGTTTTTTATTTGAATCAGGCAAGCCTGCAATCGTTTTTCGGTATTGCTTTTTGGACTTTATTCTTTTTTATTCCGGCCTTAACAATGAAACAAATAGCCGAAGAGAGAAAAACAGGAACCATTGAAATGCTGTTAACGAAACCTATTTCTGAATGGCAGCTGTTGTGGGGTAAATTTTTGGCAACTCTTCTGTTAATTGGTATCGCACTCATTTTAACCTTGCCCTATTACATTACGGTTTGGAAACTTGGTCCAATCGACCATGGGGCAGTTTGGACCGGCTATCTGGGGCTACTATTAATGAGCAGTGCCTACATTAGCATCGGGTTGTTTTCCAGTACCATAACAAACAATCAAATCGTAGCCTTCTTGCTGGCCTTATTTTTAGGAATTTTTTTTCATATCATTTTTGGATTTCTAGCTTCAAACATGTCAGGAACATTGGGGGCGGTGTTTAATTACTTGAGCCTTACCACCCATTTTCAATCCATTTCGCGGGGAGTAATCGATTCAAAAGACATCATTTATTTTTTGTCGATAATTTTTATGGGAATAATTAGCGCCGAAGCCGTTTTAGTGAAAAGAACCGTAAACTAAATGCCATGAGAAACAGAACACTTTTTTCTTATATTTTGGTTGTAGCCGGTATTTTAGTAGTATTGAATATCCTTGCCAACCGATTTTTTTTCAGAATAGATTTTACCGAAGACAGGCGATATACGCTCAGTTCGGCAACAAAAGACCTGCTTGGAGAACTCGAGCAGCCGGTTACCATTACAGCTTATTTTTCAGAAGGGTTGCCTCCAAATATTGATAAAACACGAATTGATTTTAAAGATATGCTTTCGGAGTATGGAAGTCGTTCGAAGGGGAATATTGTTTACGAATTTATTCATCCGAACAAAGACCCCATGGTTGAACAGGAAGCCGTTGAAAGCGGCATTTCTCCTGTGGTAATTAACGTGCGCGAGAAAGACCAAAGCGTACAAAAAAAAGCTTATCTGGGGGCCATATTAAAATACGGTGAAAAAACTGAAATTATTCCTTTTATGCAACCAGGTGCTGCCATGGAGTATACTTTGTCGTCGGCCATAAAAAAACTGGTGGTTGAAGAAAAAAAGCTGGTGGGCTTTATTCAGGGACACGGCGAAGCTACCCTCTCGATGATGCCACAGGCCATGCAGGCACTTGAAATATTAAATGCAGCTGAAAGTGTGAACCTTACTGATTCAACCTATTTGGCACGTTACGAAACCCTGGTGTTAATGGCTCCTTCCGATTCTATACCGCAGGAGCATTTTAAAATGCTCGACGAATACCTCGCACAGGGAGGCAACCTTATTGTTAGTATTAATCGGGTTGATGGGAATCTTCAACAGTTGATGGGAATGGAAATTAATACCGGATTGGAAACCTGGCTGAAAGAAAAAAATATTGAAGTTGACCGTAGCTTTATTATCGATGAAAATTGTGGAAGTGTAAGTGTAATGCAACAACAGGGACCTTTCTCATTTACGTCACAGATTTCGTTTCCATACCTCCCGGTTTTCACAACGTTTGCCGGGCATCCGGTTACTTCGGGACTCGAAACTGTTCTAATGCAGTTTGCAAGCCCAGTGAACTATACCGGAGATTCAACCCTGGCTTTTACTCCACTTGTAAAAAGTTCGGCCAAGTCGGGAACACAAATGGCTCCCTTGTATTTTAACATTCAAAAACAATGGTCATCTGGTGATTTTCCGATGCAAAATATAACGGTTGCAGGATTGCTCGAGGGAAAAATTTCAGGTCAAAACGATGCAAAACTTCTTGTTATTGGAGATGGTGACTTTGCTGTTAATGGAACAGGACAGCAGGCACAACAGTTGTCGCCCGATAATATAAACTTGTTGGTAAATGCAATAGACTGGATGTCGGACGATACAGGATTGATTGAATTACGCACACGTGGCATAACATCGCGTATGCTCAACCAAATTGAAGATGGCAGAAAAAGCTTCCTAAAATGGTTCAATTTCTTGCTGCCATTGCTCCTGATTATAATTTATGGTTTATCCAGAGCTCAGAAAAACAGATTCATACGTGAAAAGCGAAGAAATCCTGAATTCAATAGGTAATAATTTAAAAATCAACGAAAATGTTTCGAAGAATAAATAGTAAAGCACTTTCAATCCTATTTGCGGTACTTCTGTCAATTGTAATAGTGGTTCATTTAATTGATTTAAAAAAAGGAAGCCGGACTTTTAAAAGCAATTTAGTAAATGTAGAAGCCGGGACCATTACTTCCATCGAAATTTATCCGAAAACCTCCAATGGTACGTTAATAAAGTTGTTTAAAGAGGATGAAGGTTGGAAAGTTGCATCGGATGGTGAAAAATACAATGCCGACCAATCAACGACAAACCGAATAATCGCACAACTAAACAATTTGAAGCCTAAAAGTGTGGTGGCAACAAAGCAGGACAGTTGGGAGAAATATGAAGTTACCGACAGCCTGGGAACCCGTGTGAAATTGTTTAAGGGGGCAGAGCTTATGGCCAATTTAGTAATTGGTAAATTCAGCTACTCCCAACCTGGAAAAATCACTTCTTATGTTCGTCTTTCATCAGAAAAAGAAGTATACGGGGTAGATGGGATGCTGGGCTCGTTGTTTAACCGCAACTTAACCGCCTTTCGCGACCGAACCATTATCAAGTCTGATAAAACCGACTGGACAAGGCTGACTTTCGAATACCCTGCAGATAGCTCTTTTGTTTTGGAGAAAATAGGAACGGATTGGATGATTGGTAATGTTAAAGCCGATTCTGCTTCTGTTGCACAATATTTTAATAAAATATCGAACTTAACAGATGGTAGTTTTGCTGAACAAAAACCTGAAATTGCACCAACTCACCTTTTAACGATTGAGGGGAATAACCTGAGACGAAAAATCGATGTCGCAGGTTATTATACCGATTCTGAAAATTTTGTTTTAAGCAGCAACCTTAATCCTGACTCATATTTTAAAAGTAGTTCGGCAGCTGAAAAAATATTTGTAGGTAAAAAAGGATTGATTAATAGTGGTATTAACAAAAAGTAATTCAATTTGAACTTAAAATGGCTAAAGTATAATCATCATAAGGGGAATGAAAAATCTGGAACTTATTGTAGCTGTCTTTTTTAAAAGCGACAAAAAGGAAAGAGATAATAAAACCGATGCAAAACTGAATACGTTTGTATCGATTTGCCCCTCCTTAATTTATTTAAACCCGGTTTATGCAATAAAACCTGGTTATGATAGCTATAAATACATTCTGTAAACCGTGCATGGCAAAACAAGCATTTATAAGGTACAGGCCTTGCATAACTATGGTGGAACATTATAAATTTAAGAAGTGTTTTGTTTTGAACTGGTTTTAGCTTGAAATAAATGTTCTGTTGCATATTCGGGTTTAAAACAATAATCTGCAGTCTTTTAGCGAATTGAATATTTATTTTTAAACGATTAATATATAATTTTAATTAACATAAAATTGAATAAGATGAAACGAGCATGAGAAATATTCACTCATAGGCGATTTATTAAAATCAGGCGAGTTCCATCTTATGCCTTAGAAACCAAAAAAATTTAATAAGATGAAAAAATTTACTTTTTATTTTAGTGCTTTTTTTTGCCTGTTCTTTGTTTCAACAATTTATAGTAGGGCAAGTAATAGAGATAGTTTAGAAATTTATACCCCCTATACAAAGGTGTCTGTTTCACCGGGGAGTACGGTAAATTACAAAATCGATGTAATAAATAACGGAAGCATTACCCATAATGAGAATATTAGCGTTAGCAATATACAGCGTTCATGGACACATTCTCTTACATCGGGAGGATATAACATAAATAAACTTGCAATTTTGCCGGGCGACAAGAAAACACTTGATTTAAAGGTGGAAGTGCCATTCCAGGTGCGAAAAGGGACGTACACTTTTTATGCGAAAGCAGGCGAAAATGTTAGTCTTCCTTTAACAATAAATGTTTCAACGGCTGGTTCTAACGAAACCGAATTTAGCTGTGACCAAAAAAACATGGAAGGCACACCCAAATCTAATTTTTCGTTTAAAGCTGTGCTTAAGAATAATACTGCAAACAAACAGCAATATGCGTTAATGGCAAGTCCTCCACGTGGGTGGACTGTCGCAATTAAGCCCAACCACAAGCAGGCTACTTCTACCGAAATTGAAGCCAATGGAACGAAAGACATCACATATGAAATTAATCCTTCGGCAACTGTTAAAGCGGGCACATATAAAATCCCGGTTAAAGCAGTTTCGGGAACCACTTCAGCTGAACTTGAACTGGAAGTTGTAATTACCGGTATTTACGAAATGTCTTTCCACACTCCCTCAGGCCTTTTAAGTGCACGGATGACAGCAGGGGACGAAAAGAAAGTTGAACTGGTGGTTAAGAATACAGGATCAACCCAATTGGAAAATATTGAAATAAGTGCCTCAAAGCCCCGGAAATGGGAGGCTACATTCGACCCGGAAAAAATAGAAAAACTTGAACCTGGTAAATCAGAAACGGTAACAGCTATTATTAAGGCTGATAAAAAAGCTATTCCCGGAGATTATATCACAAAAATTATAGCTAAAAATCCTGAAGTTAACGAAACACTTTCGTTTAGAGTAATGGTAAAAACACCAATGCTAATGGGGTGGATTGGTATTCTAATTATTCTTATTGCATTGGGGGCTGTAGCATTTTTATTCAAAAAATACGGAAGGAGGTAAGTTGTGGCCGAACCAATTATCCAGTTAATTAATTTAACTAAAAAATATGGCAATTTTACCGCTGTTAATGAATTAAACTTAACGGTTGGAAAGGGCGAAATTTTTGGGCTACTCGGGCCTAATGGCGCCGGAAAATCAACCAGTATTTTAATGATGCTCGGGCTTACCGAGCCAACAACGGGTGAAGTTCGTGTATGTGGAATAAATTCAACCACCCACCCAATCGAGGTAAAAACAAAGGTGGGATACCTTCCTGAAGATGTTGGCTTTTACGACGATCGCACCGGAATAGAAAACCTGATTTATACAGCCCGGTTGAATGGTATAAGCCAAAATACTGCCCTTAAAAAGGCCGAAGAATTATTGAAGCGTGTGGGGCTTGCCGGGCAAATGGATAAAAGAACAGGTAAATACTCGAAGGGTATGCGCCAGCGATTGGGACTGGCCGATGTGTTAATAAAGGAGCCCGAGGTAATTATACTTGACGAGCCCACTTCGGGAATCGACCCCAAAGGTGTACAAGAATTTCTGAAGCTGATTGTGGAATTGAGAAATGAACATCAGATTAGTGTCCTTTTTTCTTCGCATAATCTTCACCAGGTACAGCAGGTATGCGACCGCGTTGGAATTTTTGTTGAAGGAAAGTTGTTAGCAGAAGGTGATATTCAATCCTTGTCGAAGCAACTTTTTACTCATGGCATGTACCTTATTGAACTGGGCATTGAAAAAAACACATTGCCAAAAGAAGTTGAACACAATGAAAATTGGCTTAAAAATATGCTTGAGCCAGTTAAAGGGATAGAAAAAATTAGTAGAACTAACGGGCATTTTCAAATTGAATGTGCCCGGGATATCTCACCTGATATTTCAAAACAGATTATTGCAAACGGTTTGGGATTGAACTACCTAACCCGTAAGGAGTACGGCCTCGATGCTATTTATAACCGCTATTTTGAAGGAGGGAACAGCCATGTTTAAATCAGAAACACAAACAGCAAGCCCGTTTTGGGTTATTGTAAATAAAGAAATTTCGGATATTGTTCGAAGCTGGCGCTTTTTAATAATGCTGGGATTAATTGTGCTTACCTGTATGGGCTCGCTTTACACTGCTCTCGACGATTTTTCGAAAGCCATAAAAGCAAGCGACCCAGAAGATACATTCTTCTTTTTAAAACTATTTACCCATACCGATGGCACTCTTCCCTCGTTTATTGTGTTTATCAGTTTTTTAGGCCCACTTTTAGGAATTATTATGGGATTCGACAGTATAAATTCCGAACAAAATAAAGGTACCCTTAGCCGTATTTTGTCCCAGCCCATTTTTCGCGATTTTATACTGAATGCAAAGTTTACAGCAGCACTAATTGTTTTGGGCATACTGTTTTTTGCACTTAGTTTGCTTGTTCTTGGTTTTGGACTCATATTTATTGGTATACCGCCAACGGCCGAAGAATTTATGCGAATAGTATTTTTCTCCATTGTAAATATAATTTACGTGGCATTTTGGTTAAACCTGGCCATTCTATTCTCCGTTAAATTCCGTCAGGCAGCCACTTCGGCTTTGGCCGGTATTTCCATTTGGCTGTTCTTTAGCATTTTCTTTAGTATGATTATTAATCTTATTGCAAAAGGACTGGCGCCTTCGGTTTTTATTAACGAAAATCAGGTAGTGGCTTTTAAGCGGTTTATTCAAAATATTATGCGCATAAACCCGGGGCAATTGTTTAATGACGCTACAACTTCGCTTTTAATGCCTACCGTAAGGAGCCTTGGCCCTTTAACTACCGAGCAAATGAGTGGCGCTATACCAAGCCCATTGCCACTGGGGCAAAGCCTAATGTTGGTTTGGCCACAGGCCACAGCACTAATTGGCGGAACTATTGTGTTTTTTGCAGTTGCTTATGCAATGTTCATGCGTCGCGAAATTCGTTCGCGTTAATTGATGTGTCAGGCAATTAATTTTTTAATACATAATCAGGGCAATATCGCTTAGTTCAGGTTTTTTGATACTCTTTTGACTGTCCGCATTTTCGCTTACGAAGGGAACACAGCAGGTTCGAAAGTTAAAACCCTTGGAGTAAGGCAGAAAATAAAATCAGAGCTAGCTCCCCTATATTGAGGGGAGCTCCTGATAAGGTGAGGGGTATTTTTTAGCGAAATGAGGTTGATAACCCGGTTTAAAAAGCATTCTTTAATACATCGTCAAAATAATCCACAAAATGGGCAGTAATGCCTTCCTTCAGGTAAGCCGGAAGTTCATCAAAGTCCTTTTTGTTATCAACCGGAAAAATCAATTCGAAAATTTTTACACGACGAGCTGCAATGGTTTTTTCCCGCACTCCTCCTATGGGCAATACTTTCCCGGTAAGTGTGAGCTCGCCGGTCATAGCGAGGTTCTTTTTCACTGCCTTGCCGGAGGCCAGAGAATAAAGTGCAAGTGCCATGGTAATGCCAGCCGATGGACCATCTTTGGGCGTTGCTCCTGCCGGAACATGGAGGTGGATATAATTTTCGTTGAAGAAATCTTTATGTTTCTCATTTCTTGAGAGCAAAGAACGCACATAACTATAAGCAATTTCTGACGATTCCTGCATTACGCTTCCTAGTTGGCCGGTTTGTTTTAACCCGCCTGACTTTGATTTTACAGCACTGGCTTCGATATATAAGGTTGCTCCGCCCATTGCTGTCCATGCCAAACCAAGTGTTACTCCGGGGATTGATTTTTTGTAAAGCTCTTCGGTTGTAAATAGGGCTTGTCCAAGAAAATCGCTTATATTATTCACATTTACATTAATTTTCGACTGGTTACTTTCAGTTAATTGTAAGGTAGCCTTGCGCATAATTTTTTTGATTTGATTTTCGAGGCTGCGAATTCCTGCCTCGCGCGCATAACCATCAATAATTTTTTTAAGGGCGCTTTCGCTAATGTATACTTCGCTTGCTTTGAGCCCATGTTTGCTTCGTTGTTTAGGCACCAGATAACGTTTGGCAATTTCAACTTTTTCTTCTAAAATATAGCCCGAAAGTTTTATTATTTCCATGCGATCAAGCAAGGGGCGGGGGATGGTATCGAGCTGGTTGGCAGTGGTCACAAACAAGATGTTTGAAAGGTCGAAACGAATATCGAGATAGTGGTCGAGGAATTCAGAATTTTGTTCGGGGTCGAGCACTTCGAGTAATGCAGCTGCCGGGTCGCCCTGGTACGATGCTCCTATTTTATCTATTTCGTCGAGCATAATAACGGGATTCGCAACCTCAGTACGTTTCAGACTTTGGATAATTTTGCCGGGCATTGCTCCAATATAGGTTCTGCGATGGCCTTTAATTTCTGCTTCGTCGCGCATCCCTCCAACCGAAAATCGATAAAACTTACGTCCCATAGCGTCGGCAATTGATTTACCGATAGATGTTTTGCCAACACCGGGAGGACCAACCAAACAAATAATTGTTCCCGAAACCTTTCCGCGTTTTACTACTGTACTAATAAATTCGAGGATGTGCTGTTTTACATCGTCAAGTCCATAATGCTGCTCGTCGAGTATTTTCCGTGCCTTTTTCAGCTCGAGGTTATCTTCAGAAAAATTACCCCAGGGCAAATCGGTAATCCAATTCAGGTATGTGCGGGTAACATTAAACTCAGCAGAACCAACTTCCAGTGTTTGCAATTTATTCAACTCTTCGTCAACAACATTTTGTGCTTCCTTGCTAAGTGAGAGCGAGCCGAGTTTTTTCTTAATAACTTCTATTTCGTTTGATTTGTCGTCTTTTTCAATTCCCAGTTCTTGTTTTATTACTTTAAGCTGTTCGCGAAGAAAGAATTCGCGCTGGTTTTTTGAAATTTTTTCTTCAATTTGTTGTTGTATATCCTGCTGAAGCTTACTAATTTCTATCTCTTCGCGAAGCAGAACCAATAGTTTTTCACTTCGCTCGAAGAGTTCTATTGTTTCCAGAATATCCTGCAGTTTTGTTCCTTCGGCAGAAAGAAACGAGGCCACCAGATCCATCAGCAAACCGGGTTTTTCCAGGCCGACCTGACTTAGAGCCAGACGCATTTGTTCCTGGAACATGGGATTGAGTTTTATTAATTCTTTTACCGAATTAATAATGGCCATGGTAAAGGCTTTAATCTCATCGGTTACAGGTTTTCGTTCGTCGTATTCGTAAGCCACCTGCCAGTGTGGAATATTATGTTTTATCACCGATTTTACAAAATGAAAACGGGTTACTGCCTGGGCAAAAATCTGAATACTTTCTGGTGATTTGTTTAATACCTTAATCGTTTTCAACAAAGTACCTGTTTTGTATAAATCCCATTCTTCATCTTCGCCTGTGTTGTTTTCACGAACAAGTGAAACTCCAATAAAGCCATTTTCTTTTTCAAGAGAATATTCAATGGCTTGCACCATTTCCGGTGAGGCAAACGTAAAAGGCAGAGCCAACCCCGGGAAAATGGGCCTGTTTTCAAGGGGTAATACAATCAGGTTATCGGGGTAAATATCGCTAACTAAAACAATTCCTGAATTTTGTAAATTTTTGTCTGTCATATCGCGTATTTTGTTGATTATAAAATCTTATGTATTAATTATTAACCTATGCTCTATTAAAGATATTGAAAGGGTAGCGGGTTATTTCCAGAGATTTTTGGTTCAAAAATTGTGCTTTTCTGCAATTTCCTTCGGATTTCACTGGTTCTTGCATAAATTACTCTATTTTTTTTCTGATTTATTTAAAAGTCCTTCAATAGCCTGTATTAATTTCTGCTAAAAATTAGTAGAAACTGATGCCTGATTTATAACTGAACTCAGGTTATTACATAAGTTATAATACGTGTATCGGTTTGCAAGGGTTAAACAAAAAGGGAGAAAAGTCATCGATATTATTCTCTTTTAGCTGATTTAGAATTGCAATGCATGACCTTTGTAAGGTTCAAAGAACAATTTATCCTGACATCCTTTAGGTTTCTGTGTTGTATTTTTAGATTCTTGATTTACATGTTTTTAGCATAGAGTGTACTGAACTTGCCGAAGGAGGCAGTCGGACACCCTATTTCCTGAGTGGAATTCGTGCAGTGGGAGAGCCCTCTTCGCCTTGATAATCAGGTGTTAAAAATCACTTTGTATGAAGCGGTTTAAATAAGTTGTTGAGTTTTTAGCATTATTTTTCATTACCAGTACTTGTATTATTATTTGATGTACCCTCATGTGAGGTAGAAGTTCCGGAACTTTCTTCATTGTTACCTTGCTCCTTTTCTTTAGGTAGAAAATTGTTAACTATTGTTTTTGCACTTTCTTTATTTTCATTCCAGAATGATAATATTTTTTCAGCACGTACTTTCTGAGGGTTCGTTTCAACAATTTTAACAGACATTTCAGTTAATAAGCCTCCTTCTGGTAAAGGGATTATTTCCGTTCTGTGTTTATTCTTCTCAAAATTATTCTTTTTAAATTCTACAGATGAAATAGTAACCGGCGATAATTCCTGCACCTTTTTTTCTCCATTAATTAAAAAAGTGGGTTTAATTTCAATGGAATAGTCCAGACAATTGTTACTTCCTTTAGTTTTGGCCGATGCATATTTTAATTCTATATATTCAATATAATACACCATCGCCTTTAATTTTTTAACGCGTTCAGCTTTAAATGAAATCTCAATACCGGTTAGTCCTTTTTCATTTTCATTAAAATCTAACTTTCTGCTAAATTTAAAGTTTGGCACAGTAAAGCTACCAGCCTCGAGATAACTTTTTTGCTTGCTATATTCTGCTGTATATTTTTTTATTCTTTTTTCAAGGCTGGAAGTTGTTAATTGAAAAACAACATCGACTGCGGTAGGTAGAAGTGCAATTAGCGCTGGAGCTAGTTCTTCCCCTTCTTGTTGGGGAAACTTTATTGAAGAATTTTCGAAAAAAATCTCAATATCCTCTTTTACAAAACTCTTGTCTCCTGAGTTGTTGTAAATCTTATTTTGAGCGTTTACATTGAATATCATAACACTTAAAATTAAAATTAATAATAGGTTTTTCATCTTATTAAAATTGTTTGTCTTTGTTTTCTAAGGAATAAGATGGAACTCGCATGATTTTAATATATCGCAATTGTTTGAAGACTCTCTCGTGCTCGTTTCATAACGCAATATTTTAAAGACTTGACCATTCTGACCATCTATTTATAATCTCCTGGTTTAAACGAATTGAGTAATTTGGGTTTTGACCAAAACTATGAACACCTACAACTATTCTATTTTCACCCTTTCTTATAAATAATGGACTGCCACTATTCCCTTTTACAGTATCTAACTCATAATAAATACGGTATTTAGTCAGCTTTTTTATTTGACCTTCGCTTTTCCATTGTGTTCGTTTTTTATCCATTGGGTAACCTGCTAATTCAATAAGCTTATTTTTATCATTTAGTGTTGTATAGCCAAAGTGACAATTGATGTTATTATAGAGGTCATTATGATTTAAAATAATTGCTCCGTAATCAAAATTTGCGTCTTTTGAAATTGTCCATCCTTCAACACTACGAAACTTTCGTGCTATCGATTTACCATAGGGATATTTTTCACCTTTGGCACCCGGAATAACCTTTATTTCTTTTGCCCACTTCCCTTTAAAATATACACAATGTCCTGCGGTGATAATACATCTTTCAGATATAAAAAATCCTGTTCCTGTGTATTCATTTCCATTATTATCATAGATGAGTAATAGTGCAATGCAGTTATAAGGATATTCCGTTTCCAGAACCTTTATTCTATCATCGGTATCACCAATTATTATCTTAGTTGTGGGGTATAGCGATGATATGTCGTTACTATCTCTAAACTTTCCCTTAATTGTATCAGTAGTATGAAGGGTGGTAATTATCTTTATAATATCTTCATCTCGTAACTTCGGATTCACCTTGCCAAAAGTCCCTTCTACAGAAACATCTGAATTTTCTATTTCTGAAACTAGTTCATTGCCAACAGATAAGAATCTTCTATCCATATATAAATAATTAAGGAATTATATGAAAAGTTACAAAAAAAAACGCCTCAAATGAAGCGGTTTTTAAAGAATTCGGTGACAGATATGTTTGTGCAACAGTAACAGAACCAACATATTTACTGTTTGCAACTGAAAGATCTTTTGCTCTATTAACCCTTAAACGGTATCTCCGGAATAATCGTCAGGAGCTTTTAGGGTACTGCGCCAACCATAGGTAATAAATATAGCTGTAGGCTTGTCAGGATTGCAGGCCAGAATTATGGCTTAATTTTTTTTATTGGAGTTTCCGTTATTTAAATTAGTTAATTCCACGAAAAATGCAATTGTCTTGGCTGTGGAGACGGTTACTTTCCGATACAGAAATTCTTAAAGATATGGCCCAAAACTTCGTTGTCAGAAATTTCTCCGGTTATTTCACCGAGGTAGTGCAAGCATTCACGAATATCCTGGGCAAGGAAATCGCCTGTTATTTGCATCTCTAATCCATTTAAAACACGTAAAATTGCCTCGTGGGCATTTTTTAAAATTGCATAGTGGCGGGCATTGGTAACAATAACATCCTGTCTGTCAACTGCATCTATGTTAATGGAGTGAATCATATGGTCAATTAGCTCATCGATATTTGCTTTGTGTTTGGCAGCAATGAACACCATTTTTTCGTTATCGGTTAATTCCAAAACTTCCAGCTGTTGAAGGGTAGCTTCCAAGCCGGTATCTATTTTGTTGGCAACAATAATAAGTGTTTGCCCATTCGAAATTCGCGCCCTTATTTTTTGAATACGGCTTTCAACAATCGGGTAAGGATTGTGGCTGTCGACTACCAGTAAAACAACCGTCGCTTGTTCCAACTTGCTGTAGCTGCGCTCAATACCCATGCTTTCTATATGGTCGCTGGTTTCGCGAATACCGGCCGTGTCGAAAAAACGAAAAGCTGTTCCGCGGATATTGACAACATCTTCAATTACGTCGCGGGTGGTGCCGTGAATATCCGAAACAATGGCTTTATCTTCGTTTAAAAGGGCGTTTAACAGAGTTGATTTCCCTACGTTGGTTTCGCCAATAATGGCTACCGGAATTCCGTTTTTAATGGCATTTCCAAGCTGAAACGAATCTTTTAGCTTTCGAATTAAAACTTCAATCCTTTCGGTCAGGCTTTGGAGTTCGGTGCGGTCGGCAAACTCTACATCTTCTTCTGCGAAATCTAATTCGAGTTCAACCATTGCGGTAAAATGTAAAAGCTGTTTGCGCAAGTCCCCAATTTCTTTCGAAAAACCACCACGCATTTGATTAATAGCCAGTTTATGAGCTGCTGCATTCGACGATGCAATTACATCGGCAACAGCTTCGGCTTGCGATAGATCCATTTTTCCGTTTAAAAAAGCTCGCTGTGTAAATTCACCGGGCAGTGCCAGCCTTGCTCCGTTGTCAACTAAAGTCTCCAGTATTTTTTGCTGAATAAAAGTAGAACCGTGGCACGAAATTTCAACAATATTTTCGCCGGTAAACGAATGCGGTGCTCTGAAAATTGCAGCAACAACTTCGTCAATTACTTTATTATTCGAAATTATTTGTCCAAAATGCAGTGTGTTTCCTTTCTGATTTATTAGTGATTTATTTTGGTTTGGACTTTGAAATACTTTGTCGGTAATTGTAATCGCTTCATTACCGGAAAGACGAATTATTGCAATCGCTCCAATTCCCGGGGCGGTTGAAATAGCGCATATTGTTGATTGATCGAGCATATTTTAATATTTGTATTTGCAAAAGTATGAAAAAACAAATGAATGGTATTACCCCGGGTTCGATTTAAAATATTCCTTTCAGAAATTCAGAATTGTGCAAGATCTGCAGTGAAAATAATGAAAGAATTACGGGCTGATTTAAATCATTTTTAGTGCAAAGATTGTGCGATTCGAAAGGTGTGTCTGCATCTGCTAAAAAAAATACTGAAACAGTGAGGATATTTTTGTCGAATCGGGGGAAGTGCTGCATCGATCGTTGGCCGACTTTAAAATAAATTTTTACAGACTAAGGATAATTTATTGAATGCGTGTTTTTTATGAGATTGAAAATAAAAATGAATCCATTGCCCGGTTAAATCTTTGTAATACTGGATGATCTCGTCCGGATTTTGCTTCCTTCTTTCAATTTCATGATCAATGATGGCCGTAATTTCACTTTTGGTGATTATTTTATCAACTTCAAATGCGTTTAATGGCAGGTTGTAGCGTTTACAAAAGTTTTTATTCGATTCAAGAAAAGATGAGTCAATGTAATTTGAAAGTTGTTTTACAAAGTCGTTGTTGTTGTTGTTGTTGTTGTTGTTGTTGTTGTTGTTGTTGTTGTTGTCATTTCTGCCTAATTTTACCGATAAGTCTTCGATAAAATAATTGTCGAATCTTTTAGTTGGCGCCTTATAGTTCAGAGCTAAGGAATTGTAAAAAGATTCTGTTAATGTTGAATCGAATTTTACATTTACTTTTTTCTTCGATTTTTGAAGCTTTTTATCATAAACCGTAAGGTTTAATTTTTTGCAGAAATCATCAATTAAGTTGTACTGGTTTGTTTTATCGGGTAAGATATTCGAAAATATTTTGCAGTTCGGAATTGCATCTTTTATAGAGTTAAACGATTTATTCCAATTGTAAATATGGTATCTTGGATCTTTTAGCTCGGAATAAAAGTCGGTCAATATTACTGAAATTAAGAATGCTTCGAGTCCTGAAAAGAAGGCAGAACTGATATTGTGTTTTTTCAATACGCTTGAATAGTAGTCATACGTTTTTTTGTTTCTGAACTCCCATTGAGCGAAAGCGGAGGTAAGAAATCTCGATTGTGTTCGTACGTAACCAATAACGTTTATTTCATCAATATTGCTTGCTAATTTACATATTGCTTTTATACATTCTGTTTGTCCCAGTAGGTATTCATGACTGATTATAACCGTTTTATTGTGTTTTAAATCGGTATTTAATTTTTTTATAAATTTTACAAATGGTTTTGAGTTTTCTTTTTCCTGATAAAAAGAGTCAATTGTTTTTATGGTGATTTTTCTAAACTTTACTTTTTCAATAAATGGTTTCTGTTTTAAGAACTCCTGAATAGTTGAGGAACCACATTTGGGAGCACCAACATGAATAATTAATTTTGACATATTCTGTTAAAGTTGATCTAAATCTCTATATAAATCGTTGTGAATTTATATAAGTACAGTTATAAGTTGATTTTCCCTATAATTTTCAAGAGCCTGCGTCAAAAATTGTGCAACCGGGCTCATTTTGGCAAATTGTATTCTGACTTAAGATTTCAGTCGATAGGGAAGGGGGGAGTTAAAAAGATAGACCAACTTTGATAACGAAGGAATAGTAGTCTTTTTACACTTTTAGTTTTTTGAAATAAATAACAGGCAGGCTTATTGTTTTGGGCTTGTTTTTAATTAGCCAAACATCAAATAATCGTTCCGAAATAAAACCATAAAGCCTCTTTTGGTAGTTGCTGTACCTGGAAATGTCAGTTTGTTTTTCCAGTTCAAAGAGTATGGGGAATAGCCAATTCATGTAATCTTCAAATAGCTGTCTTTTTAAAACAAACATATTACAATGTAATATTTCTTTCTGTTGCATGCATTGGTTAAAGGCATTCTCGTAGTCGGGGAATAAACTCAAAATAATTTGTTTCGTTTTGTCTAAATCGCCGATAATATGTTTGCGATTGTATTGTTCGTACACCGAATACTTTAATTTGCGTTTAACTGGAATAATTGCATCGTAAGTTTTTAATAGCTTTTGGGTTTCTGTTCCTGTTAAAATTAATTTTTTAGAATTAATATTTGATGAATAATGAACACCAACTCTCTTTTTCCCTTGTAAGCCAAGGTATTCGTAGCATTTTTTAAGTCGCATAGCCAAGGTCGGCTTTTTTGCAAAAAAGAACCTCCTGTAATGTGATAAGCCAACAAATTCTGATTGGGTATTCTTCCATATCCAATAAAGACCTGTGAGTTCGGAATAATAGCGGTTTTTACCGGAGATATTTTCTCCGGTATTATCTCCATCAAAACCTAAATCTTTTTTAGAAAGAGCTTTGCCAACGTGTAAAGGCTTGTAAACCGAATCTGTTGTTAAAAAAGGATGTTTTTTATGAAATGCGATATAAATGCTCATGCTATTTGAATAATTTAGCTGAATCGTTTAAAGCCGATTCAATAACCTGGTCCATATTGTAATATTTGTATTCTCCCAAACGGCCTCCAAAATGAATATTGCTCTTTTGTTTTGCTAACTGCTTGTACTTTTCATATAATTCATTGTTCTTTGAATCGTTTATGGGGTAGTAAGGAGTCATGTCCTTCCCATAATCCGCAGAATACTCGTGCGTAATAACAGTGCCTTTTTGTTGGCCAAATTCAAAGTGCTTGTGTTCAAGAATACGTGTAAAAGGCACTTCTTTGTCGGTATAATTAACAACAGCATTACCTTGAAAATTATCGTTATTGGGTAAAAATTTATGCTCGAAACGAAGACTTCTATAGGCTAGTTTTCCGAATTTATAGTCGAAGTATTTATCAATTTCTCCCGTGTAAATTACCTTCTTTGCTAATGTTTCCAGTTCAGCTCTTTCTTCCAGATAATCAGTATTTAAACGAATATCAATACCTTCCAGCATTTTGTTAATAATCACATTGTATCCTCCCATCGGAATTCCCTGGTAAGGATCGTTAAAATAATTATTGTTGTAGGTTAATCGTACGGGAATTCTCTTGATAATAAAAGCTGGTATGCTTGTAGCAGGTAAGCCCCATTGCTTTTCGGTATAGCCTTTTATTAATTTCGTGTAAATATCCTCACCAACTAACATTAAAGCCTGTTCTTCCAAATTTTTAGGTTCGGTATAATTAAACTTACTTTTTTGTTCTTCAATTTTAGCAATGGCTTCTGCAGGCGTTACAGTTCCCCATAACTGGTAAAAGGTATTCATATTAAAAGGAAGATTGTACAATTCACCCTTAAAGTAAGCCAGCGGAGAATTAATATAATTATTGAAAGTGGCAAACTGATTCACATAATCCCAAATTTCCTTGTTTTTTGTGTGAAAGATATGCGCTCCATAATAGTGAACATTTATGCCATTTATTTCTTTACAGTACAAATTACCGCCAATATGGTCTCTCTTGTCAATAACCAGACATTTGTAGCCTCGTTTTTTACACTCGTACGCTAATGTTGAACCATAAGGCCCCGCCCCAACGATTAAAAAATCGTATATCATATATATGTTATATTTACTTAAAAGCTTTTCTTTTCTAATTTTGCAAAAAAAAACAGAATCATGGCAAAAATAGACGATTCAATTAAACAAGCAGCAAGAATAATCCAAAAATCGAAATTTACTATAGCTTTTACAGGAGCAGGCATTTCTGTTGAAAGTGGAATACCCCCATTCAGAGGCGAACTTGGTTTATGGAATAAATACGATCCGAAGGTGCTTGAAATAGAATATTTTTTACAAAAGCCCGAAGAGTGCTGGCCTTATATACGCGAAATATTCTACGATTTTTTTGCCGAAGCAAAGCCAAATAAAGCCCACCTTGTTTTGTCCGAAATGGAAGAAAAAGGATACCTAAATTCTGTCGTTACTCAGAATATTGACAATTTGCATTATGAAGCCGGAAATAAGATAGTACACGAATTTCATGGAAACTCGAAGAAGCTGAAATGCCTGAAATGTGGAAGGATATACGATGTAAACGCTATCGATTTTAAAAATATTCCACCCCGATGCGAAGATGATGGCGAGGTGTTAAAGCCTGATTTTATTTTCTTTGGTGAAGGAATCCCCTCTGAAGCTTATCAAAATTCGTTTGCCGATGCTGAAAAGGCCGACGTTTGTTTAATTATTGGGTCAACCGGAGAAGTTACTCCCGCTTCGTATGTTCCCCATTCGGCTAAACAAGCAGGTGCAACTGTTATTGAAATAAATCCGGAAGAAACGGTTTTTACGAGGCGGATAACCGATATTTATTTAAAAGGAAAAGCTTCGGAAATTATGAATCAGTTAGGCTGCTTTTTGTTTTAGTCCATAATTATGCATTCGAAAATCTATTCCGTTTAGCAACTACCTGTCTGCACAACCATGTTTTATACGGTGCTGTGGCTCTATTTTGCAAGTTTTTATTTTAGTGTATTTTCAATGCCAGGCACGAAACTCTAATGCAGAAATCTGGTTAAAATAATTGCTGCCAGTTAGCTGTTGTTCTATTAACTACTCAGCCAATGCGTTAAATCTCTGTTTATTAACGATTGCAGCTTCATAATATCTTCTTTGTAAAAATCGCTAAGCATTTTTCGTGTTTCAGGTTTTAGCTTTAATTTTTTCCCCTTGTTTTGTACTAATTCCTGTTTTAATTTATCGCTAATGCTATTTTCCCAAATTCCAGGTAAAAGCTTATCCGTAATTACTTTGGTTGAATTGTTATTTTGAATGTAATTGAAGTACAGCGAATTTCTCCATTTCTTTTTTTTCTTGTCCGATTTGTTGTAAACCTTGTTTGTATTTGCCGAATGTTTCGGAATATCTAAAAATTCGCAGGTTTCTTCTACAACTTGCAGCGAGTCTGATTTTAAGTCGTCAAACAAAAATATTTTCACGTTCTTAAAATTCTTAAGGTAAGCTTCTACCTGTTTAAAATATAAGCCTACCGATTTGTAATACCATAAAAATTCGTAACCTTCGGCTTTTCGTTGCTCTTCAAGTTTCAGAGCCTCTTCAAAGCTGTAGGTTTCCCTTCTGTCACGTATCAAATGGGTGTAAGCAGAAAAAGCACGTTCGACAGGATTGCGCAAAAGGATTATAATTTTACTGTCGGGATGATTACTTTTTAATTTTGGAATTACCTCGTTGTAAAAATATAAATTATCAGCGCTCGATTCACCGGAACAATGATTTGCTGCCTTCGCAAAAAGCTTCTCATATTCATTAGAGGTCTTTATAATTTTCTTTTCTACTTTATGGTCGTTAGGGCCATTAAAGGTTTGTATCCCACTAGTATACGATAAAAATTTTGGCTCCTTGGGGCTCGACATTAAAATATGGGGATTGGAGATTAAGTATTTGTGTAAGGAGGTTGTGCCTGATTTAGCTGCGCCTACAATAAAAAAAAATGGTAATTTGTTTCTAATCATCTTCAATACTTAAAAATAAACCGCGAATAAATAAATAAATAATTACTAAGCTGTTACGTAATATAATTTTTTACGGAATAATGACAGTAAGTTATTAATCAACGTAATTATACTTAGCGAAATAGATACAGTTTATGTTTCAAATTCCCTACTCGTAAAGGTTGCTTTATGTTTCATCTTATTAAAATTGTTCGTTTTCTAGGGTATAAGATGGAACCCGCATGATTTTAAAAAATCGCCACTGTGCGAATATTTCTCATGCTCGTTTCATACTTTTTTTGCAAACCTTCAACTAGCAGAGTTCGTTTCTAAAATATTTTTAAAGGAAGTTGGAATTACGCTAGAATTGTATTGTTACTTGTGCTGTAATAACGGGGCATTTCATCGAATTTAAGATGCGAATATGGTGTAAGAAAGACTTTTCTTATAAGTGCACTGTTGACCGAATTTGAATAAAATTTGTTTAGATATTAAACTACCTAAATTCAAACTATTATCTTTGTTACGTTTTAAAAAATAAATGTGGAATACCATAGTGAGAATTCTTAACACTTTTGTGGAATAATTATTATGGGTGGTAAATAGTTTACCTAATAAATAAACAAAATAAGCACATGAAATTATTAGAAGGAAAAACGGCTGTTGTAACCGGGGCATCGCGCGGGATTGGAAAAGCAATTGCCATTAAATTTGCACAGGAAGGCTGTAATGTTGCATTTACCGACCTGTTTGAAGATGAAAATATGAAGGCTACCGAAGCTGAATTACAAGAGTTGGGTGTTCAGGCAAAAGGCTATGCTTCTGATGCAAGTAAATTTGACGATACCGACAGAGTTGTTGGCGAAATTGTTAAAGATTTTGGTAGAATTGACGCTTTAGTAAACAACGCAGGTATTACAAAAGATACCTTGTTGATGCGAATGACTGAAGAGCAGTGGGATGCAGTAATTAATGTGAACTTGAAATCGGTTTTTAATTTCACAAAAGCTGCCCAGCGAATCATGTTAAAACAACGTAGTGGTTCAATTATCAACATGAGTTCGGTTGTTGGGGTGAGTGGAAATGCTGGACAAGCCAACTACTCAGCATCCAAAGCAGGTATTATTGGTTTTACCAAGTCGGTAGCACGCGAACTGGGGTCTCGGGGTATCCGTTCGAATGCCATTGCACCTGGTTTTATTATTACCGAAATGACAGGAAAAATTCCGGAAGAAGCACGAAAAGCCTGGGAAGCTTCTATTCCCTTAAAACGTGGTGGTACACCCGAAGAGGTTGCAGGTGTGGCAACATTCCTGGCTTCCGACTTGTCGTCGTACGTTAGCGGGCAGGTTATTACCGTTTGTGGTGCAATGAATACTTAGAATTATTTGACGTTTATAAGTTTATAGCTCGATTACTATAAACCTGTAATTTAATAAAATATTACAAACTGGCTGTCGGAAATCCTGGCAGCCTTTTTTTTATTATGAGGGGACTTTTTGTAGGATTAACAACTATTGATGTTCAATATTTTATCGACGAATTTCCAGTGTCGAATGTAAAAATAAAAAGTAAACCACCCGATATTCTGGTAGGCGGGCCTGCAACCAATGCGGCGGTTGCTTTTGGGCATTTAAATGGTGGGGCACATTTAGCCACTGCCATAGGCGATAATTCATTTTCATCGTTTATTCACAACGATTTTATGAGTAACAATATTCAGTATACTGATTTTGCAGACGGAGAAAAAATGAGTCCCGTTCTGGCTTCGGTTGTAACTTCGCTTAACGGCGATAGAAATATTTTTACGCATAATCCAGCTGATATTAAACCCATTTTTAATGTAGCTGATTTATTTGCCAACGTAAAACCACAGGTGCTGCTGGTCGATGGATTTTATCCTGAATTTAGCATTTCTTGTGCCAAATATGCACGCAAAAATAATATTCCTGTTGTGACGGATTGCGGAAGTTGGAAACCACAATACCAGGAAATACTAAAATATTGCGATGTAGCGATTTGTTCTGCCGATTTTTTTCCTCCGAATTGTAAAAATCAACAGCAGGTTTTTACCTATTTGAATAATACTGGTGTTACTCATTCTGCCATATCAAGAGGAAACGAAAGTATTATTTACCAGAGCATAAACAATAGAGGGGAAGTGAATGTTAAAACCACGAAAGTGAAAGATACACTAGGAGCTGGTGACTTTTTGCACGGTGCTTTTTGTTATTTCTGGCTGAAAGAGAATGACTTTGCCCTTGCGCTAAAATGTGCATCGGAAGTGGCTAGTTTTTCATGCCGGTTTAGGGGAACACGAGAGTGGTTAAAAGATCATAATTCGCTTTCATTTTAAAAAATATTACGTAAATTGTTTATCCTGAAGAAGAAATAAGTCATCTTATGTTAAATAAATCAATTGCTTATCGTTTAAGTATTTACATATCGCTGGCAGTGATAGGTGTATTTGTGGTATTTATTGGTATTTACTTTATGTTTAACAAAAAGTTTTTACAGGAAAGTGTACACAACCGGGCAATTGGAATCAGTCAACAGTTGATAAATAGTTTAGAAAGTAGAGTGCTGGCAACCCGTGAGATAACTTCAAATGTGGCGGATCAGATTATTTTTTATGGACAGCAGGATCACGCAGAGCTTTTTATAAAATCGATTGTCGAAAAATACAGCTTCATAAATGCGCTAAATATTAGTATCGACTCAACAGTTTTTGATTTGGATAACCGTAATTATTATTGCTACAAGGACAACGATTCTACGTATCTGTTAAAAGGGAATACGTATTTTAAAACCTGCACAAGTGGTGACGAAGATTTTCAGCGTTTAATTAAAAATAATGAAGAAGCCTGGTCGGAACCGGTGCGTTGCCATAGAAATGGTCATGTTGTGGTTGCCTATTATTCTCCTATTGAAATAGAAGTAAAAGACGGCGTTAGGAAACGAATAGGTGGGGTAATTTGCGAATTATCGATGGATGAATTAAGCGAATCGGTTAATGGTGCTAAAATTGGTCAAAATGGTTATGCCATTTTGTTATCGAAGTCAGGAGAGTATATTACTCATCCTGTAAAAGAATGGATATTAAGACGGAATATTCACGAATTGCCGAAAGAAATTTTTGATATTAGTACAATAAATATTAACGAAATAATAGCTGAAAGGGGGGCTGGAACACTGGTTGCTTATCCTGAATTATTAGACTATGCCAAATGCTGGGTATATTACACTCCGGTTGCAAGCAGTGGATGGACTTTAGTATTGATTCTTCCCTACAAAGAATTATACGAGCCTTTGTACCTGCCAATGTTGCAAATGTTGTTTTTTTCGGTTTTGGGTATACTTATTATTTATTTACTGGTTACTTATATTTCGAATCGACAAATTCAGCCGCTTAGTTTTGTAACCCAACAATTAAAAAAATTCAGCAGTGTTACCGGCGATTCCGACGAAATCCCTAAGAATGAAATCCGACAGGTATCTGAGAGTCTTAACGCCATGCAAACCTGGTTCGAAAAATACAAAATGACTCGCTCCGAAGAAGCTGAAAAAAGCGCAAGCTATAACCGAGATATAAGTCAGGCTTTTGAAATTCAATGCAGTTTTATCAAAACAGATTTTCCCGCTTTTCCCGAAAGGAATGACATTGATTTATATGCTTGTTATAAACCGTCAAAGGGGGTAAGCGGTGATTTGTTCGACTATTTCTTTTTGGATGATAATCATTTGGTGTTTTCAATGGGTGATGTATCGGGGAAAGGAATACCGGCGGCCTTTTTTATGAGCGTTGCACAGACTGTTATAAAAAACAACGCAACAGTAAAATCGGCAAAAAAAATTGTTGAAAGTGTAAATAATGAACTTTTTACCAAAAATCACCACCAGTTTTTTCTAACTCTGTTTTTGGGCGTTTTAAATATTAGAACAGGGAAGCTTACCTATTGTAATGCTGCACATACCATTCCTTATCTTCTGAAAGAGAATGGGAAAGTAAAGCCGCTGGCACAGTCTCACGGATTACCCCTGGCCTTATATCCCGATAAAAAATATTTGGAAGAGAAAGTGCAAATGGAAAAAGGAGATTCGGTTATTTTGTATACCGATGGTGTTACGGAGCTTATCGATGAGAATAAACAACAATACGGCAAAGAGCGTTTGAAAGAAAATCTCAAAAGCCTGGCCGGACAAACTCCCCAGCAGATTGTACAAAGAATAGAACAAAGCCTTGAATTGTACATCGGCGGTACTCCCCAGTCCGACGATATTAGCATTCTAGTGCTAAAGTATCAGGTTTAAAATTTCCGGGCTTTAACACTTCTTATTGCATTTATGCAGAGTAGAAGTAAGCTGATTACCTGAGTTTGGCTATTGTTCTTAAATTCAGATTGTTAACCGAATTCGGGTTAAAATCTTTCCATTTTTGAAAAGAAAAAATCGGCTTCTATATTTGCATTTTCATCACTATCGGCCCCATGCACTGCATTTTCCTGTAAGCTGGTGGCATACATTTTTCGGATAGTACCTTTAACTGCATTTATGGGGTTGGTGGCGCCAATTAAAGCTCGGTATGCTTCTACTGCATTTTCTTTTTCAAGTATTGCGGCTATAATAGGGCCTGAGCTCATAAATTTTATTAACGACTGGTAAAATGGTTTATCTTTATGAATGGCATAAAAAGCTCCGGCTTGTTCTTCCGATAAGCGGGTAACCTTTATGGCCTTTATTTTAAAATTAGCTTCGCTTACCATGTGTAAAATTGCACCTGCGTGATTGTCTTTAAAAGCCTTGGGCTTTATCATTGTAAAGGTTATTGTTCCTGCCATTTTTATGATTCATTTAAGTTAGTTATACAATATACTAAAAATTGGAATATTTACTCTTCCTGCGAAATAAGAATTCTTATCTTTGCTAATTCTAATTTTGAAAGCTTTGAAAAATACTGACATAGAGAATATTACATCGGTTAAACGCATTTTTTCCGAAACCAAGAGAAAGATTACAATTATTCCGCATGAGAATCCCGATGGCGATGCTATTGGTGCAGCCCTTGGATTGGGGCAAGTGTTAAAGAATTTCGGACACCAGGTAAACGTTGTGTCTGTGAATAACTATCCCGACTTTTTAAAATGGTTTTCGTCGGATGTTCCAGTTGTAATTTACGAGCAAGATAAAAAGAAGGCAAAAGAATTAATTTTTGAGGCAGATGCTTTGGTATGTGTCGATTTTAACGAAGTAAAGAGGGCTGGTCATCTTGAAAAAATGATTAGTAGCTTTAAAAAGACAAAAATTCTTATCGATCATCACCCGTTTCCAACACGCTTTTGCGATTACACCATCTCTGAAACACAATACAGTTCAACTGCTGAATTGGTTTTCGATGTACTATGCAATATCGGAATGGAGAAATATTTTACCTGCCAGGCTGCCGAGGCTTTGTTTACTGGTATTTTAACCGATACCGGGGGCTTTAGCCACAATACTTCTAAGAACACATATAAAGTGGTATCCAACCTGATGGAGTACGAAATTGATACGGCGAAAATTCGTGCGGCTGTTTTTAATAATTTCTCAGCTTCACGAATGCAGTTGCTTGGTTATTGTTTGAACGTAAAAATGCAGGTGTTTCCCGAATTCAGGTCTGCCATAATTAGCCTTTCACAAGAAGAATTAAAACGATTTAATTTTAAACAGGGCGATACCGAAGGATTTGTAAATTATCCGTTATCAATAAATAATATTGTATTTAGTGCTTTGTTTATCGAAAAAGAAGGTGTTGTAAAAGCTTCATTCCGTTCAAGAGGCGATTTTCCTGTTAATGCTTTTTCGAGCCAACATTTCAATGGTGGTGGGCATTTAAATGCTGCCGGTGGCGAATCGAAACTTGGATTGGAAGAAACAATTGAGAAATTTAAACAGCTTTTACCCGAATTTGGGGAGCAATTGTTGCAAACCAAAATCTGATCCTTACGGGATTGAAATTTTTATGTGATGAACAGAGCTCAGCTATTAAAAAAGTTATTGCCCGGGTTTATTCCTCTTTTCGTTTTTATTGCAGCCGACGAAATATGGGGTACAAAAATTGGTTTATTTGTGGCCGTTGGTATTGGTATTGCCGAAATGGGGTGGATTGCCTTTAAAGAAAAACGATTTGAAAAATTTGTGTTATTTGATACTTTGCTGCTGGTAATTCTTGGAGCAGTTTCAATTTTACTCGATAACGATATTTTCTTTAAACTAAAGCCGGGCTTAATCGAGATGATTCTGGTTATTGTACTTGCTGTATCAGCATTTTCGAAGGTTAATATTATTGGTTTAATGGGCAAACGTTACATGAAAGAGGTGGAGTTTAACGAAGCCCAAATGCAGCAAATGCGCCAAAGCTTGAAAGTTTTGTTTGTTATTTTTTCTGCCCACACTGTTCTGGTTTTTTATGCAGCCTTTTTTATGAGCAAAGAAGCATGGGCTTTTATTAGCGGCGGATTGTTTTATATCATTTTTGGCGTTTATTTTCTTGTCGAAATTTTTCGCCAGAAACGAAAACAAAAGGCGCTGAATAACGAAGAGTGGGTGCCTTTGGTTGACGAGTTGGGCAAGGTTACCGGAAAAGCACCGCGTAGCCAGGTGCACAATGGCAGCAAGCTTTTGCATCCGGTGGTACATTTGCATGTGCTGAATAAAAACAAAGCTATTCTTGTGCAGAAACGCCCCCTGAACAAACAAATTCAACCGGGGAAGTGGGATACTGCTGTTGGTGGCCATATTTCGGCAGGTGAAACTCTGGAGCAGGCCTTGCGAAAAGAGGCATTTGAGGAAATTGGACTAAAGGATTTCTCGGCCAGCTTACAAAAGGTTTACAAATGGGAATCGGAGGTGGAAAAGGAGTTGGTTTACCTGTTTACCACCTACGATTTTAAGAATTTTGGTATCCAAACCGACGAGGTGGAAGAAGTTCGTTTCTGGACAAAAAATCAGGTGGAAAAGAACCTTGGGAAAGGTGTTTTTACGCCAAATTTTGAGTACGAGTATAAACTACTCCAGGAGCTCGGAATCGGTGGCTTATAAGCCGCACTATCAATGGTTGGAACCAAATAATCCCTATCCTAACAAAAAAATAACCGGTTGTTTATGCAAATCGGGCACGCCGTTCTTTTTCCAGTCCTGCACTGTTTTAGTTTGAATAAATTCACTTTCACCCGTAATATTTGCCGCAATACAAAACAAGGTTGCCGGCGAACAGGTTTTTAAAACGTCGGCTATCATTTGGTTGTTTCGGTACGGGGTTTCAATAAATATCTGCGTTTGTCCCGAACTTTTGGCACTTTTTTCGAGTGCTGCCAGCGAGCGTGTCCTTTCCAGTGGTTTTACAGGTAAATAGCCCTTAAATGCAAAATTCTGTCCGTTTAATCCCGAGGCCATTAATGCCAGCAAGATCGACGAAGGCCCAACAATTGGAACCACTTTAAGTTGCTGCTGATGTGCTATCCGAACTACATCAGCACCCGGATCTGCTACTCCGGGGCAACCAGCTTCCGAGATTACAGCCACATCGTGCCCATCAACCAATGGTTTTAGGAAAAGAGGTAATTCCTGAGGTTTTGTTCGTTTATTTATTTCGAAAAATGTGCATTCGTCAATGTTTATTTCGTGGTTCACCTGTTTCATGAAACGGCGTGCTGTGCGAACATTCTCAACAATAAAAAATTGGGTGTTGGTTAAAATTGGTTTTACCTGTGCCGGCAAAACAGATTGCCATTCGCCATCGGCCAAAACATTTGGGATAAGATAAAGTGCTGCCATTGTTAAAATATTTTTGCAAAAGTAACGATATTCCTCATTTCAAAAGCTCTTTTGTTAAATTTGCTGAATGCCAGAGAAAAAAATGAAAATAGAAGCGACCTTTCTGGGCACCGGAACCTCTCAGGGTGTTCCGGTAATTGCTTGTAATTGTGATGTTTGTAACTCTACTGACGAGAAAGACAAACGATTGCGTTCGTCGTTGTTGTTAACCATAAACGGGATAAATTTTGTGATTGATGCCGGCCCCGATTTTCGACAGCAAATGCTACGCGAACACGTTAAGTCATTGAGAGCCATTCTTCTAACTCATGAACATGTCGACCACATATTTGGTCTCGACGATATTCGTTCGTACAACTGGGTGCAAAAAAATCCCATGGAGATTTATGCTGAGGAACGTGTGCAGAATGCCATTAAGCGGATTTTTAATTATGTATTTGCTGAATTTAAATATCCGGGAATTCCGAAAATGCAGCTTAGAAATGTGTACAACGAGCCATTTACAATCGATGGTGTAAAAATAATACCAATTCGGTGTTGGCATCATAAATTACCGGTTTATGGCTTTAGGATAGGGGATTTAACCTACATTACCGACACTAATTTTATTGAAAAAACCGAAATTGAAAAAATAAAAGGCAGCAAAATTTTAGTTGTTAATGCACTACGGAAAGCGAAGCATATTTCGCATTATAACCTCGAGGAAGCACTTGCTGTTGTGCGCGAGGTAAATCCTGAAACGACTTATTTTACACACATGAGCCATGATATAGGAAGGCACGAAATTGTTCAGAAAGAATTGCCTGAAAATGTATTTTTGGCCTACGATGGACTGAAATTGGAGCTTTAATTGTTCTTTGGGGAGCGCAGCCACGGCCAAACCACGAGTATTGCCGAAACAAGATAAATCGCCCCGGCCAGCATAAAAGCGCGGTTTAAACTAACGTTGTCGGTAATCCATCCTAAAAGTGGGCCAATTGCCGCAAAAGCTATCCTGATTATAAAATTCCGTACCGACAACATGGTGGCACGTACCTCGCTTTCCGTATACTGGTTAATGTAATTTTTAAAAATAGGAGTAGCTATTCCCCGAACCAGGTAAAAAAGAAATAAAAAGCCAATTCCCCAATACGAAACAGAGGCTCCTGAAAATATATAACCCGCCGAAAGTAACAAAACTACCAGTAGGATCGACCTGCGTTTCCCCATTAGACCTTCCACTTTATGGGCAAATACCGACGAAATACCGACTGTTAAGTTTAGTGCTGTCCAGAAAATCCCAAAAAACTCTACCGGCAAGTTAATTGCTTTAAAAAAAGGTTGAACAAACCATGCAAAAGTCAGGGTTGCCGTTCCGGTAACTGACGAAAGTAAAATTGAAATCCGCAAATTTTGGTTAGATACAAAGGTGCTGCGAATATTTTGAACTATTTTTTTTATGGAATGAACGTGTTCCGTAGAATGAATTTTAGGTTCAACCAAAGTTAAGGCAGCAGGAATGGCAATGGCCGCTACTGCAAATTGGAAATAGAAAGGAGTGAGTAAACTTATTGCCGCTAAAAAACCACCAACAATCCCGGCAATGGCTTCTGCAAAATTTCCAACCGATGTTATCCTTCCTTCAGCGCGGGTGTATTTATTCGTGTTGCCGTCGGCCTTCAAACTGTCATAAAGCATGGCCGAATCAGCTCCCGAAACAAAAGAATGCCCGATACCTAAAATAATTTCGGCAGCCACAAAAGCCCAAAATCCATACGAAAAACTATAGACCAAAAATCCTGCACTGCCAAATATACTGCCTAAAACTAAAGTTTTTTTACGCCCCCAAACATCGGCCATCCAGCCCGAGGGAATTTCCATGGCAACAATAGCAACTGAATAAATTGCTTTCAGAACAAAGATTTCGTGCATCCCCATATCATTGTCGTGGTAAAAAAGTACAACAATGGGCATAACCATGTTAAACCATTTCGAGATTTTAACCAGGTAAAGCCTTGGGATATTTTTTTTGAATATGGACATGCCTTAAACGCACAAAAATAATATTTCGAACAATATTCTACTGTAAAAAATTAAAAGTCGTACATTGAAAGATTAATGGTTGATTTTTCTTTTAAATTGAAAGTGAAATTATATTTTTGCTTATACAGACAGATAAAGATTTTAAAATATTAACAGCACAAATTAATTGTGCAGGATGTGTGAAACAACGTCGAAAATAGAATTTTTTTCGTCGGTTTTCGGATATCCTACTAACAAGTAAACAACAACATGAAGCTTACAATTCCAAAAAATTACAAATCGGTTTTGGATGTGTATCAAACCGAACAGGCAATTAAGCAAATAAAAGATTTCTTTCAGTTAAACTTAGCTTCAGAGCTTCGTTTGCGAAGGGTAACTGCTCCTTTATTTGTAAGGCAGGGGACAGGTATTAACGACGACCTGAATGGTGTTGAGCGTCCGGTATCGTTCCCGATGAAAGATTTAAATGAAACAAGAGCCGAAATTGTTCAGTCATTGGCAAAATGGAAACGCATTGCTTTGGCCGACCTGAATATAAAAGAAGGGTTTGGGCTTTATACCGACATGAATGCTATTCGTCCCGACGAAGAACTGACAAACATTCATTCGTTGTATGTCGATCAGTGGGACTGGGAACGCGTAATTAGCAGCGAACAGCGAAACCTGGATTATCTGAAATACATTGTAACTAAAATTTATTCGGCCATGGTGCGCACCGAGTTTTATGTATGCGAAACCTACCTCGATATTGAACCCGAATTACCTGAAGAAATTACATTTATTCATTCCGAAGAGCTCGCTGCTAAATATCCAGACTTAAGCCCTTTTGAGCGCGAAACAGAAGAAGCCAAAAAACACGGGGCTATTTTTGTTATTGGTATTGGAGGCGAAATGTTAAATGGTGAAGTTCATGACGGTCGTGCCCCCGATTACGACGACTGGAGTACTCAAACTGTTAAAGGATATAAAGGTTTAAACGGCGATATTATTCTTTGGAATAATGTACTGAACCGAGCCTTCGAAATTTCGTCGATGGGAATACGCGTGGATAAGGAAACACTCGAGCAGCAACTTAAAATAAGAAATGCTGAAGATAGAAAAGAATTACTGTGGCATAAAAAATTATTGAACGGTGAATTACCCTTAACAATAGGTGGTGGCATAGGCCAGTCGCGTTTGTGTATGTACTTCCTGCGAAAGGCGCATATTGGTGAAATTCAGTCGAGTATATGGCCCGATGAGATGAAAACAAAGTGCAAAGCTAATGGAATAAATCTGCTCTAGATATCACTAATTACAAATGCCAAATCAAACTAATTAAATTATTTGAGATTTGAAATTTGTTTTTTGAAAAGAGATTTATACTTTTGCACCGCAAAATAAGGCTGCCTTGGTAGCTCAGTTGGATAGAGCAACTGCCTTCTAAGCAGTAGGTCATGGGTTCGAATCCCGTCCAGGGTACAGTTAATAATGAGAGAGTTAGATTAGTTTCTAACTCTCTTTTTTATTTCCATATTTTGAGGGAAATTCTATTCTGCAGTCAATATTGTTCTATAACAATAAGCGGAATGGTTGCATGTACCTAAATTTTATTAATTTCAGCGTTTGGGACGATAATAAATTTACATGAGGTACCGGGATATAATAATATACTCTGGTCGGGTTTTTAAAGCAATAGTGTTATTTCTATTAATAGGTTTAAACTCGATTTATGCTCAAAATAATAATTTAAGGTTTGAGCATATAACAATGAAGGATGGCCTTTCGCATAGCACTGTTTATTGTATTTTGCAAGATAGTAAAGGTTTTATGTGGTTTGGAACCAGAGCCGGAGGCCTGAACAAGTATGATGCATATTCTTTTAAAGAATATAAGTACAGTCGTGAAGATTCGTTTAGTATTAGTGGAAATCAAATTCTATCTCTCTGCGAAGATAAAAACGGAAATATTTGGGCAGGTACACGAAATCATGGGTTAAACCGCCTTGATGTTGAAACGGAACAATTTCATCGCTATAAGGCCGATGAAAATGATACCACTTCAATACTCGACAATACAATCAGAGCGATTTGTTTAGCTGCCGATGGAAACTTATGGATTGGAACAATTAGTGGTTTGTGTTTGTATGACTATGATAATGATTGTTTTATAAGATACGGAGCATCGAGAGGTTTGGAAATAGTAGATGCCAAAGCCATAGAAGTGACAAGTAATGGTTTATTGTGGATAGGGGGTAGTAGTGGATTGGTTTTATACGATCCTATAAACAAAAAAACTTTGGCTTCTTTTCAACACGATGAAAATAATCCGGCTAGTATAAGCGAATCGCAGGTTGAAACGATTATTGAAGATCGCAAAGGCCGTGTATGGGCAGGAACTCGCAGGGAGGGGTTAAATTGCTTAGTTAATTTAGAGCAAGGAATTTTTGTTCGTTATACCCACGATGAAAATAATGATAAAAGTATAGCCAGCGATGTAGTAAGGACTCTTTACGAAGACAATAAGGGCATAATTTGGGTTGGCACTAAGAAAGCTCTTGAACAACTCATGCCCGAAGAACAAGAAAAAGCAAATCCCGAATTTATCCACCATGTTAGAATAGAAGGGGATGAGCATAGCATAACCCAAAATTCTATATTTTCATTTTATGCTGATAGACAGGAGAACTTCTGGGTCGGCTTTTATAGCGAAGGAATAAGCTATTTATATAATGGTGCACAAAACTTTACACACATAAAAAATAATATTCATAATCCTTTCAGCTTAAGCAATAATATGGTGAGTTGTTTTGCAACCACTAACGAAGGAATATGGGTAGGAACTCAAGGTGGAGGCTTAAATCTTTTTAACCGAAAAACGGGAGATTTTAAGCATTTCAGAATGGATGTAAATAAAGCAGGTAGCCTTACCAGTGATAATGTTAGAACTCTTTGTGTGGACCGCGATGGCGATTTATGGGTAGGAACCTACAATGGTATTCATTTGTACAATAAAACAAGCCAGCAATTTGAACACTATCTTAGCAATTCCAATATTTATAGTATAATTCAGGGTTTAGATGATGAAATCTGGATTGGATCTACCGAGAACCTGATTCTTCTGAAAAAATCAACGAAAGAAATAAAAACCTATACCCACAACCCTGATGATGTGAATAGTATAAGCTCTAACTTAATTTATTCAATTTTTTTAGATGGAAACAATGAATTATGGATTGGAACAAAATCGGGCTTAAATTATTACAACAGGGCAAAAGATAATTTCATTCAACATAATCATGAAAGGGACGACCAAACAACTCTTAGCGAATCAAATGCAATTTCTATTTGCGAAGATTTAGATGGAAACCTGTGGATTGCTACTCTGGATGGGCTAAATAAGTTCGATAGACTTAGTAAAAGTTTCACGCGATACGGGAAAAAAGAGGGGCTTCCAAGTAGTATATTAAGTAACTTAATTACCGATAATAGTGGGTTTTTATGGGTCACATCGGTTCGCGGACTTTCGAAATTAAATCCACAAGCCAGCCTTGATTCGGCATTTAATAAGAATGATTTTGTAATTAGAAATTATGATTTTGAGGATGGATTACAGGATGTTGATTTCTTGCAAAACTCGTTCTACCTAAGCGAAAGTGGCGAATTATTTTTGGGAGGAATAAATGGGTATAATATTTTTAATCCCGAAAGTTTGGTTAATAATAAGCTAATTCCTGAAGTACATATTGTGGATTTTAAGCTTTTTAATAAAACAGTTACTCCAGGAGATGAAAATTCTCCCCTGAAAAAGGAAATATGGGCTACCAAAGAAATAGAGTTGAGCTACAAACAGACTTTTATAGGCTTTGACTTTGTGGCTTTAAATTACACCTTGCCGCAAAATAATCAGTTTGCGTATATGATGGAAGGCTTTGACAAAGATTGGAATTACGTAGGCAATAAACGTGAAGCTTTATATACAAACTTGAACCCTGGAGTGTATAATTTTAAAGTAAAAGCATCGAATAACGATGGAGTCTGGAATGAAAAGGGAACCTCGGTTAAAATTATTGTGCATCCTCCCTGGTGGGAAAAGTTATGGTTTCGGGGTGCAATGGTTTTAATGCTTTTGGCCTTAATAATAGCTATTTATTACATACGACTAAATAATTTACAAAAGCAGAAGAAAATTCTGGCCCAAAAGGTAAAGGAAAGGACCATTGAACTTGAAAAAGCGGAAAAGGAACTCCAAATTCAAAATAAAAAGATAGTTGAACAGTACAATAACCTTAGAATACAAAAAAAAGAAATCGAATCGCAGGCGGACTTATTAAAAATACAGAAAAAAAGGCTTGAAGAAACCAACGCATCCAAAGATAAATTCTTCTCGATTTTAGCTCACGATCTTAAAAATCCTTTTTCATCAATGATTGGTTTTTTGGAAGTACTACGAGAAGAATACAATGATTTTTCGGAGCAAGAAAAAATTGAAATGATTGCCATTGCGCACGATTCAGCAAAGCTCATTCTCGACCTCATTGAAAACCTACTACTCTGGTCGCGCAGTCAACGTGGATTAATGCCATATCATCCCGACAAAGTACACCTGGCAACATTGATTCAGAAAGAGGTTGATTTGTTAAAGAATATGATTGCCAAAAAACATATCGAATTAAAACTAAGCTATCAAAAAGCTGATTTGGAAATTACTGCAGATAAAAATATGCTTGGTATGGTAATTCGTAATTTGGTTTCGAATGCCATTAAGTTTACAAGGCCTCAGGGAGTTATAAATATTGATGTAAACGAAACCGCTCAAGAAACGCTTTTTAAAATTTCTGATACGGGTATTGGAATTCCTGCTGAAGAGCTTAATAAATTGTTTCATATAAGCACTAACTATTCGCGTTTGGGCACCGAGCAAGAAAGAGGTACAGGATTAGGGTTGGTGCTTTGCCAGGAATTTATTAGCGAACATCATGGACGGATATGGGTGGAAAGTGAAGAGGGGAAAGGGTCTTCTTTTTATTTTACTATTCCGCTGAACTAAATAGCGCGGCCAGTGGTGCGCTGATTTTTAGTTATACCCTTGTTCGATTTGGACCTACATCAGTGGCTCTGCATTACATTTTTATTTCCTTTAAAAATAAGGCTTTAGAAATACTGTACATTATGTTTAAGTAGCAGGTTTTATGTAATTGTTTCTATGGTCAAATGTTTTAATTCCTGTATCGGGCATTTGTCATTTTATTAAAAATGGTTGTTTTATAAGGTATAAGATGGAACTCGCATGATTTTAATAAATTATTTATCCGTAAAAACTCTCTCATGCTCGTTTCATTTATCGAAAGAAACACTCCAAACTTCTAAATTATTACAATCTCCGTCTAAAAGAATTTATTAAGAATAACATTTCACAAATCTTTGCCCGTGAAAATGAGACAAAGAACAAGTGAAATGAAGAAGCTACTAAAAATAAGCGTTTGTATACTGATTATTCAGCTAACGCTGGCTGTACCGGGTAATGCGCAGGATAAATTCACCCTCGAAGAGTGCATTAACTATGCACTGGAACACAACACTGACATGGGGCGGGCAAGTAATGAAATTAAAAGCCAGGCAAGTTGGCTGGAGCAAAAAAAGGCAGCCCGCAACCCAAATCTTAGTTTATCGGGAAGCGAAACCTTTAGTTCTGGTAACGCTTACGATTCGGATACCGGCTGGGACAGAGACAATAACTCGTACATGAGTCTTTCATTAAGTTCGAGCCTGACCGTGTACAACGGTGCCAAACTAAAAAATGCTATCAGTCAGGGTCAAACCAATCTGGAAGCTGCTGAATCTGATATTCAAACTCAAAAAGAGTTAATTTGCCTCGATGTGCTTTCTGCCTATATTTCGGTGATGTATGCCAAAGAGCAATTGAAAAACGATGAAGCTGTGCTTGAGGCCACTGCAAAAGAGCTGGAAGAGGCAACTATTCGAAAAGAAGCTGGTGTATTATCGCCCAGCGATTACCTGAACATTAAATCGGAATATGCCAGCGACAAAGCAAGTCTGGTTGAATCAAAAAGCGATTTGCGGGTAAGCCTTGTGTCGTTAATGCAGTTGATGAATATGCCTGTTAACGATGACTTCGATATTGTCAATCCCGACATTGAAACATTACTGATAAGTGAAATAGAAACCAATGCGGCCGAGGTGTACCAAATGGCTCTAGCTCTTCAGCCCAGTATCAAAACCGCTGAGTTGGATTTTCAAAGTGCACAAATGGATATTCTACTGGCCAAAGCCGATGCCTTGCCCGAGGTGTCGTTAAATGCAAGCATGAGCACCTTGTATAGCAATGCCGTAAATAATGTTGGATTTGGCGAACAAATGTCGCATGAAATAACTCCTTCGCTTGGGCTGTCGGTGTCAATACCCATTTATCAGCGAAAAACAGTAAAGAACAACATCTTGCAGGCTCAGCTTGATGCTGAAGATATAAAGTATGATTTAATTGATATTAGAAATGAACTTAGGCAAGCCATTGAACAAGCTTGTACCGATGCTGAATCGGCAAGTAGTTCGTATCAAGCCAACCTTGAACAGGTAGAAGCACAGCAGGAATCGTATCGGGTGTCGGAAGAGATGTTTGCTCAGGGCATGGTGAATTCGGTTGACTTTTTAACAGCCAAAAATAACCTTACAGAAGCTCAGACAGATCTTACACGGGCAAAATATACGGTCATTCTGCAAAAGAAAATTGTAGAATATTACATGGGAAACGAAACTAGCATTACAACATTTATCACACCGGAAAATAAATAATTTCAGTGTAATATTTAGTTAAGAATGAGTTTCATGTAGTACCATTATCGTTAAACAAGAACAGAGAGAAATAAAATTACAATAAGATGAATAAAAAAAGATTAATAATTCTGGCCGTTATTGGTGTTTTGACTGCCGGAGCACTGAGTTTTTACTTTCTGGAAGATCGCTCTCCGGATTATATTTTCGAGACAGTAAAGGTTGAAAAAGGTTCGGTTAACCTTACCATTACAGCAACTGGAACCCTTGAAGCCACCAATGAGGTGGAGGTAGGCTGCCAGGTGTCTGGGGTTATTGAAAAATTGTACGTCGATTTCAATTCGGTAGTAAAAAAAGGACAGTTATTGGCCGAACTGGATAAGTCAACTTTAAATTCGACACTGGAAGCTGCTGAAGCCGATTTAGATGAAGCGCAGGCCGAATTTGATTACCAAAAAGCAAACCTGGCAAGAATGCAAGCACTTAACGAGAAAGAAATGCTGGCACAAAGCGATTACGACCTGGCTGTATATAATTACAAACTTAGCAAGGCCGGACTAAAATCGGCACAGGCGAGTTTAGATAAGGCTAAACGAAATCTAAGCTATGCAACCATTTATTCACCCATCGATGGAGTAGTGTTAAACCGCGCCGTTGAAGAGGGCCAAACCGTTACAGCAAGTATGAGTACTCCCGAGTTATATACCATTGTTGAAGACCTTACACTTATGCAGGTAGAAGCAGATGTAGATGAAGCCGACATTGGTCAGGTAAAAGATGGTCAGCGTGTTGAATTTACGGTTGATGCTTTTCCCGATGAAACTTTTGAAGGAAAGGTGACGGAAGTGCGCCTGGAGCCCACCGAGGAGTCGAATGTAATTACCTACACCGTAATTGTAACGGTTGCCAATCCTGAATTAAAACTAAAGCCAGGGATGACAGCCACAATAACCGATTATGTGAAAGAAGCCACCGATATTTTGGTAATGGCCGGGAAAGCCATTCGTTTTGAACCCGACAGGGACGTGCTGAACAATTTAATGGAAAGCATGCCCGAAGGACAAAGGCCTGGGCCTCCCCAGGGTGCCAGAGCAGGTGCGAATGAAGGGAGACAGCAGAAAACCCAGGGACCTCCTCCGGAAATGGAGAAAGACGATTCGAAAAAAATGGTTTGGGTGAAAGAAGGCAATGGCATTAAGCCCATTCCTGTGGAAATTGGCATTAACGATGGTACGAACATCGAGATAATTTCTGGCTTGAAAGAAGGCGATCTTGTGGTTACCTCAATGGAAGAAGCAACTAAGGAAAATACTGTAGATAACGATGACGATGAAAAAACATCAAGTCCATTTGTTCAGGGAAGAAATAAAGGTCAAGGAGGTCCTCCTCGTTAAACTTGCAGCTATTGTGAACTTAGAAATCATTATTCAGTAAAAAATGAGGCGAAATGAGGAATTCTTTAAGTGCAATTATGGTGTTGTTTATTATAGTAAGTATGCAAATAGCTGCACATCAAAAAGATAAGGTGTCCGAAAGGTGGCAATAAAAACAGCGATTTTAACGGAAGAATAAAAAATCAGCCTTGAAGAATGCACCTTGACTTCATCGTACAAAAGGGAACCCCATTTTACATCTGGGCAACGAATATCATACAATAGATAATCAATTAAAGACATGGAAAACAAAGAAATTATCACAATAAAAAAACTGAAGAAACATTACAAGGTAGGTGACGAAACAGTTAAAGCTTTACGGGGAATTGACCTGAGCATTTCTGAAGGTGAATTTGTTGCCATTATGGGATCCAGTGGCTCAGGGAAATCTACTTTGCTTAATATCTTAGGATGCCTCGACAATCCAACATCCGGCGATTATTGGCTAGATGGAAAGAATGTAAAGTCGTTAAAGAAAAATCAATTGGCAGATATCAGGAATACAAAATTGGGTTTTGTTTTTCAGTCGTATAATCTTTTGCCCCGTACAACAGCGCTCGAAAATGTAGAACTTCCGCTTTTGTATAATCCAACCGTTAGCAACAAACTGCGCCGCGAAAAAGCGGAGCAAGCATTAATAGCAGTTGGATTAAAAGATCGAATGAAACACTTGTCGAACCAAATGTCGGGAGGGCAGCAGCAGCGTGTCGCCATTGCCCGCTCAATTGTTAACGACCCGGTTATTATTCTGGCCGACGAAGCTACAGGAAACCTTGACACCCGTACTTCGTTCGAAATTATGGCTTTGTTTCAACAGTTAAACGAAAATGGGATTACCATTGGTTTTGTTACCCACGAACCTGAGATAGCAGCCTTTACGAAACGGAACATTGTTTTTCGCGATGGACGGATTATTAAAGACATACAAACAACGAAACGGATTTCTGCCAAACAGGCACTTCTCGAACTTCATGACGAAGATTATCGCCTGGAACAAGCTGTTGCGGTGTAGCCTATCGCAACATTATAACAAATTGATAAAAAAAAGATAAAAGTGCAAGTGTCTAATTGTTAGTTCATTGAATAATTTTGTCATCAAAAGGATAGCGAGTAATCTTTTACATATTAATAAAATAGAAAAATGAAATTTTTAAATCTTATAAAAATAGCCATCGCGGCCATCAGGCGAAACAAAATGCGTTCGTTTTTAACCATGCTTGGTATTGTTATTGGCGTAGCTGCGGTTATTGCTATGCTGGCCATTGGTTATGGCTCAAGTGCCAGCATCCGCGGAACCATATCTTCAATGGGAACCAATTTAATCAATATAATGCCTGCAAGCCAGAACCGTGGCGGAGTTCATCAGGGACGCGATTCGTCGCCAACTATTGTGGTTAGCGATGTTTCCTATTTGCAAAATAACAGTACGTTAATTGATGCTATATCGCCGGAAGTAGATGGCAGTGGGCAAATTGTTTATGGGTCTAACAACTGGCCTACGTCAATTTATAGTGGAAATGAAGACTATCAGTACATAAAAAAATACGAAGTAGAATCGGGGCGCATGTATACCACCCAGGAGATAAAAAGTGCAGCAAAAGTGTGCCTGGTGGGGCAAACGATAATTGATAATGTGTTTGATGAAGGCGTAGATCCCATTGGACAAACCATTCGCTTTAATAGTATACCTTTTAAAGTAATTGGTACACTAAAAGAAAAAGGCGACAATACCTTTGGGCAAGATCAGGACGATATGGTTCTTGCACCTTATACCACTGTAATGAAACGCATTACCCGTCAAACTTACCTGCGTGCAATTGTTGTATCGGCAAAATCAGAAGATATGATAAGCGAAACCAGCGAGGAAATTTCCAGTTTGTTGCGCTTGTCGCATAAGTTAAAAGATAGCGAGGACAATGATTTTGAAATAAGAACACAGGAAGAATTGATTAGCAATTTTAGTTCAATTTCGGATATGATGTTGGTATTGCTTGGTTCAATTGCTGCCATTTCGTTGATTGTAGGTGGCATTGGTATTATGAATATTATGTATGTTTCGGTTACCGAACGTACCCGTGAAATTGGATTGAGAATGGCGATAGGAGGCAAAGGAAACGATATTTTACGCCAATTTTTATTTGAAGCGATGTTGCTGAGTATTCTGGGTGGAATAATTGGAGTAGGTGCAGGTATTGCCGTATCCAATATTGTAGAGATAGCACTTGGGTGGCCGGTATTGGTTACAATGCACTCTATTCTGTTATCATTTTTATTTTGTACAGTTATTGGAGTGTTTTTTGGCTGGTATCCGGCGCGTAAAGCATCGGCATTAAATCCTATTGAAGCTTTAAGACATGAGTAGGCCAACATTTATTATTCGGATAAACGTTTTTAAAATTTTAAGTTTGTAAAATGAACACGGTTAAACTAAAAATACACAAATGGTTGCCCCACGTAATTGGGGTACTCTTTTTTGCCATTCTGCCTTTGTTTGTCTTCGAACATAGCGATAACCGTGCAATTTTTTGGATCTATTCTTATTATTATCAATTGGCTTTTATGCTTATTGCTTTTTATCTCAACTTTCTTGTAATAGTACCCCGGTATTTTTTTGATGATAAAAGGCTGTATTACTTCTTAATCGTTGCGATTTTTGCGTTAACCTTACTTTTTATTTCGCAGTTTTTATACCATGTTATCGATTTCGACAGCTTAAGAAGCGAGAATTTTCCGGATGTGCAGAAACAGAAACCTAATGGATTTTTAGGATTACACCCTAAAATTATTGATAATTTTTTCCTTCTCTTACTCGTTCTGGGCTTTAGTACAGGAATGGCTATAATACAGCGTTTAAAGCACAACGAAGCGCAGCAAAAAGAAGTTGAAAAAGCCCGCGTAGACAGCGAACTGGCATTTTTGAAAAACCAGATAAGCCCACACTTTTTTTTCAATTCGTTAAATAATATTTATGCTCTTATTGCAGTAGATACCGATAAAGCGCAGGATGCCGTTGAAAAACTTTCGGGATTGATGCGCTACCTAATTTACGAATCGGATACTAAAACGGTTGAGTTGCGGAAAGAATTTGAGTTCACCCAAAATTACATTGACTTAATGCGGCAGCGTTTAACCTCAAAAGTAAAATTGGATATAAATATTCAACAAAAACTGCCAAATGTTGAAATGCCGCCGCTCATTTTTATTCCGTTTATTGAAAATGCCTTTAAGCATGGAATAAGTTATCGCGAGAATTCGTTTATTTCGGTGGATTTAAGAACAGAGAACGAAAAAGTGATTTTTATTTGTAAAAATAGTGTTCCGCAGCAAGCCAAAGAGACTGGCAAGAATGGCGGAGTTGGCATAGTAAACATAAAGAAACGGCTCGATTTAATTTATGGAAATAACGCGCAACTAACCATGGAGAACAATGGTTCGGAGCATTGGGTACAATTATCAATTCCTTTAAAATAATGAGCTCAAATAAAATTTCTTGCATAGCAATCGACGACGAACCCCTGGCATTGGGATTGATGATTTCGCACATTAAGAAAACGCCCTTTCTGGAGCTTCGGGGGGAGTTTGATAATCCTGTTGATGCCATGGAGTTTTTACAGGAAAATCAGGTGCAGCTTATTTTTCTGGATATTCAAATGCCCGATTTAACAGGTGTTGAGTTTGCCAGTACCTTACCCGAAAATTGTAAGGTGATTTTTACCACAGCATACGACAAATATGCAGTTGAAGGCTTTCGGCTACATGCCATGGATTATTTGCTGAAACCCATTAGTTATAAGGTTTTTATGGAATCGGCCATGCGTGCAAAAAAGCATTTCGAGCTGGTTCGTTCCGCAGGCGATGCAGCAGAGCCTGTTCTTAAAACCGATGAAAATTATTTGTTCTTAAAAGCTGATTATCAACTGCATAGAGTTGATTATGCCGACATTCTCTATTTTGAAGGATTAAAAGACTACATAAAACTTCATCTGGAATCGGAAAACAAACCCATTGTTTTTAATGCCACCATGAAATCGATAGAGACGAAACTTCCTTCTGATAAATTTATGCGCGTGCATCGTTCGTACATTGTAAACCTCGATAAGGTAAAAACAATAGAACGCTACCGCATTATTTTTGGCCATGAACGGGTTCCCATCAGCAATCAGTACAAGGAATCTTTTGATGAGTTTGTAAAGCGGAAGTTTTTGTGAGAAATTGGCGTGCAGACTAAAACTGATTTAATATTGCCAGTTGATGGCTAAAGTTCGAATTATAATTTGCTCCTCTGCCCAAAGCCTCAAGGCCAAATCAGAACCTTAGTCCAATAGAAAAATCGACTCTTCCCAGTCCTTCTTCCTCTCCATTATTTAGTTTAATTTTTTGAGAACGATTGCCGATATTATAAGTTACTTCTGTTAGGTTTCCGCTAAGCAAGGATACCTGAAACCCTAAAGCGGTTTTTTCTGAAATTTTAAAATCATATCCTAAATCGAATGCCATTCCCAAAGTACTTCCTTTAATTTGTTGGTATCCATCGTCTATCTTATCTTTATAGCTCATGTATCCAATGGCTAAGGTGCTTATAAATGCGTTGGTTTGCTTATGGTTTGAAAACCTGGTTGTTACTGCCGGCGCAATGAAATTGATGCCGATTTTTGTTTGCCTCGCATGCAAACTAATCCGTCAGTTTGAAAGAAAACTGAGTCGCCTAATCGGGGGGAAGACAATACGAAGCCAAGTGCGTTGTTGGCAACGGCAGGGTGTGAAGGAAGGCTTAGTAAGTTAGCGGAACGTAGCGTTAGTAAACCGATTCTGGC
>JBFHFE010000001.1:0-310059 GCA_041583785.1 Draconibacterium sp. | reverse complement strand
TATAAACGGCTTCGTGCCTCGCCGCCCTTGACCAAACCTGAAATCTACCTCAAAAAGCTTTTACGAATTGGATGGGAGTAAAAAATTAATTTAATTTGAAAAATAGAAATCAATCAGACAGAGTTACATTTACATATCCAACGAGGACTTCGCTGAAGCAAAATCCTCGTTTTTCTGGTACAGTCAAAATGCTATTCTTTTACCATTTCAACAAAATATTTGTAAAAAAGAGGAATGGTTTTAATGCCGTTATAGAATTGCTCAAGCGGATAGTTTTCGTTTGGTGAGTGAATGGCATCGGCTCCCAAGCCAAAGCCCATTAAAACAGATTTAATTCCTAGAATCTCCTCAAATGTTGAAATAATAGGAATACTGCCTCCCGAACGAACCGGAACCGGTCGTTTCCCAAATACATCGGCATAGGCTTTTTCTGCAGCTTTGTAGGCTGGAATGTCAATTGGGCAAACATACGCTTGTCCACCATGCAGCGAAGTAACTTCTACTTTTACCGATTTTGGGGCAATGCTTTCGAAGTGCTTTTTAAACAAGTTAGCGATTTTTAGGTGATCTTGGTTGGGGACCAAACGCGATGAAATTTTTGCAAACGCTTTGGAAGGGAGCACAGTTTTTGCTCCTTCTCCGGTGTAGCCTCCCCAGATTCCACATACATCAAATGTTGGTCGTATGCCGGCGCTCTCACTTGGCGTGTATCCTTCTTCGCCATTTAGCTCGTCCACTCCAATGGCTTCTTTGTATGCGTCTTCGTTAAAAGGTGCTTCGGCTAACAATGCCCGCTCTTCTGCCGGAACTTCAATTACATCATCGTAAAATCCCGGGATAGTAATTTTACCCTTGTGGTCAACCATCTTAGTAATCATTGCCGAAAGCACATTGATTGGATTAGCAACTGCACCTCCAAATAAACCTGAATGCAGGTCGTGGTTGGGGCCGGTAACTTCCACTTGCCAGTAAGCCAAACCTCGTAACCCGGTTGTAATGGAAGGGATATCGGCAGCAATCATTGAGGTATCGGAAATTAATATAATGTCGGCTTTCAGCATTTCTTTGTTTTGCTCGCACCATTTTCCAAGGTTTGGCGAACCCACTTCTTCTTCGCCTTCAATCATAAACTTAACATTACAAGGCAGGGTATTGGTTTTTACCATAAGTTCGAAGGCCTTTGCATGCATCATGCCTTGTCCTTTATCATCGTCGGCGCCACGTGCCCAAATTTTTCCATTGCGGATTTCTGGCTCAAATGGAGGTGATTTCCACAATTCAATCGGATCAACCGGCATAACATCCATGTGCGAATAAACCAAAACGGTTGGCAGCGTAGGGTCGATTATTTTTTCACCGTACGTTACAGGGTTGCCATCGGTTTCTTGTACCTCAGCCTTATCAACTCCTGCTTCCAGTAAGGTTTTCTTCCAGTACTCTGCCGCTTTGTACATATCTGGTTTATGCTTCTTAACTGAGCTAATCGACGGTATGCGAATCAGACCAAATAATTCTTCCAGAAAACGCTCTTTGTTTTCTTCTATGTATTTATTTATGTAATCCATATCTATGTATATAAAATTTCTTATAAAGTTGAAACGGAAAAATAAACCTTTCGGTTTTATAAAAAAAGAGATTTTATCATAAAGGGTGGTGATGACAAAAAAAAAGCGACCTGTATGCTTACAGATCGCTTTTTTTTATATCGTTTGAACTAATTATTCAACAATAGCTTTGAATTTTGCATTGTCGAAGTATTTTGCAAATTCCATATCGGTTTTAGCAACAGCTTTCATGTCTGCATTAATGTCGCAAGCAGCTTTCAGGTTGTCGAACAATAACGACTCTTTCGCTGTGCGGGCACCAATAACGGCTTTCAGGTATTCTTTCATGAAGCAGTTTGGTCTATCAAAAGCTTCAAGGTCTTTTAATGCACCATTGTTGTCGCCGGCCATCATTTTAGCAATTGCTGTGTTTACGTCTTGGTATTTACTGAAGTATTTAACCGACTGAGCATATTCTGCTTTTTTAACGCTTACAATACCCAGGTTGTAGTTAACTTCTGGTCCAGCACCGGAAGCAGCGCCGAATAAGCTTTCTGCTTTTGCAATATCGCCTTCAGTTAAAGCAATAGCTCCAACGTTGTTCTTAACAATTGGCTCGTTGCTTTTTAATTTTTCGGCTTTTGCGAATAATGGTTTTGCATCGGCGTATTTCATTTGTTTTGCCAAAACGTAACCTGCGTTGTTTGGTCCTCTCCAGTCGTCAGGATAAATTTTGCTGAATGAGTTGTAAATTGATAGTTGTTCGTTTAAGTCTTCGAACAAAGTAGCAGCATAAAGTAATTCTGCAGGATTCAATGAAGCAGGATCGGCTTTTGCGGCAGCTTTTAATTCAGCATCGGTTTTACCAATAAAATCTACTTTGGTAGTCAATTTTGCTCTACGCAACTGAGGAAGAATCTCATCAGCAACATCGGTGAAAGCAGCACTCAGGTTTTTGATTTCACGCTCGCGAACTTCAGGGTCGTTGTACATAGAAAGTACGCGTAAAATCAATTCTTTATCCTGGATGTTAGATTTCTCCATTAATTCTTTAAAGCCATCCCAGTCTTCAGGAGTGTATTTTGTTTTCAATTCAACAGCAACACCAGCTGCTTTTAATTTTTTAGCCAGGAATTCAGAAGAAGTCTCTTTACGTTTTGCTGCAAGGTCGGTATTAAAATCAATTTCACCGTCAGGAGAAGCGTAAGCCGATACTTCAACATCTTTCAGGTCGATTCTTTCTTCTTCGTTCGCTTTTTTTGTATAATCTTCAAAAGCTGCAACATCGCTGGCATCTTTTTCTTCGTTGCGAATGTTCGAACGGTTGATTAAATAGTGTATGTCAGCAACCATTTCGTCAGGTACAACTCTTTGGAAAGCATCGGTATTCGGATCGTATTTACCGCTTGTGTTAGCTTCGCGTTGAACTCCTAAAATAGCTTTTGGGAATGCTGCTACTTTTTCGCTTGTAGCAAGTACTCCATCGGCAATTTTAATCGGTTCAAAATCAAGAGTTTTTGCACCTTTTGATGCAGTAATCATTACGTATAATTCCGATTTAGCCATCGCATCAGTGTAATCTACAGCGTCTTTATAACTTACGCTACCTCCACTTAAAGCAATAACTTTATTGTTGGCTTCTACTTTTTCACCCTGAACAGTAACACCTTTGTATTCGGTTTCGCCTCCATCGTATTTTAATACAGGAGTAGCTGTTAAGGTTGCCTTTTTATTGAAATACTTCTCCGGAAACCGGGTGTCGATGGCCAGGTCAACTTTGCTCGCATGAGCTTCAAGTACCTCAGGGGTTACTTTAAAATTGATTTGGTCGGCATTTTTCTTCATTTTATTAAGTCCTGCACAACCCGACAGGAGTACAGCAGCCAATAATATTGGAACAGATGGTTTAAAGTTGATTCTACTCATAACAGACAATTATTTATGTAAATTTTAAATTTATTACTTAAGGTCACAAAATTAAAAAGCTTTTTAATAAATGAAAGTAGGGAATCGAGTTTTATTCTAATATAAGGCGGTTTATGCCTAATTTATACTCACTATTAAAAATGGCATTTTTTAATTTTTCATAATGTTCGCTATTCTGAACAAAGTCGATGTTGTTGGTGTCGATAATTAGTATTGGGAACGAGGAAATGTGTTTGAAAAAGTTGAAGTAACCGTTTCTTATTTTTTCCAGATACGCGGGATCCATGTTCTGTTCATAATCGCGTCCCCGTCTTTCAATATTTTTTAACAGGCGTTCTACATCGGCATGCAGATATACGTACAAATCGGGCTTGGGCATGGTTTCAAAAACAATGTCGAATATTTGCCGGAACAAGTGGTATTCATCTTCTTTTAAGGTGTTTTGGGCAAAAATGGCTGTTTTTGCAAAGTAATAATCGGCCACCATAAGCGAATGAAAAAGGTCGAGGTTGAGTACTTCTTTTTTTATTTGATTGTACCTGTCGGCTAAAAAAGAAAGCTCAAGCGCGAATGAATAGCGTTCCTGGTCTTTGTAGAATTTTGGAAGAAAAGGATTATCGGCAAACTGCTCCAAAACCAGCTTGGCGTTATAATCTTTGGCAATCATTTTGGAAAGGGTTGATTTGCCGGCTCCTATATTTCCTTCAATTACGAGAAACTGCATCGTTTTTTTTAACAAAAAATTCCCGATAACAATTGGTTGTTACCGGGAACTCAAAAATACTATTTTTATTCTAATTAAAGCCCTATTGATTTTTAATTTTCGGGAAGAGACTTAATTCCCATATTGTAAAGGGTAAATCCAAAAATATCGGCATACTGATCGATGGTTTTGCTTACCGGTGTTCCGGCTCCATGGCCTGCATCGGTTTCAATCCTGATAAGGGTGGGATTGTTTCCGGCCTGCTTTGCCTGTAATTGGGCTGCAAACTTAAAGCTGTGAGCGGGTACAACTCGGTCGTCGTGGTCGCCGGTGGTTATAAGCGTTGCCGGGTACTGTACCTCCTGTTTTACATTGTGTACCGGCGAATACCCTTTCAGGTAGTCAAACATTTCCTTGTTGTCTTCTGCAGTTCCGTAGTCGTAAGCCCAGCCGGCTCCGGCAGTAAAGGTGTGGTAGCGCAACATATCTAAAACGCCAACCGCCGGAAGTGCTACTTTCATTAAGTCGGGGCGTTGGGTCATTACTGCACCTACAAGCAGCCCGCCGTTTGAACCACCCCGAATGGCGAGGTAATCGCTTGATGTATAGTTTTCGGCAATTAAATATTCGCCGGCGGCAATAAAGTCGTCAAATACATTTTGTTTTTGCAGCTTGGTGCCGGCAAGGTGCCACTTCTTTCCATATTCCCCACCTCCACGGATATTGGCAACGGCATAAACTCCGTTGTTTTCCATCCAAACCGCATTCGAAACGGCAAAGCGTGGTGTAATGCTGATATTGAATCCTCCGTAGCCATAGAGTATAGTGGGATTTGTGCCGTTAAGCTCAAGTCCCTTTTTATGGGTAATAATCATTGGAATTTTTGTACCATCTTTCGATTCATAAAAAACTTGTGTACTTACATATTCTTCCGATTTAAAATCGATTTTAGGTTGCCAGTAGGCTTCCGAAGTTCCGTCGTTAAAATTGTATTGGTAAATACTGTAAGGTGTAATGTAATTTTCGAATTCGAAATAAATTTCGTTGTCCTCTTTTTTTGCACTAAAGCCTGATGCGCTTCCTACTCCGGGAAGTTCTACCTCTCGAATTAGTTTTCCATCGTAATTGTATTGCAAAACCTTCGATACGGCATCAACCATATAGCTTGCAAAGAAAAAACCGCAACCGGTTGAAGGGCTGAGTACATTTTCAGTTTCGGGTATAAAATCGACCCAGTTATCGGGTGATGGTTTGCTGAAATCGGTTGTAACAACTTTTGTATTCGGGGCATTTAAATTGGTTACCAGGTACAATTTGGAGCCTTGGTTTTCAATAACGTAGGTATCGCTGTTATAGTCGTCAATTATAGTAACCAATTTACTCTTCGGTTTTGTAAGGTCTTTTATTAACAGTTTGTTCCCCGAGGTTGAAATGCTAGCGGTTATAACCAGATAACGATTATCGTCGGTAACATAGCCTCCAACGTAACGGTGTTTTTCGGTCGGTGTACCTCCAAAAATCAGCTGATCTTCGTTTTGGCTGGTTCCCAGTTTGTGGTAGTAAAGTTTGTGTTGGTCGGTTTTTGCAGAAAGCTCGCTTCCTTTTGGCTTATCGTAGCTCGAGTAGAAGAAACCATTGTTTTCTTTCCACGAAATTCCGCTGAATTTTATGTCGACCAAGGTGTCGCCAAGCTGGTCTTTTGTATTGGTATCTATAATTATAACCTTTCGCCAGTCGCTGCCTCCTTCCGAAATGGAATAGGCGGCAATTTCCCCATTTTCAGAGAAACTTAAGGTGCTTAACGAGGTTGTTCCATCTTCGGCAAAAGTATTGGGGTCGAGAAAAATCTGAGCCGTTGCCGGGTCTTCGCCGGTTTTAAAGCGATAAACAACGTGCTGGTTTTGCAGTCCATCGTTTTTATAAAAATACGTAAATCCTCCTTTTTTAAACGGAGCTGTTACTTTTTCGTAGTTCCAGAGCGCGGCAAGCCTTTCTTTCAATTCGTCGCGGTAGGGAATTTTATTTAAATAAGAGTAGGTTAACTCGTTTTGAGCGGTTACCCAACCGGCGGTTTCTTCAGAATTATCGTCTTCCAGCCAGCGGTATGGGTCGGCTACTTCTTCACCAAAATAGGTGTCGCTTACATCAACTTGTTTTGTCACAGGATATTCGATTTTGGCTTTCTCGCTGCAAGAATTCAGGAGAAAGATTGACATGAATAAATAAAATAGTTTTTTCATAAATAATACAGTTTGAATTAAAGTTATGCATTTTTTACATTAGCATTTTTTTGTTTCTTATTTTTTTATCTTTTTGATGCCCCCAGAAATAAATAGGTAGAATTCCAATGGCAAAACCCATGCAAAAAAGTTCCAGTTTAAGTTCTGCATTTAACTGCATTAAAAGATAGCCCAGAATAGCACCGGCAACTATCCCAAAAAATGAATATTTATAGGTAAAATGGAAGGGAGCATAAAAACCATGTTCTTTTTGAATGTGTTTTGAAAGGCGCGAAATTAACCGGTCGTATTCGCGGCGTTTTTTACCCGGAACATTAACGGCTTCATCAATGGCTATTACCAGGTCCGAAATATTTAATTGTTCTTTTTTGCAGGTTGGGCAATTAACCGAAAACTTGTCAACCCGGTCGATGTTTCTTTTGAATTCATCGATTCGGAAAAAACGAATGTCCTTATCATTTACCTCTTTCAGTTTCGTGTCGATTTGTTTATGTTGTTCTGCTGACCAGGATTTCATGCTGTTTTATTTTTTATTGCTAAGTTAAGAAAAGGATTAGAAAAGTGCCAAGCGTATAATGGGGGAGTCTTTGGTATCCGTTTTTAAGGGATTCTTCCACAAATAAGTGAATAGCAAAAAAAACGCCCTGCCGTAGGGCAGAGCGTTTTTAAAAATATTCTTTAAAATATTAATTTTCAGATCTTGAAGAGTCATTGTCGCGGCGTGGACGGAAGTCTCTGCGCTCGCCACCTCTACGATCATCGCGTCGGCGGTCGTCACGTCGGCGGTCTCCACCACGGTTATCTCCACGTGGACCACGGTTTTCTCTTGGAGGACGCTCTACATAACCTTCTGGTTTTGGAGTAAGCACCTTGCGTGAAAGTTTCAATTTACCGGTTTTTTCATCTACCCCGATTAATTTAACTTCCATCATTTCTCCTTCTTTGGTGAAATCTTCGGCAGCTTCAATGCGTTTCCAGTCCATTTCCGAAACGTGCAACAGGCCTTCTTTGCCTGGCATAATTTCAATAAAAGCACCAAATGAAACTACTGATTTTACTTTTCCGTTGTAAACTTCTCCAACTTCAGGAAGAGCTGTAATTGCCTTGATTTTGGCTTTAGCCGCTTCGATAGGCTCTAATCCTGCGCCCGAAATCTCAACTCTACCCTGGTCGTCAATTTCTTCAATTACAATAACCGTTTGAGTTTCTTCCTGAATTGCCTGAATTACTTTTCCTCCAGGTCCAATAATGGCACCAATCATGTCCTTCGGAATCATAACGGTTTCAATACGAGGAACGTTTGGTTTGTAATCTTCGCGAGGTTCTGGAATTACTTTTAACATTTCGCCAAGAATGTGCAAACGACCTTCTTTGGCTTGTTGTAAAGCTTCAGCTAATACTTCGTAAGGAAGTCCGTCAACTTTAATATCCATTTGGGTGGCAGTAATACCATCTGCTGTACCGGTAACTTTAAAGTCCATGTCTCCCAGGTGGTCTTCATCGCCTAAAATATCTGAAAGAACAGCATATTTCTCAGCCCCTTTATCGGTAATCAATCCCATTGCAATACCCGAAACCGGTTTTTTAATTTTAATACCGGCATCCATCATTCCTAATGTTCCTGCACAAACAGTTGCCATCGACGATGAACCGTTTGATTCAAGGATATCAGAAACAATTCTTAATACATAAGGGAAATCTTCAGGAATCATTCTTTTTAATCCCCGGAAAGCTAGGTTTCCATGGCCAATTTCACGTCGGCCGGTTCCACGAGGGGTTTTAGGATCCCCAACACAGAATGGAGGGAAATTGTAGTGCAACAAAAATTTCTCAGTTCCCTGGTAGGTTACTGCATCAATTTTTTTGATGTCCATTTTGGTTCCCAAAGTAACCGAAGTTAACGATTGGGTTTCGCCACGTGTAAAAATTGAAGAACCGTGTGCTCCAGGTAAGTAATTTACTTCACCCCAAATAGGGCGAATTTGGTTAGTTGCACGACCATCTAAACGAATTTTATCGTCAAGAATCATGCGGCGCATGGCTTCTTTTTCAACGTCGTGGTAATATCTCTTAATCAGATTAATGTGCTGATCTAAGTCAATTTCCTGGTTTTCGGCATTGGCTTCTTTGTATTTTTCAATAAACTCGTCACGTATTGCCATAAACGCATCCATACGTTCGGCTTTATTCGTAATTTGTTTTTTAGCAACCTCGTAACAAGCTTCATATGTTTCAGCGTTTACTTGTTCGCGTAATTCTTCGATGTTGTTTTCGTGGCAATATTCACGTTTCACAACACCCAGTTCAGCTGCTAACTCTTCCTGAGCTTTACATTGCTTTTTAATTTCGTTGTGGGCAAATTTAATTGCGTCAAGCATTACCTCTTCCGAAACCTCATCCATTTCGCCCTCAACCATCATAATGTTGTCGAACGATGCACCAACCATAATTTCAAGGTCGGCTTCTTCCATTTCAACACGGCTTGGGTTAATCACGAATTCGCCGTTAATACGGGCTACGCGAACTTCCGAAATTGGCGTTTCAAAAGGAACATCCGACACCGCAATTGCCGCCGAAGCAGCCAGTCCAGCCAGGGCGTCAGGCATTTCATCTTTTCCAACAGAAATAAGTGAAATCATCACTGCTGTTTCTGCGTGGTAATCTGCAGGGAAAAGCGGACGAAGTGCTCGGTCAACTAAACGAGCTACCAGAATTTCTTCGTCACTTGGGCGGGCTTCCCTTTTCAGGAATCCTCCAGGGAAACGACCAGCGGCTGAAAATTTCTCGCGGTAATCAACCGATACCGGCATAAAGTCTACATCTTCTTTTGCTTCTTTTGCTGAAACTACCGTAGCCAGCAACATGGTGTCACCCATTCGAACCACTACCGAACCGTCGGCTTGCTTAGCCAGTTTGCCGGTTTCAATGGTAATCGACCTGCCATCGGCAAGTTCAATCGTCTTAATTGTAGCGTTTACCATAATTTTAAAATAACTGTTTTTTTACGATTTGTTGCTAACCAGCGTAAAGAGGACACGTAAACGTGATAAATTTTCCTGTTTTTTTAGCTGACAATAACAAATCTTGTTTTAATTACAATGGGTGGTGAGGATTTGTAATTTACAAAAAAAGAAAGGCAATACCAATGCATTGCCTTTCAATATAATTTTACTTACGTAAGTTCAATTCTTTGATAATCGCACGGTAACGTGTAATATCTTTTTTAATTAAGTAGTCAAGCAAGCTTCTGCGTTTTCCTACCAGTTTAATTAATGAACGACGAGTACTGTGGTCTTTTTTGTTGCGTTTTAGGTGTTCTGTCAGGTGGTTAATCCTGAATGTGAACAATGCAATCTGACCTTCTGCACTACCTGTGTCTGTTGCTGATTTACCATGTTTGGCAAACAACTCTGTTTTTTTTTCTCCTGTTAAATACATTTTAAAAGAACTATTTGTGTTATACAATGTTTAACCCGCAACATCGCGTTAGATAATAACGGATTAAAATTAATTGGCTGCAAAAGTATATAAAAGATTTTGATTTTCAAACAGATAATTGCGAAATGGCTTTATTTGTGTGTGAATTTTATCTGCCCTTTTATTTGCTTGAAAGTAAGGTAAATAGATGACGAAGGTGGCAAACTTAAAACGGAACTAAATACTGAGTTTTTCAGTTCTTGTTCCTTCGCTTTTAATATTTCTTTGTGCTTAGTCACTATGGGTTTAATATTTCATGATTTCGCTATTTATCGCGTGAAAGGTTATTTTAGAATCTTGTAATATCAATTGTATTTTTAAATGACTATAAAAAGATTGGAATCTTTTCCGATAAAGAAACAGGGGAGCGAATTAATTTATCGCGCAACGGGTATCATTTACGTCTGGGGTGATTTGTGTTTCTGGTAAACGAGCGATGTAAAGATAAATGAGTGTGGCAATTTAAACTTTTAACGCATAGCAGAGTCAAAGTAAAATTGATTATTAGGATGAAAGCTAAATCGGTCTTTGCTAAAGTAAAATTTTGGTTGCAATCGCAAGCGGTCTTTGTTCGCATTGTAGATCTTCTACCTGGCGGGTGGGAGCTGTATGAATACTACTTTGAAAAGGAGGATGAGCTGGTTAATTGGAAAGAAGCTGATTTAAAAGTAAAAAAGCAGTCGTTGATACTTTCGTTCCAGGAAAACGATGCGGTTGAAATTGTTTCTAATTTGTCGACACCTCTTTTCGAATCCTTTCAGGAAGGGTGCTGGAAGGTGTCTAAAAACTACCTTATTTTCAATAGCGCTAAAGATTCTTCTCAGATTATAGAATTTCAGTTCGCTTTGGTAAAAGGAGAATTAAAGTTGCTGAAAAAAGATGCTGATGGCAAAATTCTTTTTTTCGGTTTCTTCAGAAGGTCGAAGCCGGGAATTTAAAGCGTACTTTTATAAATCTCCAAAGCTGCCGGAAAAGGTTGTAATGCCCTTTCGAAAATACCTAGCGAGTAAGCAATGGTTAAGCCGTAATTTGTAATTGGGACTCCTGCCTGGCGAGCTTTCATTATTCTCGAAAGCATTTCCCTACGGTTCCACATACAAGCTCCACAATGAATTATTAATTGGTACTCTGAAATATTCGGAGGAAAATCGTGGCCGCGGGTGCTGTCAATTTGCAACTTCCCTCCAACATATTGGGTTAGCCAGCGTGGTATTTTTACAGTTCCAATATCTTCTCCAATGGGGTGGTGAGAGCAGGCCTCAGCAATTAGAATTTTGTCGCCGGTTTTCAGCTTGTCTATGGTCATAGCGCCACGAACCATTTCGGTTAAATCGCCCTGGTAGCGGGCAAATAAAATCGAGAAAGAGGTTAATGGTATTTCGGGAGGTGTGTCCGCTGCCACTTTCAAAAAAGCCTGCGAATCGGTAACCACCAGTTTAGGCGCAATATTAAAACGCGACAAAGCCTGGCGTAACTCCCTTTCTTTTACAACCATACAAAACGAGTCGTTGTCCAACAAATCGCGGATGCTTTGTACTTGTGGAAGAATCAATCTCCCTTTGGGGGCTTCCTTGTCAATAGGAACCACCAAAACGGCAGCTTCGCCGGCTCCTACCAAATCAGCAAGAATACTTGGGCGGTTAATGTAATCTGCCGGTGCCGAGTTTAGAAGAAGTTGGCGTAATTCTAAAAGTCCAACGCCATTAAGCACCGAAGTTTTTGTCAGCTTTATTTTTTCTTCTGTTAGTTTTGCGGTAAGCGACCCATCCTCCTCAAACAAGTCTGCCTTATTAAAAACCACTACAAATGGAATGGCACGGTCTTTAAATTCGTCCATTAGTTTTTGTTCGTATTTGCCCCAGTCTTTAAAATTGGTAACAATTACACCCAGGTCGGTGCGGTCGAATACGGCGAGGGTTTTGGCAACTCGTTTTTCTCCCAGCACACCAATGTCGTCGATTCCGGCAGTGTCGATAAAAAGAACTGGACCAAGCGGAAGCAGCTCCATGGGCTTTTCAACGGGGTCGGTGGTTGTTCCGGCCACTTCAGAAACGATGGATACATCCTGGTGGGTGAGTGCATTAAGAATACTTGATTTGCCGGCATTTCTGCGGCCAAAAATTCCAATGTGTAAACGAAACGATTTTGGTGCCTTCATTGATGACTATTTCTGAAATTGAAAGTACTAATTCCTGTGTTTACTTCCAACGACAGGCAATAAAAAAGTCGCTTGCCAACTGGCAAACGACTTAAGAAGTAGTTGAATTATTGTTTCTAATTTTTTGAACTCGAACAACTTTTGCTGCAATCGCTTTTGGCTTTTGAGGCAGTTGATTTACTGCAATCTTTTTTTGCAGTAGAACAATCACTCTTGGCTGTTTTTTCACCCGAGCAACATGCTGCTTTTTCTTCACTGCCCGAGCAACACTCTTTCTTTTCTGCGCTTTTCGCTTTTTTATCTTCTTCTTTTTGTTTTTCTACATTGTCGTAGTCGGCCATAACAGTCACTGTTTCGTCTGTTGGTAAGATTGAAGTTTGCGTCATTGCCAATGAAACCCCGTAAACGGCTACAAATGCTAATAGAAATAATACTTTTTTCATGTTTTCAAATTTTTCGTTTTAAAATAATAGTTGTTTTTTATTCTTATTAAGACTCAATATTAATAAGATTAACAGTAAAATCCAAAACAATATTAAGATATTTAACTCTTAAATAGATGACAGTGTTGTAATGTGTTCATGAACAGGAGTTTGCGCATTGTTAATAGTATGTTAACGAGCCTGAAGGTTAATTGCCGAGTTTGCAAACCGACTCGGGGCTTATTAGTTCTTCGAATTCTTCTGCCGAAATATAGCCCGTTAAAAGAGTTGCTTCTATTATTGTAATGGATTTTTCATTCGCAAGTTTTGCAATTTCGCCAGCTTTGTTGTACCCAATTTTTGGAATAAGGGCAGTAACCGTTGCGGTTGAGTTTTTAACATTTTTTTTGCAGACACTTTCGTTTGCCGTAATTCCAGACACACATTTTTGCCGGAATAATTGGCAGGAGTTTGAAAGCAGGCTCAGCGATTCGAGTAACGAGTGTGCAATTAGAGGAAGGAATTGGTTTAGCTCCAGATTACCCATGGAACAACATTGAGCTATCACCTGGTCGTTTCCCATTATTTTTATTGCAGCTTGTGCTACGGCTTCAGGAATTACCGGGTTCACTTTTCCTGGCATTATGGAAGAACCGGCTTGCTGTTTAGGAAGATTAATTTCTCCAAAACCTGCATTAGGCCCACTGGACAGTAAGCGCAGGTCGTTACTTATTTTTAGAAGATTCGATGCGCAGGCTTTTAGAATTCCCGATACTTCAACAAAAACATCTGTATTTTGAGTCCCGTCAACCAGATTTTCGCTGCGAGCCAGCCCAATGTTTGTATTTTCGCGAAGATTATCCACCACACGGAATATAAATTTTTTGGGTGCTCCCAGGCCTGTGCCAATTGCAGTGCCACCAAGGTTCACTACCCGTAAACGCTCTTCGCATTTGTAAATTCGCCAACGGTCGCGGTTAAAAGCTTCTGCATATGCACTCATTTCACGCCCCAAAGTGGTAAGCACCGCATCCTGTAATTGAGTGCGTCCGATTTTTACAATGTGTGCAAATTCTTTTTCTTTTTGTTGAAAAGCTTCCTGCAAATCCAGTACTTTTTGTTCCAGTTGGCGAAGTAGCTTTATGGCAGCTATTTTTAAAGCAGTGGGGTAGGTGTCGTTGGTACTTTGGTGCAGGTTAATATCATCGAGGGGAGAGATTTTTTCGTAGTTGCCCAAATCATTGCCCAACAATTGCAGCGCACGGTTGGCGAGAACCTCGTTTACGTTCATGTTGGTTGAAGTGCCGGCGCCACCTTGTAATGCGTCAACTAAAATATGTTTGTTTAGCAATCCCTGAGCCATTTCGAAGCAGGCTTTTTCGATTGCCGCTGCTTTTGTCTCTTCAAAAAAACCAAGCCGGTTGTTTGTTTGTGCGCAGGCAAGTTTAACCTCGCCATAAGCTTTAATTAGCTCCGGGTGAACCAACGAGCCGGTAATTGGGAAATTTTCAAGGGCGCGTGCAGTGTGAATTCCCCACAATACATTTGCCGGAATTTGTTTTTGGCCGAGTAAGTCTGTTTCTGTACGGGTTTGAGCCATAATTTATAAGATTAGCCTGATTTCTTGCTATGAAATTATCCTTTACTATTAACAATAAACATCATCGCGTCCTGACTCAACCCGTTTTAATAATTTTTCGGCACGTTGTTTAGCCAGCCCGCTCATTCCGGCAAGGGTTTCTTTTATTAGTTTTTCGCCAACGAGCCTGGTTTCCGCAGAGGCGTAATTTTGAAGATATTCTTTAAACGAACTCAAGCCGTTTGGCGCGCAATGCAAGCGGATGTCTCCCGGTTTGGCCAAATCCATAAAATCCTGGCCGGTGCGGCCCATGCGATAACATGCAGTACAGAATGATGGAATATATCCCATCGATGCCACATCGCGGATAACTTCATCGAGTAAACGGTGGTCGCCTAAACTAAACTGACCTGAAATTTCGTCTTCCTCTTCGTATCCTCCTGGATTGGTCTTGCTTCCTGCCGATATTTGGCTAACGCCCAGTGCAAAAGTTTCGCGGCGCATTTTTGCAGTTTCGCGGGTCGACATAATAATTCCGGTATACGGAACTGCCAAACGTAATATGGCAACTATTTTACGAAAATCGATATCAGAAACCGGGAATGGTGGATGCGAAGCAAGGTCGCTGTTTGTTGCCGGTTCTAAACGCGGAACGCTAATAGTGTGCGGGCCAACGCCAAATTTGTTTTCTAACTCTCTGATGTGCTGCATCATAGCCAGTATTTCGAAACGGTAATCGAAAAGACCAAACAGGACGCCAATTCCTACATCGTCGATGCCGGCTTCCATGGCACGGTGTAACGACCAGGCCCGCCAGTTGTAGTCGCGTTTTTTGCCGCCAAGGTGAACTTTACTATACGTTTCGCGGTGGTACGTTTCCTGAAAAATCTGGTAGGTTCCAATAGCTGCTGCTTTTAATTGCTTAAATTCTTCGGTTTTTAGAGGAGCTACATTTACATTTACCCTGCGGATTTCACCATGTTCAGTTTTTACATCGTAAATGGTTTTTATCGAATCGAGCACGTATTGAAAGCCCTGTTTCGGGTACGATTCGCCTGCCACAAGAAGTACCCGTTTTTGCCCCTGGTTAATCAATTCTTTTACCTCGCGCGCAATGTGCTCCTGCTGAAGTACAGAGCGCACTATGTCTTTGTTTGTTGCGCGAAAAGCACAATATAAACACTCGTTTGCACAGAGGTTTGAAATATAAAGTGGCGCAAAAATTACCAGACGTTTCCCGTAGATGGTTTCTTTTACCTGATTGGCTGTTTCAAAAAGTTCTGCCAGCATTTCCGGATCGCTAATACAGGTCAATGCCGAAACATCAGCCATATCCAATCCTTTCATTTCGGCAGCTTTTGCAAGCACTTCTTTAATTCTCGATGGTTCAGGGTTTTGGTTGGCTTTTAATGCTTCCCAAACCTTTGCTTCGTTTATAAAATCGGCAGGTACTTCGTACATAGTTTTGTATTTTAATGTGTTGGGTTCAGAAAGTGCTGAACCTCGAAAATTTATTATTTTTTTGAAAGTCCTGATTTTACAGAAACTCCCGGGATGCCGCCCAGCTTTCCGGCTAAGATGCTTAACTCATCGGGAGTGGCATCAATTACCAAATTAATGACTGACGTATTGCCTTTGTTCTTTATTTGTTTGGTTTGTGTAATTATTAAATGTTCAAAATCGCCTAGAATATTGGTTACTAGCGCTAAAGTTTTTTCACTGTTATCAGTTATTATTTCTACAAAACACAGTTGTTTCATTTTAAATATGTTTGATGATAGAACACTAATATGTACCAATATCCCAAAATATTGTTCATTCATCTTCCGATTTAATACTTACATCCGCCAAAAGAAAAGAGTAGTGTTCTTCATTATGAATGCATTATCATCCCTTTCCTAAAATTAGCAGCACCATTTTCACAGGCTTTAATTGCAAAAGTAGGTATTTTTAGAAGACGGAAACATGAGTTAGACTCTTTGAAAATAATGTTCTTCAATATACTTTTGGTACGTATTTGAGGTATTCACGGATCTTTTGATGTGCTCTTAATAAACCAGTAAAATTAAATATCAAAAAAATAATAATGGAAAACCGAAGAAGTTTTATACTGAAAAATGTGATGGCTACAGCGGGTATTTCGCTACTTGGCGGAAGAGCAGCTTTCGCAACGACGGAAAAGGAATTTATAAGCTGCCGCCCGGCTCCCGGCGAAAGAACCTACACGAGCAAAGCTGTAAACGAAACGATTGAGAGGGTGAAACAAGGAATAAACAATCCGGAACTGGCATGGATGTTCGAGAATTGTTATCCCAATACCCTGGATACAACAGTTGATTTTGAGATGATTGACGGAAAGCCTGATGCATTTATCATTACCGGAGACATTGATGCCATGTGGTTGCGCGATTCAACAGCCCAAATATGGCCGTATCTGCAGCTGGTTCATAGCGATAAGGATTTGAAGCAGCTTTTTCAGGGGCTCATAAACCGCCAAACGAAATGTATTCTTACCGATCCGTATGCCAACGCTTTTTACAAAGATTTAGGAAAAGAATCGGAGTGGAAAGACGATCTTCCAAAAGCAAAACCGGGTGTGCACGAGCGCAAATGGGAAATAGACTCGTTATGCTATGCCGTACGTTTGGCTTATGGTTATTATAATGAAACAGGCGATACGTCAGTTTTTGATAAAGACTGGGATAAAGCCATGCGTTCTGTGGTGAAAACATTAAGAACCGAGCAGCGTAAAAATGGTGAGTCGCCCTATTATTTTGTTCGAAAATTTGAAAACCATACGGTTACCGCTTCTTTTTCGGGGAAAGGAAGGCCGGTAAAACCCGTAGGGTTGATTTGTTCCATTTTTAGGCCATCCGACGACGGTGCGATGTACCCTTTTTTAATCCCTTCGAATTTATTCGCAGTTGAATCGTTGGCCCAGCTGAGTGAAATCTATACCAATGTGTTGAAAGATGCGGCTTTTGCCAATGAGTGTGCGTCCTTTTCGGAAGAAGTGCTGGAAGCCGTAAAAAAATATGCCATAACCGAGCATCTGAATTACGGTAAAATTTATGCCTACGAGGTAGATGGATTCGGAAATAAAGTGTTTATCGACGACCCAAATATTCCTTCATTAATTTCTTTGCCTTATTTACTCGATAAGAAGCATTATTCTGCCGACGTGTATAAAAATACCCGTGAATATCTGTTGAGTTCCGATAATCCGTATTATTTTAAAGGAAAAGCAGGCGAGGGGCAAGGAGGTCCTCATGCGGGCATGAATACCATCTGGCCAATGGGAATTATCCTTCGAGCTATGACAAGTACTTCAGACGAAGAAATTGTGTGGTGTGTTAAGCAACTGCTGGATACTCATAATGGGATGGGGTTTATGCATGAAACTTTTGATAAGGACGATGCATCGAAGTTTTCGCGTTCGTGGTTTGCCTGGGCAAATACCTTGTTTGGCGAACTCATAGTCAAACTTTACAACGAGAAACCGGAGTTGTTGAAATCAATTTAAATAAGTAAAAATGCTAGTTAGCCCCCCGATATCAACTTTCATGATTCTTTGCTGTTGTAAATGTTAAATTCATACTAAAACAGACAAAACTATATAATGCTTAGTAAACAGGAAATCATACAATATCTGAAAGCCACAGGCGATGAGCGAACCGCTTTACTAAAGCGTGCGCAGGAAATGAAAATTAAAGAAATTGGGAATAAAGTCTATTTCCGGGGCTTAATTGAGTTTTCAAATATTTGTGTGAAAGACTGTTTGTATTGCGGTATTCGCAAAGGAAACACAAAAGTTGTTCGGTACAATGTGAGCGACGATGAGATTTTAGAGTCGTGTCGTTTTGCTTGGGAAAATAAGTTTGCTTCGGTGGTTTTACAGTCGGGTGAATTATCGTCGCCAGCTTATGTAAAGCGAGTGGACGATTTGCTGAAAAAGATAAAACAGCTTTCGAATGGAGAGTTGGGAATTACCTTAAGCTGTGGCGAACAGACCCGCGAAACTTATCGTCGGTGGTTTGAAAGTGGAGCACATCGTTATTTGCTTCGCATCGAGTCGTCGAACCGCGATTTATACTATAAGATTCATCCTGAAAATGAGGATCATTTGTTTGGAAAGCGGATTGAATCGCTCGGATTTTTAAAGGAAATCGGTTACCAGGTGGGGACAGGGGTTATGATTGGCCTGCCTTTTCAAACCTATGAAGACCTGGCTAATGACCTGCTTTTTTTCAAAGAAATTAATATTGATATGTGTGGCATGGGGCCGTACATTGAGCATGAAGACACGCCCTTGTACAAGTTCCGTCATCTGCTAAAAACAAAACAGGAACGTTTCGATTTGGCTCTGAATATGATTGCAGTTTTACGTTTGCTAATGCCTGACATAAATATTGCTGCAGCAACTGCTTTGCAAGCCATCGACCCGGCAGGAAGAGAAAAAGCTTTGGCAATTGGAGCTAATGTAATTATGCCGAATTTAACCCCAACAGCTTATCGCGAAGAATACCAGCTATACGAGAATAAACCCTGTTTGGATGAAGATGCCGAATTGTGCCGAAATTGTTTGGAAGCCCGCATTCATATGGCCGGCTCGGAAATCGGTTACGGCGAATGGGGCGACTCGAAACACTTTTTCAGAAGGAGGCAGGGGAGTTAAAAAGGTTTTATCTATCATCTTGATGAACTATTTTTGCAAAAAAAACAGCCTGAAAAGAAAGTTGAATACTCTTCTCTTCAGGCTGTTTTTATAAAGGCCTTTCTATTGTTTATCGACTAATTGGCTGCATTTAATTTTGCCTGTAATTTTGTAAGTTTGTTATAATTGTCGATTGCCACAAAATAATTTGGGTCGCTTAAAACATTAACATCACATATTGCTTCTGCTTTTTTAACCAGTTTAATACAGTCTTTGCTTAAATGACGCAAGTGAATGGTTTTGCCAGCTTTCTGGTAGCGCTCGGCAAGTTTGTTTACAGCTTCAATAGCCGACTGGTCCATAATGCGCGATTCTTTAAAATCGACGATAACCTCCTTAGGGTCGGTTTGTACATCGAATTTTGATTGAAACAAGGTCGTGGACCCAAAAAACAGCGGCCCATAAATTTCGTAGTGCTTAATGCCGTGTTCGTCAATTCTTTTACGTGCCCGAATACGTGTTGCATTTTCCCAGGCAAAAACCAGTGCCGAAACAATAACGCCTGCTAATACAGCAATGGCCAAATCGAAAATTACAGTAAGCGCGGTTACTAAAATAATTACGATTAAATCCGATACCGGAATTTTATTGATGATTTTAAACGTACTCCAGGCAAATGTTCCGATGACGACCATAAACATTACACCAACAAGTGCAGCAATCGGAATCATTTCAATATAAGTTGAAGCAAATAGAATAAATGCCAGCAACGAAAGCGCAGCCACAATGCCCGATAAACGGTTACGACCGCCCGATTTAATGTTGATGATACTTTGTCCAATCATGGCACAGCCACCCATTCCACCAAAAAATCCGTTAACAATATTTGCTGCACCTTGTGCAACACATTCGCGGTTACCACTACCGCGGGTTTCTGTTAATTCGTCTACTAAATTAAGCGTCATTAACGATTCAATTAATCCGACAGCCGCCAGAATTAACGAAAAGGGTAAAATGAGTTCCAGGGTTTCAAGATTAAACGGAATTACCGGAACGTTAAAGGTCGGAAGACCTGCTTTTATCCCTGCGCCACCACCACTCTGGATAAAACTTTTTACAGTTTCTGTATCTATATTGCCAAAAATAACAATAGCCGAAACCACCAAAATGCCAACTAAAGCAGCAGGAATAGCTTTGCTTATTTTGGGAAGAATAATCATTATTGCCATGGTTAGTGCAACCAAGCCTAGCATTATGAATAATGGAGCTCCACTAAGCCATTCGCCCCCCTGTTTAAACATATTGAGTTGCGAAAGAAATATTACTATCGCGAGGCCGTTAACAAAGCCCATCATAACTGAATGCGGTACAAGGCGGATAAATTTTCCGAGTTTAAAAAAGCCAAAAAGAGCCTGTATTGTTCCGGCCAGAATTAATGCTGCAAAAAGGTATTGAAGCCCCTGCATGTCGCCCATGGCATTTCCTTTTTGAATGAGGCTGACCATAACCACAGCCATTGCACCGGTTGCTCCCGAAATCATTCCGGGACGGCCTCCAAAAATAGAAGTGACCAAGCCCATCATAAATGCTCCGTAAAGCCCAACTATTGGCGAAACGCCTGCGACAAAGGCAAATGCAACAGCCTCTGGCACCAAGGCCAGCGAAACGGTTAATCCCGATAGGATATCGTCTTTAATGCTTCCCTGGTTTTTATCAATAAATTTAAACTGAAATTTCATAGGTGGAAAATTAATCGGATGATGAGAGACCCCCAGCTCCCTGGCTGGTTGGAGGAAAAATATCGTTTTCCTGAGGTCCCGTTCTAATAGATTATTATTAAAAATTCAAAAAGATTGCTTTTCAGAATCTGGCGGCGAAAATAGGGCAATTTTTATAGAAAGTGTTGTAGAGCATATTTTTGCAGAAGATTGTTAATGTTGGGGTAATCTGCTGAGGAGGTTGTTTTGTGTGTGCCTGGAAAAAAAGGTAGTCTTTATAGTGAGTGATTTTAGCGATTCGGCTATTGTACAGAATGAAAATGCTTACTGTCCATAAGGTTTAAGTTCTCCAACAATTCTTCGGCCATGCAATTCTTCTGTTCCGGTTCGCTTCTGAATTTCTTTCACATTTGAATCTAAAACTTTTCCGGCAACCAGAATTGTAATTTTTCCTTCGGCTTCGGCAATCATTTGTCTAAGCGTTTCCTGGCCTTCGAAAGCTGTTGGTTTTCCGCCCGATGTTAAAATTCTTTTGATGTTTGCTATTGTTTTCAGCACTCTAACTCCTTCAACAGGATTTGCCATTTCGTCAATAGCTTTGTGGAAGGTAACCGGCAATGGTAGTGCATATTCCGCCAAAATTTTTGTGTTTTTTGTATCAATTTGATTGTCAGGAGTAAGCAGCCCGAAAACTACGCCAAAGGCACCAGCCTTTTTGGCCTGGTCAATGTCCTTTTTCATCTGCTCCACTTCCTGTTCGGAATAAACAAAATTACCAGCCCGTGGGCGCGCCATAACCATTACCGGAATATCGAGTTCGCTACAGGCTTTTTTCATTAATTCAAACGAAGGGGTTAGTCCGTCGTTGGCCAAATCGGAGCAAAGCTCAATGCGGTTGGCTCCTCTGCTTTGTGCCAGTTTTGCTTCTTCAAACGATTCTACACAGGCTTCTTTTATCATAGTCTTCTCTTTCATGTCCTCTGCGTATTAAAATAAGTTTTATCGCCTGTTTTCATACGCTTTGGCTATTATTACAAGGCTCAAAGTTAAGTTATTCTCTACGATATTCGAAAAACGAAAGTGTTATTAAATGGATAAGCCGTCAATATTTCGTTAATTTGTAACATCTAAAAACACGAAGGTTTGAAATATAATTTAGTTACCATATTAGGTCCTACTGCTACGGGAAAAACAGGTTTGGCAGCGCATTTGGCAAAACGTTTAAATGGAGAAGTAATTTCTGCCGATTCGCGCCAGGTTTATCGCGGAATGGATTTGGGAACAGGCAAAGATTTAGTTGATTATTTTGTTGATGGCGTTGAAATACCTTCGCATTTAGTTGATATTGAAAATGCCGGTGCGCATTACAATGTGTATCGTTTTCAAACCGACTTTATTAAAGCATTTAATGACATAAATTCGCGCGAAAAGTTTCCGGTGTTATGTGGTGGAAGCGGTTTGTATTTGGAAGCGGTTTTGAAAAATTACCGTTTAATTGAAGTGCCGCCTAATAAAGAATTGCGGAAGGAATTAGAAGGGAAAACATTAGAAGAGTTAACTGAAATTCTGAAAAAACTGAAGCCTGAGTTGCATAACGAGACCGATGTGGAAACCGATCGGCGTGCAATTCGTGCCATTGAAATAGAAAAGTATTATGCCGAAAATCCACTTGATGAGTCGGAAATGCCGGAAATAAACAGCCTGAATATTGGCATCGATTTCGATCGTGAAATGCGCCGCCAGCGAATTACCGCCCGACTAAAACAACGTTTGGATGAAGGAATGCTTGATGAAGTGCAAGGTTTGCTTGATTCGGGGTTAACTTCGGAGCAGTTAATTTATTACGGCCTTGAATATAAGTTTCTTACGCTTCATTTAATTGGCGAGCTAACTTACGACGAAATGTTTTCGAAATTAGAAATTGCTATCCACCAATTTGCCAAGCGCCAAATGACCTGGTTTCGGGGTATGGAAAAGAGGGGCACTAAAATTTACTGGGTAAACGGGCATGAAAAGATGGATAAAAAAGTGGAAGAGATAATTCGATTGATGGAAAGATAAAATAAATGGATGACGGAAGATGGTGCAGCCTGCTATATCCCAAAAATTTTTAAAACACTTTCTTTGTAAATTTTGCCAACAGGTAATTTTACCTCATCTACCTCAATAATATTTCCTTCGAGCGAAAGTATTGCGCGAACAGCAACAATGAAGGATTTATGGATGCGGATAAATTTTTTCTTGGGTAAAGCGTCCTCCAGTTCCTTTAACGAAGCCAGGGCGGTAATCCGTTTTGTTTTGGTGTGGAAAGTTACATAAGCTTTTTGCCCTTCGATGTATTTTATATCCTCAAAATTTATTTTATAGAGCTTACGATCGGCACGAATGGTAAGGTATGTGTCGGCATATAATGTTTGTGATTGGTCAGCAACAGGATGAGTTGTGGCACTGCCATACTTTTTATTATCCAGTTTGTCAAGAACCTTGTTTACCGCTTGAAAAAAACGGTCGAACGAAAAGGGTTTCAGTAAATAATCAATCGCACTTAGGTTAAAGCCCTCTAGCGCATATTCCTGATAGGCGGTGGTAAAAATAATTTCGGGTTTATTCGAAAGGCTGCGCACAAAATCAACCCCGGTAATATCGGGCATTTGAATGTCGATAAAGATTAAATCGACTTCGCCTTTCTTTATCAGCTCGGTAGCTTTTAGCGGCGAATTAAAATCACCCACCAATTCCAGCTCCGGAATTTTACTGATGTAGTTTTTCAGGTATTCCCGTGCTAAGCGTTCGTCGTCAATTACAAGGCATTTTATTTTCATAGTTCAAAAAGTTAAAAACTCGAAGCAAGCAGCCGTCACCCTGAGCGAAGCGGAAGGGAGCAATTTGTTACCTGTAACTTCAATGTTTTTCAAATTTACAGTTTCAAACTTAAATCAACTCTGTATAAATCATCTTTATCGTTAATTTGTAAATCATATTTTTCCGGATAAATAATGTTTAAACGATGTTGTACATTTTTTATCCCTGTTCCGCTGCCCGAGGCGGGTTTATTCCTGGGCACCGAATTTTCGATGCAAAAAAATAGTGTTTCGTTTTTGTGTTCAATTGAAATGCTAACAAAGGCATCTTCGTTTTCTTCAATACGGCTGTATTTAAACGCGTTTTCAATAAACGGAACAAACAGCATCGGGGCAATTTCTATGTTAGCTCCGTTGGTATCCGCTTTCAGGCTAATGTTTTGAACAAACTCCGATTTCATTTGCTGAAAAGCAGTAAAATTATCAATGTATTTTATTTCAGACGAAAGCGGCACACGGTCTTTATTACAATCGTAAAAAACATAGCGCAGCATCTCCGAAAGCTTCAGAATGCTTTCGGGAGCATTTTTCGATTGCATGTACGTTAACGAGTAAATATTATTCAGTGCATTAAAGATAAAATGCGGATTTATTTGGGCTTTTAAAAGCTTTAATTCCGTTTCCAGTTTTTCCTCGGTAAGTATCTTTTCGGTTTCCTTTAGTTTGGCAGTTTGTGCCATTAAACTTACCGATGTGGCAACAAAATAAACAAAACCTAAATTGAAAAAATACCTAAAAAAGTGAAAAATAGAAGGTGGTTCTTCATGCACCGAATTTTCGGCGTCGGGAATAAGATGGATGTCGATTTGAAGAAACAACAGAGCCAGGGAAACAACCACCAAAAGCGATATTAAAATAAAGCCTTTGCCATTTTTGTAAAAGCGGGGAAATAAAAACAGGGATGTAGCATAGTACATTAAGGCGGTGATAAATGTTTCGTACGAGGCACTAATAACAGCATGACGGGCATCCTGAAAATAGTTTACAATGTTAAAAGTGAATATAAACAGCGAGAGCCAGGCCACTGCCGGCAACCATATTTTTCGTTTTATTTTAATCATAACAAATAAAATATAGAATAAATCATTCCTAAATTGAATCCTGAATGACACAACACTGCTCCCCAAATTGAACCTGTTCTTTTTTTCATCTGGAAAAAGAGGAGGCTTACAACAAACATGCTTGTCACCCATATTATAGCAGGAATTAAATAGAAACCCCAACTGCCACCTACGAAAACCAGTCCAAAATGAGAAATGTGTGTTAGCGCAAATGCAAGACTATCGATAATTGAAGCCTTCTTTTCTCCAATTGATTTTGCAAAGCTACCATGAACAATTCCCCGAAAAAATAATTCTTCTCCTAATGGGCTAAAAATCATCCCGGTAGATGCCATAATGATAAACATTGTTTTTTTCCCATCAGTGGAAATGCCATCTGGAATATTATAAGACTTACCAATATATTCGTACCAATTTTGATAAGAGTTTTCGTATAACATTGTTCCTAAGAAATGTAGTAAGATACTAAAAACCAACCCTGTTATAAAAGCATAAATTAAAAATCGAATTGATTTTGTTTTTCTTACTCCTATTTGTTTTAGTCCTTGTTTATTCAAAAATAAAAAAGGTACTAATGCCGAAATTAACATTACTAAACCAATTGTGCTGTAATTTCCGTACTGATTTGCATGAAGCACTAATATGAATCGAGGGATACATACTAGTAATAGTAAGCTTAGCCCAAATTTCCAGCCGGGCTTAAAGTATTTACTCCAAAAATTTCTTAGTTCAATTCCCATTTATTGTAAGGTTGCAATAGGCTAATTTGCCTAAACTTTTATACTAACATTAATCAATTAATTTCTTTTACATTTTTCATCTTATTAAAATTGTTTGTTTTCTATGGAATAAGATGGAACTCGCATTTTTTTAATAAATCGCCAATGTGTGAATATTTCTCATGTTCGTTTCATTAAATTCCAAATCTACTTGCTCTTTTTCACTAATCGATAATAATCTAAACGAAAATACAAATTTCAGTCACCAACGTAGTGGTTTCTTGAACAAAAGGGCTTTAGCTTGCAAAAGCAGGCAAAATCAGACGTTGGTTCAAAGAATTAGCCTTTTGGTATATAAAGTTTCCTTTATAAATAATAACCGACATCTTTGTTGCAAAATTTTAAACAAAACAGAAAACAAAACAATAATAGTTATGGGAAAGAAAATTTTATACGGATTGGCAGGTGTATTATTAATTGTAATTGCTTTTGCTGTTTCAGGTTTTTTGATAAAATCGAAACCGGAGCCCCAAAAAGACAGCAAACATCACAATGTAATGTACGTTAAAGCCAGTCAGGTTGAGTTGGTTGAAGTGGATGCCGATATGAGTTACCGTGGTCGGGTTGATGCTTTCGATAATGTTTCGTTGGCAGCCGAAGTTACCGGAAAAATAATGCAGGGCGATGTACGATTCAAAGCCGGCGAAAATTTTAAAAAAGGCGATGTACTGATACATATTTATAGTGAAGATGTAGAAGCTTCTTTAAAATCGGGGAAAAGTGGTTTGCTGCAAACGCTTTCGCAAATTCTGCCCGATTTGCAAGTTGATTTTCCCAACGAATTCGACAAGTGGAACAACTTTTTCAATTCAATTGATGTGGCCAAAGCGCTTCCTGCTTTACCGGAAATTAACTCAAGCAAAGAAAAAGTTTTTCTGGCCGCCAATAATGTGTTGTCAACGTATTATAGCTTGCAACAGGAAGAAATTGTGCTTGAACGTTACACCATTCGCGCTCCATTTGACGGAAGCTTTAAATCGGTAAGTAAAGAAATTGGAGCCATTTCAAGCACAGGTTCTGAATTGGCAACTATTATTCGTTCCGATAAGCTGGAAATTATCGTTCCTGTTTTTCTAAGCGATTTAAAATGGATTAGCAAAGGCGATAAAATTAAAATTACAGGGAACAATGGAGTTGAACAAACCGCCACTGTTTCGCGTATTTCGAGCTTTGTTGAAGATCAAACCGTAAATGTATACCTTACGTACATTGCTTCGGGTAGTAATAAATTTTTGGAAGGCGAATATGTTGATGCTGTTTTTACCGGCTCAAAAGTTACGGGCTTCGAAATTCCCAGGGAAGCCCTTATCGATAAAAACTATGTATATGAATTAAGCGCTGGAAAGCTTCAGAAAATTCAGGTTACGATAGAACGTGAGCTAGACGATATTAGTATAATTTCGGGTATCGATGCTTCGAAAACAATTGTTACCGAATCGCTGGCTTCTGTTGACGCTAATATGGAGTATTTGGCCAGAAAATAAGATAAGCCCTTAGAGTTTCTCTACCCTTTCGGCTTCGCCACTTTCCCTTACAAAAGGGAAGAGGTTTTGAACAAATTTTCTACAGAACATGATAAGAATATGCTCCCCTCGTGAGGGGAGCTTCCTACAGGGTGAGGGGTAAATCTAGAGTCTTAAAATCGTTTAGTTTAAAAAAAATGAAAAAAATATTATCACAATTTGTAAAATATCCATTCTACGGAAAAATGGTGATCGTTATTTTCCTGCTCATTGGTTCAATTTCGCTGATGAACCTGCGTAAGGCAACATTCCCATTGGTAGAATCAAAAGATATCACAGTATCGGTGTCGTATCCGGGTGCCACACCAAAAGAAATGGACGAAGGAGTTACTGCACTGGTAGAGAATAGTATACGCGGAATCTCTGGGATTAAGGAATTTAGCTCGCAATCGAGTGAAGGTTCTGCTGTTATTACAGTTACTGCTCTAAATGGTTACGACATGGACGAGCTTTTAATGGATGTAAAAAATGCGGTGGACGGGATTTCCAATTTTCCAACAGATGCCGAGCAACCTATTGTCTCAAAAGGTCGCTCGAAAGATATAGCCATGTTTTTCACGCTTTCTTCCCAATCGGAAGATGTGCTGGAGTTAAACGAAATGGCCAACAAAATTGAAGACGATTTACTGGCCACCGGTAAGATTTCGCAAATCAGTATATATGGTGTACCCAGTAATCTGGAACTTGCTATTGAGTTGGACGAAACACAGATGCGCCGCTACGACCTTACTTTTACCGATATCCAAAATGCAATTTCGGACAACAATATTGATAAATCGGGAGGTACCATTCGTAATCCGCGCGAGCAAATAAAGGTAGTCAGCCGCCAGAAATCGGTTGACCCGGAAAAGGTTAGTAAAATTGTACTGCTATCCAATACCGACGGACAGATTATTACCATTGGCGATGTGGCCGCAGTTACCATGCAAACACCCGAAGATCCTTCGAACGGCTACGTAGATAAAAAGCCAAGTGTAACCTTTATGATTCAGAAGTTGATGACTGAAGATTTGGAGGCTATTTCGAATGAATTAAATGCTTACATTAAAGATTTTAATGCCCAGGATAACGGTTTCAAACTTGACGTCGGAATGGATTTTCTCGAAATTATCGACGGACAGCTTGGACTCCTTATCGACAATGGAATTTTAGGTGTTATCCTTGTAATCCTGTTGCTTTCATTATTGCTCAATTTCAGGCTTTCGCTTTGGGTGGCCTGGGGAATTCCTGCATCTTTTCTCGGCATGTTTATCATAGCCAACATCAGCGGAGTTACCATCAACTTAGTAAGCTTGTTTGGTATGATTCTGATAATCGGTATTTTAGTTGATGACGGAGTCGTGATTGGTGAAAATATATTTACACACTTCGAAATGGGTAAATCACCTCGTCGTGCAGCAATCGATGGAACCTTGGAAGTATTGCCTGCTGTAATTACTTCGGTTGCAACTACCATGGTAGCTTTTGCTCCACTTTTCTTTATCGAAGGGCAAATGGAGATGATGTATGAAATGGCCTTTGTGGTTGTTGTTTGTTTGTTTATCTCTCTGCTGGAAGGCATATTTGTGTTACCCGGTCACCTGGCAAACCCCAAAGTACTTAAACCTCAAAAAGAGGATTCTTTCTACGGAAAAATAAGGGTTTGGCTCGATAAAATTATTTTTGGTTTTCGCGATAAAGTTTATGCGCCATTTCTGAATTGGATACTTAAGCACAAAGGCTTGTCGATAGCCGGAGTTACCTCAATGTTTATTTTAACAATCGGCCTGGTTGGTGGCGGAGTAATAAGCTTTACCTTTTTTGCACAGTCTCCTTCCGATATGTTTTCCATTGATTTGGCTTTAAAACCCGGAGTGAATGAAGCGAGTACAAAAGAAAAATTGTTTTTTGTTGAAGACAAAGTTTGGGAAGTAAATAAAGAGTTGATGGACAAAAATGGAGATACCATCTCGTATGTATCTTCCATGTCCATATCGATGGGGAGTGCTTTTAGCGGAACAGAAACCGGAACCAATGCCGGAATGATTCGTGTTTTTCTAAACTCGCTTGAAAATACACAGGTTTCTGATGAAATGTTAAAGCGTGAAATTTCGAAAAAGGTTGGAACAATTCCTGAGGCCTACAAATTTGCAGTTGGTGCTTCGAACCGTTTTGGTGCTCCGGTATCAATAAGTTTATTGGGCTACGACTCTGATGATTTGGAAGAAGCTAAAAACGAACTGGAAGCAGGTCTGGAAAAAATGCCGGCTTTATTCAACATTACCAATAACAGCCAACTTGGAAGCCAGGAATTACGACTAAAGTTAAAACCAGAAGCTTATGCACTCGGATTAACAACGAGCTCGTTAATGACCGAAGTACGCCAGGGATTTTATGGCGGTCTTGCCCAACGAATTCAGGAAGGGAAAGATGAAATCTGGGTGTATGTGCGTTACTCGATCGATAACAGGCAGAGTGTAGGGCAGTTAGAGAATATGCTCATCCACACCTCACAGGGAAATTACCCACTGGGAAGTGTTGCAGAGATTACTACAGCCCGTAGTTTAAGTACAATTAATCATTATAACGGCCGTCGCGAAATTAGAGTTGATGCATACCAAAAAGACCAAAGCCAGTCGGTTCCCGATATTCTTGCTTTTATCGAATCTGATATTCTTCCCGATATCTTGACAAAACACCCCGAAATTACTTATATGCACCAGGGACAACAAAAGGATACCAACGAACAAATGGGAAGTATGGTATTATATTTTGGGATAGCATTCCTGATTATCGTATTGATAATTATGATTTACTTCAAATCGTTTAGGCAAGGAGTACTGGTCATAGTAATGATTCCTCTTGGTATTGTTGGTGCGATATGGGGCCACGGATTTCACGGACAACCCATTTCTATGATGAGCCTTTGGGGCATGGTGGCACTTTCCGGAGTAATTATTAACGATGCTATTGTATTTATGGCCAAATACAACCAGGACCTTGAGAAAGGCATGAAAGTTCTGGATGCGGTGAAAGATGCGGGAAAATCGCGTTTCCGTGCAATTTTCTTAACAACAGTTACAACAACCGCCGGATTAATGCCTCTTATTTTAGAAGGCAGCCCGGATGCTCAAATGCTTATACCAATGGCAATTTCACTTGCTTACGGTATCATGTTCGGTACTGTATTTATTTTGTTAATCTTGCCGGTATTGGTGGTGCTTACCAACAAAGCTACTTATGCTATTCGAACGCTTCATGCAAAAGAAACGCTTACTGAAGAGGATGTTGAAACCGCAGTGATTAATGCAAAAATTGAAGAAACACTTAGTATGAATATGGCGAAGGAGTTTGATTAAGAGGAGCTACCAGGTTCTGGATGTTTGATTCTGGAACTACCCTTTTGTCTGTCGACATTTTCCCTTACAAAGGGAAAAACGACAAAACAAAGTTTCCAGCAAAGTTCATTAAAACTTTCTCAACTTAAGAAGGAAGGTGCCGACAGGCAGAGGGGTAAAATCTCATAACTTAATACTTTAAATCTCATAATTTTAATACAATGAAACGAGCATGAGAAATTTTTCACACATAAGCGAATTATTAAAGCATGCGAGTTCCATCTTATACTTTAGAAACAAACAATTTTAATAAGATGAAAACAATAACAACACTATTAATATTGCTGATGACCCTAAATGTAATGGGGCAGGAAAGCTTAAGTTTGTCTGATGCTATTAACATCGGGCTGGAAAATAATTACGACCTGAAAATTACCCTACAAAGTGAAGAAGTAGCTTCTTTAAATAACAGTTGGGGAAATAGTGGTGCTTTGCCATCGGTTAGTTTTAACATGAGCAGTTACGAAAACTATTATTTAAAAAACAACGACGAAAATTACCGTGCACAAACTGTTACGCCCGAGGTAAGTTTAAGCTGGGTGTTTTTTAACGGCTTTTCGGCAAAAATTACCAAACAAAAACTTGCCGAGTTGGAGGAGCAGTCGAAAGGGAATACTGCCATTTTGGTTGAAAATACCATTCAGGATATTATTTTGGCATATAACAGTTGCCTCTTGCAAAAGGCTTTGGTAGAGGTTTACAAAGAGCTAAGCGAATTATCGGAAGATCGTTACCAACGAACCGAAAACAGTAAAGATATTGGTGCATCAACCACTTACGAAAGCCTGCAGGCAAAAACTTCGTGGTTAGAAGACCAGTCGAATTACCTTCAGCAAAAGGTTGATTACGAAAATGCCATTCGCTCGTTGAATTATTTACTGGCAGTAGAAGATAATTCTATGTGGACATTAACTACTGAATTGGAATTAACGACTAGCGATTATAATTTGGATGATTTATCGGCAAAATTGCTGGAAAACAATAAAACATTGAGAAACCAGTATTTAAACCAAAGCCTTTTAGCAAAAGAAACCGCTCTTGCTAAAAGTAATTTCTACCCATCGTTGAGTTTGAGCACTGGTCTCGGAACCACCTGGCTCGACTACAATTACGCCGGTGATACTTCGAATTATAGCCAAACGACAACGAATCCTTATGTTGGTTTAAATTTGTCGTTCAACATTTTTAACGGCGGAACAACAAAACGAAACTATCAGATTGCGCAGATTAACGAAGAAATGGAACAGGTTACAACCGAGCAAATGAAACACAGCCTGAATAATCAGTTGCTGCAATTATACAGTAATTACAATGTTCAAAAAGCTGTGCTCGAACTCGCAAAAGAAACTGAGGCCGCGGCAAAACTTAATCTCGAGTTGTCGGAAGCAAAGTTAAAAAGTGGCGCAATCAACTCATTTAATTACCGCGATGTTCAGATAGTGTACATGAATGCTGCCATCTCTAAACTACAGGCCATGTATAATCTTATCGATTCGAACACCGACCTGTTACGCATCACCGGGGGAATAATAAACCAATACAATTAACCCCCTGCCTTTATTTGGGACAGGCTTTTAAATTGGGGAGATACAGAATAACTTCTCGATTAGCCTTGAAAATACAATATAACATGAACTTGCAGGAAACAGGCATCGCCTCTTTTGTGATGATTTGACGCACATTCTTGAAACTTTTGTTCTGAAGTCGAATCAAATGGGGAACGGATTCTTTAATGTTTATTTCTGGTTAAATAATGTGAATAAATCATAATAGCTGTTATTGCTTTAATAAATTTGGTCATCTTTGACCACGCATTCGCTTTATCGCGATAATCTTAAAAAAACTTTTTAACCAAAATATGAAGTCCTTTTCTGGGACTCCCTGTGAAGTATTGCTTTTTTTGGAGCAAAACAGAGAGATAATTAAATATAGATTTAAAAATGAAAACCAGAAAATTGAGAGTAATTTTATTTTTTATGATGTTTTGGTGTTTTTTTACGACTGAAGCACAACAAAAATTTACGTTAAACGGAACGGTTACCGATACCGAAACAGGCGAGAACCTAATAGGTGCCAGTGTTGCAGTTTTCGGTTCTTCCCTTGGAACCATTAGCAACAACTATGGATTCTATTCCTTAACCCTGAAACGAAATACCTATAAGATAGTGGTTAGTTATATGGGGTATCAGGATGTTGAACAGGAAATAGAACTAACGAAAAACCAAAAGCTTAACTTCAGCTTATCTCCCAAAACCAAAGAATTGGACGAAGTAGTGGTGAGGTCCGAAAAATCGGACAAAAATGTTACCTCGACACAAATGGGCGCCGAACATTTAAGTGTGAAACAAATGGAAGTAATTCCGGTATTGTTTGGTGAGAAAGATGTGTTAAAAACCATTCAGCTTCTGCCTGGCATTAGTGCCACAGCCGAAGGGAGCAGTGGTTTTACCGTTCGAGGCGGTTCTTTCGACCAAAATTTAATATTGCTCGATGAAGCACCGGTTTACAGTGCCTCGCATTTATTGGGTTTTTTCTCGGTTTTTAACTCCGAAGCATTGAAGGATGTTACCGTTTATAAAGGAGGAATTCCTGCAGAGTATGGAGGAAGAGCTTCTTCGGTTCTTAATATTAGCATGCGCGACGGAAATACAAAGAGGTTTTCTGCTTCGGGTGGAATAGGGCTGATCTCTTCGCGATTAACGCTTGAGGGGCCAATTGGGAAAAATGAAAAAACTTCGTTTATCGTTTCAGGGCGTAGGAGCTACGCCGATTTGTTGGCCAAAGGAATTGGAGTTATGGACGATGATATGACCTTGTACTTTTACGATATAAACGCAAAGGTCAATCATAAAATTGACGAAAACAACCGGATTTATCTTTCGGCATATCGGGGAAAAGATGCCTTTGGTTACGAAGATATGGGGACTGACTGGGGCAACACAACCGCAACCTTACGTTGGAACCGGGTTTGGAACAGCAAAGTATTTTCAAATACCTCGTTAATTTATAGTAACTACGATTATGGCTTTAACATCACCGAGGAAGCGGCTATGAATTCCGGAATTGAAGATTTTGGCTTAAAACACGACTTCTCGTTTTATAAAAATCCGAATAATACCTTTAAATATGGATTTGCTTCCACCTGGCATACTTTTAACCCGGGCGAACTTATTTTGGATGATGTTGAAGACAACAACGATTTGTTAATGGAACAGAAGCAAGCCCTCGAAAGCGCTATTTATTTCTCAAATTACCGGAAATTTGGCAGCAGACTGTCGCTTGATTACGGGCTACGCCTTTCTATGTTTAACCAGTTTGGCGAAGGATGGCAAAATACGTATAATGAGAACAACGAGAAAACCGATTCTACCTGGTTTAACAGTGGCGAGATTATGCAAAGTTATTATGAATACGAACCACGGCTGTCGCTTAATTACCAATTGAAGAACAACAATTCGGTAAAAGTATCTTACAACCGAATGGCTCAGTACATGAACCTTATTTCAAATAGTACATCGGGGCAGCCAACTGATACATGGTTCCCTTGTACGAATAATATCGAACCTCTTGTTACATCGCAAGTAGCTTTAGGGTATTTCCAGAATTTTAAAAATAATATGTACGAGCTGTCGGTGGAAACTTACTACAAGGACATGGAAAATGTAACTGATTACGAAGACGGTACAGATATTCTCTTAAACGAAAATATTGAAGCTCAGATTTTGTCGGGCGACGGACGTAGTTATGGAGTAGAATTTTACCTGAAAAAGAATCAAGGTCGTTTTACAGGTTGGATAAGTTATACCTTGTCGCGCACCGAAAATAAAATTGACGGGATTAATTCGGACGATTGGTATCCTACCCGTTACGATAAAACCAACGATATTTCAGTGGTTGGAAATTACCAGCTTAGCGATAGGCTGAGTTTGTCTGCCAACTGGGTATTTTACACTGGTAACGCCGTTACTTTCCCTAGTGGACAATATACTTTCGACGGTCAAACATGGCCCTATTATTCCGAGCGCAATGGCTATCGTATGCCAAGTTATCACCGTTTGGATTTAAACCTGCACTTGCTGGGGAAAAAGAGAGAACGCTTCCAGTCGAGCTGGGATTTCTCGATTTACAATGCCTACAACAGGTACAATGCTTATAGCATTAGTTTTGATGAAAGCGAAGACAATCCCGGAACCAACGAAGCTACTAAGTTGAGCTTATTCGGAATTGTTCCATCAGTAACCTGGAATTTTAAATTTTAATTCTTAAAATCATGACTAAAAGATTACAAATACAATATTTGCTGATTATGCTTATAACCTTCTTTTTTGTTGGCTGCGAAGAAGAAATTGATATTGACCTCGATGATGCTGATGCTGTCCTTGTTGCCGAAGGCGTGATTGAACCCGGGGAACCGGTTTGGCTCCAATTGAGTTATACCACCGATTATTTCTCGGATGACGACCCCGATTATGCCGACCGGGCAACTGTTTATCTTATTGATGGGCAGGGAGAACGCGATACGTTAACCTACCAGGGCGATGGACTTTATAGCGGGAGTAATATTCTTGGAGAAGTAGGTACTAAATACACTCTTTCTGTTTACGAAGACAACAAAGGTTACCAGGCCAGCTCAACTCTATTGGAGGCTTCAAGTATATTGAATGTTTGGTTTGAGGAAGCGGATTCGGAATTTGGCGACGATGAGGATGACTATGAAATCCATGTGGAAATTTCGAACGATACGGAGCAAACCAACTATTACTTGTTTAAATTTTATACCAATGGCGAATTTGAAGATGACCAATACTCGTTAGCGAACAGCAGCTATTACACCGATGGAACTACCTTGGAATATAGCACGTCGCAAATTGATTTTGAAGAAGGTGACGAAGTGAAAATTGTTGTTTACCGTATAAACAAAGATTCTTATACCTATTACAGCGAGTTAAATGATATTCTGGAAACAGAAATAGGAGGTTATTCTACTTCCTATAATCCGATATCGAATTTTGGCGACGATGTGTTGGGATATTTTTCAGCCTGGTCGTTCGACTCTTACGAAACAACTGTTCCTTAAAAAATAAAGGAGTAGAATATACTATTTTAAGAAAAATTAATTTTGAGAATAGCCTGGACTCCACGTTCAGGCTATTTTTTTTGATTTTAATCAAAAATAAGAACCGTGCCTTTTGTCAAAGGAGGTAAATAATCGTAAATAGCGTAATCTTTATCAAAATAATTACTCATATTTGGGTAAAGATAAATTCAGGGCATTAATTCATCTGCAAATTAATATCTTAGCAATGATCTTGCCTTGGAAATACTTCGAATTTTGTTTCCCTCCCTACAGGTGTTGACATTGTTTGATTATGATTAGAGCTAAAATGAAAACCAGATATTTGAAATTGATTTTTTTATTTATTTCACTCTGGTGTTTTAAAATTAGCGCAGCACAACAATTATTTACAATTCGTGGCGAAATAGCCGATGCCGAAACCGGAGAAGGCTTAATTGGAGCCGCAATAAGAGTTGCAGGAACACCACTGGGGACTGTTACAAATAATTATGGTTTTTATTCGTTAACTCTCGAAAGTAATACCTACGAAATTGTTGTTAGTTATGTGGGTTACCAGGTTAGCAGGCAGAAAGTTGAATTAACAAACAATTTACAGCTAAATTTTAACCTTTCTTCTAAAACCAGCCTTATTCAAGAAGTTGTTATTAGCTCTGAAAAGTCGGATAAGAATGTAACTTCGGTTCAAATGAGCACCGAACGCTTTACCATAAAACAAATGGAAACAATTCCGGTGTTGCTGGGCGAAAAAGATGTTTTAAAAACTATTCAGTTACTGCCGGGCATTAGTGCAACAGCAGAGGGGAGCAGCGGCTTTTGTGTCCGCGGAGGTTCATTCGATCAGAATCTTATTTTGCTCGATGAGGCATCGGTTTACAGTGCTTCTCACCTGTTGGGATTCTTTTCAGTTTTTAATTCTGATGCACTCAAGGATTTTACCGTTTACAAGGGCGGTATCCCCGCCGAATTTGGAGGCAGGGCATCGTCGGTGCTCGATATTACCATGAAAGATGGCAACAATAAAAACTTTTCAGCATCAGGAGGTATTGGGATTATTTCTTCGCGATTAACCATTGAAGGGCCAATAGGGAAAAAACAGGGAACTTCTTTTATTGTTTCAGGACGCAGGAGTTATGCCGATTTGGTGGCCAGAAGTGCAGGTGCTATTGAGGACGACCAGACGTTGTACTTTTACGATTTAAATGCAAAAATCAACCATAAAATAAACGGTAATAACCGGATTTTCGTTTCCGGTTACTGGGGGAAAGATGCATTTGGCTACGAAGACCTGGCAACCGATTGGGGGAACAGAACCGCCACTCTACGCTGGAACCATATCTGGAACCATAAATTATTTTCAAATACCTCTTTATTGTTTAGCAACTACGACTATGGATTTAATATTACCGAAGAAACAGCCATGAGTTCGGGTATTGAAGATTATGGTATTAAACACGATTTTTCGTACTTTAAAAATCCAGATAATACTGTAAAGTATGGATTTAGTGCAACTTACCATACCTTTAACCCCGGAAGGCTTATTTTCGATAATGTAACGAATAGCAAAGAAGTGTTAATGGAACAGAAACAAGCTCTCGAAAGTGCGGTATATTATTCTAGCTCCCGTAATTTTAGCAATCAACTCTCGGTAAAATATGGAGCACGCTTCTCCATGTTTAACCAGTTTGGGGAGGGAGTGCAAAAAAAATACAATGAACAAAATGAAACAGTCGATTCAACCTGGTTCGACAGCGGCGAATTAATGGAGAGTTATTTTGAATTCGAACCCCGGCTGGCTTTAAATTATCAGCTGAATAATACTAATTCGCTAAAAATCTCTTATACCCGAATGGCCCAGTATATACACCTTATTTCAAACAGCACTTCGGGGCAACCAACCGATACCTGGTTTCCGAGTACGAATAATATAAAACCGCTGGTAGCGTCGCAGCTGGCACTGGGGTATTTCCAGAATTTTAGGACTAATACCTACGAATTTTCTGTGGAAACCTATTATAAAGCCTTGGAAAATGTTACCGATTACGAAGACGGTACAGATATATTGCTGAACAAAGATATTGAAGCTCAGATTCTCTCTGGTGTAGGACGAGGCTATGGTTTGGAATTTTACCTCAAAAAAAAACAGGGACGTTTATCGGGGTGGATTAGCTATACCTTGTCGCGAACAGAAAATAAAATTGACGGAATAAACTCAAACAAATGGTATCCTACCCGTTACGACAAAACTCACGATTTTTCTATTGTGGGTAGTTACTTGTTGAACGAAAAGATTAGTCTGTCGGCCAACTGGATATTTTACACCGGTAGCGCAGTCTCTTTTCCGAGCGGGCAATATTCCTACGAAAGTCAGTCGTGGCCTTATTACACCAAACGAAATAGTTACCGAATGCCTAACTACCATCGGTTCGATTTAAATCTTCATGTAAAAGGGAAAAAGAAGAAACAATATGAATCAAGCTGGGATTTCTCAATCTACAACGCTTACAACAGGTATAACGCTTATGTCATTCTTTTTGAAGAAAGTGAAAATATACCCGCAACAAACGAAGCAACAAAACTGAGTTTATTTGGAATTGTACCATCAGTAACCTGGAATTTTAAATATTAAACCATGCTTAAAACAGAAAAAAATCAATACATACTGCTGTTTCTATTTATTTTTATTTTTAGTACGGCGTGCGAAGAAGTTATCGATGTGGAACTGGATAGTGCCAACCCGGTTCTTGTAGCCGAAGGTGTTATAGAACCGGGGCGACCTGCCTGGATAAAACTGAGTTATACAAGCGATTATTTTTCGGAAGAAGAAGTGGTATATGAAGAAAATGCACGTGTCTATATTACTGATGATAAAGGAAATTCGGATAGCTTGTCGTATGATAGTAAGGGGATTTATATAGGGGAAGATATTTTTGGCGAAGTAAATACTACTTACACCATGTTTATAAATGTAAACAATCAAGAATATCAGGCTAGTTCTACCTTATTGGCTTCTTCAAAAATTTTAAATGTATGGTTTGGCAAATCGGGTATTAGTCAGCTCGGCGAAGATGAGTCGAATTATGAAATTTATGTGAAAATACATAACGACATCGAACAGGATAATTATTATTTGTTTAAGTTTTTTGAAAATGGAGAGGTGAAAAACGACAGGTATTCGTTGGCAAACAGCAGTTATTACTCCGAGGAAAGTTATCTGGAGTATAATCCAATTTTGGTTAGTTTCGATGCAGGTAGTAGTGTAGAAGTAGTCCTTTACCGACTCGATGAGAATACATATAATTATTACAGCCAGTTAAACGATCTGCTCGAGGACGATTTTGGGGGCTCTTCAACACCTTATAACCCGCAGTCGAATTTTGGCGACGACGTGCTTGGCTATTTCTCCGCCCGGTCGTACGATACATACACCGCTGATGTACCCTAATTTCAGTCACAAATAAAATCCCGGACTAATAGCCCAGGATTTCGTTTTTTACGTTGTTAATTTTTGATTTTAGGCCAGAAAAGCTTCCAGCATCCAAATCTCTTTCTCAGTATGTCCAATCCAGTCGCTCATCATGGCAACTGTTCCTTCGTCGCCATTCTCTCCGGCTATTTCCATAATTTCAGCAAAACTTTTCAGAAAATAGCGTTGACTCTCGAGTACTGACTCTACTCCTTTTTTTCCATCCGAAACATTGGTAACTTCTTTTATTTTAGCCGATTTTATGTAATCGCCGAAGGTATGCAACGGTTGTCCTCCAAGCATTAAAATGCGTTCTGCAATTTGGTCTACTACTTCCGATGCTTCGTTGTAATACGCTTCATATTTTTCGTGAAGAGCAAAAAACAGTTGCCCTTTTACATTCCAGTGCAAACCTCTCAGGTTTTGGTAATGAATTTGATAATCTGCCAATAACTGATTTAATTTCTCTACGGTGTTTTGATTCTTTGCTTTCATAATTTTTATTTTTTAACGATTAATTTTTCTGATACAAACATACTATAAGTGGTATTTATTAAATTTATGGCCTCATAATAAATAGTTATAGTATGAATATTAACCAACTTGAATACCTGAAAGAATTACATTTGTGTGCTTCGTTTTCGGAGGCTGCTCAACGGCTTGGTATTACACAGCCCGCGCTAAGTCTGCAAGTTCAGAAATTGGAGGAGGAGCTTGATTTTAAACTGGTGGATCGCACAAAGCGTCCGTTTGGTTTTACTGTCGAAGGAGAAGTGTTTTACCAAAAGTCGGTGGAAATATTGAAACAAATAGAACAGCTTAAACAGATTTCAACCGAATTGAGCGAAGAAGTAGGGGGAAGTTTGAAAGTGGGTATTATTCCAACGCTGGCACCCTATCTTGTGCCACTTTTTATTCGCCTGTTAGCTAAGGAATACCCGGCGCTGCAAATGGAAGTTTCTGAAATGAAAACCGGTGAGATTATTGCTGAAATAAAACTTGGCAACATCGATTGCGGAATAATTTCAACTCCTGTTTCAGCAAAAAATATAGCCATTACACCCTTGTTTTACGAACAGTTTTATGCCTACGTATCTGTAAACCATCCACTATTCAAAAAAGAAGAAGTAAGCCTAAACGATATTTCTGATGCAGAAGTATGGTATCTCGAGGAAGGTAATTGTTTTCAAAACCAGGTAAACTCTATTTGTAACATTAGCAGTCGAAAAGACGAAACGCAAAACCTGGTTTACCGCAGTAGTTCTATCGAATCGCTGCGGCGAATTGTGGAGAATAAAAATGGTTTGACATTTATCCCCGAATTGGCAACCATAAACATTCCGGCAGAACAGGAGGAGTTGATAAAGGAAATAGCAGGCGACCTGCTTTTTCGCGAAATTAGTTTGGTAAGCGCCAAACGGTTAGCCAAAGAAAGGCAGGTGAAAGCCCTTCAGGATGTTATTCAGCGGAGTGTTCCCAAACGAATGCTGAAAAACCCAGGCAAGGGCATCGTCGATACCTTGATTTAGGTGCTATCTGCCATTATTTGCATAAATCACACCAGTATTTCTTGAAACAATGTTCGGCCTAAGCCAATTTTTCCGCCATATTTTGCAGCAGGCTAAACAGTCTCACTTCAATAATTTGTAGCAATTTCTGCTAAATATGATCTGAAACGGAGTGTATTTTTCGTGTCAAACCCAGCTTTATATTAATTGTAGCTTACATCGTGGGGCTTAACAAAATATTTACTTCTTATGTAGCTGCTAAAATTTATTTTTGTGCATGACTATAAGCAGAACGAGTAAACATTTTATTTCCATATTAACCGTTGTTATGGCTGCAATGGCTGCGATGTCGCCATTTGCCACTGATACTTACATTGCAGCATTGCCTGATATTGCCAGTTTTTTTGGTGTTGAACTTCATGTAGCTGAACTTACCATCACAATTTATTTCTTTGGCTTTGCCGTTGGAAATTTTATTGGAGGGCCACTGTCCGATTCTTTTGGGCGCAAAACAATTGCACTGACAGGCATTGTTCTTTATGGCTTATCGTGTGTGGCTATTCCTCTGTGCCCTAAAATTGAATATATTTTAGTGCTGAGGTTTGTACAGGCTTTTGGAGGAGGGTTTGCTACGGTTACCACCAATGTTTTTATTCGCGACTGGTACAGCGGGAAAGAGGTGGCAAGGTTTATTACTATTATTAGTATGATAATTGGTATTGCTCCCCTGCTGGCACCGGTTTTAGGCGCCTGGCTTATTCATTGGTGGGGATGGAAGAGTGTTTTTGTTTTTTTATTTGGTTTTGCTCTGCTGCTTTTTCTTTTGGTGTATTTCCTTATTCCCGAATCGCGCGAAAGAAGTTTAATTACCCGACAGCTAACCGGACGACAATTGCTCGGAAAGTACCGTCAGTTTTTTGCAAGTCGTCAATCGACAATTATGTTGTTTGCCATAAGTTTGCCCATGTCGGGTTTGTATGTTTTTATAACATCGGCTTCGTTTATTTACATTAAATATTTTGGAGTAGCTCCCCTGAGCTTTCCGTTTTTTTTCGGGTCGAATGTACTTCTAAATATGCTGCTCTCGTTGCTGAATACCTATCTGTTACGAAGCTATAAGCCCGAACGAATTTTACGCGTAGGGCTGCTCATCCAATTATTAGCAGGTGTTGCACTATTCCTGGCTGTTTGTTTGCCCGAGCCAAAATTGTGGATGGTCTTTGTGTCGATTGTTCTTTTTGTAGGCAGTCTCGGATTGGTTTTTGGTAACGGATCTGCTACTATTTTAAACCACAATCCTGAGGTGGCCGGATCGGCAAATGCGACCATTGGTATTACCCGCTTTCTGTTGGGTTTTGCCCTCGGAAGCATTCTGGCGGCATTTCATCCCGTTAATTTAATTCCTTTTGGAATAATTCTCTTGTTGCTTTCATTAAGCGGAAATGTGCTTTTTTCCGTAGCTTTGAAAATGAAATCTTAAATCAATAAAGTTATGGCTGAATCGAATTGCGAAAATTGCAAACTGCGGGCAAAATACGATAGTAAACCCAAATCCCTGCTGGGACGATTTTGGAGATGGCACATTGGTTGGTGTCCCGGCTGGAAAGGCTATATGAAAACGCTCGACGACGTAAAAACGCATGCTGTTAAGCTAAAATATGGCTTAAAATAGACTTGTTTTTGCGATTGTACCCATTTTATAGTCAAGTGTGTTAAATAATTTGGGAAAAGAAGAGGGATTCCATTTTTGAAGATAAATAGAATCCCTCGTTCCTAAAGAAATAATAGAGCAAACTGCGTCATTAGCTTACTCAAAACCTAAAGCTTCTTTATTCCCTTTAACTCAGCCTTGTCACCAGCAGGAAAAATGCTAATTGCATAACCTCCGCCGGGAGCACATTTTTGTTTCAAGTCTGATGTACTTGTAACCACATACTTTTTAATTTCATACGCTTTTGGATTCGTTTCCCAGTGCGCATTTTTGCCATCAGAATAAACCGTGGCAATGTATTTTTTACCTGGTGTAAGAAAATCGAAGGTGATTTCCGAAGTTCGGGTTTGTTCATCGTTTGTTCTTCCTATAAACCAGTTTTCGCTATCCTTCGCTTTCCGGGCATAAGTTATAAAATCGCCGGGTTCAGCTTCCAGAACGATTGTTTTGTCCCAGTCAATAGCAACATCCTTTATAAACTGAAAAGCATCTAAATGCTGTTGGTAAACTTCCGGCAAATCGGCAGCCATTTGCAGAGGGCTGTACATGGTGACATACAATGCCAGCTGGCGTGCAATGGTTGTACGTACCTGCGAATTGTTTTCCGGATTATGTACACTAACTTTGGTTTCAAATATTCCTGGTGTATAATCCATTGGGCCGCCAATTAATCGGGTGAAAGGTAAGATAGTAGTGTGGTCCACATTATTGCCACCAAAGGCTTCGTATTCCGTTCCTCGCGCTGATTCGTTTCCAATTAGATTCGGGTAAGTGCGACACAAACCAGTTGGGCGAACAGCTTCGTGGGCATTCACCATAATTTTGTAATCGGCAGCTTTTTTTATAGCATATAAATAATGATTCACCATCCATTGGCCGTAATGGTATTCGCCACGAGGAATAATATCACCCACATATCCACTTTTTACAGAGTTGTAACCGTTGTCAACCATAAACTGGTAGCCTTTGTCCATGTGGCGCTCGTAGTTGCGCACCGAGCCCGAGGTTTCGTGGTGCATCATCAAACGTACATTTTTACTTTTAGCATAATCGCGCAATCCTTCCATATCGAAATCGGGATAAGGAGTTACAAAATCAAAAACATAGTCTTTCGATTTGCCAAACCAGTCTTCCCAGCCTTCGTTCCATCCTTCTACCAAAACAGCATCAAAACCGTGTTTTGCAGCAAAATCAATGTGCTTTTTAACATGCTCGGTGTTGGCAGCGTGTTTCCCATTCGGAGTGGTTTGAGAGAAATCAGTTTCTCCAAGTTTTACGCTCGGGACATTGGTATAAGCCCAGGAGCTTTTCCCGGTAATCATTTCCCACCAAACGCCAATGTATTTCACCGGTTTAATCCAGTCGGTGGTTTCGTAGGCGCAAGGGTCATTTAAATTTAACGTAATGTTCGACATTAAAATATCGGCGGCATTGTCGCTGGCTATTATGGTTCGCCATGGAGTATTACAAGGCGTTTGCATATAGGCCATATTTCCCGTAGCATCGGGTGTAAGTACCGATTCAAAAACCAAGTCCTTGTCGTTTAGTTCGAGGTGCATGCACGAGTAGTCTTTTAGAGCTGCCTCATGCAGGTTCACGTAGTAACCATCCTTGGTTTTCATCATCAGAGCCGTTTGAACAGCTGTGGCCGAAATAGGCGTTTGAGATGCATTCGGAGTAATGGCTTTTTCCATCAATCCTCGTATTTCGGAAAGCTTCGAAGCAGTATAATCGTATTCCTGAGTGTCGTAATCTCCGGGAATCCACCAGGCAGTGTGGTCTCCGGTCAGGGCAAATTGGCTGTGCTCAGCTTTAACAACAAAATAATTTAGTTTTTCCTGCTCTGGGAATTCGTAACGAAAACCAAGTCCGTCATCAAAAATGCGGAAACGAATAAGTATTTTCCGATCGGTTGAAGCTTGTTTTAATGTTACCGCCAGCTCGTTGTAATGGTTTCTTATGTCGCGGGTTTCGCCCCAAACAGGTTTCCAGGTTTGGTCGAAAGTAGAGGTGTCTATTTTTTCAACCCTGAAATCTCCAATTAAATCTTCGGAGTCTTTTAGTTCCATGCCCAATTTACTGGTTTTAATGATGGCATGTCCATCTAAATTCAGTTGATAAGTTGGTACACCTTTATGCAGGTCGAAAGTGAGTTTCATTTTGCCATTTGGCGAGGTAATTTCTTCGGCGTGAACGAGCAGTGCCCATAGTGCCAGAAAAGTCATAAAAAATATTCTCTTCATGTCTGTAGTTTTAGTAGCCACATTAAAGTATGAAAAAACTTTGAATATTGGCTTTTGTTCGTGTAAATAATTCAGAAATAGTTATTTAAAATCTCTGCAAACGTTTGTGTTTGCCTGATTTTTTTTTATTTCTCCCGAAAAATTTATGAAGAGAATAGATAAAAATAATTCGCCAGTAAAGCGTTTTTACGACCTTGGCCCCCACAACAGGCGGGCACGGATTAAATCAGCCCCATCGCTCTGGCGAACAACACTGCAAATATGCATATTATTATCGATAATTTGCTTTTTTATACCCAATTTATCAGACTGAACTCCCTCTTTTACAAAGTTAACCTCAAGTTCAACCAATTCGTATTTTTCATGGAAATCGAAATCGTAGCTGTCAATAATTCTTTCGAGGTAACGGCCGCTGTTAAAATGCTGGTTAATGTCTATTTCGTTAAAAAGAGCAGGCGAAAAATCAACCGAATTATCGGAGAAGGCAGTCTCCACTTTTCCCGGATTTTCCTCGATTAAACGTTCTGTAATAAAAGGGAAAGTTTCCAGGTCGAGGCGAATAATACGTTTGGTAATGGCATCTAAAACCAACCAGCTTGTGGAAGCTGTAATTATGCTTTCACCCTTGTCGTCAACAAAATGAATGTCACGTAGGGCTAATATTCCATCGGTTCCGCTAGGCCAGGTTTCAATGGTGAATTTCTCTCCCCATTTCGGACGGCGCTTTATTTTTACGAGCAAACGCGATAATACCCAAAATTGTTGATTCTCCTTTAAATTATCAAAACCAAAACCTAAAAGCTCGGCATGTTCCCATGCGATATCCTGAATTTGCCAAAATAAAAATGAAGTTGATAATTTTCCAAATCGATTAACGAAATATGATTTTGTTGTAAGTTCTTGTTTGTATTTGAGTTCCATATGATAAAAGTTTAAAGCAGGTTGCCGGTAGCCTTAAGGAGGCTTTGCCTAACAACTGCATTCCATTTTTTAGAATAAATATTTAAAAAAGCTTTTGTCTGTCATTTGCCATATTTGTGTTCGTTACCTATGGCTTCTTTTAAACTTTTCAGCAAATTTATTGTTCGGTTTTGAAATTCAATTACAAATGTTCAATTTTGTAACAAATATTAAGTTTTATGGGAAGAATAATAATTAAAACACCGGAGCAGATTGAAGGAATCAGACAAAGTTCGAAGTTGGCTGCAAAGACGCTCGACTTTGCCGGAGAATTTGTTAAGGACGGTATGAATACGGAGTTTATCGACGATAAAATTGAAGAGTTCATCCTTTCCCATGGAGCTATTCCTGCAACCAAAGGTTACAATGGATATCCAAAATCGAGTTGTATTTCTTTAAATAACGTTATTTGCCACGGAATTCCTTCAAAAAACACAATTCTGAAACCTGGTGACATTTTAAATATCGATATCACTACTATTCTGAATGGTTATTTTGGTGATACTTCGCGCATGTTTACCGTTGGTGACATTACGCCCGAAGCGGATGACTTAATTGAAACCACCTGGCATTGTCTCGACCTTGGTATTCAGCAGGTTAAGCCGGGTAATCGTTTCGGTAATATTGGATTTGTAATCAACCGATATGCAAAAGCGCATGGTTATAGCGTGGTTTACGAATTTTGCGGACATGGCGTTGGTATCGAGTTTCACGAAGAGCCACAAGTTGACCATGCTTCGCGAAGAAATACCGGTCCTGAAATGAAACCTGGTATGATTTTTACAATCGAGCCTATGATTAATCAGGGAAAAGCAAAGGCTGTTATTGATAAGAAGGATGGCTGGACTGCAAGGACCATAGACAAGAAACTTTCAGCTCAGTACGAGCATACTATTTTGGTTACCGAAAGCGGTTACGAGGTATTGACGGATATTCATGATGAATATTCGATAACATAATCACCCGTTTTTTGCCCGTTAAACAATTCAGAGAACGAAATTTATTGGTTCATTCGAAAGGCAAGAAAATATTTGAACAATAAAAAACCGCTGGTCTAATTTTAGTACAGCGGTTTTTTAGGAAGAGAACTTCTTCCTTAAATTTTCCATACTTTGTTGTCTGTCATCCATGCTTCAAATTCTAGTGCTTCTTCAGTTTCTGCTTCAATTGTAATGCTTTGTACTCCAAAGTAATTGCTTTCAGTCATCCAATCTTCAAGTTCAAGAGCTTCTTCGCTTTCAACTATGTATGCAGCAGTTCCATTGAATAAAGTTTCGTTGGTCATCCAGTTTTCAACTTTCATTTCATCATCGGCTTCGTTTTCGACAGCTAACGTGGTGAAGAAATTGTTTTCGTTTAACATCCAATTTTCCACGTTTAATGCTTTTTCTGTGTCTACTACACTGTATTTTGTATAGGCATCTGAGTGGGTTACATATTTGGTATTTTCCGGAGACGTACTTGGTTTAGAGTTGTCAGCCAGTGCCATGGCAATTTGGCTGAAGCTGTTGTTTCTCATTACGGTTTTCCAAAAATCCTGTGCATTTACTGTTAGGCTGATTAAGACTAAACTAATTATTACGGCCATTGATTTTGTACCTGCTTTCTGAACATTGTTTGTTGTTTTCATGACTCTTCCTCCTGCTTTTTGTTTTGCTTAACTTTTTCGTTTCCTGTTTTGCTTTTTTTGTTTCCTGTTTTCGACTGTAAGACGCTTGTTTTTTTGTTTCGTTACAGTTTTTTAGAACTTTTTTTAAAAATGTACTTTCTTTTAACATGAACTCTGTATTGCAAATATAAGGACAAAAACCAGTACTATGCAAAACAAAGTAGTATATTTTTGAAAATATTTTTTAAGGATAGGTGTAAGTTGCATAAAATCAGCAGTTAATGTTTTTGTAGAGGAGGGTGAGATTTAAATCAGGTATTTGCAAGAAAATACGAATGCTTAAAATTTAAGTCATTTGTAACTCTGAAAAAGCTCAATAAAAAAAATAACAGGCTACTCAAAGTTAACTTCTTGTGGTTTTCATCGTAATGTAAAAACAACGATTTTCGTAAAAAAAATTATCTCAGGTTTGGTAAAAAATATGCACTCATGTTTAATTAATTTATAAAGAAATGGATTAATATTGCCCGCTATTTTTTCATCTGGTTTTAAAACAAATCCTGCACAATTCTGGACTGCTCAGTGGAATGTTTTAAGCAGAATTCGGATTATATTCACTTAAGTAGTTTTTTAAATATTAAAGGAGTTTAATTTTATGAATAGTCAATTTTTATAAGATGAAAGGATAGCATTCTTGCAGAAATGGTTATTTATTCGGATACTACTGTTTTTTTAACCATCCTGAAAATTTTATCTTTGCAGGACTGAAATCAGAGGAATTATGTCGTTAGTAATAGAAGAAAAGGACTTAGAGAAATTTATAATGGTAGGCGACCGTGTTTTGGTAAAGCCTAAAAACCCAAGTGGCAAAACAAAATCGGGGTTATATTTGCCTCCAACTGTTCAGGAAAACGAAAAAGTACAGAGCGGTTATATCGTGAAAGTAGGCCCTGGTTACCCCATTCCTGCTGTTAACGAAGATGATGAAACCTGGAAGGAGAAAAAGAACGATGTGAAATACCTTCCCTTGCAAACGCACATTGGCGATCTTGCCGTTTACTTAAATAAAAGCGGTCATGAAATTGAATTTAACAACGAAAAATATATTATTCTGCCTTATTCTGCTATTTTGATGATAATACGGGATGATAACTTATTTGAGTAGTTCGCCTCAGGGAACAAGTGTTTTTGATAGATTACCCTGGGGTTGACTTAAAAAAACGTTTCAATTTTTGTTGGTGCGGTTATTTATTTAATAATGTCTTTTGTCGTTTTATATCCGGTTTCGAAAAGTTCGTCGGCATATTTTAGCAAAAACATTTCGTATTTATCGATTTCCTTTGGCTCAATATAATAGTCTGCCTTCTTTTTAATTTCTTCCAGATTCTGATTCACACTCATGTACACCGTCCGCAAGGCAATTTGCATCAGGTTTTTCATTTTTGCGGTTGGGTTTATGGGGCTGATATTTGATACAATTACTTGTTCGCAATCATTTTTTATAGGTTCAACAGGTATGTTGTCCATTAAGCCTCCGTCGACATACGAATAGCGCCCAAGCTTAACCGGTGCAAAAAGAACCGGAATAGAAGAGGATGCCAGCACGGTTTTGCCAAGCAACCCGGAGTGACGGTATTCCACTGTCCCTTTATTCAGGTTCGACACGCAAATATAAAAAGGTATTTTCAGGTCTTCAATATTGTCAACTTCAATTTCTTTCTGAATAATTTCTTTTACCCCATCGAGTTTTAACAAACCATCAACCGGGAAATGGATTTTAGTGTATTGAAAAAACCAACCACGTTTAAAAATCTCAAGAACTTCTTCCGGCGATTTCCCGGCTGCAATAAAAGCTCCAACTATTGCTCCGGCACTTACACCTGAAATTACATCAGGTTTTATACCCCGTTCGAAAAGAGCTGCTATTACTCCCAAATGAGCGAATCCTCGTGTTCCGCCGCCGCTTAAAACAAGTCCTGTTTTGTATTTTTTTGCCATTACGTAAAGGTACAAAAGAATGGATAACGGGTTGAAAGAAGCAGAAAGGATTTAAAAAAATGATCGGGAAAAGTTGTTCTCTGCTGGTTTCTTCAAGGGGCAAATACTTATACCAAATCTATGCATATTATTTGCTCCATAGTCTAATAAAAATTGGGATAATAATTATTGCGGCCAAATTTATAAGATCTTTATTCCAACGAGAACCATTTTCTCATTAGCTCGTCGTCACTTTTTTCGTTTTTATGAAAAAATAAATTGGTATGATTATCGTAGGTATAATCCTTTCGGTAATCTTCAATGTTATCGACTATGTCTTTTAAGGCTTTCGTCATTAAATCCACCTCTGCATTTGTCATGGTTGGGTGTAACGACCAACGTACCCATCCGGGTTTCTCCGATAAATCGCCATGGTTTATTTTGTCCGTAATCTCTTGCGATTGTTCGTACGACACCTCTAAAAGAAAATGCCCGTATGTTCCGGCGCAGGCACATCCTCCACGCGTTTGTATGCCGTATTTGTCGTTTAAAATGCGAACCACAAGGTTGTAATGAATTTGTTCAATATAAAATGAAATAATTCCCAGGCGGTCGCGAATATTATTGGCAAGAATTTTCACTTCTTTAATTTTATCTAAGCCGGCAAATGCTCTGGTAAGTAGCTCTTTTTCTCGTTGGTGGATATTATCGACACCCATTTTATCTTTTAAATCAAAACACAAAGCCGTTCTAATCGATTGTAAAAATCCCGGGGTGCCGCCATCCTCACGAGCCTCAATATTGTCAACATATTTATAGTTTCCCCAGCGGTTGGTCCAGTCAACAGTTCCGCCGCCTGGGTTATCAGGCACCTCGTTTTTATACATCGATGTGTCGAAAACAATAACACCCGATGACCCGGGGCCTCCTAAAAATTTATGAGGAGAAAACATTACGGCATCCAGTTTTTTCATTGGATTTTCCGGGTGCATATTTATTTCGTCGTATGGTGCCGAAGCCGCAAAGTCGATAAAACAAACTCCGCCAAATTCGTGCATTATTTTTGCCAGTTCAAAGTAAGGTGTGCGCACTCCGGTAACATTCGAGCAGGCAGTAAACGAGCCAATTTTAAAAGGCCGGTCTTTATAGTTTTCAAGTGCCTTTTTTAAATTGTTCGGATCGACCAAAAGTCCTTCTCCAGGTTCAACCACCACCACATCTGCGCTGGTTTCATACCACGATGTTTGGTTGGAATGGTGTTCCATGTGTGTTACGAAAACAACCGGACGTTCGCGTTCAGCAATGCAGTTTTTTCCCGAAACTTTTCCGCAGTATTTTAACCCGAGTATTCGCTGGAATTTATTGATAACGGCCGTCATTCCAAAGCCAGCAGTTATAATTACATCGTTGGGGCCGGCATTTACATGCTGCTTGATTAGTTCATGGGATTTGTGGTAAGCGTGGGTCATTCTAATTCCCGTTTCGCTGGTTTCGGAGTGAGTATTTCCAACATACGGGCCTATTTCATCTGTTATTTTGCACTCAATAGGTCGGTATAAACGCCCACTTGCAATCCAGTCTCCGTAAATAATTTTCCGAGTACCGTAAGGCGACTCAAATTCCTGGTTGTTACCAACAATGTTTTTCCTGAAATTCTTGAAATGTTTTTCCAAACTATCCATAAATTACTTTTTTTAAATAGACATAAATTAAATGGTTTCGGGTGAAATAATTCGGGTGAAATAGCATAAAGACTAACAATTGTTAGTGACTTAAGTTGCAAAACACCCTTGTAATTGTTACGCTCTAATAATTTGGTGCATTCATTGTTGCCTTTTTAAGTGTCATTATTAAAAAAACATTGACCATTTTTCATGCTTCACAAAAACATTCCTGTCAAATCGTCACAAAAACGTAATGGCACAAGGTTTGAATTGCACCCACGAAACATTAAAAAATAATAGTAAACTAAAAATATATAAAAATGCAAACAGGAAAAATTGGTGTTACCAGTGAGAATCTTTTTCCAATTATTAAAAAGTTTCTTTATTCTGACCACGATATTTTTTTACGTGAGATTGTTTCGAATGCTGTCGATGCCACACAAAAGCTGAAAACTTTGGCTTCAAAAGGTGAATATTCAGGCAGTGTCGATGATGCAAAAGTTGTTGTTAAACTCGATAAAGAGGCAAAAACAATTACTGTTTCTGATAACGGTATTGGAATGACTGCTGAGGAAGTTGAAAAATACATTAACCAGATTGCTTTTTCGGGTGCCAACGAATTTTTGGACAAGTATAAAGATGATGCCAACGCCATTATTGGTCATTTCGGACTTGGATTTTACAGTTCGTTTATGGTGTCGGAGGAAGTGGAAGTAATTACCAAATCGCACAAAGAAGGTTCGCAAGCTGTAAGATGGATTTGCAACGGAAGCCCCGAATTTACACTGGAAGATGTTGAAAAAGCCGAAGTCGGCACCGACATTGTAATGCACATTAGCGAAGATGAAAAAGGGTTTTTAGACGACGCAAAGGTAGCAGAGATCCTTGATAAGTATTGCAAGTTCCTTCCTGTTCCTGTAATTTACGGAAAGAAAAAAGAGTGGAAAGATGGTGCGCAGGTTGATACTGACGATGACAATCAAATTAACGATGTAGCTCCGGCATGGACAAAAATGCCAACTGACCTAAAAGAAGAAGACTACAAAGATTTCTACAAGAAATTGTATCCCATGGGTGAAGAGCCTCTTTTCAATATTCATCTAAATGTGGATTACCCGTTCAACCTTACCGGTATTTTATATTTCCCAAAAATTAAAAACAATTTTGAGGTTCAGAAAAACAAAATTCAATTGTACTGCAATCAGGTTTTTGTTACCGATTCGGTAGAAGGTATTGTTCCTGAATTTTTGACATTGTTGCATGGTGTTATCGATTCACCAGATATTCCGCTGAATGTTTCACGCTCGTATCTGCAAAGCGATTCGAATGTAAAGAAAATTAGCAGCCATATCAATAAAAAAGTGGCCGACAGATTGCATGATATTTTCAAGAGCAACCGCAACGATTTTGAAAGCAAGTGGGACGACCTTAAAATTTTTATTGAGTACGGAATGTTAACCGAAGAGAAGTTTAACGACCGTGCCATGAAATTCTTCATGTTTAAAAATACCGAAGGAAAATATTTTACATGGGAAGAGTATGAAAAGCTCGTAAAAGAAAACCAGACCGACAAAGAAAAGAATACGATTTATTTGTACACCACAAACGTTGAGGAGCAATTTACATTTGTTGAAGCGGCAAAAGATAAAGGTTACGACATTATTGTGTTAGACGATGTTTTAGCTCCTCACCTGATTAATAAATTCGAACAAAAATACACCGACAAACGTTTTGTACGCGTTGATTCGGATGTGGTTGAAAATCTTATTAAAAAAGATGACACCACAAAAGACGAGTTGACCTGGGAACAAAAACAAGATTTGTCGCCGGTATTTCAGGCTGTTTGTCCTGAAAACAAAGATTTCTCGTTTGTGGTAGATTTTCAGGATCTAGGGGAAAATGGTTCGCCAATGGTAATTACCCGAAGCGAGTTTATGCGCCGTATGAAAGACATGAGCGCAACTCAGGGCGGCATGAATATGTATGGCGATATGCCTGAATATTTAAATCTTGTGGTAAACACAGGCCACCCATTAGTAACAAAAGTTTTGGAAGCCAAAGACAAAAAATTGGGCGAGAAACTGAATGAAATGGCAACAGAGCTAACTGCTAAAAAAGATGAAATTGCGGTTCTTGAAAAAGCCAAAGAAGGGAAAAAAGACGAAGAAGTTCCATCGGCAGATAAAGAAAAACTGGAAGCATTAAATTCGGAACTGGCAAAGCTGGAAGAAAGCAAACGTCAGCAATTAACTGAATTTGGTAAAGAAAATAAAGTGGCCAAACAAATGGTTGATTTGGCATTGCTAGCTAATGGTTTGCTGAAAGGTGCCGACCTTGATAAATTTGTTAAGCGTAGTGTAGAGCTGATAAAATAAGCTTATTTCAGTTCTAAATACAACATAAAAAAGTAAGAGTTCCGGTTAATGCGGAACATGGAGAAGGGAAATTGAACAACGCCGGTTCGTCAGATGACGGGCTGGCGTTTGTTTTTGTTTACATACAAAAAGGCCTCCGTCGTTTTCAAATCGACGAAGGCCTTTTGTTCATTTGCTTATCTATTTTCCATCCGCAAATTCCTGCAAATAGGAAAATTTGTCGGTAAGTTTCCCATCTTTTGTAATGGATGCGCGCTGAACAATTTCATGGGTATCGTTGCCAAATAAACTCGGGAAAACCTTATCAATCAGGTTTCGTCCAAAATCGAGCGAAGCATCTTTGGGCAATTCGCATGGAAGATTGTCAACGGCCTGTACCGATACATGGTTTGGGTTAGAAAAAGCCTCTTCAAGTTCTTCGGTTTCAATATTGTAATCGTAAAACGGATCGGAAATCGTAGAAGCCCGCTTTGTGGAAGGAATAGAGCCTTCAATGTCACAGGTAATATCAGAAATTACGCTAATACGAAAATCATCGGCTTTCATATCATTTGCAGTAAATAACACCGGAGCTTTCGGATCCCAGTAGGCCGAAGCAATCAACATGTCGGTAGCGTGTGCAAACGGAATAAATGCATTTTCGTACATGGCGGGGTTGTTAAAAAAGTGCATGAGATCGAAAGCCTCTCCATCGCTTCGTTTTGTATAGTTGTTGGGCAGAAGTTGCACATAAATTGCCCTTTCCGGTTCCTGATCTTTCAGGTAAGCCTCGGGCGAAACACGCATTATCTCTAAATGGTTTAAGATTTCAAGCACGCCTCCGGCAACTCGTCCATCGCCGGTAACAGCAATTTTTAGCGGAGGCAGATTTATTTCATCCAAATGTTGCAGCATTTCTTCCAAATCGCTGCAGTCGTGAGCTGGTTTAAGGTTGAATAGTTCATTCTTTAAGCCAAAAGCACGTAGGCCGTTGTATGCCCCAACCAATCCGGCAAAACGACCAAAGCCAATAATGCGAAAGCCATCTTTATTGGTCAGTACCTCGTAGTCGACCAATTGTATGTTTTTTTCCAAAGCCGTTTGAAGAAGCTTTCGGTTGTATTCCTGTTTTTTTATGGTGTGCGAAAAAAACAGGTATGTTTTTCCAGCAATAAAATCCTCGATACGAACTTCTTTTACTCCTAAAAGAACATCGCAATCGCTCAGATCTTCGTTTAACTGAATTCCCAAACTTTCGTACTCCTCATCTTTGAAGCTGCGAATGGGGCTTGGTTGCACTACTACTGTGACATGTGGAAATTTTTCCTGCACCTCGATGGATTGCTGTGGAGTTAGTGGAACACGTTTGTCGGGAGGTGTTTTGCCTTCGCGAAGAATACCTACTTTCATGCTATTAAAATTGTTTGTTTTTAATGGTATAGAATGGAACTCGCATGTATTCTATTAATACCTTGTTTTTTTTGAATAAACATGCTCATTTCATAAATATTAAATTTATCGGATCCCAAAATCCGGAAGTCCGATCATTTATCATTCCAAAGATAGAGTTTAATGCCAAATACAATAGCTTAGTAGTAAGGTTTATTGTTCAGGAGCTATTTGTTCGGGCCGAATTATGTTTTATGCCCCTGTGTAATAGCTTCCTGGCGGATGATCGGGGCAAAATAGTGTTGGCAACGAACAAGTGCTGTCCTTCATTCTAAATAAGCTCTCAATGGTGCATTTATATTCATTCTAATTCAAATAATTTCAATATTTGTATTTCAAACAAAGCAAATATTATGGCAGGTAAATTTTTCAGGTTGATAGTTGGATGTTTTGTTGCAGTTTCTGTGGTTTCGTGTAAGCCGAGAAATGCACAGCAAAACGCTGAAAATGAGTACGTCGGGTCGGAGAGCTGCCGCGAATGTCACGAGAAGTTTTATCAGCTTTGGGAACCTTCGTACCATGCACAGGCAATGATGCCCATAGATGCCGCTTTTATTGCAAAGCATCAATTACCCAACAGCCAGCCCATGGAGGTGGAAGGGCATTTATTTACCGTAGAATTTACCGATTCTACCATGGTGATGTACGAGCGCGATGGCAACAAACTTATTGAAACTTACGATGTAGTTTGGGGAATGGGCGGCCATAACGTATATACCTTTTTAACGCCTTTCGAAAAGGGAAAATATCAGAATATTCCTTTGGCTTTCGATGCACGAAGAAAAGAGTGGTTTAATTACCCGCAGGCAGGAATGCGTCATTTTAACGACGGTTCGGCAGAAGATGAAGCCCTGCCATGGAAAGACCCTATGTTTGCCTTTAATACAGGGTGTTACAGTTGCCATGTTAGCCAGTTGAATACCAATTTTGATTTAGCTACAGAAACCTATAGTACTACCTGGAAAGAAGCCGGTATTAATTGCGAAACATGCCATGGACCATCTGGGGATCATGTTCGAATTTATAAAAACCTAAAAGAAGGCGAGGAGCCCGAAGAGTTGGGATTAATTTCAACCGCTCCTTTTACGCCACAGCAGAACACTGATGCCTGTGCTCCTTGCCATGCAAAAATGAGTCCCATTACACCAAGTTATATGCCTGGTGATAAGTATTTCGACAACTATAACATTACCACTTTAGAAGACCGCGATTTTTATCCCGATGGAAGAAGCCTTGGTGAAAACTATACAATGACCGAGTGGATGATGAATCCCTGTGCAGAAGAGAGCGATTTGCATTGTGTAACCTGCCATACTTCAAGTGGACGCGACAGAAATAAAGATAATCCGAACAATTCGTGCTTGCAATGCCACACCGAAAGGATTGGCAAATTTAAAGAGCACACCGGCCATAGCCCCGACGCAGGACTTACATGTTTAAGCTGCCACATGCCCAAACGCGAATTTGTGGGCCGCTTTTTGCGCAGCGACCACTCATTCCGTCCGCCAATGCCTGAGGCTACAATTAAATTTGGTTCGCCTAATGCCTGTAACCAGTGCCATACCGATAAATCGCCAGAGTGGGCCAACAAAATTGTAAAAAAACGCCCCAATGGAAACTACCAGGAAGAAACCCTGAAATGGGCACAGTTAATAAAAGAAGCCCGCGAACAGGATTGGACAAACGTTGAAAAAATATTCGATTACATCAATAATCAGGAATCGGATGTAGTGGTAGCCAATTCGCTGGTGCGCTTACTCTCGAATTACCACGACGATTCAAAAGCGGATGTTCTGCTTACTGCTTTAAAAAATAAATCGGAACTGGTGCGTTCGTCAGCAGCATATGGTTTATCAGGCATTCAACGTGAGGATACAAAAGAAGCTTTGGTGGAAGCTTGTCAGGACGAAATTCGTTTGGTTCGTATTCAGGCGGCCAATGCCCTGTTGTCCTTCCCCGAAGGTAGTTTTACTGCTCAGCAGCAAAGCATTGTCGATAAAGCCGAAGCCGAATATGTAAACTCATTAAGTTCGCGACAAGACAACTGGAGTAACCACTATAACCTTGGAATTTATCACCAAAATAAAGGAGATGCACAGGCGGCTTTAAATTCATACGAAACTGCGGCACGCTTGTATCCCGAGTCGGTAATGCCTCTCATAAACAGCAGTGTGCTTTATTCGTATATTGGAAATCACAGCAAAGCCGAAGAAAACCTCAGAAAGGTAATTGAATTCGATTCCAAAAATGAAGCGGCTAACCTAAATCTGGGATTGTTACTGGCCGAGCAGGGAAGGATGGATGAGGCCGAAAAAGCGTTAAAAGCAGCTCTCGATGCCAATCCTGAAAATAATCCGGTAGCCGCTAAAAACCTGAGTGTTATTGTGGCGCAGCATGGCGACCTGGCAGGAGCTGTTAACTACGCTACCCTTGCATTTAAAGCGCGCCCCGAAGATCCTAACTACGGGTACACTTTGGCCTACTACCAAATGCAGAACGGACAAAAAGCGGAAGCCAAAAAGACGCTTCAAAGTATACTTGAGGTTCATCCCGAATTTTTGACTGCTACCAGTTTCCTTGCGGATATATATCTGCGTGAGGGGAACAAAAATATGGCGCTGAAACTTTACAAAGAAGCATTGAAAATACAAAATCTTTCGGCGCAGGATCGGGCGGCCATACAGCAGTCAATTGATGCCTTGCAGCAGGGATTGTAATTGCGTTTATCGGTTAAGGCCGAAGAGATAGAAATTCCTCTTTAAAAAAAAGAGCCTGCTCGTTAAGGAAGAAGAGCAGGCTCGGTACAATTCGGAGGGAGGTTGATTTTAGGCAAAGGGCTTCTAATAGTACAACATTTGTATTGGTGAGTTATACAAATCTGATAGCTTTAAAAATGTCGTTAAAAGCTTCCTCCAAAACATCGGGATGCAGATGATAGAATTTTATACGACACCATTTGTAACATTCAAAACGTTCGTATTCGTCCATTCTTTCCAGGCGTTTAACTAATTCTTGTTTGAATAGAGGTTTTTTTCTGCTCACTTTCGATAAAATTGCTTCGTACGGGCTCATAATAGTTGAATTGTTAGTATTATTATTAAGAGATATAGTTGCTATTATTATGTTGTTCCTTAAAAAGACAATGGCGGATTTCTATTCCCTCTCTCCGCTAGTCAACAATGAACTTTTGATTGTTTAACTGCGGCTTATATATTTCATCCCGAAAACAATCCTGCTTTGCTTTTATCGCTTGCTTTTTCAGCCTGGCTTAGGTTTTAAAATAACCTCTGGTATTAATTTTTTTAGTCATGGCTTTGATTTTTATTGGATTACTGTGCAAAAATAATTGCCTCAATTGGAATACCCTAAATCAAATTGTTCCATTAATTTGTTCATTCTGTACATTTTTATTATCTTATTTAGTAATAGACAGCAGACGTTTATCGGACTTTATTTTAACAACCTTTAAATTGACTGTTTTATGGTAGCAGATGTGTACAAATTATTACATAATCATGTTCTGAACAAAACTGGTAAGGACAGGTTTTATGGCAAAGATTGCGTAGAGCTATCGAAACAACTGGCTAAACAAAAGCGACGTCAAGTGAGCAGTACTACGCTTAAACGTTTCTTTGGCCTGGTTAAAAGTGAATTTAAACCCTCAAAATATACCCTCGATAGTCTCTCCGAATTTGTTGGTTTTAAAGACTGGAACGATTTTCTTAATTCGTACGACGATGCCAGGTATTCACCCCCGAAATACGACGCCTGGGTATTGTTAAAAATGCGAATGATGAAAGTTACCCGGCATTGTCTTGATTCGCTGAAACAAAAAGCAAGCTATAAGCCTGAGAAATTTATTTACCGCTCGTTTATTGATGAGCGTTTTGATAATTTTCGGAAATCAGATGCTCGAGCCACCATGTTTGTTGCTCCTGATGGCTACGGCAAATCCACAGCAATGATACACCTGACTGAGAGAATTATGGCCGACACCAATGGCGAATTTAAAAACGATATTGTTTGCCTAATTGACGGAGGAATATTTTTTAATCTCTATTCCTTAAACCACAACATTGAGCTGCTTAATCAACTTATCGACTTTAAAATTCAATCCAGCATAAGTATTTATTTTCAGCAAAATCCTGAAAAACGGAAAGGCAATGTTTGGCTGATGATAGATGGTATCGATGAAATATTTTTTGAAGCAGAGCGGTATCAGCATACTGTTGAGAATCTGATGCGTATTTTGATGGTTCACAACAATAACTGGTTTAAAACAATTGTAACCTGTAGGCCAGAAAACCTTGACGCCTTTACTCAGGCACTCCATAAAACTCCATTGTTAAAATCCTTTTGGTACGATGTGCGCTTTTTCGAGGATAAAAGCATTAACGCAATAAATATTCCGCTATATAAACACAACGAAATAAAAGCAATATTAAGACTTAACAGGGCCGAACAGAATTATCAGGAGATATTTTCGATGTATAAAAATGTACTCGAAATAATTGCTCACCCTTACTCCTTTTCTTTGTTTATTGGGGCATTCAGGCAAAATGAGAATGTTTCGGAAGTAATTTTATTGAATCGTTACATCAATACAAAGGTGTTGTCGATGCCTTATCTGGCAGAGAAACTTGCTCTTGTTCAACGCTATATAAAACTTTGCAATTTTGGCAAATCCACCAGTTCGGTACGAAAAGGGAAGCTACTGAGTGATAAAAATAATTCACCTGCCTATCGCGAACTTATTTCAAACGGTGTTGTTTTTGAATATTCTATTTCGGAAGAAAGTATTACTCCGTCCATATATGTTAGTTTCTCGCAGGAAATTATATTCGAATACCTTGTATTGCGCGCCTGGGGCAATGATAGACCATTTACTGCAGACCTGTTTTTTGAGATGATGAAGTTTTATAACAATTCGAAATATACTCATTGTAATCTCTTAAAACTGTTTATAAAGATGCTTCTCCACCACAAACAACATGTGGTAATAAAAAGCATAAACGACAGATTCGAACAAATGGAAAAGGACGAAACAGATGGTTCTTATACTTCCAGTTGTATGCTTATTCTTAAATCGGCCATAGAAGAGGCTCTTGGAGAAGTATCCGGGCAGTCGAAGCTGCTGATGTATTAATTCTTTTTTTCTTCTCTTAGGTCTTTCTCTGTAGCCCTTGTTCTGCTTTTCCTGCTAAACATTGAGCGAATTTTTATGTTATCTTTGAAAATCAAAGATCAGTAAATAAAAATGTTAATAGTACTCTCACCGGCCAAGTCGCTCGATTATAAAACGCCCGCAAAAACTACCAAATTTACCTTGCCCGAAATGCTCGATGAATCGGAAAAGCTACTCAGTAAATTGCGCAAATTGAACTCGAAACAATTATCTGAGTTAATGAAGATTTCGCCATCGTTAGGGCAACTGAATTTCGAACGTTACCAAACGTGGCACCAGCCTTTTACGCCCGAAAATGCAAAACAGGCAGTACTGGCTTTTAATGGTGCTGTTTTTCAGGGGCTTGATGCCAATTCGCTGTCGCAAGAGAAGTTATTGGTTTTACAGTCGAAATTAAGAATTTTATCGGGCTTTTACGGAGTATTAAAGCCCCTCGATTTAATTCAGCCCTACCGTTTGGAAATGGGAACCAAATTAAAATATCAGCGTTCTGCTGATTTATATGCTTTCTGGAAAAATAAAATTGTACAGAAAGTAAAAGAGGCCATTGCCGAATCGGGGAGTAATGTGTTGGTTAACCTGGCATCGAACGAATACTACAAAAGTATCGATACTACAAAACTTAACACCGCAATTATAACGCCCGAATTTAAGGACCTGAAAGGTGGTAAGTACAAAATGATTTCGATTTACGCCAAACGTGCACGTGGCCTGATGACCCGTTTTATTATTGAAAATGATATTAAAAATGTAGACGATTTGCAGGCATTCGATTTGGAGGGATATGTTTATAATCCCAGGTTATCGAAAGAAGGGAAGCCGGTGTTTACAAGGGGGTAATAGGGCAATGGCACCAAATGGAATGCTCATTTCAAAGGGAAAAAAAGTAGGGATAATATAACAACGAGACAGTACAGAAATCGTGAGCGCTCAAGAGCTTTGTCGTGAGCGGACATGAGGCTTGTCGTGAGCGGACATGACCCGGCTCATGTGCTGACATAAAAAAATCGTGAGCGCTCATGATTTTTATTCAATAAAATTAATGAAGTAGATTTTCGAATGCTTTAACAAAGCCGATGATATTGAATGAATCGCCGAAATGTGTAAAAACAAAAATGCCACCTGCTTATCTTTAGCAAGTGGCATTTTCATATTTAATCCTTTAATCTTCAACCTTTAAAACGGCAAATCACCCGCTGCATCTTCTGCAGGTTCCGGCGGTATATCGTCCATGCCAAATTCGGGTGGTGGCACAGGCATATTGTCGTCCGAAGCTTTATCTATTTTCCAGGCGTTAATGTTATGAAACCAACGTCCGTTGTATTCGCGCGACTCAACGTTAAATGAAACCTCAACTTCCTGACCTGCAGCCAGACCGTTTACCAAACTTGTTTTTTCTCCAAACAAGGTAAAACAAATCTTTTTGGGATACTGATCATCTGTTTCAATAATAAATTCTTGTTTGCTCCATTCTTTTCCTGCGCGGCTAGTTCCCGATTCAGGTTTTAAAATCTGCTCTACTTTTCCTTTAACGCTTAATGCCATCTTTTTCTGATTTTTTTTGTCTTGAAGTGACAAAATTACAAAAAGAAACCCTTTGCCTTAAAATAGACAAAGGGTTTTTTATCAACAAAGTTGTTGTGTTTATTTTCCTTCTTTTACAATTTCGAGTAATTCTACTTCGAAAACAAGTGCCGAATTAGGGCCAATATCGCCACCGGCGCCACGTGGGCCATAAGCTAATTCCGAAGGAATAAATACTTTCCATTTCGAACCAACAGGCATTAACTGCAGGGCTTCTGTCCATCCTTTAATTACCTGGTTAACACCAAATACAGCAGGTTCGCCACGTTCAACCGAGCTGTCGAAAACAGTTCCATCGGTTAAAGTTCCGTGATAATGAACGCGCACTTTGTCTGTTGCTGCAGGTTTTTCACCTGTTCCTTCAGTAAGTACTTCGTATTGTAACCCGCTTTCGGTAGTAGTAACTCCTTCGCGAGCTGCGTTTTCTTCAAGAAATTTGTTTCCTTCTTCCAGATTAGCCTGAGCTTCGCGTTCGCTGGCATCCTGGAAAAATTGTTGTACCAAAGCATTGGCCTCTTCTTGTGTCATTTTGGGTTCTTCACCCAACGATGCTGAACGGAAAGCAGCAGACATAATTTCCATGCTCATTTCGTCGCTTCCAGGAGCGCTTTCCAGTTGTTTCTTATTGTTTGTTCCAACCAAAACTCCAATTGCATAGCTTACAGAGTCAACGCTGGTTTCCATTTTTACATTTGCAGGTCCACCTTGCTGACAAGAAGTTGCAGCAACGATTAACCCAAATACCAAAAGATAAAGAATACTATTTTTCATTTGTTTCGTTGTTTTAAGTCTTTCGACTGATTCAATATTAATAAGTTTATACTATTTCCAATAATTCAACTTCGAATACAAGAGTTGAGTTGGGGCCAATTGCGCCGCCTGCTCCATTGGGGCCATAAGCCAGTTCCGAAGGAATATATAGTTTCCATTTCGATCCAACCGACATTAGCTGAAGAGCTTCTACCCAGCCTTGAATAACTCCATTAACCGGAAACACAGCAGGTTGTCCTCTTTCTACCGAACTGTCGAAAACCGTTCCATCAATTAAAGTACCGTGGTAATGGCACTTTACCTGGTCGGCAGCAGTTGGAATTTCACCTTCGCCTTCGGCGAGTACTTCGTATTGTAATCCGCTTGGCAGTTCAATAATTCCTTCTTTTTTGCTGTTTTCAGCAAGAAAAGCCAATCCTTCTTCCTGGTTTTTATTTCCTTCGCCTGATTTTGCCTGAGCCATAAACGATTCTAAAATCTGGTGGGCTTCTTCGGGATTAACCCGTGGTTGTACTCCTGAGTAAACATCTTTTAATGCAGTAATAAAAGCTTCTGGGTTTACTGTTTTTACGCCCGACTGAATTAAGTTTGCCGAAATGCTTAATCCTAAAGCATAGCTAAACTTTTGTAAATCATCATTTAAATTGATATCTGCCATTTTTTTAAACTGAAATTAAGGGTGCGAATATAGTGTAATTTTTTGGCAATTAATGGCTTGAACTTTTAATAATTGTTACAGGATGCCCCTTGCCATAATATTTTTCTATTCTGAGTAATTATATGGCGGTTTCGTTTACTTATTAGCCGGATGAAGTAAGCATATCTCGTTCTTTATTCATAAATTTAAACCTGGTTTATGCATTAAAACCTCTCGATGAGCATTGAAAATACCATAAAACAAGAATTGCTGACAAGATACATAGCCTGCATTAGGGGAACACGATGGAAGGTAGTGGAAGGTTTTCTTTTGTTGTAGTTCTACTGTTGAATCGATTTTCTAATGCATATTTCGGGTAAAACGGCTAATACATTTTTTATGCGCGCAACAACACTGTTATTCGAAAATATTAGAGTTGCATTAAATTCGGTACGCAGCAATTTGCTCCGTACAATTTTAACTGTGCTGATTATAGCCGTTGGCATTACTGCACTGGTAGGCATCTTAACGGCAATCGACTCTATAAAAAATTCAATTACCAAAGAGTTCGCTGTAATGGGTGCCAATACGTTTTCAATAACCAGCCGCGGCATGCGGGTGCAGGTGGGTAACAACCGGTACCGTACCAGGAATTATTCCTACATTTCGTATTACGAAGCAAAAGAGTTTAAAGAATTGTTCGATTTTCCTGCCAAAACCGCTATATCAGTTTTTTCAACCGGCACAGGAACCCTGAAATATGGCTCGCAAAAAACCAATCCAAATATCACCGTACGAGGTATTGACGAAAATTACTTATCTACTTCAGGTTACGAAATAAGGAAAGGCCGGAGTTTCAGCCCAAACGAAATAGAGACGGGAAGGAATGTTGTGCTTTTGGGAAACGATTTGGCAAAACAATTGTTTAGGGGTGGCGAAGAAGCCATTGATAAAGTAATTAGCGTTGGCGGCGGAAAATATAAAGTGATAGGCGTACTGGCATCAAAAGGAAGTGGATTTGGAATGAACAGCGATATGGTTTGTTTTATTCCCTACTTAAACTCACGAACCTATTTTTCGCGTCCTAACCTCAACTTCGATATTCAAATAAAAGTTGACCGGCCTGAATTGATAGAGGCTGCCACAGGGCAGGCAGAAGCTACTTTCAGAATTGTGCGCGATTTGGAACCCCTTGACGAATCGGATTTTAACATTCAGAAAAGTGATAATCTCGCAAAAATATTATTGGAGAATATTAAGAACATAACCCTGGTAGCTACTATTATTGGTTTAATTACTTTGTTTGGTGCAGCCATAGGTTTAATGAATATTATGTTGGTGTCGGTAACCGAACGTACGCGTGAAATTGGTATACGAAAAGCCATCGGAGCTAAAAGTTCATCTGTAAAACAGCAATTCCTGGTTGAAGCAATTGTGGTTGGTCAGATTGGTGGAATTGTTGGTATTGTTATGGGAATTTTTGCCGGGAATTTAGTGTCCATGTTAATCGGATCGTCGTTCATTGTTCCCTGGCCCTGGATTATTCTTGGAGTAGTGTTGTGTTTTGTTGTCGGAATTGCCTCGGGCTATTATCCTGCCAAAAAAGCATCCATGCTCGACCCGATTGAGTCTTTACGCTACGAATAGTATGGTGTTGGTGATGTAAGGGGCGTAACTATCAACTATTTGGTATTTCAAAAGGACAAAAAAAGGGTATCTCTCAAATCGACAGATACCCTTTAATAAATTCTTTAATTCAGCTTATTTTACTGAATCCATGTACTCAATAAGTTCGCAAACTTTTGTAGAGTAACCCATTTCGTTGTCGTACCACGATACAACTTTTACGAAAGTGTCAGTTAAAGCGATACCTGCTTTTGCATCGAAAACAGAAGTTTGAGTTTCACCAATGAAGTCGTTAGAAACAACTGCATCTTCAGTGTAACCTAAAATTCCTTTCAATTCGCCTTCTGAAGCTTCTTTCATGGCAGCACAAATTTCTGCGTATGAAGCACCTTTTGCAAGGTTTACAGTAAGGTCAACAACTGATACATCAGGAGTTGGTACACGGAAAGCCATACCAGTAAGTTTACCATTCAATTCAGGAATTACTTTACCAACAGCTTTTGCTGCACCTGTAGATGAAGGAATGATGTTTTGACCTGCGCCACGTCCACCTCTCCAATCCTTAGCTGAAGGACCGTCAACAGTTTTTTGAGTTGCAGTAGTAGCGTGAACAGTTGTCATTAAACCGTCAACAATACCGTATTTGTCATTCAATACTTTAGCGATAGGAGCTAAACAGTTAGTTGTACAAGATGCGTTAGAAACAAAATCCATATCGTTAGTATATGTTTTGTTGTTTACACCCATAACGAACATTGGAGTATCGTCTTTTGAAGGAGCCGACATAACAACTTTTTTAGCACCTGCGTCGATGTGTCCCTGTGCTTTTTCTTTCGTTAAGAAAAGACCAGTTGACTCAACAACGTACTCAGCACCAACAGCACCCCAGTTAATGTCTGCAGGGTTACGTTCTGCTGTTACACGTACAACGTTACCATTAACTACCAATGCGCCATCTTTTACTTCAACAGTTCCGGCGAAACGTCCGTGAGTTGAATCGTACTTTAACATGTAAGCCATGTAGTCAACATCAATAAGGTCATTGATAGCTACAACTTGTACTGTTCCTTTGGCTACTGCCTGACGGAAAACAAAACGTCCGATTCTACCGAATCCGTTAATCCCTATTTTAATCATAGTTGTGAAAGTTTTAATTATTTAAAAGAAAATTATTTTAAATATTTAATAATCAGGTTTTAATCGCCCGATTTTTTTAAAGCCCCACAAAGTAAATACATTTATTTAATTGAGTCAAGTGCCATTTTTATTTTCCTTCGAACCTTAATAATTAATTAAAGTGTTTAGAATGCCATATTTCGTTTTTTTTGACCCAATGGGCGTGCTTGTTGTAAATATTAAATTCTAGAAGGCTGTAATTATGATTAATTTATTGAATTTAAAAAGCTTGCAGTGTTTTTTTGCGATAGTAATTTGCTGTCAGAAAAATTGGAGTGCCCCGTGTTTGTCACTGCCCAGGCCTGGTGTGCCTGATTTTTGTCCGAATTTTGACTATAAGCAGGGCAGTGGCACGATTTGCACGAAGTGGAAAAAAGCAGGAAAAACAGAGCGACACTAAATAGAGCCAGCTTAAAAGTTGGGCGTAGTTCCTTTATTCTTTGTTGCCCATAGGATAAAAAATTATGATAATAGCCGTCGTCTAATTTTATGTCTTTTGCCAGAAGTAACATATTTCTATTATTTAGTTAAAAAAGTGTTCGTCTTCAAAAATAAGCGAAAAAATAACGGTATTATTATATAAAATTCAAAAAATAAGTTTAAAATTGCATAACAATTTAATCCAGAATACAAAACCTGGCATAAGCTCAAACCCAAAATCCGAAAGGCAAAATATAGAATCGGTTTTAGCATGGAGCTGTTGAAAACATTACGTAAAAGAATGCATTTTATGGGGTATATATTTTGTACATTGACTCAAAATTTTATACGTTTGTAGAGTTTGCTATTCTTGAACAGACCAAAGAAATGGATAAATGATTAAAGAATTAAATAAATTAAAATCAATCAATCAATTAAGTTCAATTTAAAAGAAATGCTATGAGAAAAATGTTTACAAAGCTTTTCAGCTTAGCGTTATTCTTCTTTATGGTAGGGATTGCAGGTACGGCGTACGCCCAGTGCACTCCTTTTACTATTTCGGAGGACAGCGTTGTGCTAACTACCGATCTTTCTGATCTTTGCGACGGAGGACAGGTTACGTATGAAGTTGTCGGATTTGAAAACGCAGAATATGCGTTTAATTACGATGGCAATGTTGAAGGTGGTTTCACTGAGGATAATACGATTACTACCTATGAAGGGGCTACCTTTTCTGTGGATGTTCGTATTTTAGGTGCTACTGACACTTGTTATTCAACACAACTAATTTTTACATCTGATGAAATTGACTCCATGTATTTGGGAAGCGCTGAGGTTGAACAACCAACGTGTTACGATGACAAATCAGAGATTTCATTAACTGCCGTAGGTGGTTATGCTCCATTTAGTTACTATGTGGTTCCTGAAGCCGATTGGGCAGGAACAACTGGCGTTTACACTCCAAAAGTAACAAGCACAAAAAGAACATTTAACTACGCTCCTAAAGTGTCGGGTATGTTTTATGTTGCTGTTACTAACGATGCGGGTTGTGTAGATTTAACTGACATGACATCTTGGGAAACCGTTACTGTTAATGCAGCTCCATCACAATTAAATGTATTGGATATTACTGCTACTAACCCTGATTGTTACGGACAAATGGGTATGGTAAGCGTTACTGTTGAAGCTGGACTAGGAACTCCTTATGCTAGTGGAGAATACATGGTTTCTATTGATGGTACAGACTCAACAAAAATGACTACCGCACAGGTAGCTACTTTTATGTTGCCAGCAGGTGAATACTACGCAACTGTTACCGATAGTGTTGGTTGTGAAGAGGGTTCAGAGTCTGCTGTTGTTACTGTTCCTGAGCAACTTGCATTTACAATAGATATTACAGACGTTTCTTGCGCTGAGGCTGGTAACGGAAAAATTGTTGCTACTATAACTAACGATGATGGTACTAGTGCTTATGGTGCCAAATTGGTAGACGACGAAGGTGTGGCTACAATGTATACTTCGGTTGCTGACTCAATTGTAATGGATGGTTTAAATCCTGTATACTATAGCCTTTACGTTTGGAACGAAACTCTCGGTTGCGACACTGTAGAGTATTACAACAAAAACAAAAACGGAAACTCTATCGCTGTTCAGTCTTTAGACGAAATTATCTTTGATGTTGAAGCCGATTCAATTGTATGTAACGGCGACAGTGTTTGGGTAAGTATTGCCAATGTTTCTGGAGGTTCTGGAGAATACGAATACCGATTGAAAGATACAGATGCCGGAACTTATTTCGGAGTATTTAGCGATGTAAGTTCCTGGTTAGTACCTGCTGGTGAATATCAGGCAATTGTAAAAGACAAAAACGAGGATACTGCAGGAACAAACTGTCGTCAGCGTATTGACTTTTCTTTAGGTCAACCCGAAGAGGTTGCTATTGCTAGCGTTACAACAATTTCTCCTGCATGTTACGAAAATAACGACGGAAAAATTACAATTGTAGCAACTGGTGGCAGCGATTTACGTTATTCTATTGATAGCGTACAATGGTATGTAAATAACAAAATAGCTGTTGCAGCTGGTACATATACAGCATATGTAAAAGACTTAAATTGTGGCGAACAGGTTGTTAGCCAAAGTGGTGTTGAAGTAATCGCTCTTGCTCCTAACGTTATTGAGGTTAGCGCTGCAGATACACTTGTTGAGTGTAATGGTGCCGATGATGCATCGGTAACAATTGACGTTACTTCATGGGCCAGCCAAAGTGGCGAAACTCGTGACGTATCTGTTTACTATGCAAGCGAAAAAGACAGTGCTTATGTTGGCGGTACTTTAGCTGACGAAATTGTTTTAGGTGAAAGTGTAACAGTTAGCGATTTAGCTCCTGGAACATACTACTTCTGGGCAGTTGATAACTTCGGTTGTGTATTTGATGCTGGTAAAGATGGTTCTTCTGATTACCTGACTGTTACAGTTGCTGAAAACGCAGCTTTAAGTCTTGCAGGTACTGTAACAGAAAATGCAACTTGTTATGGCGACCAGCTCGGCGTAATTACGCTGAAATATGATGGTGGTAGCGAAAGTGACTATAAATATGGTATTGGAAACAGCCTTAAAATTGTTTCTTCTATGGCTGTTACTGCAATGGACGATTGGACAGCTGATGTTGATTCAATTGAAATTCAAGCAGGTGCCGGTACTTACTATGCTGTAATTTACGATACACATTGTGACAACAGAGCATACGCTGGTCCGTTTACTGTAGAAGGAAACGAAGCTGTTACTATTGATTCAGTATTATCGGTAACTGACATTGTTTGTTACGGTGATGTTAATGGTGTTATTGAAATCCCTGCTGCCCAAGGTGGTGCCGGCGATTTAGTTTACACTTTACAACAAGATATTGAAGATACATGGACTGATGTTAGTGGTTACGTACAAGTTTCTACAACTGTTTTTGACAGCCTGGCTGCCGGCGACTATAAAGTTGTAGTTACCGATTTAGGTGGTTGCGACGGAACAGAAACAGAAACTGTTACTGTTGAAGGTCCTGAAAGTGCTGTAGAAATTGGATGGACAGAGGTTGATTCTATTACTTGTAATGGTGCAAGTGATGGTAAAGTAAGATTCGCAGTTGAAGGTGGTACTGCTCCTTATTACTATAAAATTGGTAGTACAAGCTGGCAGGAAGTACCAACTTCTATGTTAGCAACGTCTTCGTTAAAAAGCGCGAGTGGTTTGAGTGATGTGGAGTCAGAATATATTTTGATAACTGAGCCAGGAGATTATACAATTAAAGTAAAAGATGCACTAGGTTGTGTTGCCGATGAAGATTTTGATTTCACAATCGCTGAGCCTGAGGCAATTACTTTAGCTCTTGATAAAAAAGACGCAACATTCGCTTGTGGACCAGTAAACGGTGATTTGATGGTTGACGTTTATGGTGGTAATACCAACGTATTTACTATCGAAGTGTATGTTGATACGGTTTCAACTCCTATGATAACTGTGTCAGGTGTTGCAGATTCGTCTGAAACTTTCACTGGTCTTGATGCAGGTATGTATACTGTAGTTGTGACTGAAGAAGATGGAAATGATTGTTCTGAAACTGCTACTATCACTATTACAAAACCTGATACAATAAGCTTCGATGCTGAAGTAACTGCTGATGTTCTTTGCAATGGCGATTCTACTGGTGTTATTACCTTAAGTAATATTACTGGTGGTACTGAAGATTATTTTATAACTGTTCGTCACTCGGATGGAGCTCCTGTAATGATTGATATGGAGCAAGATTCTTCTGTATGGGCTAGCTTACCTGCCGGTTACTATGATGTACATGTTACTGATGGTCACTGCGAAACTCTGGTTGATAGCTTATACATCGAACAACCAGAAGCATTGACTTTAGAAGCTGAAGCAATTTCTGACATTACTTGTACTGAAGCAGGTCAGTTCTCTGTAACTGCTGACGGTGGTGCTGGCGAATACATGTATTTTGCTGCTATTACCGATGTTGCAACAGGTCATATTCTTGTTGACATTCCTGATGTAGCTACAGATAGTATCTGGCAAACTGACAGTATCTTTACTGTTTCTGAAGCGGGTACTTATGTTGTTTGGGCAAAAGATGCCAACAACTGTTTAATTGGTGGCGAAGAGAATGACGAAGGCACAGTTATTAACGAATGGCGTGTTAAAATTGAAGCACCTGCCGTTGAAATTATGGTTGATGCTGTTGTAACAGGAGCTCCAAAATGTAATGGCGATTTAACTGCTGAAATTACTGTTCCTGCTGAAAACGTAGCAATTTATGTTGATGATGTACTTGTTGACATGGACTACACAGTAACTATCGATGGTGTTGAAATGGATACATTGTCGGATGTTGGTGCTGGTACATATGTTGTTATGGTTACCAACGAAGATGGATGTTACGCAACCGATACAGTTGTAATTACTGAACCAGAAGTGCTTGAAGTAGCCCTTGCTGAAGTTGAAGGCGAATTTACTTGTCCTGATGTAACAGAAGGTTTTATTAAAGCAACTGCATGGGGTGGTGATTCTACTTCTATTAAGTTTGATTCCTCAGTTAAGAGCGCTTCTGCAACAGAAGCTTATTCTGACTACTACCAATTCCAATTGTGGCAAGATGGTGTTCTTAAAACAGATTATACTAATGTTGATGCATTCCTTGTAACTGTAGGACACACCTACCAGGTAGTGGTTAAAGATTACAACGGTTGTACTGACACTTCTGAAGTAATTACTATTGACCCGGTTGAAGCTATCGACTTTACTGTTGAAAACGTTACTTGTTATGGCGAAACTGCCGGTTCTGTTAAAGTAACTGCTACTGGCGAAGAAGGAAGAAGCTTCCAGGTACAGTGGGAACAAATTGAAGACGATGTTACCATCGACTCAGGTTCTTCTGACTGGTTTACTGAAAGCATTGAAATTATTGAAACATTCGTGTTCGACGATGATGATACTCACTCTGATTCTCACTATGCATTTACTGTTGTTGATACAATGGGTTGTACAGCTACTGCTGTTGACACTATGACATTCAACGATGATATTCAAGCTGCTGTTAGCGTTCTCGTTACAGAAGGTGAAGTTGAAGGATGTGGTACTGAAGTTACAATTACTCCTGCCGGTGGTGTTAGTCCTTATATGGTAACCATCAATGGTGAAGTAACTGAAGATATGACTGTTGTTTTAGGTGGTGGTACTTACGAAATTGTTGTTGCAGATTCTCACCAAAGATGTGCTGCTTCTCAAACAATTACTCTTGCTTACCCATTAGCTGTTGTTGATTCAGTTGTAACTTACACTGGCGAACCTTATATGTACACTTACGAAGAAGCTGGTCTTATGGATTCTGCTCTTTACGCAGGTGACTATACTTTCTACTATGCTATGGACTCTACTTGTACTAACGAGTTGGTTGTTATAGTTAGCGAGAAAGACAGAACAGCTCCTGTACTAGATACAGTTAGCCCAATGGATACAATTGCTGATAATCATCCAACATTCGAAATCGTATTCGAAGATGTTGTTACTTTCAACGATTCAGTAGTTGGTTACTTAACTGTTACTCCTGCCGACTCAACTGAGTCAGTATTAGATATTGAAATTACTGCTGACATGCTTGATGGTAACATGCTTACTATCGACTATGTTGTAGGTGGTGATGTTGCTGGATTGGATAAAAACACAACTTATGTTGTAGCTGTTGATAGCGGTATCGTTATCGGTGATGGCCTTGCCTGGGACGGTGTTGTTGCAGACTGGACATTTACTACTGGTGCTGACTTTGCCACTGGTATCGACGATGATATCTACTCAGCTGCTGAGTATAATATTTATCCAAACCCATGTACTGAGTATGTTAAAATTGAGAACTCTCAAGCATTGACGAGAGTTGTTATTACTAACATTGCTGGTCAGCGTGTTATCGATATTGAAAATCCTGATAGTGAGGAAATAAATACATCGAACCTGGTTTCTGGCGTTTACGTTGTTACATTAATTTCTGATAGCGAAATCGTGAAGTCAGAAAGGATTATTAAAAAGTAATACCGAATTGATTGATTAAAAAGGGGAAGCCGTATGGCTTCCCTTTTTTTTTGTTTAATCGCAGTTTCGTTGGGACATACACTCACGTTAATTGCGATTTTTTTACACAAATTTTTCCTGCCTTCTGTAGCGCTTTGGAGATTATATACCCGAAAGAACAAAGTAGTGGTTTTTAGTTTCGTTTAATTTTTATGTAAGTTTGATGCCAATTAAAATGTAACAGCAATGGAATTACTAAATAAACACGTAAGCATTCGGAGATTTACGGAAAAAGCGATTGATGAAACTTTACTTGAAAGCATCCTATATTCAGGCACCAGGGCCTCTACTACGGGCAATATGCAGCTGTACAGTGTTATTGTTACACGCGATAGCGAACAACGAAATAAACTGGCGCCCTTACATTTTAATCAGCCCGTTGCAAAAACTGCCCCGGTTCTTTTAACTTTTATAGCCGACTTTAACCGTTTTTCGAAATGGTGCGAGCTGAGTAATGCTGAACCGGGCTATAACAACCTATTATCGTTTACGACGGCGGTTATTGATGCACTTTTAATGGCACAAAATGTTTGCGTAGCCGCTGAGAATAATGGACTCGGTATTTGCTATCTGGGAACTACTACCTATAATGCCAAAGAAATTATTGACACATTAAATCTGCCCAAATTAACTTTCCCCATTACCACTGTGGCCATTGGTTATCCCAATGAAACGCCTGAATTAACCGATAGGATTCCTTTACAAGGGATAATTCATCATGAAAGGTACACTGACTACTCGGAGAATGCGATACGCGATTTATATGCATTTAAAGAGGGCTTGGTGAGTTCGAAACAATTCGTTGCCGAGAATAATAAAGAAACCCTGGCGCAGGTGTTTACTGATGTTCGTTATAAAAAGGCTGACAATGAATTTTTCTCCGCAAAAATGATGGAGGTTTTAAAAGAACAAGGATTCCTGGACTAAGTAGTACATAAGAAAAACACGCTTGTGGCTTGTTTCTTGCCTCTTCCGCTAAAAATTAGCACATACTTTGTTAATATTTTTATCGAATCCGGGTTTTTAGCTTAGCTATTCAGCAAGGAAACGGTTTACAAACGCTACAAAGTCCTGACGGTAACTGTTGCCAATGGGGAGCTTTTTGCCGTTTATAGCTACCATGTTGCCCTCGATACATTCTATTTTATCGGTTGAAATGATAAAGGATTTGTGGATGCGGTAAAATTTATCTTTAGGAAGTAAGGCGTAAATTTTTTTCATCGAAAGGTTGGTAACCAGTTTTTCTTCAGAAAGATGAATTTTTATGTAATCGCCTAATCCTTCTATAAACAGAATCTCTGAGAACTTAACTTTAATGGTTTTTTTATTCGATTTAATAAACAAAAAGTCGGCATTTATGGCTGTCGTAGAGCTCGTTTCATGTGCACTTTGCTTTAACATCAACAGCTCTTCGGCTTTGTTGTAGGCCTTACAAAAACGTTCAAACGAAAAGGGTTTTTTTAAATAGTCAATGGCATTCAGTTCGTAGCTTTCAAGGGCGTACTCGGAGTAGGCAGTTGTGAAAATAACCAGTGGCGCATTCTTTAGGTTTTTCAAAAAGGCTATGCCCGATAGCTTTGGCATGTTAATATCCAGAAATAACAAATCAATTTCCTGCTCCTGTAATACCTTGTGCGCACATATTGCGTCGTTACATGTAGCTGTAATTTTTAAATCAGGTAATTTTAAGGCATATTGTTGAATAACATTTTGTGCCAGTGGTTCGTCGTCAACAAGTAAAGCTTTTATTTCCATTTTACTTTAGTTTTAGCTCGAGTTTAACCGAGAATACCAGGTTTTGGTTGCTTATCGATAGTGAATATTCTTCTTTGGTGTATAAATGCTGTAATCGCTGCTTTACATTTTCTATTCCTATTCCCGAATTTGGTTTGTTACAATGTTTCTTTTCTTCGTAGTTGTTTTCGAGAATAAAAACGAGCGATTTATCTTCGTAAAAGGTAAACGAAATGCTTATGAAGTCTTCCTTTTCAGTTCCCGGAATACCATGTTTAAAGGCATTGTCGATAAAGGGTTCGAAAAGTAAAGGTGCAATTTTTGCGGAAGGTATATGGCCGTGTTTTTGGTAATTTATCCGTGTTTTTTCTGAAGTTCTTATTTTTTGCAGCGCTATAAAATTGTCTACAAATTCTATTTCTTTATCCAGGGCTATATAATTCTCGCGCGATTCGTAAATGATATGACGCATCAAATCTGAAAGTTTCAGAATTAAATCAGGAACCTTATCCGATTTTATAAGCGCCAATGAATAAATATTATTCAACGAGTTAAACAGAAAATGTGGATTGAGCTGACCTTTTAATGTTTTTAATTCTGCTGTAAGTTTTTCTTTTTCAATTTTCGCCAGCTGATAGTTCAAATCCTGTAATGAAATCCAGTCTTTAATAAATTTCAAAAAAGAGGTGATAAGCACATAAAATAAGGTGGCAAAAAAGAAGGCAGAATGCGTATTTGAGTTAAGAAATAGGAAGTTTTCGGATACCCGCAGTACATTTCGTAAGGGGTATACAATTAAACCCTGAATAAAAAGGCTTGTAGCTGTTAAAAGAACCACCAACCAGAAAATATAGAAGATGTATTTTTTTTGTTTTAAAAATTTAGGAATGAGCAGGTACAAATTAATGTAAACACTCAGTGCAAATCCAAGATTGGTAATAAATGATTTAGCGAGTAAGGCAAGGTTGAAATTACGGCTGTAGAAATAAAATACCGAGCTTAAAAACGCTATACTAAGCAACCAAAAAACGAAATGGCCTATAAGAGTAAAGCGTTTATGTAGAATATGTTGTGGCATTAAATCCGGTCGCGTTTTAGGAAAACCTTTTTTAAATAATACAATACAGGGTTGGTGTATTTTAAATTCTTCCAGGGGCGGCTCGAATGGGGTAAATGTAGTACTTCCAGGCCTTTTGCGAGATAATTGTTATATCCCATTTTTTTCGATTGATGACTGATAAAAACATCAAACCAATCTTTGTTGTCAGAAAGTTCTTTAAAGTCGAATTCCGATAAAAATTTTGTTGAAATAAGCGTGCAACAGAAACTTAAGCTATGCGATGTGCTTATGGTTTTATTGCTTTTCTCTTTTTCAAAGGTGTAGGGAAAGTTGTAATTGTGCGCTTCGTCAACAGTAATCGCTCCTGCTATTCCCGCTTTTTCTTGCGACTTTAGGATGTCAAGCAAACCGGTTATTGTATCTTCTTTCACCACCACGTCCGATTCAACAATACCCAGCGGACATTTATTGTCGAGTGCCATTTTTTGAGCGATTTGTAAAACCAGTTTGTAGTTGGGCGAAGGTGTGTCGGTAATATCTTCCAGATGAATCAGGTTAAAACCAAATTGTTCTTTCGCTTCTTCTAAATATTGTTTGGTTTCGTTCTTGCTAAAATCATTGAACACGTAATAATCAAAATTCCCTTTGGCGCTCGCAATGGCTTCAACCGTTAATTTTAGTGTGGCAAGTGAATCTTTTACCGGCGTAATTATAATTGCTTCTGACATTCTATTTAATATTGGACAACAAAGTTAATTAAATATTGCTTCAACACATATTTGCCAGCCTACTAGAAGTAATATCGCTACTATACTTTCCATTTTAATTACATAACTGCACTCAGGAAGAACTTGTTGTTGTTATTGATGTAAGGAGCTATGATTTTATCTCTGTGAATCCCTCAGTACGCCTTTTATTTATAAATAAATCGTTTACAAGTTTTTAATTATTCGGCATAAGACGCATCGTTTAAAAAAAACTTAATTTTTTATGGAAAAATCAGGTACTTAATTACCTTTGCTTGTGCTACAAAAAAAGGAAAGTTATATGAATGATACTGTTGAAACCGCAAAGGAATTTACGATTGACACAATTCCTGAACCTGAAAATATTGAAGAAGTAATATTTTCGTTAATGGTTAATCCAAATCTTTCGACAATTAATTATTTTAACGATTTTAGTGAGCAAAGTATTTCGCCAGCATCTATTGGTGAAGACGATAACGATGAAATTGGTTTATTCGATTTGGATAGTAATGGGAATAAAATGGCGATGAGTACACATGCCTTTCATCATCATCTTGAAATTGATCCACAGAAAGCAACCGAAATTTTAATTGCCCGGGCTGCTCGAAAAATGCTTTGTTTTGGGGCTACACCAACGGCCGTTAGCGCGCTTTTGTATCACATTGACTTTGCTGATCCTAATGGACAATTTATAGCATCAGGAGCAAAAAAAGGCTTAGAAAATGCCGCAACAAAGTTTAATCTGAAAATTTCGGACAGAAAAATTAGGTTTGACCATTTCTCGGAACATGGCTCTGTGGTGCCAACCATTATTGTTAGTATGATTGGGCAAATAAGCAAACCGGAAAATTTAACAACACATACTTTTAAGAAGAAGGGAAACCATATTTTTTTAATTGGCGAAACTACCGAGGATATCGGGTCTTCTGAATATCTTGAATTTTACCATGGTGTTTCTGATTCTCCGCTCCCAGCTTTCGTTATTGAAGATGAGATTAAAATTCAGAAGTGTATTAAACGATTAAACGACGAAAATCTTATTCAAAGTGCAAGCCCTGTAGGAAAAGGAGGTCTGTTTTTTACACTTTTACGTGCCGCTTTCCCAAACAATTTAGGTTTTGATATTACCACAAGTGCAGAAACCCGGCTCGACGCGTTTTTATTTGGCGAAGCAATGGGAAGACTGCTGGTAGGTGTTGAGCATGAAAAAGAGGAAGCTTTTGTGGATGCAATGACTGAAATGAACGTTCCATTTTTCACCCTCGGACATGTAACTAAAGGAGAAATTCGAATCGACGATGAATCGTTTGGCTATATTGATAAAATGACCGCAGCAGTTTAATGGCAGCCCTTCCTTACAAGCAATCAACCCGTTCAAAAAAAGATCAGGTTCAGGAGATGTTTGACAATATCTCTCCAAAGTACGATGCGTTAAATCATATCCTTTCAGGTAATATTGATAAAATATGGCGAAGAAAGACAATCAAAAAGTTGAAGACTTTTGCTCCGAAAAAGATCCTGGATATTGCTACCGGTACAGGCGATTTCGCCATTGAAGCAACTAAATTAGGGCCTGTTAATATTGTCGGAATTGATTTGTCGGAAGGAATGCTTGGCATAGCTCGTAAAAAAGTCAAGGAAAAACAGTTAAACACGCAAATTGAATTTATACAAGCCGATTCGGAAGATTTACCTTTTGAGAACAATGTATTCGATGCGGCGATTGTTGGATTTGGAGTTCGGAATTTTGAAAATCTTGCCAAAGGATTATCCGAAATACAAAGAGTAATTCAACCGGGGGGTGTATTTTTTGTCCTCGAATTCTCGAAACCCGTAGCAACACCCATTAAGCAAATTTATATGTTTTACTTTACCCGGGTTTTACCTTTTATCGGGCGCTTGATTTCCAATGACAGCCGTGCTTATTCTTATTTGCCCGAATCGGTAAAGGAATTTCCGGATGGTGATAAATTTTTAACTATTTTAGCCGAGGCTGGTTTTGAAAAAACTAAATGTTTTAGACAAAGCTTTGGTATTGCGACAATTTACGAAGCACATAAACCCGTGGAATAAGTGATACGCAATACAATATTTTGGCCGTATTGGTGTTTTCAAGTAAAGAAGTTTTAATAAAGTGAAGAAAATTTTTATCTCCATACTGTTAATCGTTGCTGCCTGTGCTGCGTTTGCTCAAAAACAACGTGTCAACTACCTGACAACTTTCGACGATAAATTTATTCACTTCGGTTTTACAATTGGCCTGAACACACTCGATTTTAATGTTGCCAGCTATAAAACGATAGGAGATAACCCCGACGGTTACGATACCTCTGATGGTATTAGCGAAGATACCCGTATTCGCTCAGATGTAACGGCTTTAGTACCCGGGTTTACAGTTGGAATTATTTCAAATATGAGGCTGTCCAATTCGTTTGATTTACGTTTTCTGCCCGGCTTGTCGTTTGGTGAGCGTATCCTTACCTATAATATTCCGATAGATGATATAAATGAAAATACGAACGATACGTATTACGACTATTCAATTAAATCGACCTTTCTCGATTTTCCATTGTTAATAAAATATAAGGCTCAACGGATTAACAACGACAGGCCTTTCATTATTTTTGGAAGCGCCTACCGGCAGGATATTTCGCGCACAGCAGAAGACGATTTGGTGAAGTTAAAGAGTGGCGGCTTTTATGCTGAAGTTGGCGGAGGATGGGATCATTACTTTCCCTTTTTTCGACTATCGGTGGAGGCTAAATTTAGCTTTGGCCTGAATAATCAATTGGGCGATTTACCTACATCTTCACAAAAACAGTATTACGCACAATCAATAAAAACTTTACGCTCGAAAATATTTACCCTCTCGTTTCATTTCGAGTAAACTTAAAAATTACGTTTAAATTCCGAACATATTATTGCCGTGGCTACCGATACGTTTAACGATTCGGCCTTGTTCGTGTTGGATGAAAAATTAGGAATACTTATCTTTTTGTCAATTAAACCTTCAACATCGGGTCTTATTCCGTTTCCTTCGTTACCCATAACTAAAAGCGCATTATGAGGGAGTTGTGTTGTATAAATATTTTGCCCATCCATAAAGGCTCCGAAAATTGTCGTTCCCGATTGCTCTGCCAGTAATTTTAATGTATCAAACTCGCACCGCCAAAGGCTTATACGTTTAAAAGAACCCATGCTGGCTTGTATTACTTTCGGATTATATAAATCAACTGTATCGGGAGAACAAAAAACATGCTCAATTCCAAACCAATCGCATATTCGAATAATGGTTCCCATATTTCCCGGATCCTGAATGCCATCTAAATATAAAGATAGGCTTTTGTTTAATTCGGCCGGCATTGCCTTTTGTGAGGGGATTCGGCAAACAGCAATGCTGCCTTGAGGGGTCTTTAATAAACTACATTTCTTTAAATCATTAAAATCTACCCGGGTAATTTTTTCAATATTCTTTGTGTCGGTTTTGTTGATGTTCTCAAATTCAGGTGTTATAATTAATTCTTTAATTTTTAAGTGCGAGTGTATAACTTCCAAAACCAATTTATCGCCTTCCACTAAAAATAAATTTTCCTGTTTTCGGTATTTCTTTAAAGCAAGCGATTTTATAAGTTTTATTGTACTTTTGCTGAGCATAAAATTTTATGATTATTTATAGTAATAATTGGGTAAAGTTACTGTTTCTTTAAAAAAAACTCTTCTTTATTTTTGTTGAATAAAAGAAATCTGATTTGGCTACGAAAGATAATACAAAGAAAATAGTTGCTATAAAATGGATAGCATTGCTGTCTGTTTTTTTGCTGAGTTCCTGCTCTCAAACGCGGTTTGTACCCAAGGATGAATACCTTTTGAAAAAAGTACGTCTGGAAGTTGATCATCCTGAAATTAGTAAAGAAGAAGCCAAATCATTTATCAGGCAAAAAGAAAACTACAAAATCCTTGGGTTTGTAAAATTTTACCTGTGGCTTTATAACATGTCGTCGAAGAAAAAGAACGACGATTGGTTAAAACGCATTGGAGAGGCACCCCAGTTATACGATGAGCTCTTGGCGAAGCGTTCGGTAGATCAGCTTCGGCGGTACATGGATCACAAAGGGTTTTATCGTGCTGAAATAAAGAGTCAGGTCGACTTCAACGATAAAAAACAAAAGGCAGAATTAAAGTTCTCGATAAAAACCGGTAAACAATATCAAATTCGGAATATCACGTATCATTTTAAAGACCCGAAATTGAAGGATATTTTTTTCAAGGACTCCATGAACTACTCTATGCAACCCGGAGCGGCCTTCGATATATACAAGTTGGAGCAACAGCAGAAGAAAATTGTTAATTTATACAAAAACAATGGGTATTTTTATTTCTCAAATAACCAGGTAAGATACCAGGCCGACACAACTTTGTTTGACAAACAGGCTATGCTTGATTTATTTATTGGCGAAACAACAAACAGTCAGATTGATTCGTCAAAGATTTTACGGCCGTATTTCCTTAATAATTTTTATTATTCCATTATTTCCGGAAGTACGTCGGTTACAAAGGCAAACAAAAATATTCAAAACTTCTCAGATACAATTTATTGGGATAATTCTTCTCTCTATACTAATAAAATAATGAGTTATCCTCCGGGGTTATTGGATCGTACCATTCAAATGCGTGGTGGCGATTTGTATCAGTCTTCTGCAGTAGAGAACAGTTTTAACGCTTTTAACCGTTTGGGGCAGTTTCGCTTTGTCGATATTCAATTTCAGGAAACGTACCCGAAACAGGATTCTAATCTTATTGATTGCAACATTAGGCTTGCTCCGCTTGAAAAACAATCTACTTCGTTTGAAATTGAAGGAACAAATACTTCCGGGGATCTGGGCGTGGCGGGCAATATATCTTACCAACACCGAAACCTGTTTAAAGGTGCCGAAGTATTTCAAATGAAGTTTACAGGTGCCGTTGAAACCTTGCACCGCGAGAACGATAGTGACTATGAATATTATAATACCAAGGAGCTGGGGGTTGAAACGAGTTTGACTATTCCAACCTTGTTGGGACCAGGACGCTACATAAAAAGTTTTGGAAAGTATCTCCCCAAAACTGTTTTTAGTGTTGGATATAATTACCAGCGAAGACCTGAATATACGCGGACAATCTCATCTCTTAATTTTGGATACGACTGGAAAAAATCGCAGTTTATTCGAAACTCATGGAATATTTTGGACCTCAACGTGGTGCGTTTGTATGAATTTGACTCAGATTTTATCGATTCGATTGAAGATTTGTACATAAAAAGTAGCTATACAGATCATCTTATTTTCGCAATGAATTATTCGATTACCTATAATAATCAACGGTTAAATGCAAAAAAGGACTATACCTACGCGAAGTTAAACGTTGAATCTGCCGGTAATTTATTGTGGGCAATATCTAAATTAGCAGGAAGAACGGTGCATACCGCATTGGATACTAGTACCTACGAAAACTATGATTACTATCAACTTTTCGGTACTCAGTTTGCTCAGTATTTAAAGGCGGATGTTGAATTAAGAAGATCTATTTCGCTTGATAAATATAATTCCATTGTTGGACGGTTATTTATGGGGGTTGGCTTACCTTATGGGAATTCGTACGTTGTACCCTACGAAAAACAGTATTTTTCGGGAGGAGCTAATGGAATCCGTGCCTGGCAGGCAAGAACCCTGGGGCCCGGCACCTATGAGGTGGATGACGATGCCTATCCCAATCAATCTGCTGATATTAAGCTGGAGGCAAACCTGGAATATCGGTTTCGCCTGATGGGTTCCTTAGAAGGTGCCCTCTTCATGGATGCAGGTAATATTTGGGCGATAAATGATAACGACTCAAGGGATGGTGCATTATTTAAAGTCAATGAATTTTACAAACAATTAGCGGTTGGAACGGGTACAGGGCTTCGTTTTGATTTCAACTATTTTATTTTACGTGTAGACTTAGGAATGAAACTTTGTATTCCTTCAAATGAAGACGGACACAAATGGATAATAGGCGATCGTTCGATTACCAGCGATGATTTCTCCATTTCGTTTGCCATAGGTTATCCTTTTTAGATTTAAGGCTTTTTTCTAACAACAATTTAGTAATTAATTATTTTTTTTCACTTTTTTTAAGCGCAATTTGTAAGAATTGTTAATGCATTGGTATCGTTAATTAAATAATCTAATTTATATGGCAGCTCATCCTTCTGGTAATCGTGATTTGTTTAGTTCTAAATTTGGTGTAATTGCAGCTGCTGCCGGTTCGGCTGTGGGCTTGGGAAACATCTGGAAATTTCCTTACATTACTGGTGTATACGGCGGTGCGGCTTTTTTATTTGTTTATTTAGCTTTTATTGTTGCAATTGGATTGCCGGTGATGCTTTCGGAGTTAATTATTGGCCGGAGTTCAAAACGAAATGCTTTTGGAGCTTTTAAGATGCTTGCACCAGGTACTCCCTGGAGATATGTTGGAATACTGGGAGTAAGTGCTGCTTTTTTAATTTTGTCGTTTTATGGAGTCGTTGCTGGCTGGAGTGTCCATTATGTTATTCTTTCTATTCAAGATGGTTTTTCAGCTAAAAGCCCGGATGAAATCACGGCGCTATTTACATCGTTTACTCAATCTCCCGTTAACCCTGTAATCTATCAATTGATTTTTATGGTAATATCTGGAGCCATTGTTATTATTGGTGTAAAAAAAGGAATTGAAAAATATACCAAAATTTTAATGCCGCTTTTGGTGCTAATACTTCTTGCTTTATGTGTTAAATCACTAACCCTTGGAGGAGCCAGAGCTGGACTGGAATTCCTTTTTAAACCCGATTTTTCGAAATTAACCGGAGATGGTATTTTGAGTGCATTAGGCCATGCATTTTTTACTTTGAGTTTAGGGATGGGGACGCTTATAACTTATGGTTCATATATAAATAACGAAAATAATCTTGTACGAACTGCTATAAATGTAACTGTTGCCGATACAGTGATTGCTATACTTGCCGGGATTGCCATTTTTCCTGCGGTATTTGCGTTTAATATTGCGCCTACCGAAGGTCCGGGGCTGATTTTTATTACCCTTCCCAATGTATTCCATCAAATGCCCGGAGGGTACTTATTTTCTGTATTATTCTTTATTCTCTTAACCGTTGCAGCCCTAACCTCTTCTATTTCAATCTTAGAAGTTGTTGTCGCTTATTTTAAAGAGGAATTTAATATGGGAAGGAATGGTGCTACAGTTCTTGCAACCGTGCTTATTTCCTTCTTGGGTATTCTTTGTTCTCTGTCAATGGGAGTGTTTTCGCCATACACATTGTTTGGCTTAGGTATTTTTGATTTGATGGATTGGATATCAGCCAATTTATTACTGCCAATTGGTGGAATGTTTATTGCGATATTCGTCGGATGGATTTTTGGCCGTAAAAAGGTAATGGAAGAAGTTGCCAAAGGTGGTAGGCTTTCGGGTATTGTTTTACAAATTTTTATGTTCTTGATTAAGTTTATCGCACCTATTGCCATTGCTATTGTTTTGCTCAATAAAGTTGGGTTAATAAAATTCGGTTAAAAGAGTTTGCTTTAAATATTCTTTTTATAATTCGTTTTGTTTTTCGGATTGAGGTTTTGTAAATTTATGTCTCTCACTTAAATAGGCGACATAAATGGGTAATCCCTTTAAGAGATATTTCAAAACGTTTTTGAGTTATCCCAGATCCGACCGGAATGCAATTGTTGTATTAAGTACTTTACTCGTACTTATTTTGGTCGCTAATTATATTTTGAAAAATAAATCTCCGCTGTCTGATTCAGATTATAGTGAGGTAAAAAAAATGTTAGAAGACTGGGAGCTCAAATCTGCAGAAAACGAAAAGCAGGTAACTTCCTTTTTTTTGTTCGATCCTAACACAATTTCTGAGAGAAGGTTTGATTCTTTGTCGATTCCATACTACCTGAAGCAAAACATTATTGCCTACCGCAATGCTGGTGGGGTCTATAAATCAGTGGACGATCTGAAAAAAATATATGGGATGACTGATTCTATCTTTCATCTTATGGAAGCATATGTCCGTATTGAAGAAAAGGAAAAGTTTATGGATTCTTCAACAAAACGAGAAAAAAAGAAACCTCTGTTTTTCTTTGATCCAAATACTGCAGATATTTCAGAACTGCTCCAGTTAAATTTTTCTAGTTTTCAGGCCAATAACCTGGTAAGTTACAGAAATAACGGTGGTAGATTTAAAACCGCAACCGACCTTATAAAAATTTATGGCATCGATTCATCTTTCTATAATCGCATTTCAATGTATATTAAGATTGAGGAATTAGCAACAGAACCTATTATAACTTTGGCCGACACTCTTCACTTCGATTTAAACAGTATCGATTCGGTAACTTTGGTAAAATTTCAAGGTATTGGCCCCGCCTATGCAAAACGTATCCTAAAATACCGTAATTTGTTGGGTGGATACTATTCGAAAGAACAACTTAAGGAGATTTATAATTTTCCTGAAGAAACTTATTTCAAAATCGAGCATCGTTTATATACCGACACATTAAAGGTTAATAAGCTAAGAATAAATTTTGTGGAATACCGGGAATTGTTGCGACATCCTTATTTTAATAAAGCACAAGTTAAAGCCATTTTGCAAAGGAGAGAGAGGCAAGGGGCCTTTAAAGATCCAAACGAATTAGAGGAGATAGAAGGCTTTGATTCAGAATTAATTAAAAAGATTAGGCCCTATATAGCATATCGTTAAAAAAACTAAACTCAAAATTTATGCATAGGAAATATTATTTTTTTACTTTAAATTTGATTAGCAATGAATAATTTCTAAATTTGCGCCTCAATTTAAAAAAGTAAAACCGACAGATATGATTATTATTCCGGTAAAAGAAGGCGAAAATATTGAACGTGCATTAAAAAGGTTCAAAAGAAAATTTGAAAAAACGGGTGTAATTAAAGAATTACGCGAACGTCAGAAGTACACAAAACCTTCAGTTAAAAGAAGGGAAGAACTAAAAAAGGCAGTATACGTACAAGGTTTGCAGGAGCAAGAAGACTAATTGAGTTTTGCGGTTCCTGTTTATTTTTGGAGATAGCCAATGGATTATCAGGTGTCGTTTATTAATTATTTAAAGAACGAGAAGAGATTCTCGGCTCATACTGTTGTTGCGTATAAAAATGACCTCGATCAATTTGTGGGATTTTGCACAAAAATGATCGGGGATTTTGTTATTAATGAAATCGACTCAAGGTCTGTACGAAACTGGGTTGTGTCTTTGATGGAGGGGGGAGTATCTCCACGCACAGTAGTGCGTAAGGTAAGCACTGTTAAATCATTCTTTAATTTTTTAATGAAAGAAGAGTTAATAACGCTTAATCCAACATGGGGTGTACCTCTGCCTAAAGTCCGAAAGAAACTACCCGAATTTGTTGGGGCGAATAATATGCATCATTTACTCGATGATGGTTATTATGGAAATGATTTTATTGGCATCCGCGATAAACTAATTGTGTTGTTATTGTACGGAACAGGAATGCGTAGAGCCGAATTAATCGGCTTAAAGGAAAGTGATTTTAATAAGGCGGAACGACTGGTGAAGGTAAGAGGAAAGAGAGGGAAAGAAAGACTTATTCCATATCTTGCCGAAATCAACAATTTGCTTGAGCAATACGTTACGATAAGAAACAAAGAAATTGGTATAAAAAGCGATTTTTTGTTGGTGACGAATAAGGGAAGCCAGATTTACGAAAAACTGGTTTACAGAATTGTAAATGCAAATCTTTCGCTGGTCACCCTGCTTGAAAAAAAGAGCCCTCATGTATTACGTCATTCTTATGCAACGCACCTGTTGAATAATGGAGCTGATATAAATGCCGTGAAAGAATTATTGGGACATTCAAATTTAGCAGCAACGCAGGTGTATACCCATACAACCTTCGAAAAGTTGCAGGACAGTTATAAACAAGCCCACCCGCGTGGGGATAAAAACGATTAAATATGGAAGTAAAAGTTAAATCAGTTCATTTTAGCACCGACGAACGTTTGGTGGGATTTATAAATAAAAAAGTAAATAAACTGGATACTTTTTTTGACGGTATTATTAATGCAGAAGTAATCTTAAAAGTTGATAAGCCCGAAACAGCAAATAATAAAATTGCTGAGTTAAAGCTTTCTATACCGGCGGCAGATTATTTATTTGCAAAAAAGCAAGCCAATACTTTCGAGGAAGCTGTTGATTTGTCTATTGAAGCAATGAAAAAACAATTGGATAAATACAAGGAAAAATTGAAGAGTAAATAAAAATTAAAAATTGCTTGGTAATTTTTAGTTTTTTAAAATAATATTTTTACATTTGCACACCCATTTCAGGGACGTTCTTTAAACAGTTGATATTAGAGTATTTTATACTGAAAGCAGGTTTTGTTTGCTGAGGTTTTTTTAGAAGCATGTCTGTTTTGATTGAAATGAAAAAAAATCAAAAAAAAAGTTATAAATTTGTTCGGCTGTTTAAAAATATTTTGTAATTTTGCACGGCATTTTTGCCAGGTAGAATATAAGCGGGAATAGCTCAGTTGATAGAGCATTAGCCTTCCAAGCTAAGGGTCGCGAGTTTGAGTCTCGTTTCCCGCTCATTTTTAGAGACTGGAATTTTGAATAAGTAATTATTCTTAATTCCTGTCTCTTTATGTGTTTAAAGCCGGAGTAGCTCAGGGGTAGAGCGCATCCTTGGTAAGGATGAGGTCACGAGTTCAATTCTCGTCTTTGGCTCAAATGATTTAAAAGATAATAAATTAAAAATTTGCAATTATGGCTAAAGAACATTTTAACAGGGATAAGGACCATGTAAACATTGGTACCATTGGCCACGTTGATCATGGTAAAACTACTTTGACTGCTGCTATTACAACAGTATTGGCAAAAAAAGGTTTCTGCGAGATAAAATCATTTGATTCAATTGATAGCGCTCCTGAAGAAAAAGAAAGAGGTATTACTATTAACACTGCTCACGTTGAGTATCAAACAGCTACTCGTCACTACGCTCACGTTGACTGTCCTGGTCACGCGGATTACGTAAAGAACATGGTAACTGGAGCTGCTCAGATGGACGGTGCTATCATCGTTGTTGCTGCTACTGATGGCCCTATGCCTCAGACTCGCGAGCACATCCTTCTTGCACGTCAGGTAAACGTTCCTCGTTTGGTTGTTTTCATGAACAAAGTGGATATGGTTGACGATCCAGAATTGTTAGAATTAGTTGAAATGGAAGTTCGTGAATTGTTGGACTTCTACGAATTCGACGGTGATAACACTCCTGTTATTTTGGGTTCTGCTCTTGGTGGATTGAACGGAGAGCCAGAATGGGAAGAAAAAATTCTCGAATTGATGGAAGCTTGTGATACTTGGATTCCACTTCCTCCACGTGATATTGACAAACCATTCTTGATGCCTGTTGAAGATGTATTCTCGATCACTGGTCGTGGTACTGTTGCAACTGGTCGTATCGAAACTGGTGTTGTACATACAGGTGACGAACTTCAGTTGATCGGTTTAGGTGCCGAAGGACGTAAAACAGTTTGTACTGGTGTTGAAATGTTCCGTAAGATTTTAGATGATGGTCAAGCTGGTGATAACGTTGGTTTATTACTTCGTGGTGTTGACAAAAAAGAAATCAAACGTGGTCAGATTTTGGCAAAACCAGGTTCAATCACTCCTCATACTAAGTTCAAAGCAGAGGTTTACGTATTGAAAAAAGAAGAAGGTGGACGTCACACTCCATTCCACAACAAATATCGTCCTCAATTCTACTTACGTACACTTGACGTAACAGGTGAAATTCACCTGGAAGCTGGCCGTGAAATGGTTATGCCTGGTGATAACGTAACTATTGAGGTTGAATTAATCTATCCAGTAGCAATCAATATTGGTCTTCGTTTCGCAATCCGCGAAGGTGGACGTACCGTAGGTGCTGGTCAGATTACTGAAATTCTGTAATTAGAGATTATAAAATATGAGATAATTAGTCCCGGACTTCGGTTCGGGACTATTTTCGGATGAAACTCATAGTTGGGAGTGGTTGTAAACAGTAAGTTCGAACCTTACCTTCCGATCAAAACAACGAACATTTTAAGATGAAGTTAAAAGTTTATTTACAAGAGGCATACGAAGAACTTGTACACAAGGTAACATGGCCTACTTGGAAAGAGCTACAAAGTAGCGCATTGGTTGTAATGATTGCTTCCTTTATAATATCATTATTAATTTTCGTTATGGACTTGTCATTCAGGAACATAATGGATTTTGTTTATGGATTATTTTATTAATCAAAAAACCTTTAAGTCGATATGAGCGAAAATAGTAAAAAGTGGTATGTTCTACGTGCAATTGGGGGCAAGGAGAAGAAGGTAAAGGAATATATCGAAAACGAAATCGCGATTGGAGATCTAAAAGGCTATGTAGATCAGGTTCTTATACCAACAGAAAAGGTTTATCAAATTCGAAATGGTAAAAAAATTAGTAAGGAGAGAAACTTTTTCCCGGGATATGTTTTAATTGAAGCTGCACTAGTGGGTGAAGTTGCACACACACTAAGGAATTTTCCGAATGTTATTGGATTCTTAGGCGACACCAAAGGTGGGGATCCTGTACCAATGAGGCAGAGCGAGGTAAACAGAATTCTTGGTCGTGTTGACGAATTAGCGGAAAGCGACGAAGGATTAAATATTCCATACGTGGTAGGAGAAACTGTAAAAGTGATCGACGGACCATTTAACGGCTTTAACGGAACCATTGAAGACATCAATGAAGAGAAGAAGAAGCTGCAGGTAATGGTGAAGATTTTTGGACGTAAAACTCCTTTAGAGCTTAGCTTTATGCAAGTTGAAAAGGAATAGTAACGCATAATTATTTATTATGGCGAAAGAAGTTGCTGGATTAATTAAATTACAGATTAAAGGTGGTGCTGCTAATCCTTCACCACCGGTGGGACCAGCATTGGGAGCCAAAGGGGTTAACATTATGCAGTTCTGCAAACAGTTTAATGGTCGTACACAAGACCAGGCTGGGAAAGTACTTCCAGTTATTATAACTGTTTTTGCAGATAAGTCATTTGACTTCATAATCAAACAACCTCCTGTGGCTGTTCAATTATTAGATGTTGCAAAACTGAAAAAAGGTTCACCAGAATCTCACCTTAAGAAAGTGGGTTCGGTAAGCTGGGATCAGGTAAGAGAAATTGCCGCAGGCAAAATGTCTGACTTGAACTGTTTTACAGTTGAAGCAGCTATGAGAATGGTAGCTGGAACTGCCAGAAGTATGGGAATTACTGTTAAAGGTGATTCACCATTCAATAACTAAAAATATCTTTTACGATGGGCAGAATTACGAAAAATAAGAAAGCGTCTCTTGAGAAACTCGAAAAAGCAAAGATTTACACTCTCGAGGAAGCCGCAGAATTGGTAAAGGAAATTACCTATACTAAATTCGATGCTTCTGTTGATATTGATGTAAGACTTGGAGTTGACCCAAGAAAAGCTAACCAAATGGTTAGAGGCGTAGTTTCGTTACCCCATGGTACTGGTAAAGAGGTACGTGTTTTGGCAATGGTTACTCCTGACAAAGAGCAGGAAGCCAAAGATGCCGGAGCAGATTTCGTCGGGTTAGACGAATATGTAGAGAAAATTAAAGGCGGCTGGACTGATGTTGATGTAATAATCACTATGCCTCCGGTTATGGGAAAAGTTGGGCAGTTAGGTCGTATTTTAGGACCTCGCGGATTAATGCCGAACCCAAAAAGTGGTACCGTAACTATGGAAGTAGGAAAAGCTGTTTCCGAAGTTAAACAGGGTAAAATCGACTTTAAAGTTGACAAATTTGGTATTATTCATACTTCAATTGGTAAAGTTTCATTTACTGCAGAGAAGATTCAAGAAAATGCCACTGAGTTTATTAATATGATTAATAAACTAAAACCTGTAGCTGCTAAGGGAACCTACATTAAAAGTATTTATTTATCAAGTACTATGAGCCCTGGTATTCAAGTAGAACCAAAGTCATTTGCTGACTAAAAATGTTGATATATGAAGAGTTCAGAGAAACAAGTTATTATTAATAATTTACAAGAACAAATTGATTCATACAATCATTTTTATTTGGCTGACATTAGTGGTTTAAACGCTGAAATTACCAGTGATTTACGAAGACTATGTTTCAGCCAGGAGGTAAAACTGGTTGTTGTTAAGAATAAACTTTTACGTAAAGCATTAGAAAATTCTGGAAAAGATGCTTCTGAACTTTACGATGCACTTAAGGGGAATACCTCAGTAATGTTCACTGAACAGGGTAATGTTCCTGCTAAATTGATTAAAGAATTCAATAAAAAGCACAAAAAGCCTGTATTAAAGGCTGCTTATGTTGAAGAGTCAGTTTATGTAGGAGCCGACCAATTGGATGCTCTTGTGGCTGTTAAGTCGAAAAACGAGATTATCGCTGATGTTGTTGCTCTATTACAATCACCAATGAAAACTGTTTTAGGACAGCTGCAGTCTGGTGGTAATATTATCCACGGTGTTCTTGATGCACTGAAAGAGAAAGAATAATTTTTTTGAAATAATTTAAAAAAAGTAATAAAATGGCAGATTTAAAACAGCTTGCAGAAGAGTTGGTAAACTTGACTGTTAAAGAGGTTAACGAATTAGCTGGTATTCTTAAAGACGAATATGGCATTGAGCCAGCTGCTGCTGCGGTAGCAGTTGCAGGACCAGCCGCAGGCGGTGGCGAAGAAGCTGCTGCTGAACAAACAGAATTTGACGTAGTTTTAAAAGCAGCAGGAGGTTCTAAACTTGCAGTTGTAAAACTAGTTAAAGAACTAACTGGTCTTGGTTTGAAAGAAGCAAAAGCAGTTGTTGACGAAGCTCCCAAAGCAATCAAAGAAAAAGTTTCTAAAGAAGAAGCTGAAGCGCTTAAAAGTCAGTTAGAAGAGGCTGGAGCTGAAGTAGAATTGAAATAACACTTCATACCTTAAAAAAAGGTAATTTGGTTTAGAACCTTTCGCGAGATAGGTTCTAAACCTTTTTGTGTATTTATATTTTTATAATTAACCTGTATAAATTGCATGTCAGTACAAGCAAAAAAAGAGAGGATTAATTTTTCCTCAACACAGACCAGGTTTGATTACCCTGACTTCTTAGAAGTACAAGTTAAATCATTTAAAGATTTTTTTCAGTTAAAAACCACACCTGACAACAGAAAAGGGGAGGGTTTATACAGAGTTTTTGAAGAAAACTTTCCAATTTCGGATACCAGAAATAATTTCGTGTTGGAATTTATCGACTATCAGGTCGATCCTCCCCGATATTCAATTGATGAATGTATAGAACGTGGTTTAACTTTTAGCGTACCGTTAAAAGCAAAATTAAAATTGTATTGTACCGATCCGGAACACGAAGACTTCGATACCGTTGTTCAGGATGTTTACTTAGGGACAGTGCCTTATATGACCAATCGTGGTACCTTTATTATTAATGGTGCCGAACGTGTTATTGTTTCTCAGTTACACAGGTCGCCTGGCGTATTCTTTGGCCAGAGTATGCACGCCAATGGTACAAAACTTTATTCAGCACGTATTATTCCTTTTAAAGGATCATGGATCGAGTTTGCTACCGACATCAACAGTGTGATGTTTGCCTACATCGATCGGAAAAAGAAATTACCGGTAACAACATTGTTACGTGCTATTGGATTTGAAAGTGATAAAAATATATTAGAAATATTCGATCTTGCCGACGAGGTTAAAGTTTCGAAATCGGGTTTGAAGAAAGTTATTGGCCGGCGATTGGCAGCACGTGTGCTAAAATCGTGGGTTGAAGACTTTGTGGATGAAGATACTGGTGAAGTAGTATCTATCGAGCGTAATGAGGTAATTATCGATCGTGAGACAGAAATTGAAGATTCTCACGTTGAAGAAATTCTGGATTCAGGTGTTAGTACTATTCTTTTACACAAAGAGGATGCAAACCAACAGGATTTTGCAATTATTTACAATACCCTTCAAAAAGACCCATGTAACTCGGAAAAAGAAGCAGTGCTTCATATTTATCGTCAATTACGTAACGCCGAACCGCCAGATGAAGCTACTGCGCGCGATGTAATCGACAAATTGTTCTTTTCCGATAAACGATACGACCTTGGAGAGGTTGGTCGTTACCGTATTAATAAAAAATTAGGTCTCGATGTTGACATGGAGAACCGGGTACTTACCAAAGAAGATATTATTGAGATTATCAAAAATCTTATTCAATTGGTAAACTCTAAGACCGATGTCGATGATATTGACCACTTAAGTAACCGTAGGGTTCGTACCGTAGGTGAGCAAATGTTCAACCAGTTTGGTGTAGGTTTAGCTCGTATGGCTCGTACCATTCGTGAAAGAATGAATGTTCGCGATAACGAGGTGTTTACTCCAATTGATTTGATTAACTCAAAAACACTTTCATCGGTTATCAATTCATTCTTTGGAACAAACGCACTTTCGCAATTTATGGATCAAACCAATCCATTGGCTGAAATGACACACAAACGTCGTATGTCGGCTCTTGGACCTGGTGGTTTATCACGTGAGAGAGCGGGTTTTGAGGTTCGTGACGTTCACTTTACCCACTATGGTAGATTATGTCCGATTGAAACACCTGAGGGACCAAACATTGGTTTGATTTCTTCGTTGTGTGTTTTTGCTAAAATTAACCCGCTTGGTTTTATCTCAACTCCGTACAGAAAAGTTGAAAATGGTATTGTGGATCTCTCTTCTGAAGGTGCTGTTTATTTAACTGCCGAAGAAGAAGAAGGAAAAATAATAGCCCAGGCAAATGCCCCAATCGGTAGCGATGGAAAATTTGTTAACGAGAAGGTTAAATCACGTTTAGATGGTGACTACCCTGTTGTATCAGGCGACGAAGTAGAGTTAATGGATGTTGGTCCAAACCAGATTGCTTCTGTTGCTGCATCGTTGATTTGTTTCCTGGAACATGATGATGCAAACCGTGCATTAATGGGGTCGAACATGATGCGCCAGGCAGTTCCGCTCTTACGTCCTGAAGCTCCAATTGTGGGAACAGGACTTGAAGCAAGGGCTGCATCCGATTCAAACATTATGGTGAAAGCCGAGTTTGACGGGGTGATTGAATTTGTCGATGCTAAACAAATAATTGTTCGTTACGACATAAGCGAAGAAGATCGTTTCGTGAGTTTTGAGCCCGAAGTCGTTACGTACAACCTGCAAAAATATACAAAAACAAACCAGGGGACAACAGTTGATTTGACACCGATTGTTATAAAAGGTCAACGCGTTAAAAAGGGGGATATTTTAACTGAAGGATATGCAACCGAAAACGGTGAATTAGCTCTTGGTCGTAACTTGCAGGTGGCGTTTATGCCTTGGCAGGGTTACAACTATGAGGATGCAATTGTGATATCGGAGCGTATCGTGCGTGAAGATGTTTTTACTTCGATTCATGTTGACGAATACACCCTTGAAGTTCGTGATACAAAACGCGGAGTAGAGGAATTTACTTCGGATATTCCGAATGTTAGCGAAGAAGCAACACGTAATCTTGATGAGAATGGTTTGATTAGGGTTGGGGCCAATGTAAAACCTGGCGATATCCTTATTGGAAAAATTACTCCGAAAGGGGAATCAGATCCATCTCCTGAAGAAAAATTATTACGCGCAATTTTCGGTGACAAAGCCGGCGATGTTAAGGATGCTTCATTAAAAGCTTCTCCATCGCTTACAGGTGTTGTAATCGATAAGAAATTGTTCTCTCGGGTTACGAAAGATAAAAAAGGTAAAGCAACCAAAACTTTACTCGACCAGATAGATGAAAAACTGGAACGTGAAACGACTGCTTTACGTCAACGCTTGGAAGATAAACTATTTACTTTGGTAAGTGGTAAAACTTCGCAAGGCGTTCAAGACTACTACGGAACCGAGTTTATTCCCAAAGGTGTTAAGTTTACATTGAAACAACTGCAGGAATTAGATTACCTCAACGTAAATCCTTCAAAATGGACTACCGATAAGGAGAAAAACGACCTTATTTTTAGGGTAATCAACAATTATATAATGAAATATAAAGAGGCTGAAGCAGTTTCTCGTCGCGAAAGGTACAATGTTACTATTGGCGATGAACTTCCTGCTGGTATTATCCAGTTAGCCAAAATTTATATTGCTAAGAAACGTAAGCTCCAAATTGGTGATAAAATGGCGGGGCGTCACGGAAATAAAGGTATTGTGTCTCGTGTTGTGCGTCCTGAAGATATGCCTTTCTTAGATGATGGAACTCCTGTAGATATTGTACTTAACCCACTTGGTGTACCATCGCGTATGAACCTGGGACAGATTTACGAAACTGTACTTGGGTGGGCTGGAAAAGAACTGGGATTGAAGTTTGCATCTCCTATTTTTGATGGTGCAACCCTGGATGAAATTTCGGGATATACCGATAAAGCAGGGCTTCCTCGATTTGGTGAAACCCGTTTAATTAACGGAGAAACAGGAGAACATTTTGATCAGCCTGCAACCGTTGGTATAATTTATATGTTAAAATTGGGACACATGGTAGAAGACAAAATGCACGCTCGTTCTATTGGACCATATTCACTTATTACACAGCAACCATTGGGTGGTAAAGCACAGTTTGGTGGTCAGCGTTTTGGTGAGATGGAAGTATGGGCACTTGAGGCATTTGGCGCTTCTCATATTCTTCAGGAAATTCTGACCGTTAAATCGGATGATGTAATGGGTAGAGCAAAAGCTTACGAATCAATCGTAAAAGGTGAGCCAATGCCACAACCCGGAATTCCTGAGTCGCTTAATGTACTGCTTCACGAGCTTCGAGGCCTTGGTCTTAGTGTTCGTATGGAGTAGAATTATTGTAAGGTTCAGTTTTAATGTATATTTAATTTGAATTATGGCATTCAAAAAAGATAATAAAGCAAAAACAAGTTTCTCAAAAGTTTCAGTAAGCCTTTCGTCTCCTGAAGAAATTCTGGAAAGATCGTTTGGAGAAGTACTGAAACCAGAAACAATTAACTACAGAACGTATAAACCCGAACGCGATGGTTTATTCTGTGAGCGTATTTTCGGTCCTGTAAAAGACTACGAATGCCATTGCGGTAAATACAAACGAATCCGTTATAAAGGAATTGTTTGCGACCGCTGTGGTGTAGAAGTTACAGAAAAAAAAGTACGTCGCGAAAGAATGGGACACATCTCATTGGTTGTTCCTGTAGCGCATATATGGTATTTCAAGTCGTTGCCTAACAAAATTGGTTACCTGCTTGGTTTACCTACCAAAAAGCTTGACACAATTATTTATTACGAACGTTATGTTGTGATTAATGCCGGTGTTAAAGCTATTGATGGGGTTAAACAACTTGATTTCTTAACAGAAGAAGAATACCTGGATATTTTAGATACTCTTCCTAAAGAAAATCAGTTCCTTGACGACGATGATCCTAATAAATTCATCGCAAAAATGGGGGCAGAAGCGTTGTTCGACATTCTGAGCAGATTAGAATTAGACGAGCTATCGTTCTCATTGCGTCACAAAGCAAATACTGAGACTTCGCAACAACGTAAAAACGAGGCATTAAAGCGTTTGCAGGTGGTAGAGGCTTTCAGGGCAAGTAAAAACCTGAACCGTCCGGAATGGATGATTGTACGTGTTGTTCCTGTTATTCCTCCGGATTTGCGTCCTTTAGTTCCTCTTGATGGTGGACGTTTTGCTACCTCGGATTTGAATGACCTTTATCGCAGGGTTATTATTCGTAACAACCGTTTAAAACGATTGATTGAGATTAAAGCCCCTGAAGTAATTTTAAGAAATGAGAAACGAATGTTGCAGGAAGCTGTGGATTCGTTATTCGATAACTCAAGAAAAGCAAATGCTGTAAAAACCGAAAACAACCGTGCTTTAAAATCGCTGTCCGACAGCTTAAAAGGAAAGCAAGGTCGTTTCCGTCAAAACCTTTTGGGTAAACGTGTTGACTATTCTGCACGTTCGGTAATTGTGGTTGGGCCAAAGCTCAAAATCCACGAATGCGGTATTCCTAAAGGAATGGCTGCTGAGCTGTACAAACCTTTCGTAATTCGTAAATTAATCGAACGAGGAATTGTTAAAACAGTAAAATCGGCCAAGAAGATTGTTGACAGAAAAGACCCTGTTGTTTGGGAAATTCTTGAAAACGTATTAAAAGGACATCCTGTTATGTTGAACAGGGCGCCCACGCTGCACCGCTTGTCAATTCAGGCTTTCCAGCCGGTTTTGATTGAAGGTAAAGCAATTCAGCTACACCCCTTGGTATGTACAGGTTTTAATGCCGACTTTGACGGTGACCAAATGGCGGTTCACCTTCCGTTAGGAAATGCTGCCGTTTTGGAAGCTCAGCTCCTAATGCTAGCCTCGCATAACTTGTTAAACCCTGCCAATGGTGCTCCTATTCAGGTGCCATCACAAGATATGGTTCTGGGTCTATATTATATGACCAAACCACGTAAAGGGTTACGAGGTGAAGGAATGACGTTCTACTCGGCCGAAGAGGTGAAGATTGCTTATGAAGAAAAAGCAATTGACCTACACGCTATTATTAAAGTGAAGGTTGAAGATATCGATGAAAATGGTGAATATTTTAACCACATAATTGAGACTTCTGTTGGTCGTGTATTGTTTAACGAGGTAGTACCTCGCCAGGCAGGATACGTTAACCAGTTGCTTACTAAAAAGTCGTTGCGTACCATTATTACCGAAGTATTTAATACTTGTGGAAACGCCATTACGGTTAATTTCCTCGATGATATTAAAGACCTGGGGTATAGAATGGCTTACCGTGGTGGTTTGTCGTTTAACCTCGGTGATGTTATTATACCGGAAGATAAAGCAGTTATTGTTGGTGAAGGATACAGCGAAGTTGAGGAAGTAATCAACAACTATAACATGGGTTTCATTACCAATAACGAACGTTACAATCAGGTTATTGATATTTGGACACACGCGAATGCTAAGCTTACTCAGTCGGTAATGAAAACAATTAGTACCGACCGCGATGGCTTCAACTCTATTTATATGATGCTCGACTCGGGTGCAAGGGGTTCGAAAGAACAGATTCGTCAGCTCTGCGGAATGAGGGGGTTGATGGCAAAACCACAAAAATCGGGTTCTACAGGTTCTCAGATTATTGAAAACCCTATTCTTGCTAACTTTAAAGAGGGACTGTCGGTACTGGAGTACTTTATTTCTACCCACGGTGCGCGTAAAGGTTTGGCCGATACAGCACTTAAAACAGCCGATGCTGGTTACCTTACTCGTCGTTTGGTTGATGTTGCACAGGATGTGATTATTTCGGAAGACGATTGCGGAACCCTGCGTGGTTTAGTTGCATCAGATGTTAAAAACAACGAAGAGATTGTAGCTTCCTTGTACGAAAGAATTATTGGACGTACTTGTGTTCACGATATCTATCATCCGTTAAATGGTAGTCTCATCATTAAATCGGGAGAAGAAATTACTGAACAAATTGCTAAAGTAATCGAAGCTTCACCAATTGAAACCGTAGAAATTCGTTCGGTACTAACCTGCGAATCGAAAGTTGGGGTATGTGCCAAATGTTACGGCCGTAACCTTGCAACGGGTAAAAAAGTTCAGAAAGGTGAAGCTACCGGAGTAATTGCCGCTCAGTCGATTGGAGAGCCGGGAACGCAGCTTACTCTTCGTACTTTCCACGTTGGGGGTATCGCGGGTAACATATCGGCACAATCAACAGTTGAATCGAGATACGATGGTTACTGTGAAATTGAAGAACTTCGTTCGGTTAAATACACCGACGAAAACGGAAAAGAGATCGAGGTAGTTGTAAGTCGTTTGGCTGAATTAAAGATTATCGATAAAAACACTAATATTCCACTTTCAACACATTCACTTCCTTACGGTTGTAAATTGTTTGTGAAAAACGGTGAAGAAATCAGAAAAGGTACACTGGTTTGCGAGTGGGATCCATTTAATGGTGTAATTATAACAGAATTCGATGGTACAATTGAATTCGAGAACCTTATTGAAGGGATTACTTACCGCGAAGAATCGGATGAACAAACCGGTTATAGCGAGAAAGTAATTACCGAAACCAGGGATAAAACAAAGAACCCGACATTAAGAGTTTTAGACGAAAGCGGCGAATTAATTCGTTCATATAACCTTCCGGTTGGAGGTCATATTTCTGTCGAAAATGGAGAGAAAGTTAGTTCGGGTAAAATTCTTGTAAAAATTCCTCGTAACGCTGGTAAAGCTGGCGATATCACCGGGGGTCTTCCACGTGTTACCGAGTTGTTCGAAGCTCGTAATCCTTCTAACCCTGCTGTTGTATCAGAGGTTGATGGAGAAATTTCACTGGGTAAAATTAAAAGGGGTAACCGCGAGATTATCGTAACTACAAAAGGTGGCGATGTTAAGAAATACCTTGTTCCACTATCGCGTCAGATTCTTGTACAGGAGAGCGATTATATTAGAGCTGGTACTTCTTTATCCGACGGAGCTATTACTCCTTCTGACATTCTTGCAATTAAAGGGCCTACAGCTGTTCAAGAGTACATTTTGAACGAAGTTCAGGACGTTTATCGTATGCAAGGGGTGAAGATTAACGACAAACACTTTGAGATTATCATCCGTCAGATGATGCGTAAGGTTGAAATTGTAGATCCGGGTGATACCCGATTTCTGGAAAAACAAATCGTTGATAAAAACGAATTTTTCTCAGAGAACGACTGGATTTACGCTAAAAAGATAATTATCGAGCCAGGTGATGCTGAAGGTTTAAAAGCTGGACAGATTATTTCTGCTCGAAGATTAAGGGATGAAAACTCTCAGCTAAGAAGACGGGATAAAAAACTGGTTGAAGCGAGGGATGCAATTCCTGCAACATCTAGTCAGATTCTTCAGGGAATTACCAGGGCTTCGTTACAAACACGCAGTTGGTTGTCGGCAGCCTCGTTCCAGGAAACCACAAAAGTACTTAACGAAGCCGCTATTAACGGTAAAGTGGATTACTTAGACGGATTGAAAGAGAACGTAATTTGTGGTCACCTAATTCCGGCTGGTACAGGTTTGAAAGAATACAAAAACCTTGTTGTTGGTTCGAAATCCGAATACGACAGATTGGTTGACGGCAGACATTCAAGTAATGATTAATTAACGAGTTATGGAAGATAAAAATCCAAAATCGCAACAGATAAATATTGAGTTGAGTGAAGAAGTGGCGGAGGGCACTTATGCTAACCTTGCAGTTATTACGCATTCAAGCTCTGAATTTGTAGTGGATTTTGTCCGCATTATGCCCGGAATTCCAAAAGCGAATGTTAAGTCGAGAGTTATTCTTACACCGGAACATGCTAAACGTTTATTATTGGCTTTGAAGGATAATGTAATAAAATACGAAAAAGTACACGGTCCTATTAAAAATGTAAAGCCGGGTTCCGACCCAATGATGCCGCCAATGAATTTTGGAGGGCCTACAGCTCAAGCATAGTTATTAAATTAGTATATTACAAAGAGGAATCAATTTATTGGTTCCTCTTTTTGTTTGCCGTTTTTCCTCTTCTGTTTATAAATTACAGCACGCATTAATGAATAAACGTGGTTTTTCAAATAGAATGCTGCAACTTCAGATATTTCAGCAAAGTAGTCTAATACATGTGTTTTAGGCAAAATAAGGGATGATTTATATAAAATAAGTATAAATTAGCTTTTGGGCTTAACTTATGAGGAATTTTAGAATTTAACGTTTGATTGTTTTAAAGTGTTGCTACTCGTGTTGTTTAGATGGGTTTGAGCTTCTGAATGCCTTGGTATTGTGACATTTTAACAAACGTTAATGGTCTCGGGTCAATACTTTATTTGCTTTGTTTTAGCTCGATTTTTATATTTGTTGGCTTTCTTTGAGCAGGAGCGGCTATTGCCTGCATACCTAGTGGAAATAGGCAAAGGAAATTTATACAAAAATCAAAAAAAATTATATTGAATGAAAGCTTATAACATTATTGTTTTGGCAAAGCAGGTTCCGGATACGCGGAACGTTGGAAAAGATGCCATGAAAGCTGACGGAACGATCAACAGGGCAGTACTGCCGGCGATCTTCAACCCGGAAGATTTGAATGCGCTCGAACAGGCATTACGCATAAAAGATCAATACCCAGAATCGAAAATTAAAATTTTAACCATGGGGCCAGGAAGGGCCGCCGATATTATTCGCGAAGGATTGTACCGTGGTGCTGATGGTGGAATTTTACTTACCGACAGGGCCTTTGCAGGATCGGATACCCTGGCTACATCGTACGCAATAGGACAGGCCTTGAAGAAAATGGGTGATATTGATATCATTATTGCTGGTAGACAGGCCATTGATGGTGATACCGCACAAGTAGGGCCGCAGGTAGCCGAAAAGCTGGATATGCTGCAGATTACTTACGTTGAAAAAGTCGAGAACTTAACCGATAAAACAATTACTGTAAAACGTCGTCTTGAAAATGGGGTTGAAACAGTAAAATGTCCACTCCCTTTAGTAATGACTGTTAATGGCTCTGCTCCAGAGTGCAGGTCGCGCAATGCTAAACGTATAATGAAATACAAACATGCCAAAACGGTTACTGAGTTGCAAAAGGAAAATGTAGATTACACGCACTTGTATAACGAGCGCCCCGGGTTGAATATACAGGAATGGACGGTTAACGATATTGAAACCGATGCGTCTCAACTTGGACTAACAGGTTCTCCAACAAAAGTAAAAACTATCGAGAACGTAGTGCTTCAGGCAAAAGATTCGAAAGTTATCTCAGGTAGCGATGCCGAGATTGAAGAGATGATGCTTGAGTTAATTAAAAGTCACACAATTGGTTAATAACTAAGCTTGAAAATTCGGTGAGAAATCAAGTGGAATTTCATCGAAAACCGTTCAACGTAAAAAAATTAAAAAATGAATAACGTTTTTGTTTATTGCGAAATAGAAGAAGGCCAGGTTGCTGAAGTTAGCCAGGAGTTGCTGACAAAAGGACGAACGCTGGCTAATGAATTAAATTGTAACCTGGAAGCCATTGCCATTGGGCATAAGCTAGACTCCATTGGTGAACAAATTATACCTTATGGTGTAGATACGCTATACATTGCCGACGATGCGCGTTTGTTTCCATATCAAACATTGCCACATACAGCTATTGTAGTGAAGTTGTTTAAAGAGAAAAAACCACAAATTGCATTGATGGGTGCTTCATCCATTGGCCGCGACCTTGGGCCACGCGTTTCATCCGCCTTGCACAGTGGATTAACTGCTGATTGTACCAGTTTGGTAATTGGCGATCATTTTGATAAAAAACAGGATAAAAATTACAAGAATCTTTTGTATCAAATTCGTCCGGCATTTGGTGGTAATATTATTGCTACGATTATTAATCCCGATTGTCGTCCGCAAATGGCAACTGTTCGCGAAGGGGTGATGAAAAAAGAAATTCTTGACCCAAAATACAAAGGGAAAATCATAAATCTTGAAATTGAGAAATATGTAAGCGACGAAGATTTTGTGGTTGAAATTATCGAACGTCATATTGAAAAAAGCAAGGTGAATGTAAAAGGGGCGCCTATTATTGTTTCGGGTGGTTATGGTGTTGGCTCGAAAGAAAACTTCAAGTTGTTATATGATTTAGCCGAGGTGCTGGGCGGTGAAGTTGGCGCCTCACGCGCAGCGGTTGACTCGGGTTTTACCGATCACGAAAGACAGATTGGTCAAACAGGTGTTACTGTTCGTCCGAAACTCTACATCGCTTGTGGTATTTCCGGGCAAATTCAGCATACTGCAGGTATGGAAGAATCGGCTCAAATTATTGCCATCAATACTGACCCTGATGCTCCGATTAATACCATAGCCGACTATGTAATTACCGGGGATGTGGCTGATGTCATTCCTAAAATGATTAAGTATTATAAACAGAACACCAAATAGTCAAAGACAATAAAATACGATAAAATGGCAAATTATTATAACGATAACAGGGAGATAAAATTTCATTTGAATCACCCTTTAATGAAGGAAATCGTACGATTAAAAGAACGTGAATATTCATTTAAAGAGGAATTTGATTTTGCTCCACTTGATTACGAAGATGCAATAGACAATTACGACCGTGTTTTGGAAGTAGTTGGAGATATTTGTGGAAATATTATTGCTGAAAACGCAGAAAGCATCGACGCAGAAGGTCCTCAGGTTATCGACGGACACGTAAAATACGCCCGTGGAACTGAAGAAAATATTGATGCTTTGATTCATGCCGGGCTAATGGGAATGTCCTTACCTTACAAATACGATGGGTTAAACTTTCCGATTGTACCCTACATTATGGCTGCCGATATTGTTTCGCGTGCCGATGCTGGTTTTGTTAACGTTTGGGGCCTGCAGGATTGTGCCGAAACAATTAACGAATTTGCTTCGGAGGAACAAAAACAAAAATACTTGCCACGCGTTTGCAGTGGCGAAACAATGGCAATGGATCTTACCGAGCCCGATGCCGGGTCCGACCTTCAGGCAGTGCAGTTAAAAGCCACCTGGAGCGAAGAAAAACAAACCTGGTTGTTAAACGGGGTGAAACGTTTCATTACCAATGGCGACGGGCATATTTCACTTGTTTTGGCGCGGTCAGAACGGGGAACAAAAGACGGACGCGGGTTGTCGATGTTTATCTATGACAAAAACAGCGGAGGTGTTACCGTTCGTCGTATCGAGCATAAAATGGGAATCATTGGTTCTCCTACTTGTGAGCTGGTGTTTAAAGATGCTCCGGGCGAACTGGTGGGCTCACGAAAAATGGGTCTGATTAAATATGTAATGGCTTTAATGAATGGTGCTCGTTTGGGAATTGCTGCACAGTCGGTAGGTTTATGCGAAGCTGCTTATCGCGAATCGGTAATATATGCTAAAGAGCGTATGCAGTTTGGTAAAGCTATTGTAAAATTCCCTGCTGTTTACGAAATGTTGTCGATGATGAAAGCAAAACTTGATGCATCTCGTACCTTACTGTACGAAACAGCACGTTTTGTGGACATGTACAAAACATACATGCACATTGCCGAAGAGCGCAAACTGGAGAAGGAAGAACGCGAAGAAATGAAAAAGTATCAACGTTTAGCTGATATTTTTACTCCTCTTGCCAAAGGAATGACCAGTGAATACAGTAACCGTTTGGCTTACGATGCCGTTCAGATTCACGGAGGTTCAGGTTTCATGAAAGACTATCCTGTTGAGCGCATATACAGGGATGCACGTATTACTTCAATTTACGAAGGAACAACACAATTGCAGGTTGTTGCAGCTATCCGCGGAGTAACTACCGGTGCTTACCTGAAACAAATTCGCGAGTATGAGCACGTGCAGGTTTCTCCACAACTGGAGTTCATGAAACGTATTTTAATTATTTTGACCGAAGATTACTCCGAAGCGGTTAAAAAAGTTATGGCTGTAAACGATACCGAGTTTATCGATTTTCATGCCCGTCGATTGGTTGAAATGGCTGGACACATTATAATGAGTTACTTGTTGTTGTTGGACACTAACCGCGATGATATGTTCCTTAAATCGGCTAAAAATTACATTACACACGCCAAAGCCGAGGTGAAAGCACACGCCGAATCGATTCGCTCATCGGAATTAAGCGATTTGGGTGATTTTAAATTTGAATTGTAAAAAAGATACGATCTACTAACTTTTTACGAAGTTATTAAAGCCACTCTGTTTTTTAGGGTGGCTTTTTTTACTGGTTGTATGTCGCGTTCTGAAATAGCGTTACACAAAAACCAAATATTTAAATCACTTCTAGTTTAACCTTCTTATTCTTTAGCTTGGTGTTGTTAACTGTTTTTAAAACCTGATTAACTGCAGTTTCGTGTATCGCCACAAAGGCACAATCGTGCTTTAGTTCAATAACACCTATTTGGTCTTTGTTGATATTTGCCTGTTTAAAAAACAACCCGGCAATGTCGCCTTTCGAAATTTTATCTTTTCGTCCGCCTGAAATGAAAATTGTTTCCCATTCGGAAGGTTTGCGGACGGGGGCTTCCAGTAACATTTCAATTTCGGTTTGAGGAATAAATTCGGGTAATTCTTCGCCTTCCCATTTTAGGATATATGCAGTGCCTTCGCTATGCATGCGGGCTGTTCTTCCATTTCTATGGGTAAACTCCTGGAAACGCAATGGAAGGTGATAATGCAGGATGAATTTTAGTTCAGGAATATCCAATCCTCGTGCCGCCAAATCGGTGGCAACAATTAGTTGGTGCGTGCCATTTCTAAATTTAATGAGTACTCGTTCGCGGTCGCGTTGTTCCATTCCGCCATAAAAAGTGCCATGGTTAATTCCTTTTTCGGTAAGGTAATTGCTAACTCTTTGAATTGTTTCTTTAAAATTGCAAAAAATAATGCCCGGTTTATTTCCAAAGTGGCTTAATGCTTTTACAAGCGTATCTAGTTTATCCTTTTCAGGTGAAATAATTGTTTTTATTTCGAGTTCCTGAATTTTGTCCTTCAAATAATTTACGCTAACCGGATTTTTAAAATTAATAAAATCAGGAATACGAACCCGGTGTGTTGCCGATGTCAGTATCTTTTTCTCAGTTGCCGGAAGAAGCGAAATAATATCTTCCATATCCTTTTCGAACCCAATTTCCAGCGACTTGTCAAATTCATCAAGCACCAGCGTTTTAATTTTATGGGTATGAAACGTCTCGCGCCGTAAGTGGTCGGCAATCCGTCCTGGTGTTCCAATTAGAATAGCAGGAGGGTGGTTTAAATCGGTGCGGTCTTTGCTGAAATTTCGCCCACCATAAAAGGCATTACATTTATAGCCGGTTCCCATATCGCGAGTAACCTGCTCTATTTGTATAGCCAGTTCACGCGAGGGAACAAGAATCAGCACTTGAATGTGTTCACAACTTGGGTCGAGTTCGGCAATAATGGGCAACATAAAGGCCAGTGTTTTTCCTGTTCCGGTTGGCGATAATAGAATTACGTTATCCGCCGAATGAATGGCTGATTTTGCCTCTTCCTGCATCGGATTTAGTTTCTCAATATTTAGTTTGCTGAGAATTTTATTTTGATTTTTCTTTTTTCCTGACATGGGGCAAAGGTAGAAAATGTTTTAGCATTCAATGATTCTGATGAAAATTCTAAATCTGTCAGAGAATACGTTCCGATGTCTCCTACATTTTTGTAAGATTTGCTTAATTTTCTTACATAAAAGATAGGTTTTTGATGTAGGTTAAAAATGCAATATGATGTTTGTGAGCGGGTTGTGATTTGTGGTATTGCTTTTGCGCTGTTTGTGCCAAACAAAAAACAGAACGCAAGATGAAGATAATGCTACCCATAGTGGATAAAAAGAGAGGCCAGGAAACCGTTGCCCAAGGATTTCATAACGCACGGTTCATCTGTATATACGACAGCCAACGAAAATCGTTTGACTGGATGCCTGCAAAAGCCATTAGTTCTAATCCAGGCGAATTTAGCGAGGAACTGAAGAGGATGGGAATTAGTACAGTAATTAGTGCTTATTTGCCGCCAATGGCGCTTCGTATTTTTACCCGTAGTGGACTGGCTGTTTACAGGGCTCGGGGCACAAATGTGGAAGAGAATATTAGTTTTTTCAATCATAACCAGCTGGAATCGTTTACTTCGCAAGCTGCCCGCGAAATGTGGGGGTGCGAAAGTTCTTGTTCTTCATGTAGTTCTACCTCTTGTAATAATTAGTAAATATGGCAATTGATAAAGCAATTACTTTTGTAAAACGTGCAACAACCGAAAGTGCTTTCCGTAAAGAGTGCTACAAAATTACAAAGCAGGATTTAATGCAAAATAGTGGTTTCAACGAGGTAGAGTTCGACGATGCCATAAATATGCAACTTGTAAAATGCCAAAGCTACGAGCACGCCGAAGTTTATCAGCAAATTAGAATGTGGTTCCAAACCTTATAAAATATTAACCAGGGAGTTAAAAAACTATGGTCATTTAACTCCTGTCTATCATTATTAATATGAATTACAGAGATCTTGAAGCTGTTCGGCAGATTGTAAATAATGCTACCGGACTTGATATTACCTATGCATACGAAGATTTGGTTTTTCCTGATAACGGTGTGTTTATTATTCAGTTTGATGAGAAGAATAATGATAATTTATTTTGTTTTTTTCATGAAGAATGTAATCCGACCGATAGGGATAACATCTTCGCCAATCTTGCCAACGAATGCAATAAAAAGAAGTGCAATCTTGAAATGTCGGGAGCATATAACCTTGAGCAGAAGGGCGAGGATATTCAAATAAAATTTCTATAAGACATTTGGGAGGGGATCATCCTTCAAGGTATTCCCAGTCTTTAATTGGTTCAAATTTTTTATAGTCTTCTTGTACCGACACATGGCTCAGAACAGATTCAACCGATACTTCCGGCAATTCTTTATCGGCTAAGCCTTTTTTTACGAAAATGAAGTTGAATCCTAAATCATTGGCGCCCACCAAGCGGTAACCTTTTTTATTAGCTAGTTTATTCATCGCCACTGGCGAAGCACCATGATATACCGGATGTTTGCCCGGATAATAATATTCCGGGTCGTAAGGCACAACAATATTGTTCAAGCCAAACTCATTGTGCGTTTCAATAATTACAACTTGCGGGTCAATAACGGTAATGGCATCCCATACCCAATAGTCGTTCCCGTCAATATCGATCGACAACAGCCCTGTTTTTCCACTATAACCAGCGTCTTGAATAAGTTTATTCACATTCTCGCGGGTAACTTTGGCGCACACAAACTTTGGCTTATAGTACCACGGATGGGGGTATTTGTTATAGAATTTCGTACCACGTTTTATACTTCGGGCATTTCCATCAACAAATAAACCGTGCCATCCAAAATTGAAATATAAATTTGCAGAGTTACTGTTTACTCCGTCATCAGAACCTATTTCAACAAAGTTTTTATATTTCATGCCAAGTACCGAAAAAATGAAAAGTAACTTCCCATCCTCTTCAAACTGGGAGAAAACACGAAACCCGGTGTCGTTAATGCTGGGTAAATTACCCGTTTTTGCCATTTGTTGGTATTGCAAAAACAATTGTCGCTGACTTATCTGTACAGCCGGAATAAAGCGGTTTCTGATTTTTGTTATTAGAAACTTGTCCTTCAGGAAATTTTTTATCATTTGGATATTCAGTGTATGAATTGCTAAAGATAACGAACATTCTTTTAAATGCCTTCACTAACATTAACGGCTTACCCAAGGCTGATTAATAATTTCTCCTCGGTTTCAGCTATTATTTAGTTCAGGTTTTGCACTATTTTGCATTTCTGAGGTTAAAACTGAATAGTCGAACGTTGGATATTACTATTTCTGCCTAATCTCGCTAAAAGTTTCTTTTAAAAATGAGGAAGGGGGTATATTCTTAAAACGAGTAATATTTTCAACATGGGCATTGTGAAAGAGGGGTGTTTGGTAATTTTTATGTGTTTTGTACATATGAGCGGTTTTAAAAATGGGGGTATTTGCAAAATGAGCAGTGTTAAAATGATCTGTATTTGGGCCTAAGTGGTTTAAAAAGTTTTATTAACGTTATCTGTGATAGAAAAGTGTCAGAAATGGTTTTGTTGTGTTGACAAAATGGTTATTTTTGGAAAAATTTTAAAGCAGAACTTAAAAGCAAAAATATGTGTGGAATTGTAGGCGCATTCGATTTAAAACAGAAAGCTGAGGATTTACGGCCCCAGGTATTAATGATGTCGAAGAAAGTACGTCATCGCGGACCGGATTGGTCGGGTGTGTATTGTGGAGATAAAGCAATTATTTCTCACGAACGACTTTCAATTGTTGACCCGGAATCGGGTGGACAACCCTTATATAGTAAAGACAAGAGATTAATACTTGGTGTAAATGGTGAAATTTATAATCACCAGGAGATTCGTAAACAATACGAAGGAAAGTATGAATTTCAGACCGGTTCGGATTGTGAAGTAATACTTGCTCTTTATAACGATAAAAAAGAAACTTTTCTTGATGACTTAAATGGTATCTTCGCTTTTGCTCTTTACGACGAGGTGGAAGATGCTTACCTGATTGGCCGCGACCATATCGGCATTATTCCCTTATATCAAGGGTGGGATAAATGGGGTAACTACTTTGTGGCTTCTGAGTTAAAGTCATTGGAAGGATTTTGTAATAAAATAGAGGAATTCCCTCCGGGGCATTATCTTTACAGCAAAGAGGGCGAACTGAAAAAGTGGTACGTGCGCGATTGGACTGAATATGAAAATGTAAAAGATAATCCTGCAAGTATTGAGGAATTATCGCAGGCCCTGGAAGATGCCGTTCAGCGTCAGTTAATGTCGGATGTTCCATACGGAGTGCTTTTGTCAGGAGGATTAGATTCTTCAATTACTTCGGCATTGGCAAAAAAATTCTCGGGGAAACGTATTGAGGAAGGAGGAGAGAAAGATGCATGGTGGCCTCAATTGCACTCTTTTGTAATTGGTCTTAATGGATCTCCCGATTTAGCTGCAGCGCGTAAAGTTGCCGATTACATTGGTACTGTTCATCACGAAATTACTTATACTATTCAAGAAGGGCTGGATGCCATTAGAGATGTGATTTACCATGTTGAAACTTATGATGTTACAACAATACGAGCATCTACTCCTATGTACATGCTTTCGCGTGTAATTAAGTCGATGGGTATTAAAATGGTACTTACCGGTGAGGGTGCCGACGAAATTTTTGGAGGATATTTGTACTTCCACAAAGCTCCAAATGCAGAGGAATTCCACAAAGAATGTGTGCGTAAAGTGAGTCGCCTGAATATGTACGATTGTTTGCGTGCCAATAAATCGCTGGCAGCTTGGGGGGTAGAGGGACGTGTTCCTTTCCTCGATAAAGAATTTATTGATGTGGCCATGCGCTTTAATCCTGAAGCTAAAATGGCTAAGGATGGTAAAATGGAAAAATACTGTCTGCGCAAAGGTTTCGAAAATTATCTTCCAGAAGAAGTAGCCTGGCGTCAGAAAGAGCAATTCTCTGATGGCGTTGGTTACGGATGGATCGACACATTAAAACAAATTGCTGAAGATAAAGTAACTGATGAAATGATGAAGAATGCCAAATATCGTTTCCCGGTAAATCCACCTATGAACAAAGAAGAATATGTGTATCGCGAAATTTACAGCGAACATTTTCCTTCGGATGCAGCCGCAAGTTGTGTGCCATCGGAAGCATCGATTGCCTGTAGTACGGCTTCCGCTTTAGAGTGGGATGCATCTTTTCAGGGCAATGCCGATCCTTCGGGGCGTGCAGTAATGTCGGTTCACACCGATGCTGCTGAATTTAAGGACATAAAGAAATAGAAATCTGAAAGATTTCTTTCAATTCTTCAATCAAAAAAAACCATTCGTTATTTTAGCGGATGGTTTTTTTAGGCTTGATAGCTCCAGGCAACGATTCTGCTTTTTTTATTACCCTGACCCATATTTATGGTTTTTACTTTTCGGGCATTCGCCTTTTTTAAGGAATGGTAAATTCCGGGCAAATTAGTTTCTTTCGAAACCAGAGATGTAAACCACATGCAGGAGTTTTTAAACTGCTCACTTTCTTTAATCATTTGGCTTATAAACCATTTTTCGCCTCCCTTGCACCACAATTCGTTGTGCTGTCCGCCAAAATTTAATGTTGATTTTGTTGGTTTTTTGCCTTTTAGGTTGTTGATTTTCCGCATATTGCCGGCTTTGGCTTCTGTTGCCGAGCTGTGAAATGGAGGGTTGCAGATACTAACATGAAATTTTTCGCCAGTATTTATAATCCCTTTAAAAATATAACCTGGGTTGTTTTGATGCCGAATCTCAATATTCCCTGTTAATTCAGGGTTTTTTTCAACAATTGCTTTTGCCGCTTCTACCGAATTTTGGTCGATATCAGAGCCCACGAACGACCAGCCATACTCTTTAAAACCAATTATCGGATAAATGCAATTTGCTCCTACACCAATGTCGAGGCATTTAATTTCGTGCCCTTTGGGTATCTTTTTGTTATTGCTTAATAAATCAGCAATGTAATGTATGTAATCGGCTCTACCCGGAATTGGGGGGCATAAATTGTATGCTGGAATGTCCCAGTATTTAATATGGTAATGATGAGAGAGCAATGCACGGTTTAGTGCTTTTACAGCTTTGTCGTCGAAAAAATTTATCGACTCGTCGTTGTATTTATTCAGAATAATAAAGGGAGCCAAATCGGGATAACTATTAACTAATGCTGAAAAGTTGTAGCGCTCCCGGTGTTTATTCCGGGGGTGTAATTCCAGCTTAATTTTAGGATGTTCCTTTTTATTCTGAAGCATTTCTCTCCCGTTTAATGTTTAACTCAACAGTATATCAATCATATAAACATACAATTGGCATTATCGTTTATTTCGTGAAGAATTGTGCGATCTTGAGTTTCCTGAATTTAAGTTACGGTTGGCAAAAAATTCCTTTTTTCGTTTTTTCTTTTCCTGCTCCCATTCCTTTTTTTCTTTTTCAGTCATAGGTTTATCGGTTTGTGGATAAGGATTGTCTTTTACCACGTTTATTTTCAATTTTATCAGCCTCTCAATGTCTTTTACAAAATCATTTTCTTCGGGCTCACAAATGGAAATGGCAACGCCTTCTTCGCCGGCACGCCCCGAACGACCAATGCGATGTACATAGGTTTCTGCAATATTCGGGATGTCGTAATTTATAACGTAACGCAGTTTGTCGATATCGATTCCCCGGGCAGCAATGTCGGTAGCTACTAAGACCCGAACTTGCCCGGCTTTAAATTGTGTCAATGCTTTTTGGCGTTGGTTTTGACCTTTGTCGCCATGGATTGCATCGGCTGTAATATTATGCTTTTTCAGGTTTCTGGCAATTTTATCGGCACCGTGTTTGGTTTTCGAAAAAAGTAAAACCTGATCAATCTCTTCATCTTCCAGAATGTGTTTTAGCAGATCTTTTTTACATGTCCGGTTGGTGTAGTATAGATATTGCTGAATGGTTTCGGCGGTTGATGAGGCAGGGCTCACTTCTATTTTCTTGGGTTTGTTTAATATCTTTCGCGAAAGCTCAACAATTTTTGGAGGCATGGTTGCCGAGAAAAACAACGATTGACGTTGGGGCGGAAGCCTATCAATAATTTTTCGGATGTCGTGGATAAAACCCATATCGAGCATGCGGTCGGCTTCGTCCAAAACAAAATATTCAATGTCGTTTAAGCGAATATACCCTTGTTCCATTAAGTCGAGTAAGCGCCCCGGCGTTGCCACTAAAACATCAACTCCATTGCGGAGGGCGTTTACCTGTGCTGCTTGTTTTACTCCGCCAAATATTACCGTATTTTTTAGCTGCGTATATTTGCTGTAGGTAGTAAAACTCTCACCAATCTGAATCGCTAATTCGCGGGTCGGCGTAATAATCAATGCCTTGATTTTTCGATTGTGTTGCTTGTGCTGCGGGTTGTTGTATAAGTGTTGAATAATGGGAATGGCAAAAGCTGCTGTTTTTCCTGTTCCGGTTTGCGCACATCCCAAAACATCGTTCTGGTTTAAAACCAGTGGTATTGCTTTTTCCTGAATTGGAGTTGGTGCGGTATATTTCTGATCATGGAGGGCTTTTAGTACTGGTGTAATAATGCCCAATTCTTTAAATTGCATATTCAATTCTTTGTTCCCGTTGTAACATATTTATCTGATACTTTGTGGGGAGATTATAAAGGGCTGCAAAGGTAATCTTTCTGTGGGTATTCCATCGCTTTTTACTGCTTGTTCAACGAACATTTACACAGTAACCCGAGTTCGCTATTAAAAATTAACCTTGGAAATACAGAAATATTCAAGATTTGGAGTAAAATTTCGACGAAGCAGGTTATTTTCAGGCATTTCTCGTTTATAGATTGTTCATTACTGTATTCTCTTACGGGCTTTGCTAGTTTTTGAAGCTATCATTTTTTTTCTTGCAATATCCCAACTTTTCTTGCAGCTGCTAATTAAAGTAGGCCTTCAAAAGCACTATCGATTTCTACAAAAAACTTGGTTAAAATTGGGGCTGGGCATAAAAGGAGTCAGGTTAGCGGAAGACTGGCTATGCAAAATCAGCAAAGATTGATAAAATTCAGGATGAGCTGGTGATTGTAAAATTCGGGATGAAACTGGCAGGTGTAAAGCGGCTTGTGTTTATGTTTCATTAGCTGGTTTTTGCAGGTTTGTGAGGTGGCCAGCAATTCAAAATCTGCAGGTAAAGTAATCGAGTCTTTGTGCATTTGTTTTACCGTAATGATGTTTGGCATCTTTACGAATAGCGGATCTTGCTTAATGATTTCAACATTAAAGTCTCCCGATTCGGGCTCTTTGCTGCGTAGTAATCTCGAACCAAACATAAAACCGGTGATGTGATGACCAGCGCAAATTCCGAGAATGGGCTTGTTAAAATTTTTAATCCACATAAAATAGGGAAGGTGGTGTTCAACAATGTCATCACCTTGTGGGGATCCTGTTAATATTGCACCGTCAAATTCATCAAAATTAAGATTTAGGCAATCGGCGTATTCAATAAAATCTGAAGAGGAACCGCTTGCAGCTATAATTTTTTCTATCGGCTCTGCAAATTCCGTTATCCCTGCTTCGGCATTGTTAACAATCAGAATATGTGGCATTTGTATAATTTTGAATTTGAAAATAGTTACCTGCTAATTTTATGGCTTAAATTAAGCTATTTGGGTTTTCTAATTTGTCGAGAGTCGTTGCAGCTGCATACCTTCCCATTTCAATTAACTCTTTCGACTTGTAAAAGTCATAGGTTCCACAGGCATCGCGTGAAATATTAATTAAGATATCGGGATTTCCTTTTTCAATAGTCAGCTGTGCCAGCTGGAGCATTCCCGACGTAATGGTTTTGTCGAGTAGGGTAAAATAACCCAGTTTTTCTTTTTTCTGCCGCTGGGGCAAAATTTTGTGGAGTTGTTCGTAAAATTCGGCCACTCGTTTCAGATAAACCGACTGGCTATTGTTTTTTTCTTCTTGCGTAGTTTCCGGTCTTGTAACCGGGATGTCAGCATTTACATAAATTGCAATTAACTTATCGCCTTCAGTTCGTTCCACATTGCTTATGGGAATGTTATTTATAACTCCGCCATCAACAATAACAGTATCGCCTTTTATTACTGGAGTTAAAACCGTTGGAATAGCAATCGATGCACGAATAGCTTCGTAAATACTTCCGGATTTATACACTACTTCTTTGTGGTTGGTAATATCGGCAGCTGTGGCAGAATAGGGAATGAGCAGGTCTTCGATGTTGGTGTCGGGAATAAATTCTTTCATTGCATTTAAAACTCGGTCGCCTTTTACCAAGCCATACGAGCTTAGGGTAAAATCAACCAGATTAAATACTTTCATTCGGTCGAGTGAGAGCATCCAGTTTTTAAACTCTTCCATTTTGCCAAGAGCGTAAACCCCGCCAACTAAAGCCCCCATTGAAGTTCCGGCTATGGAAGTAATTTTATAGCCTCTTTTTATAAGTTCTTCAATTGCGCCAACGTGCGCCATTCCCCGGGCTCCTCCACCTGATAAAACCAATGCTGCTTTTTTTTCCATTTTGTGATTCTGCAATTTCTAAACAATATAAAAAAAATTAAGGTTGCTTTTATAAATCAAATCGTTAAAAATCTCTGCAGAAATGCCTGAGAATGGTTATCTTCGACACAGTCAATTAATAAATATTTTGCAATGAAAAAGTTCTTGATTCTTATTTTAGGTGTCGCCTTGTTTGCCTGTGCGCCAAAAAAAGGTTTTAAAATTGAAGTGAAGCTCGATGGTGCCGATGGTCAGATTGTGCTCGAGCAACAAGGTGTTTCCAATTGGATTGCCGTTGATTCAGCCAATGTGGTTGATGGAGTTGCTATTTTAGAAGGCGAGGTGGCTGCTCCTGGCCCTTATTTTTTGTCGGTGGCAGGTCAACGGGCTAAGGCCATTGTTTTTGTCGAAAATTCGAAAATAACCATTACCGGTAAGGCCGACTCGATATATTTAGCAGAAATTTCAGGTTCGGTCACACACGACGAATACAAAGTGATTGACAAAAAAATCAGAGAAATTAGTGAAAAATACATGGCTCTATATCAGGAATCGCGTGCTGCATCAGCATCTGGCGATACCGCAAAAGCCAGCGGCTTAATGCAAAAGGTTAATGAGCTTTACGAGAGCACCAATACCCTGCAGGAAGATTTCGTGAAGAACAATCCGGCTTCGTACGTTACCCCTTATTTCTTGTCACGCATTCAGTATGGAATGGACGTAGACGAATTGGAGGCGATAGTGGCTTCTTTAGACCCAAAATTGCTGGAAGTTGAATCTGTCAAACTTCTGAAAGAGAAAATAGATAAGATGAAAAAAGTTACCGTTGGTCAGATAGCTCCCGATTTTATACAAAATGATCCGGATGGTAACCCCGTGAAATTCTCGGACGTTTATTCAAAACACGAACTTACCTTACTCGATTTTTGGGCGTCGTGGTGCGGCCCGTGCAGGAGAGAGAATCCGAATGTAGTGGCGGTGTATAACGACTATAGTGACAAAGGTTTTACTGTTTTTGGTGTTTCGCTCGACAAAGATAAAGCAGCCTGGTTAAAAGGTATTGAAGACGATAAGTTGACATGGACACATGTTTCCGATCTTGCCTATTGGAATAACGAGGCTGCTCAATTGTATGCTGTAAGCGGAATTCCTCACAGTATTCTTGTGGACAAGAACGGTAAGATACTGGCCAAAAATAAACGCGAAGATGAACTACGTAAGGCCGTTGCTGACTTTCTCGAGGAATAAAATATTTGCTTAAAGGGTCGGTTTTTATAGAAACTGGCTTTTTTGTTTTAGCTGAGTATAAGTTCGTACTTAGTGAGCTTCTCAGTATTTAAGTAGATATTAGTCAGTTAAATCAGTAATGAAAACCAGTTTTGGCTTATCTGTAAATCAGCAATAATTATTCGTCGTTAACTGATGTCGTAATATATATTTGCAGGCAACAAATCCTGTTGTGAAGAGAGAGGAAGCAACGAGAAATCGGGTTGGAAGAATACCTGTTAAGTTGTGATAAAATAGAGTAAAGGGGAGGAGAACCCAATTAAGTAGTGAAGATTTGGAGAAAAAATCCCGGAGTGGACGCCGGGATTTTTTATGGCCTTTTTTAATCGATTATTTGCGAGGTATTGAGCTCCCGAGTACCGTGTAATTCCCTATAACTAATTCGCCCATATTAAATTCTTACTTCTTAACTGCCACGAATAATTGCACCTCAGTAGTAATTTCTATTTTTATGCCATGCAAAATCATTTTGGAGAAATAGCAGGAGTTTTAACCGCGGTATTTTGGACCGTTACGGCTCTGGCATTCGAGTCGGCCGGGAAAAAAGTTGGCTCGCTGGCGGTTAACCTGATTCGTTTGGTAATCGCGTTTTTTTTAATTGGCGTGTACAGCTGGCTAGCCCGTGGCTTTTTCTTTCCCACCGATGCCTCACTTTATGCCTGGAAGTGGCTGGCGCTTTCGGGTTTAATTGGTTTTGTAATTGGCGATTTATTGTTGTTTCAGTCGTATCTAGTAATTGGAGCACGTGTTGCCATGTTAATAATGGCTTTGGCCCCACCGTTTGCTGCCTTTATTGGTTGGCTTATGCTTGGCGAAGTGCTAACTCCTATGAATTGGCTGGGGATGGCTATCACCATGACGGGGATTATAATTGTAATTCTGAAACGCGAGAAGACAGAAAAAAATGGGGAAGTGGTAAAAAAGATAACCTCGAGTTATTCTTTGCCAGGAATTTTGCTGGCTTTGGGTGGTGCGCTCGGTCAGGCTGCCGGACTGGTTATAAGTAAAAAAGGGATGGGCGAATACGATGCTTTTTCGGCAACACAAATTAGGGTACTCACAGGCATTATTGGTTTTTCGGTATTGTTCTTTTTTATGAAACGCTGGAAAAAGGTTGGGGCGGCTCTAAAAAATGTTTCTGCCATGAAACGTATAACCCTCGGTGCCTTTTTTGGTCCATTTCTTGGCGTTTCGTTTTCTTTATTGGCTGTTCAGCATACACAAACCGGTGTTGCCGCTACACTTATGGCCATTGTGCCAGTACTAATTATCGCGCCATCAATTATTCTATTTAAAGAAAAAGTGAACTGGAAAGAAATTCTTGGAGCTGTTGTTACTGTTGGAGGTGTAATGACGTTTTTTCTGTAAACGATTGCATCCCGACTCAAAAAAATGATTTTTGGAAATATGAAAAGAGCGAATAAAATTATATGTTAAATATCTTAATGCCGTTTATATCAAATTGCGTTGGACTACATAATCTCCGCTCATTATAGATAAGTTAACCACTAGTAATCCCGGTATCTCTTTAGTAGATCATTGTATGCATCAATTCTGCGATCACGGAAAAAGGGCCATATTCTACGCACATCTTCACTTCGAGCCCTATCTATTTCAATAACCTGGTGCACTTCGTCTTTTTGCTTAGCTTGCCAGATTATTTCTCCCTGAGGACCGGCAACAAAACTGGTTCCCCAAAATTCAATTCCCTTGGTAACACCTGTCCAGTCTGCCTCAAAACCAACCCGGTTTACCGAAATTACGGGGATTCCATTGGCAACAGCATGGGCGCGTTGTGCGATTGTCCAGGCGTCGCGCTGACGTGTTTTTTCGGCCTCTGTATCGGTACTTTCGTAACCAATTGCTGTTGGGTAAATCAACATTTCGGCACCGGCTAAAGCCATTAATCGTGCTGCCTCGGGATACCATTGATCCCAGCAGATTAATACTCCCAGTTTTCCCAGAGAGGTTTGAATCGGATTAAAACCTAAATCGCCTGGCGTAAAATAAAATTTTTCGTAATAGGCCGGATCATCAGGAATATGCATTTTTCGATATCGACCAGCCTCGCTGCCATCTTTGTCGAAAACTACAGCTGTATTATGGTATATGCCAGGTGCCCGTTTTTCAAAAAGAGAAGTGACTAAAACTATATTCAGCTCTTTGGATATGGCCGAAAATTGATTGTATGCAGGCCCAGGCAGTGGTTCTGCCAGATCAAATAGTGTAACATCTTCAGCCTGACAAAAATAAATGCCACAATGCAGTTCCTGCAGAATCACCAGTTCGGCTCCATCGGCGGCACATTTTCTTATTCCGGCAATGCTTTTATCAATGTTATCCTGCTTATCGCTTGAGCAGGTTTGTTGTACGATTCCAACTTTCATCTTACTCATAAAATGGGTTTTGCAATGGTTTCTACCTTAAATATTCAATTTCACTTCTTTCGGATACTGCATGCTTATACAATGTAAAGATCCGTGCTGGTCAATTAAAGGGCGGCAATTGATTCCTACCACCTCTCTATCCGGAAATATATCAGCAAATATAGTCAAAGCCTTTTCATCTTGTGGCACATTATAAGTTGGGACTAAAACTGCTCCGTTAAGCAATAAAAAATTGGCATAGGTAGCAGGGAGTCGCTCTCCATCGGTATCAAAGCAGGCATCGGGCCATGGCAATTTTATCAGGCGATATGCACCACCCTGGGCATTGGTAAATGTGTGCAATTGAGCTTCCATCCGCTGCAACTCTTCATAATGTTCATCTTCCGCATCCTCACATTTCACATAAGCTATGCAGTTGGGAGTACAAAACCTGGCCAGGGTATCAATATGAGAGTCGGTATCATCTCCTGCCAGATAACCATGATCGAGCCATAGTACTTTTTTGAGTCCAAAAGCTGTAATTAGATAATCAGTAATCTGTTGTTTGGAAAGGGAAGGATTACGAAATTTGGATAATAAACATTCCGACGTGGTCAGCAATGTTCCTTGTCCATCCGATTCAATGCCGCCACCTTCAAGAACGAAATCAAGGCTTTGAATTTCCAGCGATTGAAAAACTGTTTTTGCTAATTTACGTGTAATGCGGTTATCTAATCCGGCTTCAAATTTTTGTCCCCAACCGTTAAAAATAAAATCCAGGAGTACGGGTTTGTCGTTACGTAGAATAGTAATGGCTCCGTGATCGCGCGCCCAGGTGTCATTCGATGCAGCCTCTATAAAGTAGATTGGATGTTTAGTGATTCTTTTAAAATTATCCGACACTTCAATTATTGAGGAACATACCACCAATACCGGTTCGTAATTTGCGGAAGCTTCAATAATGGTCACAAAACAATTAACCACTTCATCAAACATATACGCCCAATCGCTTTTGCGATGCGGAAAAGTATACTGTACAAAGCTTTGTGGTTCCCATTCTGCAGGTAAGCGAGTACCTTTTTGATGTATCTGACTGCTCATAAAAACAATTGATGTTAGACTGGCTGCAAAGTTAGGATATTCAATGAAATTGGAACAAGAAGCAGCCATAAACAATGCATAACCCGGAAAATGGACTGGGATTTTCAATTGATTAACGGCTTGTTAAATGCAATTGCTTACGTTGGCTTATCGCCGCGGAGGTTTCAAATTTCTTTATTTTCCTGCGATTCTTAATCAAATGTTAGTTGTAGGCTGTTGCACTATTTTCGTTGGCAATTTCGCCGCCCAAAGTTAAAAGCGGATGAGGGGCTTGATTTCTCTCTGTTAAATAAAAGAGTTTCGACTGTCCAGGCTGTAATGTAACGCTTAACTGGTTTTGGTTTCCCAAAGGTTGCTGCGATTCGTCCCATGAAAAAACATAAGCTTCTTCTTTTTCTATTAAATTGTGCAGCAAAAATATTTTGTTTTGCCTTTCCATCGAATCGTTAACAAACAATAGCCCCCAACTGCGATCGGCTTTGTAAATCCTTACCGCAACTTTTATATTTTCGTTATTTGGCCAAAAAGGCAGGTATGCATTTTTCGGACGTTTGCTGGGCTCAAGAAAACGGAATTGCCGAAGTTGTTCGTCGGTCCACTGTGTCATATCATCGCAGGTGCCAACTGCACCACCCAAAATAGCAGCCCAGCGCATGAGGCTTAAGCATTCGTCTTTTGAGAGTTTATTTTCCCCGGAAAGTACGATTTCCCCCGGCGAATTTTGCCAGAAAAGGTTATTGAAATAATGTGAATACCACGACTCTTGAAGAATGTTTCGTAGAGTTTTGCTTTCCAAAGCGGTATTTTGGTGATCACTGATCTTTACGATATCGGCAAAGCCTATTAAAGGTGCATACGGAGTTTGATTGGCCATCCATAAACTTCCAGGGCCTATTTCAGTTCGTATCAGCTGGCAAATATTTCGGAATATTTGTGTATCTGTTCTTCCGGGTTCCTCACGTTTTACCAGGTTCGAATCTTTATAAGCATAAGAAAGATGCGTGGTTTCGTAGAAAATATATCCCATCTTTACCAAGGTCTTGAAAACGCGGGAGATGTATTTCAGAACTCCGGGATGCGTGGCATCAAGGGCATAGAAAGTTTCTCCTTTACAGGTTTCTTCAGGTATAATCTGGCCATTTTTGTTTTTTATAATCCAGTCCTGATGATTTTTAAAGATTTTACTTTGGTCTGATATACGCAGTGGGGCAATCGATATGCCTGCCCTGAATCCGTCTTTGAAAATTTCGCGGGCCGCATTGTCCAGCCCCCCAGGCCAGTTTCGATTGGGTTCGAGCCAGTCTCCTTCAATACAATAATTTTTTATACAGAAAGAATGCATGGGCAACTTGTTTTGCTTTACGTAATTGAGCTGTTTTTTTAGAGTTTCGGAGCAGTTCTGATCCGAAGTTGCGGGAGATGCAATCCAGTGGTAGCTAGTTGTTGAGTCTTTGCGGGCTTCATTTACTTCGCTCATACGCCAGGCCAGTTCGCGAAACGTTTCCAGCGGCTTGTTTCCAGTAAAAAAATGAAGTTCAGGTAGTTTTATGTATTCTTTTTCAATATGTATTTTATCAAGGAGAATGCCAGATTCGAAAAATACCTGGTTTCCCATTATTTGCTTATTCTCCATCCCTCCAATATGTTGATGGTTGTATATGGTAAAGCGTTGTTGAAAATCGTGGTGGTCTAAATTTCCTATTGCAATGGTTTCTTCTTTGCCCAGAAACGCAAAGGTCATAAAACTATCGTGGCTTTGATTGAGAATTGTACCGGAAAGTTCCTGTCCTGGTAAAGGGTAAATGCCACTTGGTCCGTTGGTCCCAAATCCTTGTTTGTAAAAATTGTCAACGCCAAACACCTCAGCCTGAGAGATGGGGGAGAACCACCTGGGCGCTTGGGAAAAACCACTGAACTCGGCTCCAATGGATATGGAATCGTTGTCAGTTTTAAGGTCGAGCATTAGAAATCCACCGGGTAATTCGTAAACAATGCGTTTGCCTTTGGGCGAATCGCCAAGAAATACATTTTTAGGCATAACTCCCTGCCCGTCGATAGCCGGGCGACAATTTCTCAGAATAATTTCATTGGAGATTAAATCGTAGGTGCCATTATCGTAAATGTTCCAGCGGGGTTTCGAGAGTTTAAATTTTTCTTTTTTGTGCTTTTCAGTATCATTAGCTAGCAGATTTATAGGATTTGCCAATAAACCACTGCCAATAGCTGTAGCTGCACAGTATTTTAGAAAGATTCGTCTTTCCAGTTTTTTACCGGCCATAATTAAGTTAGATAAGTTCTCGTCTAAAGTATAAACCGATATGCAGAATTGAAAGTTATTTGGGATTTTTTTTAGTTCAACTTATTTTTTTTCAAATTCTACAACCAGAAGGAAACGATCTAAAAACAACAAGCTTTCGCCTTTTTGCAGGTGAGGAGGAAGGGCGACCTTCGTAGATTAGGCTGTGTTTATATTAAATAAACACTTTCGTTGGAAGCAGTTATTTTCTGGTACGATTTGTAAGAACAGAGTATTGAACATCAGCGGAACAACGTTTGTGCATTTGTTGGGCTTTCTCCTCCTGTTTTGCGTTATGACAAGGATTGCAGTAATTTTCTTATTGGTTCCAAAGCGAGTTGTTGTAGATCTGAGTTTTCTAATGATACTAATACTCAAGGCAAGAGTCCGGAAAAATTACAGTGGATTTTTTTGATTTAAACATTGGCAGGCTACTTATTTCCGGGATATAATTTTGCTGCAATGTTGTTCTGGCTATACTCACCTTTGTAATCTGGAAACTTCATAAACATTAGTGTGATAAAATCATCACTATTTGGCGCTTTCGATGCAATATTGTTCATCGCTTTCAGGTGTTTTATTTTAAAATTAAAATCTTCAACACATCGGTGCAGACCTAAAAGCAGCCTTATAATTCATTTGGTTTTTGACATATGGAATCTCTTTGCCGGTGCAAAATGTTCGATAAACTTTATGGTTAAATGCAATGTTAACTTTCGCCATTCCTGGCAATAAAAATTTATTCGATTAAAAAAGTGGTTGAGGATTTTTGCTTTCAGTAATACTTACAGTTGCAGCAGTTGACCAGTGTTCTTCAATTTTTCCATCTTCATTTAAGCGGAATATGTGTTGCACCATGGTTTTGGTTCCGTTTATTTTGGAGAAGTCTTTTCTTATCTGAATATTCACGAAATCACCATCTGCTATAACTTGGGCAAAGTTAAGCTTAACGCCTTTTGGCCTTTTTTTAAACTTCTGATTGGTGGTTAAATATTCCTTCAGAGGTGCCATGCCATTTCCTTTTACATTAGGATCGTGTTGTATATATTCTCCCATATATTTCTCGGCAGCTTTATAGTCGTGGTCTCCCATTAATAGCTGAAAAAATTCCTGAACATTTTTTTTGTTACGTTCTTCTTTTTGCTCTTTCGCAATAATTTCGTTCACTGTTAAGCTGGTTCCTTCAATTTTGGTGCTACCTGAAAAGTTGGACGACTTACATCCAGCCATTAATATTATTACCAATAAAATAAATGTTGTTCGTTTCATTTTTATACTTCTAAATGTTTAAAATCTCTCCGCAAAAGTACAAAGTAGGGCAATGTGGTGAAAGGTAAAAATGTTTCTTTCTATGGTAGTGTTCTTGCAGAACAGTGATTAATTAACAGCAGGCACTTAGTACCCCGCATTTTTTCAAATCACGCAATTTAAACTGATTTTTAGTAGAAAACGATGGTAAATTTTGAGTGCAATTTTTTAACCTGCTGCAAGAAAAGTCGGGATGATACTTTATTCCTATGGTTAAATTGAATAGTCGAACACAGGATAATATCAATATGAAATAAACTTTTTTATATCCTATTAGACCAATGATAAACCAAAATGAGCGATATAATTATCATTTGATTCGTGCTGCGTATAAATTTAGTTCACGAAGGATTGGCTTTGCATGCTCTAATGGGATCAATCGTTCCAATTTCCGCTCTTTTCTATTGAAAAATGTTTAGAAGCTTTAGCAGTGAAAAGATTTTTATTTCAATTTTTAAAAAATGGAATTGATTTAGGGCGAACTTCGTTTCAATTTATTTATGAATGATATGGACATGCACCTGCTGTACGACCAATGTCCTCTTCATTAGTGATACCTGTTTGTCTGCATTATTTTTCTTTTAGCCATAAAGCAAATGGAATCGCTCCCAGGGCCAGAAAGGAGGAAATGAGGTATGTTTTTTGGAGGCCTAGCCAGTCGCCCATTAAACCGGCAAAGAATACTGCCGAGGCAGCAGTTACAAAGTTTACGGTCATGTAAATGCTGTTCAAAAATACGGGGAGCTCTTTGGCTCTGTCCTGCACCAGGGCAATAAGCACAGGGCCAGGGGCAAATACAAAAAAGCCCAGTAGCACCAAAAATAGAAATGCTACCCAACCTTCGGAGTTAATAAATATAAACATCATAACTGGCGATATTATGCTTATTATCAGCAATGTGTTTTTGCGCCCCAGTTTATCGGAAATACTTCCTGCTAATATGGTTCCCAGTGCGCCTGCGAGTTGAAACACTGCGAGTGCCGAATTGGCAAACCACAGGCTTTCGCCCTTTTCAGTATAAAAGAAAGTTGGTAGAAATGCGGTTAATCCTGATTTCATTATAGCTCGAAACAGTGTATAACCTATGAGAACAGAAAAGAAAGGAAGGTATTTTTTTAGTGTCACAAAAGCATTCTTATTATCGGTTTTTTTTGCTTTAAATTCGTCAGATATTTTTATGTTTCGGAGTTTTAGAAATAAAATGAATGAGGCAATTAAGCCAACGGGTATAAGTTTCCAGGTGCCTTCGAGCCCCCAGTATGAAACTGATGCGGTAATAATTAACGGGCCGGCAGTTCGCGCTAGTTCGCCACCAAACATATAAAAACTCATGCCTCGTCCGGTATGAGCTCCCGACAAGCGTTTTACCATTGTTGGTGCCGGAACATGAAACACTGCGCTGCTTATTCCCATGGTAAAAAGCAATACGCATATTATTGCAAAGGAAGGAGCCACTCCCAGAAGACTCATAGCTATTGCAGTAAGCGATGGTGTTACAATTATAAAATAACGCGCTGCTGTTCGTTCTGCAATTATTCCGATAAAAGGATTCAAAAACCACGGGATGCGCATAATGAGATCCCAGATGGAAGCCAATGCCAGCGAGATCCCAAATTTCTCAATCAATAAAGGCCGAAGTGGCGCTAAAAAAGAAGAATAAATATCGTGGAGCATGTGTGATGTTGCCACAAGGATTACGTTGCCCGATTGGAATTTTTTAGATTGTTGATTTTCTTGCATCAATTAATTTTTTTTGTTTTCTAAGGAATAAGATAGAACTCGCATGATTTTAACAAATCCCCTTTGTGTGAATGTCTCTAATGCTCGTTTCTAAGTTGCAAAAGTATGGGTTATTCTATTGTTACTCTAAATTGTTGCCTGTTTATATGGTCAAAAGTTTACTATTAATATAAATAGAGATTGAATTAAGTCAAAAAAAATAGAGACCCATTGGCGTAATTTTCAACTGTTGGAGCGATTTTTATAAAAAATGGCAAAATAAAAACATATTAAGCCTTGCTCAGGCGTTTTAATAGCCCGTTTAAGTATTAATTAGATGGATTAATTAAAAGAGATAATGTTAATCGATTTTAAATGATAGAATTCCATCAATAAAATCTATCGAAATAATTTACATAATTGTAGCGAGTTTGTGTTTTTTAATATAATATTGCGATTGTTAAATCTGCTTTGGATTTGTAAATGTTTATTTCTTTACCCTAACATGTCAAAATGTAATCGTATAAGAGTTTTATTATAAGTGCACATATTCTCATTTAAAGAATTGTGCAATAGCAACAAGTTTTTAGAGGGTTAATAGAATAGGTATTGCTTGAACATTTTGGGCAATTATTTTATTTATTTTTAATAGAGCAAATGTAATTCCCAATTTCCAAGTTGTTTTAGGTTTTGGGGAATATCATTTAGTATTATTAAGTATTTTTATGTTACAAAGATTATTGTTAATTATTGCCATCGTTGGCATAAGTGTGGTTTCCCAAGCCCAGCTTGTGTCGGTTTCTATTAGTGCCGATCAAACTCAAATATGCGAAGGTGATTCGGTCCAGTTATCACTAACTCTCGAAACGATTGGGGATCCATACTTATCCGTAGAATGGACTTCTGACGGGGATTATTACACTGAAAATGATTTTTTACCAGTTGTAAGTCCCGAAGTTTCGACCGTTTATTATGCTGTTGTTTCTGATACCGTTAATGAAATTAGCATTCAAGTTAAGATAAAAATAGCAGTTGTACCCCGACCAATAGTTATTGCCCCAGAAGATATGCTTCTTTGTTCCAATGAGTCTGTTACTTTAACTCCTCTGCAGTTGGAGAATACGGAGACACATGAATGGAGTCATAACGGACAAGGTTCGTTTAGTAATAGTGAGAGTAGTGTTAGCGTAACTTATGTTCCTGCTGCTGACGAAACCGGTGAAATTATGTTTGTATTAACTGGCGGAGGAATAGATGTTTGCGAAGATGTTTCAGATACCTGCTATGTTACTTATTCTCCTGCAACCGCAGCAGAAATACTTAACCAAGAAGAGTTTGTCTGTGGGAATTCGACACTTGAATTAGAAGGTATTGCCGATAACTACGATAGTATTGTGTGGTCTCACGACGGTGACGGAGAACTAACTGATATAAATACCCTTACTCCCACTTATATTCCGGATTCCGAAGAGTCGGGTATTGTTAATGTTGTATTGAAAGCTATAGGGGTAGCTTGTGTAAAAACCGATACTTTTTCATTTGAAGTTAGTGCAGTATCCATCGAGTTTGATGAAGAGCTTATTGCCTGCGAAGGAGATAGGGTGGTATTAAATATTACAAGTTTAAGTACCGTAAGTTACGAGTGGAGTACTGGAGAAACAGGTAATAAAATTATTGTTGATGCTGAATACAGCAATGTTTATGTTGCAACAGTAACCAATGACCTGGGATGTACTACCGAGGCTATAATTAGATTAGAAGTTATCGAAACACCAGTTATTTCCTTAACATCAGATGTTGAAAATAATTTACTTACAGCCTATCCAAGCAATTTAACCACCTATGAATTTTATGATGATAGCACTGGTGAATTACTTCAGTCAAGTAGTTCAAATACATTCGATTATTCTGACTATTTGGAAACAGTAACTACCATTAGTGTGATTGGTGAGAATGAATATGGATGCGTAAGCGATTCTGAAGGGGATAATTCTTCTAATATATATTCAATGCCAGGTATGATAAAAGTGAATGCTTTTTCTCCCAACGACGATGGTATAAATGATAGCTTAATGCCCGGAAGAAAGATAAAAGTTTTCGATCGGACTAATAAAATTCTTTATGAAGGATGGGATGGCTGGGATGGTACCTATAATGGCAAGAAACTTCCACAGGGAACCTATTTCTATATTTTGTATAACGGTAACGAGATATATTACAAAGGACCCGTTTCTATTTTACGTTGATCTTATTCCCTAAACAATGAAGATAAGAAGATATCTATTAATTTTGATACTTGGAGGAAATTTCATTTGTGCGAAAGCTCAATATAATCTTGTTCAGACAGCTGATCAGGAGGCAGAAGTTAAAAACTACACCAAAGCAATTCAGCTATACCAGAAAGCGATAAAAGATAATGTAAATAGCCGAAATGCGTCTGTGCTTAGAAAGATTGGCGATTGTTTTAACGCGGTTAATCAGTTTCAGGCAGCTCTCGGTTATTATACGAAATATTTAGAGCTGGAAGAGAATTTTGTTGAGAAGGAGTTTCGGATGAATTATAGCGAAATGCTTTTAAAGTCGGGGCTAGTAGATCGGGCATTAAAAGGCTTCAGTGAATTGGCGCTTGAATTTCCCGAAGATACGGAAGTTAAGCGAATGATTTTATGTTGCGAGTTTGCACTTTCCGAGCTTAACAAAACAAATCTGCCACCGATTAGCAACCAAGAACTTATTAACTCTTCAGAAAGTGAATTTGGACTTGGTTTTTTTAATAACGAGTTGGTTTTTTCCAGCCAAAGGTTAACAAACGATTATTCTTCTATTCATGGGCGCACAAATCAGGGATACTCGGATTTATACTCTGCTCATTTCGACACGGTTTATAATATGTATACCAGCCCTGAGCGTTTGAGAGGGCATATCAATACGCAACTATTTAATGAAGGAACATTTTCGTACAACACGAAATACAACACGGCTTATTTCTCGCAATGCGAGAAAGACCCGGAATTATGCCGGATTTTAAAATCGACTTATGAGAAGAACAAATGGCAAACCCCCGAAGTTGTTACAGTTGGTGATGAAAAATACAACTATGCGCACCCCTGCCTAACTGCCGATGGGAAAACGATGTATTTTGTATCGGATATGCCTGGTGGATTTGGAGGAAAAGACATTTGGAAGGCTTCTGTTCTGCGGGGAGGAAAATTAGGTACTCCAGTTCATTTGGGAGAAGAGATTAATACTCCTAAAGATGAAATGTTCCCGGCAATAATTGCTGACTCAATTTTGCTTTTTGCATCAGAAGGTCATATTGGGATGGGAGGACTAGACATTTTTTATTCAAAAATAAGTGGTGACATTTACGACCAGCCTAAAAATTTAGGAGCACCCATAAATTCATCGTCAGATGATTTTAGTATTTTGCTGAATCGCGATTTAAAAGGCGGTTATTTTTGTTCGAATAGAAATGATGAATCGAACAGCGATGATATTTACGCCTTCTATCACAATATTTTCCTGACCGACATTTCGGGGCAGATCGTTGATTCTATAGCTGCTTTACCGTTGGCTGATGTAAAAATCGTATATTCTACCAATGGCATTAACAAAAAGATTGTCTATTCCGATTCTAAAGGCTATTTCACGGTTCCGAATACGGCACATGCATCTTGCTCTGAAAAGCACGAATTGAGCCTGACAAAAACAGGTTTTTTAACAAAGAAACTCACAGTTCCGTGTAGTGCCGAAAAATCTTATTTGATAACAATGAGTGATAATTCGGGAGAGCATTCTTTAGCAGGAATTGTTAGCGACAAAAGTTCTTTGGATAAAATAGAGGGAGTAAAAATAACCATTAAAAGCCTAAAAGGTATTACCGACAGTACGTATACTAAAGCCGATGGCTCTTATTTTTTCGAGCATATTCCATCGAATGATTATCTTATTGTAAGGGCCTCTAAAATAGATTATCTGAAAGATTCTAAAACATTTATATCGCCCGAAAATACTGGAAAAGTAGTGATGAGTACAAAAACAAACTTCGATACCAATTTCGAGTTGTATCCAATCCTGCTTGAGGTGGAGTTTACAATTAATGATATTTATTACGAATTTGATAGTGCAAATTTATTGTCTGAATCAAAAAGTTCATTACATAAATTAGTCAACCTTTTGGACGAAAATCCTCAACTTCAGATTAAAATTAATTCACATACCGATAGTCGCGGTACTAACAGTTATAATTTAGACCTTTCGAATCGCAGGGGGGCAAGCGTTGTAAGTTACCTTATTCAGGCAGGTATAAGTCCGAGGAGGTTAATTTCGCAGGGATTTGGCGAGTCGCAACTCGCTATTGTAAACGCAGCCACGGAAGAAGAACACCAGAAAAACAGGAGAACTACTTTCGAAATTATAGGCACTAACGCTATTGTTAAAGGAAATGGTAATAATGACACGAATCAAAAATATACGATAAAACTGAGAGACGAGGCGTTGCTTAAGCACGTAAAAAACAGTGGAAATGTTTCGGAGTCAGTTCACACTGAAAATATTTTGGAACAGAATGCAACAACAGACGTGAGTTCTTCTACTGTCAACAGTTTATCTGCACAAGCACCATTAATGAAATATAATGATGTTTTCAGGATTCAGTTAATGGTTAGCAGTAAAGAAATCGACGTAAAACTTACGTTTGATCCTGTTTTTAAGTTAGTAGGTGATTATCAGATATATACGGTAAAAAAAGGTGAGCTGCGAAAATATCAATTGGGTAATTTCGACAACCGCAGTACAGCCGAACTATTGAAAGAAAAATGTCAGCAAACCGAATTTAAAGACTGTTTTATTGTTAAGGTTGACGAAGGCGTACCCCAATAATGTAAAAATAGTATTGGGCCATCACCTAAAATGTGTTAAAACAATAAAATATTTTAGAGGAAGGATTAAATAAAAATGCTCCAATTGTTAGTTGGTAATTTAAACAAGAGTAATAAATAATAAGAAATCAGTACGGAAAGTCTTCATCCGAAAATGGCTTGCATCGATAGGATTTCTCTGTTTGCTGCTGACAAACAGAACGTATTTAAATTAATAAACAAGGGTGAATTTATGTATAATTTTAAAAGGTGTTTCATTCTAATATATCTGCTACTTTTACTTTCTCCGGGATTCGCACAAGACTTAATTCCCAGTCATTATGTGTTTTCTCGTGATGCTTTAAATCCTGGGTCTTTTACACAATGTAACGATGTAAACGTATTTCTTTTGCACAATAACCAATTTACTGGGTTTGAGCAAAGTCCTAGTACTCAGATTGCCGATATAAGTGTGGATTTAAATCATTTAAAAGTCGGTTTGTTGGTAATTAACGATGTAATTGGTTATCAACAAACTCAAAATGTAAAGGTGAGGTTTGCCAAACAGTTCGGGTTGTCAGATAAAGGTTTTTTCTCGTTGGGTTTGTCCGCGGGAGCCATTCACACGCTAATGGAAGCCACAAAAATGACTTTCGAATACGACGATGATCCATTAAGTTATTCAGATTATTCTGAAACCAAGCTCGATTTTGACTTTGGAGCTGAATTTCAGAGCGAAAAATTGGTGGTTGGACTTTCCATAACCCATTTGGGGAAAGAATTTTCGAATCCCGACATTGAGGGACCTGTTGCGCACTATTACGCGTATGCTCAATATAAATTGTGTACAAACAATGCATTTTGCTTTTACCCAAATGTTTTAACACGTTTATGGAATGGAACGGTATATGGCGAATTAGGGGTGCAGACCTTTTTTAAAAATAAGCTGTGGATAGGTACAAGTTATAGTGTAAACCACAACCTGGCCTTTAATGCCGGAGCTAGGGTTACTAAAAAAATATTATGTGGCTATGCATACCGAACAAATATGAATGCTGAAAATTTATCCGTTGGAACTTATAATACACACGAAATAATTTTTAATTATGCCATAAACTGGGAAAAAGGAAATATGAAATCGGTTCGATTTATTGATTGATCGAAAATAAATTTTCTATGGCATATTGCAGGTTCTACGGAGAGCTTGCTTTTATAGAGTTCTGGATTTTACATTCGAAATTTTCTTCGTTAGAAATATCTAGGGATAAAAAAAGGCGGGAATAAATCCCGCTAGGTTAATACTTTAAGCCGCAATTTCGGCAAATGCTTCTGCCAAAACATCGGGATAGATTTTTTGAAATTTTTGATAACACCAGGAACATAACTCAGATACCTGATTTGGTTCTACCCAATTAATGCATTTATTTAATTCTTTTCTAAACAATTCTTTGCTAAAACTTACTTTGGGTAGTATTACTTTTGCATATTCCAGCATAGTTAAATATTTAATTGTCGATATGAATTTAACCTAGAAATTTCATATATAGTATGTTGTAAAATATTCTTTAACACAAATTAACTGAAACAATTTCCTCTTGAAAAGCAATTGCTCTGAAAGTGTGCGTGTTAAGCTAAATCTTCTGATTAATGTTAGATAACATTATACTGTTAGAACAGTTGCCTCTCAACCATAAAGTCAGCAAATTATTCGAGAGCGAGTATATTCTTAACAAATTGCGATATGGAATACTGAAGTGGTTGCTCTGTATTAACGGCGGAAACAAAGGCACTTCCAATAATGGCTCCATGGGCGTACTTACAAGCGTTTACAAAGGTGGCATTGTCGGATATACCAAAGCCAATAATTCTTGGATTTTTTAAACTCATGTTTTTAATACGTTCAAAATAATCTTTCTGAAAATCTTCTACCTTTTTTCCCGCACCGGTTGTTGATGAGGATGAAACCATGTAGATAAAACCTGAACTGGCTGCATCAATCTGCCTTATTCTTGCTTCGGAAGTTTGTGGAGTTATGAGTAAAATATTATGCAGGTTATTGCTTTCAAATGTTGATTTATATTCTGCTTCAAATTCATCAAGCGGAAGGTCGGGAAGGATGGTGCCATCGATACCAATTTCGTTGCATTTTTCGCAGAACTCTTTTATGCCGTATTGATATACCGGGTTAAAATACCCCATCAAAACCAATGGTATGGAAACTGATTGACGGATGGTTTTCAGCTGCTCAAAGAGTAACCTGATATTCATCCCGTTTTTTAACGCTTTCTCACTACTTCTCTGAATTGTGGGGCCATCGGCAGTCGGATCGGAAAATGGCATCCCGATTTCGATGAGGTCGACACCATTTTTTTCGAGTTGCTGAATTATTTCAACGGTATCATTCAGATTTGGAAATCCGGCGGTAAAATACACCGAAAGTATGTTTTTGTTTTTCTTTTCGAAAAGTTGATTGATTCTGTTTTTCATCTTATTAAAATTGTTTGTTTCCTAAGGAATAAGATGGAACTCGCATGATTTTAATATATCGCCTAAGTGCAAATATTTATCGTGCTCGTTTCATTTTGATAAAATAGTCGGAAGCCTGAATCACCCCTCTGCCTTGCAGATATCTCTACCATAAGGGAGTAGTGAAGGACGAGTCTTAAATCCGAGGTTTATACCCTTATTCAAATCTAAATACGTATTTTTAAACTAATATCCAAAATAGTCTAAATAGGTTTCCATATCCTTATTCCCGCTACCCGACAGATTGATAACTGTTACTTCGCCGGGGGTCATTTTTATTTTCTCTAACGCTGCTAGTGCATGCGCCGATTCAAGTGCAGGAATAATTCCTTCTTTTTGTGTTAACAGAAGAACCGATTGCAGCACTTCTTCGTCGGTGGCAGCAAGGAATTTTGCACGGCCGGTTTTGTGCAGGTGCGCATGTAAGGGGCCAATTCCGGGGTAATCGAGTCCAGCAGAAATCGAATAAGGTTCGGTAATTTGGCCGTCGGTGTTTTGCATTAGAATGGTTTTACTCGAATGCAGAACGCCCGGAGAACCAACTGTTAATGTAGCGGCAGTTTCTTGCGTTTCTACTCCCTTACCCGCTGCTTCAACGCCAATTAGTTCCACTTGTTCATCGTCTAAGTAATGATAAAAAGCACCGGCAGCATTACTCCCTCCACCAACGCAGGCAATAATTCGTGTGGGAAACTCGGAGCCGGTTTGCTCCAGAAGTTGTTTCTTCATTTCGGCGCTAATAACCGATTGAAAACGAGCTACCATATCGGGGTAGGGATGAGGACCAACCACTGAGCCAATAATATAATGAGTATCTACCGGATTGTTAATCCAGTCGCGCATGGCTTCGTTAGTGGCATCTTTTAATGTTTTGTTTCCACTGTGAACAGGGATTACTTCGGCTCCCAGCATTTTCATCTTTTTTACGTTTGGTGCCTGACGCGAAACATCGAGAGCTCCCATGTAAACCACGCATTGAATGCCTTTCAATGCACATACTGTTGCTGTTGCAACACCGTGCTGACCAGCACCTGTTTCAGCAATAATGCGGGTTTTTCCTAACTTTTGGGCCAACAGAATTTGCCCTATGGTGTTGTTTAGCTTGTGCGATCCGGTGTGGTTTAAGTCTTCGCGTTTCAAATATATTTTACTGCCATAGTGTTCCGAAAGCCGGCTTGCAAAATATAGTGGCGACGGACGACCTACATAATTTTTCAGAAGCAGGTCGAATTCTTTTTTAAACTCTTCCGATTCGATTATCTCTAAATAGCGGTGTTTTAATTCGTCGATGTTGGTGTACATCATTTCAGGAATCCACGCCCCGCCAAATTCGCCGTAATATCCCTTTTCGTTAACTTGATATTTCATTTTTTTCTCTGTTTACATCTTATTAAAATTGTCTATTTTCTTGGGTATAAGATGGACCTCGCATGAATCTAGTATATCGTTTATGTATGAATATTTCTCATGCTCGTTTTATTATAATACGCTATTGTTCTTTGGTTAATTTTGCCCGCCTTTCGTCAAATAAATATGGAAACGGATTAACCGGGTTATGCTTTTAATGGGGTATTTATTTTTTTAATTCGGTAATAAAATTTTTTAGTTTCTCAATGTTTTTTAGGCCAGGCTCGTCTTCGAAAACGCTGTTTAGATCAACTCCCGCAAGTTTTGGATGGCTAATTTCTATAATGCTTTTTACATCTTCTGGCCCGATTCCTCCGCCTAAAAAGAATGGAGTTTCTCCGTTGTAATCATTTAAAATTTGCCAGTTGAATTTTTCACCTGAACCACCGTGTTGTTTGGTTTTTGTATCGAAAAGAAAATAGTCGACAACACCATGGTAAGCGTTAGTAGCAAAGAATTTAAATTCCTCGTCAATGGAGAACGTTTTAATAATTTTTAGTCCCTGTTTTTTTAGCATTCCGCAGGTTTTCGGATTTTCTTTTCCGTGAAGTTGTACGTATTCAAAACCAAAGTTTTTTGTTAATCCTAGTATCTCGAAGGCATTTTCGTTTACAAATACACCTACTTTGGGTTTCTCTGAATTGAATAGTCCGCTTTCGGGAGCTTCGCCTACAAAACGTTTCGATGGTGCGTAGAAAATATAGCCCAGCATATCGACATCAAGTGCCTCGACTTGTTCGCGGTTCTGGGTGAACTTCATTCCGCAGACTTTAATTTTTAATTCTTTTGTCATTATCTTACTCTTTATGTTATATCGAACACGGTGTGGAATCTGTTTCCCGAAAGTATTGATTTCTCACAGTTTTCTTCTTGGAAATGCAATTTACAATTGGGAAATTAAATCTTTACATGCTTCTCCCGGATTATCGGTTTTCATAAATGTTTCGCCAATCAAAAATCCTTTAAAGCCATTCTCTTTCAGGTATTTAATTTCATTGGCACCCCTCAAACCACTTTCCGATATTTTTACAAATTTTTCGGGAATAAGTTTCGCCAATTCCACCGAAGTCTCAATTGTTACTTCAAATGATTTCAGGTTACGGTTATTTACGCCAACAATATCTACGAAATCATTTACTACTTTCAGTTCTTCGGCATTATGAATTTCCATTAAAACTTCGAGTCCTATTTCTTTGGCTTTTTTTGCCAATTCCAAAGCTTTTTCTTTTGAAAGGCAAGCTGCAATCAGCAGAATTACATCTGCACCAAAAGCTTTGGCTTCCACAATCTGGTAGGAGTCAATCATAAAATCTTTACGCAAAATCGGAATGTCGGGATTGATTTCGCGTGCCTTTGCCAAGTTAATAATTGTTCCGCCAAAATATTCATAGTCGGTTAAAACAGAGAGGCACGATGCACCTCCTTCAGTATATGCTTTTGTTACCTGTTCAACTTTAACTGCGTAATTGATTTCTCCTTTTGATGGTGACTTTTGTTTGAATTCGGCAATTATTCCTGAAGCGTTTTCTTTTAGAAGATTTTTTTTCAGCGAATTACATTTACGTCCGAAATCAGGATACTGTTCCAGCTGTTCGATGCTTACCACTTTCTTTTGGCTGGCAACTTCTATTTTTTTTGTTTCTATTATTTTGTCTAAAATGTTCATCCTTTATCTTTTTGCACCGTACTTCGGGGTGATGGTTAAATTATTTCGAGTATGCCTGTAATTTATTTTTCGTCTTAAAGAACGGTGTTAGTTATTGCTTTTAATTTTTCCAAAGCCTTCCCTCTTTCCAACGATTCTTTGGCCATTTCAACACATTCAAGAAGTGATTTTTCGGGATGAACAACATTTAAGCCAAGCGCCGCATTCGCCAGCACCACGTTATTCTGCTCGCTTGTGCCTTCCCCTTCAAGAATAGTAACGAATATTTTTGCTGCAGCTTCAACTGAATTGCCTCCAAATAATTTTTCCGGAAGAATTTTTTCCATTCCGAACTCGGCAGGCGAAATATTTTTCTCAACACTGTTTGAGGCAAAATGAGTATCGGTAGTTAAAGAAACCTCGTCGTAACCATCGAGGCTATTTACAATGGCAAAATTAACATCGAGTGTTTCATAAACATTTTTATAATGATTAAAATTTTCACTGTTATTTACGCCAAGTAACTGGTATTTGGGCGACGATGGATTAAGCATTGGGCCTAGAATATTGAAGAAGGTAGGGATTTTTAATGCGCGTCGGACTGGTGCAATGTGTTTAAATGCCGGGTGAAAAAGAGGTGCATGTAAAAAGCAAAAGTTTCCTTTGTTTAGGTCGTTTTTGAGTTTCTCTGCATCGTTACTGAACTGGTAACCTAAATACTCGAGGACATTTGAGGAACCGCTGGTTGAAGTTGCCGCATAATTCCCGTGTTTTGTTACATTAACGCCCGCTCCGGCAATAACAAAGCACGATAAAGTTGAGATGTTAAAGGTGTTTTTTCCGTCGCCACCGGTCCCTACAACGTCGATGCCGTTATAGTCGGATAAATCGATTTTTGAGCTTAATTCGACCAAGGCATCACGAAAACCTGCAAGTTCTTCAGATGCGAGAGGGCGCATATTAAATACAGTTAAAAACGAGGCAAATTCAGCTTCGGAATGCATGCCTTTGCCAACGCCGAGCAGGCTCCGTTTTGCTTCTTCTCTTGTGAGTATATTTCCTTCAAAAAGGTATTGTAAGGTTTGTTTCATATTTATTATTCAATCAAGGGTTTATATATGCGGCGCGCTAAGCAATCTTTTTTATAATGGGAGTGCGCACCTGTTTTGTTTTTTTTTAAGGAGTTGCCCTGCGTTGCCAGCTGTCACCCCTTTGATGCTTTTTATTCCTGTAAACTACAATGGTTACCGAAATCTATAAGCCGAGCCAGTTTTCAATCATTTTTTCTCCAAGAGGTGTCAATACCGATTCGGGGTGAAACTGTACACTTTGTACATCATACTTCTTGTGTTGCATCGACATAATTAAACCATCCTTGTCGTAACTGGTAACTTCAAAACATTTTGGTAACTGTTCCGATTTAACAATCCATGAATGGTAGCGACCAACCTCGAAAGTTTCTGGCAATCCTTTAAATAAAGCCGATTTATGGTGCGTTTGAATAACAGGAGTAGCTATCCCGTGTAAAACGCGGTTCATATTCCTTAATTTTCCACCAAAGGCCTCACCAATGGCCTGATGCCCCAGGCAAACGCCCAGCATACTTTTTGATGGTGCATATTCTTTTATAATATCTAAAAGAAGGCCAGCTTCCTCCGGAATACCCGGGCCTGGCGATAGAACAATTTTGTCGTATTTATCAATCTCTTCCAACGAAATTTCATCGTTGCGATAAACGTCAACCGGTAGACCTGATATTTTCTTTATGGCATGAACCAGGTTGTAGGTGAATGAATCGTAATTATCTATAACTAATATTTTCATCGTATTAAAATTGTTTGTTGTCTATGGTATAATATGGAACTCGCATAATTTTGATAAATCGCCTTTGTGTGAATATTTCTCATGCTCGTTTCATATTAAGAAGTTGGAAGACCGGAGAGCGAAGTTGTATTTTTGTATGGATCCGATTTTCCGCCTTTATTTTAAATTTTATACTAACTTATTTTTTGCTGAATGCAGGGCATGTAATTTAATTAATGAGCTTTGCCATTTCAATGGCTTTTTTTAGAGCTGCTAATTTATTATTTACCTCTTGTAATTCGTTTTCTTCTTTCGAGTCGGCAACAACACCGGCGCCGGCCTGGTAAAAAAGTTTATTATTTTTACTCAGAAACGAGCGAATCATTATGGCATGGTTTACCGAGCGGTCGAAACCAAGGTAACCAATGCAACCACCGTAGTAACCACGATTCTGATTTTCGTACTTGTCAATTAACTCCATGGCTTTATACTTAGGTGCGCCCGATAAAGTTCCGGCCGGGAAAGTTTCTCCCAGTACTTTAATCAGGTTAGTGTCGTTGGTAATTTCTCCTGAAACCTGCGAAACCAGATGGATAACATGCGAGAAGAACTGTACCTCGCGATAGGTTTCCACCACCACATTATCGGCATTTCGGCTAAGGTCGTTTCGTGCTAAATCCACCAGCATTACATGTTCTGCATTTTCTTTCGGATCCTTGCTTAGTTGCGCGGCTAATTCACGGTCTTGTTCGTCGTTTCCTGTACGTCTAAATGTTCCTGCAATAGGATGAATGTAGGCTTTGTTATCTTTTATTCTGACTTCAGCTTCGGGGCTCGAACCAAAAATGCGGTACTTTCCATAATCGAAATAAAACAGGTAAGGCGATGGGTTTATCGAGCGTAAGGAGCGGTAAACATTAAAATCATCGCCTTTATATTCTTGCGAAAACTGGCGGCTTAAAACAATCTGGAAAACGTCTCCCCGGTAACAATGTTCCTTTCCTTTGGTTACCATTTTCTTGAATTCTTCGTCGCTAATATTCGAAGCTTCTATCCCCTTGGTTTCGAATTTGTCGGTTGAAAAATTCAGATTAACCAGAAGATGATGGATGTAATCTATCTGAGAAGCTTCTCCTTCGAGCAAGTTCTCAACGATATGAATTTGGTTTTTATGATGGTCGATGGCAACTACATATTTGTAAAAACAATATTTTACTTCTGGTATTTGGTATTCTTCTTTTTTTTCAGCGGAGAATTTAATATTCTCGAAGTGCTGAATGGCATCGAAATTTACATAGCCAAACAGGCCATTGGCAGGTAGCTCTATTTTGTCGGCATCTACATTAAAGGTTTTAAAGAAAATGTCGAGCTCGTCGTGTAGTATTCGATCTTTTGTGAGCATGAATTTTTCTTTCTCTTTTCCCGGGAAAGAAATACTAACCTGGCTGTTGTTTACACTAAAACTGGCAATTGGGTCGAATGCAATAAACGAATAAGCATTTTCAACGCCATGGTAATCCGAACTTTCCAGCAGAATTGATTTTGGATAAAGAGTTCGAAGTCGCAGGTAGATACTAACCGGGGTAACGGTATCGGCAAGAATCTTCTGAACGACCGGTTTAAAATTTAGTTTTTTCATTTTGTATTTTTTTGTACTGTTTTTTAAAAATTAGTGGGTAAAAGCAATTTGCCCGTTGTTATTTGCTGTGTCATCTGGGAGCTGTTTCCGGCACAAGTTCTTCTCTTTTTCGAATGGGAGAATACACTGCCAAAGGCTTTAAACCAAAAACGGCTCATCGTGATTTCGATGAGCCGTTTTTGGTTTGTACCATAGCGTAGCCTCTCTTCACGATTTTTGTAAAAAGTTTCTGCGCCACCACCAAATGTTATTATTAATTCTCATTGTTTTGTTTTTGTAAAAAAAAAAGCCTGCTCTTTTTAGGAGCAGGCCTTTCGAATATTTTTAAAAAATACCAATATGGCTCTTTAACTCCTAACTTACGCAAGAAGACCCCACCACGGAAGCCATATTGTATTTGTTTTTTGCATTGCTTGTTTTTTAATCCTTTGCAAGAAAAACCATTTTTTTGAAAAATCAAAATAAAGTTTGCAGAAGCTTGAAAATCTTTTTGTCTTATAAGGTTTGTTTAACAATTATTTACTTGATAGCGTAAATGTAAAGCTAACTCCAAAGTCGGCGCTAATGGTGCGATACGAAGAGGAAGTATAGGGATTATTGATAATGTGGTCGTAATACACTTTCATTTCAAACTGATCGCTTAATTTGTATTCGGCATAAGTTGCAAGTGAGAAATATCCCTGACCGGCAGTAACCTGATCCTCGTCGTCGTCTTCGTCTAATTGACGTAATGTTGTTTTACTTTTTGTGAACGATATATCAGCCCTGATATTTAAATCGTTGGAGTAGGCATGTTGCGAGTTTTTTGTTTTAACAATTAAATCCATTTGGGTAAAACGATAGCCAATACCAACTACATATTCGTTTCCTAAAACTTCGGTAAGTTGGTTATTGGAAAGCGACAGGGTAAGCGAGCGGTTTCTGTTTATTTCTGCCCTTGTTGTAAAGTCCGAATTCCATGTAACATCAAGATTAATAAGAGGGTTAAATGCTTCAGTAATATTAACCGAACTAAAATCGTAAAAGGTTACAAAGTCATCCGATAAATCCCGTTCTGTACACAACCCGTATTCATTTTCTTCGTAGTCGAGGTTGGATGAAAAAGAACCAATATTGTAGGTTGATTTATACGAATGTTCCAGGTTTAATGAACGCATAAATTTACTTAGTCCAGGAATTTTTGAAACCATCCCTTCGTAGTTAATGGTCCAGTTGGGGCGAAGGTATTTTAAGGAAGGGAATAGGCCCAACGATGTAGTTTCAGGATCTTTTCCCTGATAAGCAGCCAGGAAAGCAGGCACTAAAACTTCCACCGAGTTAGGTCCGTAACCATCCGGATAACCTGAGTACTCAGAATGGCCAACAGTAGGATCGTAACCACCCATAGTAGAACGCTGATTGGCCAAACGATTGGCGATAATCTCGCGGTAATTTTTAAAATTTTCAAAGGCTTCAGAGCTTCTCACCTCGTCTTTCCCTATAGAAAAGAATGCAGTACCCAGGGTTAAAGTTGTCATGCTAAAACTTCCTGATTCGGAGTATGTATTCGATTCAAATTCGCCTGTAGAATAATCGTAATCGTAATATTCGGTGCTGCTTTTGGTAAAACTACGACTTGCTGTCAGGTTGATTTTTAAATCGGGTATAGGTTCCCAAATCCCACGTAACGAAATTTGTTCAGTTTGGCTTAAGGCAAAAGCCGAGTTTAATGTGGTATCGGTAGTTACCCAACCGTTATCGATTGCTTTTTGGGCAAAGCCTTCATCCTGCCATCCAAACAGGAAAGGAAGCCCTGGCGCAAAATTACTTGTGTTTTTCGAAATTCCACTCCAATCGCTGTCGTTTGTGTACCTCCCTGCTCCAAACATCGAAGGTTCGGGTAAGTATCCGGGAAGATAAGTTGAACCGCTTTTACTGTAACTAAGGTTCAACGATTGAACACCTAGTGCCATTCGCGTTGTAAAATCAAGCATGTCTTTTATAAACGACTGATCTCCTTGTACTCCAGAAACAGAGAGAATAGCTTTGGGTGATGATTTCAAAGGAGTAAATGCAATATTATTTGCATCAATTATTTCTAATTTACCTGCCACCTGCTGGCCTTTGGAGTCAGTAACCAATACTTTAACCTTCTTGGTGTTCAGCCTGTGGTTAAGAGTTTGTGTTTTATCTGCTGTAAGGTTTAAGGTACGGGTAAAAGTCTTTGTTCCTTTTTTCTGTTCTTGTTCGTCCGATTTGCTATTTGCACTACTCCTGCTTGAGGTACGGCTACTTGAACTGCGTCTTTTGGTTCGTGCGTATTTTTGATTTACCTGTTTAAAATAGGGCACTTTATTGTAAAGCGATTGCATGTTTGCAGTACTGGTTACTGTTAAACTACCCGAATTGCTAACCGTATTACCCAGGTTAATGCTTTCGTCGGAAGTAAGCGAGCCTGCATCCCAATCGTAAGTTCCCGAGTAACGTATTGTTGAACTAAGAAAATCTAAAAGTTTAATTTTTCTGATAGGCACCTGGTAGGTTAAACTGAAATCATGGCTGTAAGCCGTTGGCCGTCCTAATTCAAGTAAATTGGAGATGATAGAGTCTTTTTTCTCTTGGTAATCGTCCTCATCTTTATCAATACTTCCTTCAGGTTCGTCTATTCGTGCTGTACCACTCGATGAAAAGTCAAATTTTAGTGATTTGGTTAAATCGTATCGTAAATCGAAATAATTCTTCAAAAGAAAATCTTTATCGTAGGTTGTTTCAAGCATCAAATTGGGATTAGAAACACTACGGCTTTGTGATTCGCTGTAATAACGGTAAAGGTTGGTTCTGAAAGCAATTTGTGTTGGCGAAGGATAGAAGTTAAAGTCGCCAATTAATTTAAGAGGCCCTTTTTGTAAAAATTTAACCTTTTTGAATGGTTCAATTAATTTTGGCTTGTTAACATAGTTGTATGTTATTGTCAAATTGTGTGTTTTTTCAAGGTCAATCGCTGTGCTTTCATCGTGCGATTTTTCTTCATTGTAAGAATAAGAAAGCGATAAGTTTTCAGGATCCCAGAGGTGTTTTTTTGTCTTTTCTTTCTGTGGTTCTATTTTAACATTGGTGAAATTAATGCTTTTTTTCTCAACCACTTCCTGTGAAAGATTTAATAAGGAGTCTTTTTCTTCGTCAGTATCCAGTTCATCGATTGCAACATCTAATTTTATGTCGGTATCATAAGGGTTATATTCTGGAGTCGTCACATTTTTCGAATAGCCGTAATACATCGGTACTCTTACCCCTGCTTTTTCCGGGAAGAAACGTCCCCAGTCAATCGACGCAGAAACGTCAATTGAAGAATAATTTTCCATTGATACCTCGTTAATACCATCGTCGATACTCCCAAAGCCGGCTGTACTTTTTTCGGCGGCAACGGTTATCGATCCCAAATCGGCAAGTTGGGCTGTCATACGTGCGTTGGCTGCCCATCCTCCTTCGCTCTCTGCACCCGATAAGCGCAATTCGTTGGCCCATACTTCTACCGATCTTGTCGCGGTATTTGTTCCGGTTTTGGGGTTTCGGATACCAATCATTAGTACCTCAACCTCTCCAAAAGATGGGCTACCTTTTATTTTAAGTACGTTGTTACCATCATTAGCGTCTTCGTAGTCCATTTCGTAAACTTCCGAAGTGGATGCATTGCCTGCGCTTATCGCCTGGTTGCGTGCAAGCTTTAAGTCGGTTAACGCATCTAAGGGGAGATCGATATTGTTGGCTTCGGGCCAGACAATGTAACGGTCGTCTGTGTCGTCGCTGTCATACTCTACACCATCATAGGCAGGTGTGAGCTTTAGAGGTATTTCGTATTCGTAATAGTTGTTGTTGTAATCCGAACCCAGTCGGATAAAAAAGTACATCTCGTCATCTTCCAGATCGTAACCTTCTATTTCTTCAGCATGAACATACATTTTTAACCTTTTGTAATTTCTGAAATCCATGTTCAGGGATTTGTAGGCCGCAACCGCATCGCCGTAGCCTAAATTCGTAACCGTTAGTTCAAGCGACTGTTCGTCAAGCTGAGCCAAGGAACTACTGGATACGTCGGTTTCCCGTGAAACTCCTGGAGGGAGAATGTAATTTACAGGTTCGCGGCTTCCGTTTTCTTCAATACTCACGGCCGAGATTTCAAATTCGGTGGTAGATGACTCAATCGCATCAGAATCGTCGATAATTTCGCCAGTATATTCACGCCAATCAGCACGCACAAGGTCGAGAGTGGCAAAACGCAGGTGGGTTTCGTCTTTAAAGTCGGTCAAAAACATCCTCATAAAGCGTATGGAGCTAAAATCGTCAATATCTCCTAGTGTCGCGTCGGGGGTGTTTATTGGAATTTGAAACTTATACCAATTTACTTCACCAATTTCTCCGTTCTCGAGTTCTACCGACGAACTCTGTACATCGGTGATGTAATTTTCACCAATTAACATATCCTCCCGGCGGAGACTAACTCCATACTGGTAGTAGCTTTCGTATTCGCTAAGAGTATTGTCGTCGTTAATATCTTCTCCATCAGGAATGGTAGTGGCAGATGTCGAGTAACTTTCATCCGACATGTCAGATGTCGGTGAGTTTCCATCAGGACCGTTGTATTTTTTATAACGTGTAAGAATATCAATTTCATCATCATCATAGTCGGAGCCCCGGTAATAATGATAGTTATCGGTAGCGGGATCCTCTTCTACTGCTTCGTATGCATCGGAGGTTAATTTCAACTGGAGATTTCCCAGGTAATTTTCGTAAAACGATTGTTCATCCTCGTCGTCTAGCCCATCGAAACCAATATCCTGATATTGTCTTGCAGAAGTGCTATTGTCGAAGGCGTCTACTAATGATTGTTCGGTAGATACACGTCCCCAAATGGTGGTGTCAACATTGGTAACTTCATCGGTAGTTGGAAGTCCGTTTTCAAAAGCTTTTCTGGAGTCTTTCAAAATATCTTCGGAAACGCTACCAAGGTTAAAATATAAGTCACCACCTTCATGTTCATCGAGGCTGTCGTTTACAAATGGATCCATTAACCAAAATTCAATGTATTGAATATTGGTCGATTCGAAATCGGTTGTTGATATTTCCCGCATGATTCCACCCCACCTGCTTTCCGGAGAGCTCAGTGTTCCATCGGAGTTAACCCCTGCTCCGTAACTGGAGGACCCATCATCGAAGTTATACGGGCCACGCTCTTCAGGATAGTATGCCAGGTTGAGTACAGTAACGGTAGTTGTTTCTCCGGTGTCATATTCAGCATCCGGGAAAATTTCCTGTTCATAAACTTCCCGAACAAAGTGGTTCGATTGCATGTCAGGATTATTTTTAATGTGCGTAGGAGTATATGAAGTGTTTCTTAGAAACAGAGGATCGATGTTATAAAACGCTAGTTTCGCACGGTTAATGCCATAGTCGAGACTACTGGAAAGCTCGCCTTCGGGGAACATATCCGATTGTTCCTGTGGCGTACTTGCCAAAGACCACGACGAAAGTGTTTTCATATCGATGGATGTTTCGGTTGATTCAAAATCATCGATATAAACGTTCCCATCGGTTGCCCCCGAGGTTCCTGGAATGAGCTTGGCGTATTCGCCTTCGAAACTAAAAGAAGAAGCGGCAGAGCTATTGTAGAACGGAAGAGCGTTGAGAACATTGGTAATACCCATACTTTCGGTAGTGTAACTTCCGTCGAGGCCAAACATTAGGTTCGAAACCGGATCGTCGCCATAGTCGACTTTTGTAGTAAGAGAGCTCTCGTGCATATATAACATTGTTCCTCCAAGGTTGAAGTTGTCGGAAAATGCATAATTAAAGTGACTACCCAGTAAGGTTTTTGTTTGCGTGTTAAAAAGGTCTTGGCTTTCACTCGACACCTCGATATCGGTACCTGAAGCAAGTAGTGCTTCGTTTATAATTGTAACGGTTCCAAGAGTATAGTCAACGGTGTAGTCAACATTTTCGGTTAAAACCGATCCTCCCGCTGAAACAGTAACCGATCCTTTCGTAACATTATACGAGCCCAATGAAATTTCGGAACTGGAGGAGCCAGTATAGCTTCCAGATAAAATATATCTATTGTGCTCGGCATCTTGCTCTGCGTAAACCGCTGTTGAGTCGTATAAGGATTGGAAAGCGTAAGTTTCAATATATTCATCGCTTCCCAGAGAGTCGGCGAGGTGGCTGCCAAAAGGCTCCACTACCGGGAAAATAATCCGCCCTGTTTCTGAATCTACGGTTATGCCTTCCACATAATCGAAAATACCATTTTTCGTTTGGTCGAGATTGCTGTTTAGCATGTCTAAATTCATTACCTGAAGCAGAATATGCCCTTTAATATCGCTACCCGGAAGATAGTTGATATCTGAGGAATCGCTTTCGTAAAGAATGTTTAGCTCAAAATCATCGTCTGACAGCGAATAGGCATTTAAGCTGTAGATATTTTTCATCATCAAGTCCCAGGTTGGCTTGCTTGGTGATAAGTTGGTGCCTTTCAGTAATTTAACAAATAAGGTTTTGGGAGCATCAATACCGTCTGTAGAAAATTCTCCAACCTGAAAAGTTTCTCCGTTTACCGTGTAGTTATATGCGACTGCCAATACCTCGTCGGACGTTAGTGCTGAAGTTAATGAAATGTACCCCAGGTTTTCGCTGTATGAGAATTCTGAATCGTCTAACTTTCTGGCTAATTCAACTTTTTCATAATCGGTGCCGCCATCAAAAGAATCACCGAATTGCGACATTACCGTGCTTATATTCGATACGGTACGCACATCGGAGTAGGTATCGCTAAACTGGGAGTAAATTCCGTTGGCTTCATTGTTGGGATAGGTGTTATCGGGGTACGATTGGGAGGTTTCCTGAAATTGCGAGATGTCGTTGTAAACGTAAGGGTCGTGTTCTCCAAGATCATTAAATGCCAAAATGTTTCTGGCATCGCTGTAGTCCCCAGATGTGTTGGTTACCCATACTTCAACCTTATTAATAACAATTGGCGAGCTAATTGCCGCCGTATTTTTCAGCCATTCGTCGTATTTGTCGCGGAAATAATGAGAAAGGAAGAAGTGGCGTTTGGCATCGTAATCTGCAGCGGATATCTCAAAGGAAGTATATTGTGACCCCCCATCTGTTTCAACAGTTGATGTTTCGCTCTCAACTTGCGAGAAAACCGTTGTAACATTCAGCTTTCCAAACTGCATATCGGCTTTTACACCAAACAAGTCAGAAACCCCGGTTATTAAGGTGCCGTTTAAGGGGAACGACACATCTCCGGCCTGAAGATTCTGAAGTATCTCATCTTCATCACCGGTATATTCCATGCTTATTTTATTTTCGTAGTCGAAAGTGGCCTCGGTATTGTAATTTACCTTCATGTCCATCTTTGTACCAATCTGGCCTGTAACGCTCATTTGAATTTCTTCATCAAAGTCGAAAGTCGAAACACTTCTTAAATCTTCCGATATGGAAGGGTTTTCGGTTTTGTTCAAAGAGTAACCAAAACTAACTTCAACATAACCCTGGGCTTGAATATCAATTGTATTTCCTCCAAAAACACGGTTGAAGGCCTCACTCCCAACAGTAAGCTTAGGAATCATTCCGCCACGGCTGTCTGAGTCGGCCAGCTGGTTTCGGCTACGCCAGTAATCATCTACCGATTTTTCGAAATCATAATCGATGTATTCTTCCAACGACATACTTTGTGGAAGCCGGTAGTTGAGATCTCCTATTTTTTCGTAAAAAACATACTGACCCAACACTGGATCGTATTCAACTTGGTAAGAAATATTGCTGGGTTTGTTCAAATATATTTTTGTTGAATCCTTAGTCGAATAGCCAAAGGCAGGCTGGTCTTCAAACGGATATGGGAGTGTCCCGGTTGTGTCTACCTGCGGAATTTCTTGTGCCCATGCAGAATATGAAATTGCAGAGGCACAAATCAGTATAAAAATGAAGTATATTTTTAGCAAACTTCGGTTCAGTGTCATTTCATTCAAATTACATTGGTCAGATAAGGGTTATAATGGAGGTTATGAAATTTTAATCGATTCTTAGGTTTTTCAGACGATTAAAGATTCATGTTTGTCTCACTATTTTTACAACCTTTTTAATGCTTGTTTAATCACACTCTCCACAGTAGCCTCAGGTTGATCCTGAAGTATTTTTGTTACTGTTTTTTCTGCATCGCGTTTAATAAAGCCAAGCATGACTAATGCTGATAACGATTCATTTTTGATTGTATTGTCTGGAGAAAGTAAAATTTGGCCTGTTTCCGGCAATTTTTTGAGTTTGTCTTTTAAATCGATTATAATGCGTTGAGCAGTTTTGGCACCAATGCCTTTTACTGCTTTTAATACGTTAACATTTTCGGTGGTAACAGCAGCCGTTAATTCATCGGGGCTTAACGAGGATAGCATCATTATTGCAGTGTTTGCCCCAACCCCGCTAACGGAAATTAAATGCCTGAATAATTCTCTCTCGCTGACATTGGCAAATCCAAACAGTGTATGTGCATCTTCGCGCACTATCTGATGCAAAAAGAGTTTGATTTCTTTTTTCCCATTTAGCTGCGAGTATGCATTTAACGAGATATTTATAAAATAGCCAATGCCTCCTGTTTCTACAACAATATTTGCCGGAGTGATATCTGCTACCTTTCCGCGGATATATTCATACATTCTAGAACCGGTTTATAAGTTTTCTTCTTCTTCCGTGGCTTCAATGTCAACACTTTCGTCAACCTGATTGGGATTAATTTCGTATTTTCTCAGCGGATTTTTTGATATTTCAGCATAGATTTCCCGGTTTTTAAAAATATCGATGGCAAGGTACAATGCTTGTCTGAATGACTCGGGCGATGCTTTATCCTCTCCGGCCAGCCCATAAGCTGTTCCATGTGCAGGCGAGGTTCTTATAACTGGTAAGCCCGCGGTATAATTCACTCCTCTTTCAAACGAAGCCAATTTAAACGGAATTAAGCCCTGGTCGTGGTACATGGCTAAAATAGCATCAAATTTCCGGTAATCATCAGAGCCAAAAAAACCATCGGCAGGGTAAGGTCCCAGAGCCATAATGCCTTCTTTTTTTGCCTGTATTATTGCAGGAAGAATAATTTCTTTGTCTTCATTTCCAAGTAATCCATTGTCTCCGGCATGAGGATTTAAACCAAAAACAGCTATGCGGGGCCTGGTAATGGCAAAGTCTTGCTGTAACGATTTGGCAATTATTCTGATTTTCGACAGAATTGCTTCTTTGCTTAAGCTCTGTGCAACTTCTGAAATCGGAATATGCGTTGTTACAACTCCAACTTTCATGGTTTCACTAACCATTAACATGGCGTAGTTCTTTGTTTCGAAAGTTTCGGCCAGGTATTCGGTATGGCCGGGGAATTTAAAATCCTCGTTTTGAATATTGTCTTTGTTTATGGGGGCTGTAATCAGTGCATCGATGAATCCTTTTTTCAGATCGGCAGTAGCTCGCTCTAGGGCATTAAACGATGCCATGCCGGCTTCGGTGGTTGATTTTCCGAGTTCAACACGAATGTTGTCGTCGGTACAGTTAATTATGTTTATTTTTTTTTGGTAAGCTTCTTTTGTAGAGCGAATGTGATTGAAGCTCAATTCGTTTATGTTTAGTGCTTTACGGTGGTATGCAGCCACTTTGGGCGAACCGTAAATTATTGGAGTACACATTTCCAGGATTCTCGGGTCGAGTAAGGTTTTCATAATTACCTCGTAACCAATTCCATTTATATCTCCATGTGTTATTCCTATTCGTATTGTATTCTGCTTTGTCATCCTGTGTTTTTTTAGATAAATTGCCTTTGTAAAAGGCGGTGCAAAGTTAATTTTTTTAATTGAAACGAGCATTGTTCATGCTTTTCCACTTATAATGTAAAATTATCTGGATAGATTCAGTTTTTTAAACTCTTTTTCTGTTTCCAATTGTTTATTTGTCGCTTAACTCTATTGTTGTTGTGTGAACACCCATTTATACTTCCTGAATCATCGGAACCTGTTATTTCGTATGTCATCATAGACGGTAAATGAGTTTTCCCCGATTTCGTTTACATTATGTTCGTTTTAATTGAATCGGTATCAGCTTTTTTTAAAAAGTTAAAAAGTAGCCTAACGCCAAAACCTGTTCCTCCCGCAGGAATGTAGTTCTGTTTCTTATTAAAAAATGCAGTTCCAGCCGAATCGATGTGGAGCCAGTTGTAATCGGTAAAATGTTCCAAAAATTTGCCGGCAATAGTCGATTGCCCTTCGCGCACACCAAGGTTGTTCAAATCGGCAATTTCCGATTCCAGAGGTTTGGCATATTCGTCCCATAATGGAAGTTCGATTAATCGCTCGTAAGTTTCCAGACCGTTTTCTTTCAGTTTATCAATGTTATTTTTTGTATTTCCCATAACCACAGCAGCATGAGGGCCGGCAATAATATCAGCAGCTCCGGTTAAGGTGGCGTAGTCGATTACCAGTTCCGGGTCGTATTTTTTCGCATAACTTAAAGCATCGGCTAATATCAAACGGCCTTCAGCGTCAGTGTTTTTAATTTCCACCGTTGTGCCGTCAAACATGGTAATCACATCTCCTGGTACGTAAGCATTCCCGTCGGGGCGGTTATCGGTTGCAGGAATTAGCCCAATAATATGAACCTGGAGTTTATTAAGAGCAGCGGCGTAAATTGTGGCAGCCACAACTGCAGCACCTGCCATGTCGCATTTCATATAATCCATCGAATTTGGTGTTGGTTTCAGGCTTAATCCTCCTGTGTCGAAAACAATTCCTTTGCCCACCAGGATTATTGGTTTTTTATTGGTGGCATTTTGGGGCTTCCATTCCAAAATGTTAAACGTTGGCGGATCGATACTTCCTTTGTTAACCGCAAGCAGGCCTCCCATTTTTAAGGCTTCAATTTTTTGTTTGTTGAACACCTCGAGTGTAAATCCTGATTCGGTAGCCAGTTTGTTAATTTCTTCCGAGAATTTTGTAGCTGTTAAATACGAGAGCGGTTCGTTAACCAGATTTCGTGCGGCAAAAACAGCTCTGGAAAGGTTTGCTCGTTCCGAAATCTGTTCTTCCGAAGTGTCTTTGTTTAAAATGAAAACTTCATCAATTACAAATTCTTTTTTTTCTTTTTTGTATTTGTCGAAGGAGTAGCTGGCGAGTAATAAGCCTTCTATAAACGCTTGGGTTAGTTCGGTTTTACTAACGTTTATTAGCTGAACAGATTTCGAATTTAGGGCTTTTAATGCATCGTAAAGCTTAGCGCCGGCCTTGCGGGCAGCTTCAGCTTTCAAATAATCTTCTTTTGTTTCTTTTATTTTTCCGTAGAAATTTAAATTTGGGTAATGCCTGATAACACATTCTGTTTCTTTTTCGAACTTTTTCTCGAGATGAGCTTTTTCGGGGCCGGTAAGATTAGTCAGATTGAGTTGGTTTGTAAAATCAAATAATGTTGCCGTTGATATATTTTCTTTTAATTCTGTTATTTTTGAAATTTTTGGAATCATAGCTGTAATTTTTTAACAAAAATAAGGAATATAAATTGTTTGTGCCGAATTTTTAAATTATTCAGTCGACAGAGAGTTATTCATATGCAAATAGATAAAATTTTTAACAAGGCACTAATATTGGAGCCGCTCAGCCTGGATGAGGGAATGTTGTTGTACGAAAAAGCATCGACCAGCGAGTTAATGGCGGTTGCCAACGAATGTCGGCAAAAACAGGTGCCGGGGAATGAAGTGGGATGGATTATCGACAGGAATGTGAACATAACAAATGTTTGTGTCTCGGGGTGTAAGTTTTGTAATTTTCATTGTAAGATTAATGATGAAGCAGAGTACATAACCTCGTTGGATGAATATTGTGAAAAAATTGATGAACTTTTCAGAGTAGGAGGGAGGCAGGTTTTAATGCAAGGCGGAATGCACCCTAAACTAGGCTTGAAATTTTATACCGAATTATTTGCTGAATTAAAAAGCCGTTATCCGAACCTGAAATTGCACGCTTTGGGACCACCGGAGGTAGCTTTTATGGCCAAAAAAGAGAGAGTTTCTTTTCGCGAAGCACTGGAGAAATTGGTTGAAGCGGGGTTGGAAAGTTTGCCGGGAGCCGGTGCCGAAATTTTGTCGGACAGGGTGCGGAAAATTATCTCTCCTGGAAAATGCAACACCAAAGATTGGCTGGATGTAATGCGTGAGGCTCATAAAATGAACCTGGTAACTTCGGCTACGATGATGTTTGGGCACATTGAAACCAAGCAGGAGCAGTTGGAACATTTAATTCATTTGCGTCAGGTGCAAAGCGAAAAACCTGATGGAAACCATGGATTTGTAACTTTTGTTCCCTGGCCATTTATGGACGAAGGGACTGTTCTTCAGAAGGAGGGGGTTAGGAATACATCGACAGCCAATGATTATTTGCGATTAGTGGCTATTAGCCGGATAATGTTGAATAACATAAAGAATTTGCAAGCCTCATGGTTAACGGTTGGGGCAGCCACCGGGCAGCTGTGTTTGCATGGCGGTGCCAACGATTTTGGCTCGATAATGATGGAAGAAAATGTGGTGTCGGCAGCAGGCGCAAAATACCAGTTAAATGCTGCAGGAATTCAGCAAGCCATTTTAGATGCAGGTTTTCAGCCTCGCTACCGGAATCAGGCTTACGAATACGAATCCCTTCCGGAAAAAATAATCTAAAATAAAATGGGCTTTGAATTTCAAAGCCCATTTTATTTTAGATGCTGTATGGCTGCTAATGTTTATGATTTCCGAAATATATATGTTCGAATGAGTGGACTTTGTCGCGCAGCGTATCGATTATACTCAAGTCGGTAGTTTGTTTGCTTTTCATCGCAAAAACCGAGATGTGGTGAAGCAATTCCAGTTGTTTTACATATTTTCGGTAAGCAACATCGTCGTCGGCAGATGTTGGTTTTACCCGTTGGTGAAGAAAATACTGGCTAACAATTTCCTGTATTTTTACTGCATGCTCTTCTTTGTTGGTAACCCATCTAACCAGTTGGTTGTAATCCGGAGTTTCGGCTTTCGATAACTCGATAATCTGTGTCATCGATTTTTCGATGGTGGTAATGTGCTCGTACAGCAAAGCTATTCGAACCGAATCGCCATAAATGCCACAGGGGATTTCGCAATGCGCTTTTGCCTGGAAGCTTGACAATGCAAATATTGATGATAGGAAGACACTAAAAATTAGAATTTTACTTTTTTTCATTATTGTAGATCTTTAATTAATAACTCCCTGTATAACAATAAATCATTGAATTGGTTTTGATATTTAGCTAAAATATGATCTTAGAAAAGAATATGAAAGTTGTGTTTTTTTTGAAAAAATGTTTTGAGTTTCCAGAAAAGCTGTTACTTTTGCATCGCTTTTGAAAAGCAAAGTTCTCAAAAAAACAACGGGAATTAGACCTTCCCCAGTAGCTCAGTTGGTTAGAGCGGCGGACTGTTAATCCGTAGGTCGTTGGTTCAAGTCCAACCTGGGGAGCCAAAAGGCGTTATGTGAAGTATCATGTAGCGCTTTATTTTTAACGTTTTTGAAGAAGAACTTTTGAAAAGCAAAATTATTGAAATAAGGAATGTAAAAATTCCCCAGTAGCTCAGTTGGTTAGAGCGGCGGACTGTTAATCCGTAGGTCGTTGGTTCAAGTCCAACCTGGGGAGCATAAAAAAGGTCAATCAGAAATGGTTGACCTTTTTTCTTTCTATCACTATCAATAATTGAATCAATTTCATGGCTCAATTCAACTTTCTGGGGGAGTAAAAATTAATTATCATCTTTGCTTTTATTTCTTTTAGATAAATGAATTCACAGCAAAGTCAAAATAATCTTTTTTAACGAAGCCAGACTCAAAAGAAAATGGTGCATTTCAATGTAATATTGTAGAGCAGTCAAAAAAAAACTACAATTATAATTGAATTCAGAAGGTAATAATGGCACATAGAAGGAGGAGTTCGATAGAGACGTAAGTTATGTTGAATAATCAAATTAACAACGGATACGGAAGTATGGTAACGCAACTCCATTAATAAGTATTGTCTAAAAAAAAGTGCATCTTTAAACGATTTTTTAGAAATAAAATTAAAAATAAACTCGACCAGAATGCTTAAAAAAAATGATACACGTCTCATTAATGCCTGGGCGTCATTCGATTGGGCGAATTCGGTATATAATCTCATTGTAACCACTGCCATTTTTCCTATTTATTATTCAAGTACTACAGAACTTGCTTTCGGAGGCGAAATCGTTCAGTTTTTAGGAATGTCAGTTGTAAACACAGTTCTATATTCTTATGCCATCTCTTTTTCCTTTTTGGTAATTGTATTTCTGGCACCGGTACTTTCTGGAATTGCAGATTTTAGCGGGAGGAAAAAAAGATTTATGCAGTTTTTTACCTATTTAGGCTCAATTGCGTGCATCGGACTCTATTTTTTTAACGGAGCGAACATAGAATATGGAATATTTTGTGCGGTAACGGCTAGTATTGGTTTTTCCGGCTCTCTGGTCTTTTACAATGCTTTTTTGCCTGAAGTGGCTACCGAAGACAGGATGGATAGGGTAAGTGCACGTGGCTTTGCCTTGGGGTATATCGGAAGCGTTTTTCTATTAATTGTTAACCTGATTTTATTCATGAAGCCTCATTTGTTCGGTTTCGAAGATGGAGGTGCAGCCACGCGCTTTGGATTTATTCTGGTAGGAGTGTGGTGGATGGGGTTTGCACAAATTGCCTTTTATTACCTCAAAGATCGGAAAACCGGAAAAAAAGTTACTTATGATATTCTTGGAAACGGAATCAGAGAACTGAAAAAAGTATTTCGGGTAGTGAAGGACAAAACAGTGATGTTACGTTTTCTATCGGCTTTTTTTATATACAGCATGGGGGTGCAAACTGTGATGTTGCTTGCGCCGTTGTTTGGAGATATTGAGGTCGGGATGTCGGCAGATGAAATGATTTTTGTAGTGCTAATCTTGCAAATAGTCGCTATTGCCGGGGCCTACTTTTTTGCCTTTGTTTCAATATTTAAAGGAAATGGATTTGCCATTGGAACTACCTTAATAATCTGGATCTTTATTTGCATAGGAGGTTATTTTCTGAAAGATAAAATGTCCTTTTACATTTTGGCAGGTTTGTTGGGATTTGTGATGGGGGGAATACAGGCTATTTCCCGTTCAACTTATTCGAAAATGATACCCGAGGATACACTCGACACCGCCTCCTTTTTTAGCTTCTATGATATTACTGAGAAGCTGGCGATTGTTATTGGTACTTTTTCGTACGCATCGGTTACTATGATAACAGGCAGTATGCGAAATAGTATGATTTTTATGTCGGTATTTTTTATCGGAGGTTTTGTTATTCTTCAATTTGCCAATCTTAAAAAGAACCTGGAATCTAAGTAGAAATCATACTGATGAACTTGCTCTAATTGGGTTGCAATGATGTGATTAACTGTCGTTTATAATTCTAGATCTTGGACCTGAATCGTTAATTGTATATTTCTTTTTTCTCTTTTTCAATTGATACATATATTTTTAAGGCCAGAGAAGTTTTCGGATTAGCAAAGAAATGGTTAATACGCAAAACTGCTTCCTCCCAAAAACTCGCGCACCACCGAAGTTGGTGGTATTTCTTCGTCGCTAATGGGTTTAAAATACGAAAGAAACTCCAGCAAACGAGTCGATTCGGTGTATTCGGGTTGACATTCAAGAACGGTTTTTAAAACTGGTTCAGCGTATTTTTTTAATACTGCCAACTCGTATATGGTAGCCGAATTAAACATTATATCGGCATTCTCCTGGTAAGGAAAAATATTGTGTTCTTCACCTTTTCGCACCGAAGGCCAGCGTTTAATTGTATCAGCAGCCCGGTAGCCCCGGTATTTGCTGTCGCGAATCATGCGACGCAGCAAACGGTTGTCGGCTGTAGAAACGTGCGTTTGTTCGTCCACCGAAATCTGGGTAAGTGCCGAGATAAAAATTTTAAAGGTATTTTCTTCGTGTACATCAGTAAGCAGGCTTGGGTTCATTCCATGAATTCCTTCTACAATCAAAATATCTCCTTCGTTCAGCCTAAGTTTATTCCCATTAATGGTTCTTTTTCCGTGCTGAAAATCAAACTTGGGTAAGTTTATTTCTTTCCCCTCAAAGAGTTCGATTAATTGCTGGTTAAAGAACTTAATGTCGATGGCTTCCAGTGCTTCAAAATCATATTCGCCATGCTCGTCTCGTGGGGTAAGTTCACGGTCAACAAAATAGTCGTCGAGCGAAATTTGGAAAGGACGCATGCCGTTTACGGCCAACTGCACACCCAGGCGTTTGCTAAAAGTTGTTTTTCCCGATGCCGATGGTCCTGCTACCAATACCACTTTTATCTTATCGCTTCTTTCCGAAATCTGGTTGGCTATTTCGGCAATCTTCTTTTCATGCAGAGCTTCCGAAATTTTTATTATGTCGCCGCTTTTGTTCTCAAGTGCAAAGTTGTTCAGGTGGCTGATGGTTGAAACATTTAGAATTTCTGCCCAATCCTTTTGTTCCTGAAAAATATCGAAAAGCTTTTCGTTATAAACGACCTTTCTTAGTTTGTCAAAATGTTTGCGGCGCGGTATCTGTAGTAAAATTCCATCGAAATAAGGGATAATGCCAAAGTTCGAAATGTACCCGGTTGATGGGAGCAGGTTGCCGTAAAAATAATTCCCTAAATCTCTTAAAAAATAGAGGAAAGAATACATATGTCCCTGCTGTTCAAACAATAGCGCTTTATCTTCAAGTCCTTGTTTTACAAGAAGTTCTACGGCTTCTGTTGTAAATATTCCTTTCTTTATAAATGGTGCGTCTTCAGCAATTATGGCTTTCATTTCTTGTTTGATCGAAAAAATATCGGAGTCGGTAATTTCGCGGCCCAAGCCTTGGAGTTCGCAAAAGTAACCGTTCGAAATTCCATTCTGAACACGAAAGGCCACATGCGGAAACACCTCTTTTACTGCGGCGTACAGTACGAAAATAAGGCTGCGGATATAAATTCGAATGCCGTCGGGATGAGTGACATCGATAAATTCGATAAACTTGGGTTTAACCACACAAAAAGAAAGTTCTTTAACCTGATGATTTACAACTGCTCCGCACAAGGTGTTTCCCAATTGAATATTTAAATCCTGACTGATTTCCAGCAGAGAGGTGCCCAGGGGATAGATATGTGTTGAGTTCGTGTTCTTACAAAAGATCTCTATGTTTTTCATGTCTGTTTGTTTACTATTCGTAAATGTATAAAAAGAGATCGAGATAAAAAGGGATAATTTTAGATAGTTTAATGTTCGTTATGAAAATAAATGCGAATGCTGAACATTTATTAATGGAGGTTTTGTGCGTTTGAAACCGCTTATGGAACAGCATATTCTGCGGCTATAAGGCCGTTTTTTTTCGTCAGCTAAAGGAATGGGAATGAAAAATGGTTGGCAGGGACTGCATTTTCTTCTGTCAATTATTTGTCTCCTTATTTTTTAAAGAAGCCATTCTTTCATACTATAGCCCAAGTTCTTCTTTTAAAAATTTAGCAGTGTGCGATTTTTTATTTAAGCAAACTTCTTCTGGTGTTCCGGTACAGAGAACTTTTCCGCCATGTTTTCCTCCTTCGGGCCCTATGTCGATAATATGGTCGGCAACCTTAATAACATCCAGGTTGTGTTCGATTACAATTACTGTATTCCCTTTGTCTACCAATTTGTTTAACACTTCAAGCAGCACTCTTACATCTTCAAAGTGCAGACCGGTAGTTGGTTCATCGAGTATATACAGGGTTTTGCCGGTATCGCGTTTTGCAAGTTCCGAAGCTAATTTTACCCGCTGCGATTCACCTCCCGAGAGCGTGGTTGACGATTGTCCCAGCGTGATGTACCCCAGACCAACTTCCTGTAACATTTGAAGTTTGGTTGATATGGATGGGATGTGCTCAAAAAACTCAACTCCCTGGTTTATGGTCATATTCAGTACGTCGCTGATTGATTTTCCTTTGTAACGTATTTCCAGGGTTTCGCGGTTGTAGCGCTTGCCGTTGCACTTGTCGCAGTGCACATACACATCGGGAAGAAAATTCATTTCGATGAGCTTTAAACCACCGCCCTGACACTCTTCGCATCGCCCTCCTTTTACGTTAAACGAGAAGCGTCCGGGTTTGTAACCACGAATTTTTGCTTCGGGCAACTGAGCGAACAAACTTCGTATATCGCCGAAAATATTGGTGTAAGTAACCGGGTTTGAGCGTGGTGTACGACCAATAGGCGACTGATCGACACGAATTACTTTATCGATATATTTTAGGCCTTCCACTTTTTTGTAGGGGAGTGGATCTTTTACCGATTTGTAAAAATGCTGGCTCAAAATGGGTTGCAGGGTTTCGTTAATTAAGGTGGATTTTCCGCTTCCCGAAACTCCGGTAACACAGATAAATTTGCCCAAAGGAAGTTCTATGGTAACATTATTGAGGTTGTTGCCGGAACAACCGCTTATTTTTAAGGTATTCGATTTGCCATTCCTTCGATTAGCAGGCACCTCTATTTTTTTTCGGTCGTTCAGGTAATCGGCCGTTAGAGATTTAGTTTTAAGCACATCTTCGGGTTTTCCGGCAGCAACGACTTCGCCGCCATGACGTCCGGCGAATGGTCCCATGTCTATAAGATGATCGGCGTGGAGCATTGTGTCTTTGTCGTGTTCTACAACAATTACCGAGTTGCCCGAGTCGCGCAGCTGCTCAAGAGCCTGAATCAATTTCAGGTTGTCGCGGTGATGCAAGCCAATGCTGGGTTCATCTAAAATATACAGTACATTTACCAGCTGCGAACCAATTTGTGTGGCCAGTCGAATCCGTTGCGACTCGCCTCCGGAGAGACTTTGTGCAGTTCGGTCTAAAGCCAGGTAATTAAGTCCTACCCCTAACATAAACCCCAGTCTGTCGCGTATCTCTTTTATCACCTCAGCACCAATTTTGCGTTGGCGTTCTGTAATGCGTTCTTCTAACCCATTGAGCCATTCTCCCAGTTCATCCAAATCCAATTTCGAAACTTCTGAAATGTTTTTCCCATCGATTTTAAAATGCAACGACTCTTTTTTTAAGCGCATGCCTTTGCATTCGGGGCATTCAATTTTTTTTACAAACTGGTTGGCCCATTTTTGTGCGGTTTTCGAGGTCTTCTCTTCACGTTGGCTGTCGATGTATTTAATAACGCCATCGTAGGTCATCATGTAATTCAGGCTATTGCCCAATGGTGTGTTTTTAAGTTGAATACGCTCGTTGGTGCCAAATAATACTTCGTGCAATCCTTCTTCCGGAATATCTTTAACAGGGGTTTTTAAGTTGAAACCATGTTTTTCTCCGAGAGCTTCAATCTGCCAAAAAATTAAAGAGTTTTTGTATGGTCCAAGTGGTGCGATTCCTCCTTTGGCAATACTTTTCTCCTTTTCCGGCATTATTTTTTCCATGTCGATTTCGGTAATCCGACCTAAACCGTTGCATTTGGGGCAAGCGCCCTGTGGCGAGTTAAACGAGAAATTATGTGGAGCCGGTTCGTTGTACGAAATTCCCGTTGTTGGGCACATTAGCAAACGGCTGTAGTATTTTGCTTCGTTGGTGTCATGGTCCAGAATCATAAGGATTCCATGACCGTGTTTCATTGCTGTTTGTATACTTTCCTTTAATCGTTTTGTTCCGGCTTCATCAACTACTATTTTATCGATTAAAATTTCGATGAAGTGATTTTTATAGCGGTCAACACGATGGTTGTGCATCAGCTCGGTTAGTTCTCCATCAATTCGTGCAGTTAAAAAACCTTTCCTCCGGATTTGATCAAAGAGTTCGCGATAATGCCCTTTCCGGCCTTTTACCACAGGTGCAAGAATATGAATTCGTTTTCCTGCGAAGTCGCTTTTTATAAGTTTAATGATTTTTTCTTCGGAATATTTTACCATTTTTTCGCCGGTATTAAATGAAAAAGCTTCTCCGGCGCGGGCATACAAAAGGCGTAGAAAATCGTAAATTTCGGTAACAGTTCCTACTGTAGATCGTGGGTTGCGGGTTGTAACTTTTTGTTCAATGGAAATTACAGGACTTAATCCGGTAATTTTATCCACGTCGGGGCGTTCCATGTTTCCGAGAAACGAACGGGCATAGGCAGAAAAGGTTTCAATGTAGCGACGCTGTCCTTCGGCATAAATGGTATCGAATGCCAGCGATGATTTGCCACTTCCGCTTAGTCCGGTAATCACCGTTAGCTTATTTCGCGGAATTTCAACATCAATGTTTTTTAGGTTATGTACCCGTGCTCCCTGTACAATTATTTTATCTTCCGACTCAATTTGTTCAGGTTTAGGCTCTGTATTTTGTTTTTCTATTTTTCCCATGTTTTGTTCAACTCTCCTGAGTTTTTATGTCATTCAAAGCGTGGAGCAAATCTGTTTATGTGTAAACTTTTATTTTACAGATTTATCCTTGTTTTATGCAGAATGACAGTACTAATAATTTACAACTGCGGAATTTTAACCACGTACTTCTTTTTGCTCGAATTGGTCAGGTTGCTTTCACGTAACCAGGGATTAAAGTCTTTTAGCAATTTGTAATTTATTCCATGCTCTTTTGCAAAATCGGCGAAATTGGCCACCGAACCAGTAATCTCAATGTCTGTTGTTGGGATTATGGGGTATTTTTCTTTGTCTGAAATATAAAAATTATAGTGCTCGGGTTGCTCCAAAATTAGTTTCAAAGCTACAATTCGGTAAACGTACCGGGCGGTTTCTGTGGTTATAAGCAAATTGTAATAATCGTCTTCCTTTTGCCTGTCCATTTGTTGCTGAATTCCATTCATCCCGCGGTTATACGATGCTGCTACCAATGTCCAGCTTCCAAATTTTTTGTACGAATCTTTCAGGTACTGGCAGGCTGCACGGGTTGATTTTTCAATGTGGTAACGTTCGTCCACCTCGCTGTTTACTTCCAAGCCATAGTCCATTGCTGTTCCTTTCATAAACTGCCAGAAACCAACTGCTTTTGCCGGCGAAACTGCTCGCGGATTAAAACCGCTTTCGGCTAGCGCCAGGTATTTAAAGTCATCATGAATTCCTTCTTCTTTCAGAATGGGTTCAATAATGGAAAGGTAACGAGGTGCCAGTTTAATGTAGCGAATGCTTTGCGAATGAAAATATACATTCGAAAGTAATTCGCGGTCGAGTGCTTCCTTTACATCGAAACGTTGCAGTGGCATTGGTTCTCCTGCAAAACTTACTTCTTTGGGCAATTCAGCGGCCTCAAAGTGTATCTCTTTCTCCATAACTACTTTTGAGTCGTCGCAACGAGCGGAACCCAAAAGCATTACCACTACCACAACTTTTGTTGCAATTACTACCGGTAACAAAATCCTCCACCATTTTTTATTCTTCATCTGCCTTGTCTTGTTAAAAAAATCAAGTGGCAAAAGTACAATTTTTGAATTGATTACGAACGGATTAAAAACTAAAAGAACAGGTAGTTTACCGAACCTTAAAATGTATTCTTAGTTGGACGATTAAAACAGGAGCTCCTGAGAGTGGCGTCTGCAAGTAAAATATAAGAGCTTAATTTGACTGCCATTTCGAAAGATGTGTAGCTGTCGCCTTTAAGAAGTTCAAGAAATATTTGTCTTTCGTTTTATTGCCTTTTAAAAGGGATATTTGTGGTTGTGATGTTGGTAGTAAGGTTCCATGTTAACAAAATCCAGCTAATACAATCTCTAATTTTTGTTGAATAGCGTGATGATTTAAATCCAGACATACCTGTTTTATAAGCTCTTTTGAATCATCAATAATGCAGTAAATTGCTTTCGCTTTTAATAGATGAGTTGCAGTAAATCAGTATGTTTGCTTAAGCTTGTATAGGCTTAAAGTTGTTCGTGTTGTAATATTTCCTTACTTGTTTTTCAGTCTTCTACTACCTTTAATTCAGCATCTGTTTTTGTGCTGCCTTGTGGTGTTTAATTAGTTTTGCTGCCATAAAATAGCACAATTAAGAATATAGACATGAAAAAAGATTCAGAGGACATAAGGAGGGAGATAGAAAGGATGCGTTGGGTCGACTCTCAATCAATAAAAAAGAAATCAACGGTTTATTTAAAGAATAATCAGGAAGAAAAAGACGAGGCAATGGTGTTTTGTGATGTGTTTTGCGATTTCGATCTTCAGGAAATACTGGAACAGAAGATTTTTAGTCGAAACTAAGATATAGCAACTCATTCCAACGGCGAATTTCTTTCGCCTCATTAAATTAAATTGATAAAAGATATTGGTGAAATTCGTTTGTCGAAGTTAGCTACTACCCAATTGACCATATAATGCAGGGGAGTGCATACTAACTTTATCTGATTATTTTTCGGTTCTACGGCGTTGAAACGAGCATGAGAGATATTCATACATAGGCGATACATTAAAAGCATGCGAGTTCCATCTTATACCGTAGAAAACAAAGCATTTTAATAAGATAAAAAATAGTATTATAGCACGGTTGTGTATTGTTTTTTCGTTTTGTACAAACAAAGAATAAACTGCATGTCCAATGCGGCATTTTGTAATCCAATTGGTTTTATTGTATTTTCAATACTCATCACCAAATTGTTATGTTAACGCCGATTGACACAGGTGTTCGCTTACATTCTTCAGGAATATCTCCTGCGATTAGTTCAGTCAGTATATTTCCATTGTTTTCCCACTTCAATAAAAATTCTGATATTTGCGTTGCAAAAAATTCAGAAGATGACAAAACAAAATAGTCCTGCGGTATTGGGTGTTGGAAATGCCCTTGTAGATGTAATTTCAGTTTTAAAAGACGATAAGGTGCTTGACCAATTTGGTCTGCCACGAGGAAGTATGACGCTTGTTGATGCTGCCCGGTCGAAAGTAATTTACGATGCTACCTATTCAGCCGAAAGCGAGCTGGCAACGGGAGGTTCAGTTGCCAATACCATGCGGTCGATGGCTAACCTGGGAGGAAATGCCGGTTACATGGGGAAAATTGGGCACGATAAGCTGGGTGTTCTTTTTCAATCGGATTTCGAGAAAGCAGGAGTGAAAACCCATTTGTTTTTTAGCGAGAGCGAAACGGGCCGTGTGATGGGGCTTGTAAGCCCGGACTCGGAACGAACCATGGCAACCTATCTGGGCGCAGCTGCCGAAATGCTGCCAAGCGAATTTTCTTCAACTATTTTCGAAGGGTACGAATATGTTTATATCGAAGGTTATCTGGTTTTTAATCATGCACTAATTCAGGCTGGGGTAAAAGCAGCCAAGGCAGCAGGTGTGAAAATAGCCATCGACCTGTCGAGTTTTAACGTTGTAGAAGCCAATCTCGATTTTTTGAAAGGCTTGATTGCTGATTATGTGGATATTGTTTTTGCCAACGAAGAGGAAGCCAAATCGTTTACCGGATTGGAGCCTGAAGCCGCTTTGCACGAAATTTCGAAAGATTGCGAATTAGCCATTGTAAAGGTGGGAAAAGATGGTTCGATGATAAAACGTGGCAACGAAGTAACCAAAGTTGGTGTTATTCCTGCCAAAGCCCTTGATACTACCGGTGCCGGCGATGCGTACGCAGCTGGTTTTTTCTATGGACTCACCAATGGATACAACATGGAAGTATGTGGAAAAATTGCCGCTCTTGTTTCTGGCAAAGTAGTTGAAGTTATGGGGCCTAATCTGCCGGCAGAACAATGGGCAGAACTAAAGTTGGAGATTGAGAAAATAGTACAGGGATAAATTCAGAAAAAACGAAAATAAAAACTATCATTTCGATTTAGGTACAGAGAAATTGTTTATACAACAGCTATTCAGTTACAATTCTTCACTAGTTTCGAAATGATAGTTTTTCTATTTAATTCAATATTAAAACAGCCCGTGAATCTGGGCATCGATCTTATCGATTACAAAGCTTAAATCTTCGGGCTTGGCGATAAAATCCAAATCATCTACACTGATAACCAGTAGTTTCCCTTTTCTGTACCCGTTAATCCATGTTTCATAGCGCTCATTTAGCTGCTTTAGATAGTCTAATCGAATAGAGTTTTCATAATCCCTTCCACGTTTCTGAATCTGGTTAACCAGGGTAGGCACTGTGGCCCGGAGATAAATCAGCAAATCGGGAGGTTGAATGAAGCTTGCCATAAGGTCGAACAGCGATTTGTAATTGTTAAAATCGCGAGTGCTCATTAAACCCATTGCGTGAAGGTTGGGGGCAAAAATTTCCGCATCTTCGTAAATTGTGCGATCCTGGATAATGGTCTTTCCCGATTTTCGTATATCGACAATTTGGTTGAATCTTGAGTTCAGAAAGTAAATCTGAAGGTTGAATGACCAGCGTTGCATGTCGTTATAAAAATCGTTCAGATAAGGATTTTCATCCACATCTTCGTAATGGGGGGTCCATTTATAGTGTTTGGCCAAAAGTTCGCTCAAAGTCGTTTTCCCGGCTCCAATATTTCCTGCTATGGCTATGTGCATGTCTGTATATTAATTTGAAAATCTAAAGTATAAAAAATTACTTTGTCTCATTCACTATGTTCATAACTTCATCCAGATATTTGCGATTGTTGGCCAGGCGTGGAATTTTATTTTGCCCGCCCACTTTGCCTCGTTGTTTCATCCACGAATAGAAGGTGCCGGCAGGCGCCATAACAACATGGGGCATTTCAAGTGTAAGGTTTTTATGCCGTTTTGCTTCGTAATCGGAATTTATGGTTTTTAACGAATTGTCGAGAATGCGGGTAAAGTGGTCGAGATCGGGCGGCGGAATATCAAATTCAATTATCCATTGGTGCGCCCCTTTTTGGTTGTCGCCCATAAATATTGGTCCGGCGGTATATTCGTTAACTACTGCCCCTGTGTGGTTGCAGGCTACTTTCATTGCCTTTTCTGCATTATCGATGATAATTTCTTCGCCAAAAGCATTAATAAAATGTTTGGTACGGCCGGTAACCTTTATTTTGAATGGGTATTTGCGGGTAAATTTAATGGTGTCGCCAATAATATAACGCCATAATCCGGCATTCGACGAAATGACAATCGCATAGTTTTCGTTCAGTTCAACTTCTTTTAATCCTAAAACACGCGGATTTTCCTGGTTAAACTCCGACATGGGGATAAATTCGTAATAAATTCCGTAGTCGAGCATAAGTAACATATCGTCGCGATCTTCGTTGTCTTGTATGCCAAAAAAACCTTCCGATGCATTGTAGGTTTCTAAATAGTGCATTTGGCTTGAAGGAATAAGTTTTTGGTATTGCTCGCGATAAGGAGAGAAGTTAACACCACCATGCGCAAATACTTCAAGATTCGGCCAGATTTCCAAAAGGTTTTCTTTTCCGGTTTTTTCGAGCACACGTTTAAAAAGAACCAAATACCACGATGGGACACCGGCAAAGGCGGTAACATTCTGGTCGAGTGCTGTTTCTATAATTTTTTCAATTTTTTCTTCAAACTCTTCAATTAAAGCTATCTCGGTGGTCGGTGTTCGAAAAATTTCCGACCAAAAAGGCACATTCTCCAGTATAATTGCCGACAAATCGCCGTAAAACGAGTTGTTGTTGAAATTGTTTACTTGATGGCTTCCGCCCAGGGTAAGTACTTTCCCCTTAAGTACCTTGGTCTCCGGGTGGTTGGTAATGTACTGGGCGAAAACATCTTTTGGACCGCGTAAATGACATTCCTCAAGTGCTTCTTTTGTTACTGGAATAAATTTACTTTTATCGCTTGTGGTGCCCGAGGATTTTGCAAACCATCGTACCTCGCCAGGCCAGAGCAAATCTTTTTCTCCATTACGCAGGCGGTCAACGTAGGGTTTAATGTCGTTGTATGTCTGCAAAGGCATGCTTCGCTGGAATTCAGCATGTGTGGTGATGTTTTTAAAATTATGCTCTTTACCCCACTGCGTGTTTTTTGCATTTTGTACAAGGCTGAACAGGATTTCGTTCTGAATCTCGTGTGGATATTCTTTGTAATACTGAATTTGATAATTCCGCTTAATATTCACCCATTTTATTACTGAATTAAGTAGAGGCATTCGTTTAGTTTAATTTTATGTTTTCAAATTTATAAATATTTATTGGGAATAGTTACATAAAATAAATACTACGTTTAGTTATAAAATTGCGAAGCTTGGCAATAAAAGGATTTTATAAATGCTATTGAATTTTTATATTTACAGCATGCTTACAGGGGCATGTGGAAATTGTCTGCCTCGTAAAGCCTAAGCTTAAGAATTATGAATTACATCGATATTATTTTAGGAATCATCTTGGTTCTTTCGGCCATTAACGGATTCAGAAAAGGATTAATTGCTGAAGTAGCCTCGCTTGCGGCGCTCGTTTTGGGAATATGGGGAGCCATTAAATTTTCGTATGTTACCTCTGAATTTCTGGTTGAGAATTTTAACCTGCAAACCGAATATCTAAACATAATTTCATTTGTAGTTACATTTGTGGTTATCGTAATTCTGGTTCATGTTGTTGGTAATGTGATAAATAAATTGGTTGAAACCGTTATGCTGGGCTTTGTTAATAAACTGGCCGGACTTGTTTTTGGAATTTTACGTTCGGCATTAATTTTAAGTATCATTCTGGTGGTGTTCCATAAAATTGATGAGGACGTTCATCTGCTATCCGAAGATATAAAGGAAAGTTCGCGGATGTACGAGCCCATTCGCTCGTTTGCTCCATCAATATTCCCGTTTATCGATGTTTGGGAGATTGATTTACAGAACCAGGAAATTAAAAAGAAACATGTTGTTTAAAATTAGATCCCGGCAAAGGCAAAATAAAGCCGAAAAGGTTTTCGAAAATGTAAAATGTGCCAACTGCGAAACAGAATTCTCTGGTAATTTTTGCCCCAAATGTGGCCAGGCTATACACGATTACGATAAACCGTTGGGTTTTATTATTTACAACTTCCTGGGCGACTTTTTTGCTTTCGATATTCGTTTTTTTAAAACTCTTGTGGCTTTGATATGGAAACCGGGTTTTGTAACAAATGAGTATTTTGCCGGGCGACGGGTTCGTTACGCACCTCCTATTCGGATTTTTATATTTGTGAGCTTTGTATTTTTCCTTTTGCTCCAGGTGTATACCAACCGTGGATTAGCCAGGGTTCTCGATTCCGATTTCGAAAATGGAAATATGGCAGGTGATTCTACCTTGCAGCTCATACCCGACTCGCTAATAGCAGCAGAGGCAGAGGTGCTTGATATGGAAACTGCGGATTCGGCTCTTTCCAAAAGCGAACAGACTCAGGATAAGAATCGAAAAAAAGTAATGATGTTTGGAATTGATCTGACAACATTAAGCAATGCAGGAGGTACACGTAAAAGTTTAAATAAGTATGCCGAAAATTTAGAGCTGGAGCTGGAAAAAGAAACAGTACCTGAAAAACGAAGTAAACTACGCGAATATATTCGTTTGTGGCGTTCGCCCGAGAGTGCCGTGGCAAAAATATTGAAATACATTTCGTACGCATTTTTTATACTGTTACCCATTTTTGCCTTATTGCTAAAACTGGTTTACGTCAGGCGTAAACAAAATTATATGCGTCATCTGGTTTTTTCAATTCATATTCATTCGTTTATATTTTTGGTTCTATCCCTGATGATAGCTTTGTATATGATGGTAGAAGCGAATCTTAAGTCCTTAGCGACTGTCTTTGTTTTTGCAGTGCCGGTTTATATTATTATTGCCTTGAAGAAAGTATACGGGCAGCACATTGGTAAGGTAATTTCGAAGTTCTTTGTTTTATCGTTTTTGTACAACATTGTCTTTATTACTGTTGTAGTTTTGGCTGCTTTAGATGCTTTAAGCCTGTTTTAGCAGAGGGGTGAAACTCGTTTGCATGTGTCTCATTAACCTGCAAAATGCTGCAAAAGAAAGGGACTTGTTATTTCATTTTCGGAACCCCGGGGGAAAAGACAGAAATGTACAATTTCTGAATAAAAAATTATCTAAAATAGCTCGCTATCCTTTCAAAATTTTCAATCCAAACCTTGCATGTCTGTTTTTCCTGAGGTTATTCTTTAAAATCGAACCTGATTTAATCATACAATTCTGGCGCAATTGCGATTGTTTGTGCAAATGTTTTAGAATCGAACTCAAGCGAATAATAGTCGGACAATACTATATTTTTATAAAAATTGAGACTTCTGGTGTCTTAAGCACGAAATTTTAATGTCGTTTAGCTAAGGATTTTATTGCCCTTTTGCCTGACGGCATTTCTTCTTACGATCGAAAAATTGCAGGTTCGAAAGAAGAAACCTTGATATAAGGCAGAGAATCCATTCGAAGCTTGCTCCCTTCATCAGGGCAGTGCCCAATAGGATGAGGGGTAATTTTTAAAACTCAATGATATTGATAAATCCGGTTATGTTTAATACCATAAGGGCTATTGAAAACGGTATTCCTTAATTTGCTGGAATCCGCGAAGGAAATCCTGTATTTTCATCCGTTTTTTACCGGCTATCTGGAGGTCGGTAATTTGCAACCACCCATCCTGACAGGCTACTTTTAAAAAGTGTTTTTCATCCGTTTCGATTGTCCCGGGTGCTGTGCCTTTATTGTCTTCTACCTGCATAGCGAAGTATATTTTCGCCTGAATCTCTTTACCCGATTCTTTGTTAACGAGCATGCTCCATGCTGCAGGATATGGCGATAAGCCACGAATTAGATTTCGAACTGTTTCGGCACTATTCGACCAAATGATACGACAGTCTTCTTTAAAAATTTTGGGGGCGTGTTGAATTTTTGCCTCGTCCATTATTTCCGACTGTGGAATGGCTTCATAATTTCCTTCGGCCAAAGCATCTACGGTTTGAGTTACCAGCGATGCGCCAATCTGCATTAAGCTGTCATGAATGGTGCCAACGGTATCGTTTTCCCAGATATCAATCTCTTTTCTGAAAAGGATTTTTCCGGTATCAATTTCGTGTGCCAGAAGGAAAGTTGTTACTCCTGTTTTTAGTTCGCCGTTAATTATTGCCCAGTTTAAGGGGGCAGCGCCACGGTATTGCGGCAACAACGAACCATGCAGGTTAAATGTTCCCAACGGTGGCATAGACCATACCACTTCGGGGAGCATTCTAAAAGCTACCACAACCTGTAAATCTGCTTTTAGTGCCTTCAGTTCTGCCAGAAATTCCTGATTTTTTAATTTCTCGGGTTGCAAAACATTCAGTTTGTTTTCAACGGCATATTTTTTTACGGCCGATTCGTTTAACTTCTTTCCCCGGCCTGCAGGCTTGTCGGGGGCGGTAATTACGCCAACTATGTTGTACCCGCCATCAACTAATGCCTTTAAACTTGCTACCGCAAAATCGGGCGTTCCCATAAATACAATCCGTAAATCTTTTCCTGTCATGTTTTATTTTTTTCGAAGGTTCGTATTCCCTTTTTGTGCTTTGGGCCAGTATGGGCAGTGCCGACAACCATTGGCACAACAGTAACCACGGTTTGTCAGGAACGATTCAGTCATTACACGGTAACCGTTTTCCATGTAAAAATCGTTGCCTTCTTTTAGCCCGTCGCTAAAGCTATCGTTAAACATATCGTCGAAATAACCCATTTCCAAATTTTTCCCAAAAGTAGACAAAATGCTCTATCTTTAAGAACCCGAAGAAGAGATTTTATTATGAGTATAGAAAGAGATTATTTGATGCGCCAATTGATGATGTTATTCGATGTTATCCAGAAAATATTTAGACTGCGAAAAAAGGGTGATAAAGAAGAAGCTGAAAAACAAATTCAGTTTTTTTACGAATCCCTAAAAATTGAACAGAATTTGCGGCAAAAAAATATCGAAGAAATGCTGGATTTGTTGGAGAATAAAATGAAGTTGACCAATGAGCACATTGAAATGATTGCCTTCGTTTTAAAAGAACAGGGAGAGCTGAGTGAAGACATTAACATACAAATGGATTTTTTCAGGAAATCGTTTTTCCTGCTCGAAAAAGTGGAACGCGAAAGCACCTCGTTTTCGATGGATAGACAAATGAAACTAGCCGAGTTGCGGGCAAGCCTGAATTGAGTCTATACTTCTAATTGAGCTTTTCCCTCTGCCTCCTTCTTTCTCGAAATAATATCGATGGCAACAATCATTGCCGTAAAGCCCCAAAATGGTACAGAAATTTTGTCGGTATCTAAAAAGTTATTCAGAAATCCGTGAATATAATAGGTAATCAGGCCACAGAGTGCTGCCAATACAATGGCGCGTAGCCGCTCGTCGGTTAGTCGGGTGTAGGTATGTACGGCTGTATAAATTACTGTGCCAATAATTAGCAGGTAAGTTAACAGTCCTAACAGCCCTGATTCGGCCATCGGCCCCAGGTACTCGCTGTGGGCATTCCCTCCATCGGCCGAGTTGGTGCTTATAATTGTGCGTTGTTCGCTCAGTTGGAAGGGGGCATATTTGAACATATACGTTCCCGGACCATAGCCAAAAACAGGTTTGTTGGCAAACATACGCAGAGCACAGCTCCAGCGGTTTATACGCTCAAGGTTCGAAGCATCTGTGCTAATGTTCGACATGGATGTGATGTGCGTCATCATATTTGCTGACGATTCTTCGGAGTTTTCTTCAAGTTTCATTAAAATTTGCGACTGAAAAACCAAAAACAATACCAATGCCGAAACAAGGCCAATGAATAGAGGTTTAAAGCGAATACGAAGTTTTATAATGATCCATACGCCCAATGCCACAACAATGCTCAGCCAGGCTGCCCGGGCGTAGGATAAGCCAAAGCCCAGGGTAACAACGGCTAAAGCTGCGGCCGAAATCAGACGCATACGTTTTGAGAAATTTTTATTGAATGCAAACAGCACCAAAAAAGGCAGGTAAAAAGCAGTTGCCGCACCGTAGGAAGTATGGTCGCGGAAAAACGGCGATACCACAAAATGGGCAGCCTGTTTATCCCATAAACCATAGCCCAAATGACGGTAAGTGGAATAAAAAATTACCAGAATCAGTGAAATAACATATAGCCAAACGTATTTTTCCAGATTTTTGCCTTCAGCAAATATTTTAGCGGTAAGAAAATATAGTCCTGCAACAAACCAAATTCGCATTAACAAAAATTTAAACGAAACCACCGGCATGGTGCTGGTAATACAGGTGAATAAAATCCATAGCAGGTTAATAAAAACTGCCAAAGATACCGGATGAAGCAGGATTCTTCGATCAAACTTTTGCTCATGAAACACCTTCAGAATAAACAGAATGAGCAGTCCAAATAATAAGGGCTCTGAGGGCAGGTACATATCGAATCCTATACCGGGCAAATATTCGCGTAAGGGGATCGATAAGGGAGCAAAAAAGGCAATAAGAAAAACAACCTTATCGAACGAATACAGAGCCACTAATATTACTGCCAAAACCGCTGGTAAAACATTAATGTACAGCATATCCTTTTTTACCACAAACCAAAGATTCAGTAAAATAAATCCGATGGAGATAAGGTAAAAAAGCGAAATTTGTATGGCGGCTTTGCGTAGCATTTTTATTCTGCTTTACGATAGTCGAGAACCAGGAAGACCAGTAAGGCAAAAAACACAGCAGAGATGGTTGAAAATGCGGTAATCAGCCACCGTACCGGGTACGATTTTTTATCGGCCGGGAAAGGATGTTCTACCACGTGGCTGTAAGTAATGTTTTTTTCGTATTCTACTAAATGTGCCTCGTAAATTATTGTTAGCGAATCAATGGCTCTAATTGTCCGGTTGTATTCATTTTCCTTTCGTGCAGCTTGAGTTCCATTGTTGGTAAAACTATTATAGAGGGTTTCAATTTTTTTTGTGTCCGACATATTGCCACGGCCGTTGGCCAGGGCGCTCATATAACCGCGTGTTAGTTCGGGCACCTGACTTCTAAAACTTATAATACCCGAAGCTTTTCGCAGGCTATCCAATTGTTTTTCAACCACCGAAAGCTCGCTGTATTTCTTGTCGAGTTGATGGCGGGTAATATCGACCATCTCTTTGTCTTTGAGCTTATGGATACTTCTAACTTGTTTGTTGTAGAAATGAATGATTGAATCGCACATGTCGGAAGCGCGTTGCGGATCTTCATCGAGCACCTTAATTTCCGCTGTTTCATACTCGGTTTTGCTGGTGCTTACATTTGAATTGTATTTATCGAATATGTAGGTTAGATATTGTGGGTTTTCTTTGCTGATTTTATAAACCTTGTCCAAATTAAAGACATCAAACATTTTAAATTTGATATCGTTTGAGTTTAACACTTCCAGCATTTGCTCGGTTTCCGATTCATCGCTCAGCGCCCAAATATTTGTTGGATAAATTCGTGCTGTCGATTTATACTTTGGAGCAATAAATGCCGGGCCGGTAAAAATCGCCGACAAAATAATGGCAATTACACCAACAATTACAAAATGAAATTTGCGTTTCCAGACCAAGTTCAGAATCCGCTGATTGTTAAAAAAATTATCCATAAGTGTGGTTTCAATTCGATTGTGTAATTTCAACGAAACGGTACTGCTTTTAGTATCTTTTTTTGAAGATAAGAAGTGGTTATTCCGCAATAATCAGGAAATAGTTCTTTTTCCCTTTTTGTGCCAGAATATATTTTTCACCAATCAGGTAGTCGTTGGTAATTATTAAATCCGGATTGCTTATTTTTTCTTTATTAATGCTAAGTCCATTTCCTTTTATCGTTCTTCTTAACTCTCCTTTCGAAGGGAAAATCTCTGTTTTTTCAGCAAGTAAATCGATTACGTTAATGCCTTGGCTTAATTCGGCTTTTGAAACAGTAAACTGTGGAACTCCTTCGAAAACAGCGAGGAATGTGTTCTCATTCAATTTACGAAGATTTTCAGCAGTACCTTTTCCGAAAAGAATTTGCGAGGCTTCAACAGCCATGTCATATTCTTCGCGCGAGTGAACCATGCAGGTAACTTCTTCTGCCAGTTTTTTCTGCAGAGCACGGGCATGAGGAGCTTCTTTGTGTTCCGCAACCAGGGCTGCAATTTCGTCTTTCGAAAGCAGGGTAAATATTTTAATGTAGCGCTCGGCATCTTCGTCTGAAGTGTTCAGCCAGAACTGGAAAAACGAGTAAGGAGAAGTGCGTTCGGGATCTAACCAAACGTTTCCCGATTCGGTTTTCCCAAATTTTGTACCATCAGCTTTGGTAATCAGCGGGCAGGTCATGGCAAAAGCCTCTCCACCAGCCATGCGGCGAATCAGTTCGGTTCCGGTGGTAATGTTTCCCCACTGGTCCGAGCCGCCCATTTGCAGTTTACAGCCAAGAGTTTTGTAAAGGTGATAAAAATCGTAGCCCTGCACCAGTTGGTAGGTAAATTCGGTAAACGACATGCCCGATTTTGATTCTTCGCCCAGACGTTTTTTTACCGAGTCTTTGGCCATCATGTAATTTACGGTAATGCGCTTGCCTACATCGCGAATGAAATCAAGAAATGAAAATTCTTTCATCCAGTCGTAGTTATTCACCAATACTGCTTCATTTTTTTCGCCGCTTTCAAAATCCAGAAATTTGGAGAGTTGAATTTTTAAACAGTTCTGGTTGTGGCGTAAAGTAGGCTCATCAAGTAAATTACGTTCCTGCGATTTTCCTGAAGGGTCGCCAATCATTCCGGTGGCTCCACCAATTAAAGCCACGGGCTTATGGCCGGCAATCTGAAGATGTTTTAGCATCATTACGCCCACCAAATGTCCGATATGTAAGGAGTCGGCAGTTGGGTCGATTCCCACATACGCCGGAGTTACTTCTTTTTGCAGTTGTTCTTCAGTCCCGGGCATAATATCGTGCAACATGCCTCGCCATTTCAGCTCTTCAACAAAATTCATCAGAAATCGTATTTAAAATTTGCGCAAATATATAAAATGATGAGTTTTATTTAGTTGCTTTCTGTTTAAAAAGAAGGGGGGAGCGCGAATTTAACTTAGAAACGGATGCTGGTTTATGGAGGCAGGAATCCTGGTTACACGAAACTGGATTGAAATTGACTTTGATTTATTGCTGATTTTTAAAGGATAAATGCTTACTAATCGCAATGAATTACTTTTTTATTGAATCCAACTTTGTTCTGCATTCCCTTTTTGTTTTCCGTATATATCGATTCCGGATACGGCTACTGCTCGCGATTCAGTGTTTATTTCTTCTTACGTAAGTTTATCAGCTGACCCACACGAAGTTGTTCGCCCACTTTCATTCGGTTACGTTTGTAAAGTGGTTTTAACTTAATGCCATACAGCTGCGAAATGTAGTGCATGTTTTCGCCTTTCTGAACACGGTGTGTAAGTTTATCCTTCGACGATTTTGTTTTTTTCGGTTGTATATAAATTACTTCATTGGGGATAGGACGATACCCCGGTCGCTGGTCGTTGAATTTGTACAACTCCCAATCGTTTAATCCCATTTCCTGAGCCAGCATTTCGTAGGTGTCGCCACTGCGTGCCACTACCGATTTTATGCCGTTGAATTTTGTTATCTGGTGCGAGTTGTATGGGTTTAAAGTCAGTTGGTTAGAGACTGCGGAATTTATATTGTGATGGCTGGCTGATGCCAATTGCTGGTAGTTAATCTTTTGGTCGAGACGATATAGTTTGTTCTCTTCAATTATTTTAATCAATCGTTTATCGTAATCGTGAACCGTGGCATAACCAGCCTTCTTTAAGCCTTTTGCCCACCCTTTATAATCCGTTGGTTTTAATTCGAACAAGGAGGCATACCTTGGGTTATTCATTAAAAAGTTGGTATGGTCGATGTACGACTCTTCCACGGTTTTGTATTTTCGGAAACATTCGTTCTTGCGATCGTCGTCGTAATACACTTTTTTGCCGTTCCAGTTTTTTTTGCACTTAATGCCAAAGTGGTTGTTCGATTTTTTTGACAATTCGCTGTTGCCGTTACCCGACTCCAGGCAGCCCTGCGCCATGGTAATACTGGCCGGAATTCCGCTACGGTTCATCTCCTCGATGGCTACCAACTGCCAGCGGTTAATATATTCGGCACGGCTCAGTTGTGCAAACGAAGCAGTTGAAAGCGTTAATAAAAGAAGGAATATGCCAATAATTTTCATGGTTAAACTCTGTTCAAAATTGATTTCAAAAATAGATACCTGATTGTTAAAACTTTGCATTAATTGTATTTATTTATAAACAATGTTGGGTGAATTTTATTGTATAGACGGAAAACAATTCTATTACCGCTTATTGTCCAAAACCTACCGTTCTCAAATTTAATATCACATTTTGAATCATCCCTTTTATATTAAACAATAATATTATTATGCTTAAAGTCGCAAACCTTTTTACAAGCCCAATATGGATATGAACCCTGTTTTTCCATCAGAAATCATTAAACAATCAGTTGAGAGTCATTTCTCCCGGTTTAACACGAAAACCAACTTGCTTTACATTGTTGTTGTAACTTTTTTTATCGGAGCAGTTATCTCCTTATTTCTTATAAAAACCGAAATTTCGGTACAAAGCCGTGGAATTATCCGTTCATCGGCCGAGTCGGTACCGGTTAATTCGCCTGTGGTTGCCGAAATAATTAAAAGCTCGGTAAACGAAAACATGCATGTGCAAAAAGGCGATACCTTGTTACAGCTCAAGTGCGGGAAGCTTGACAAACAAATTTTGTTGCTGAAAAATTTAATTGCCGTGCCGTTTTTGTAAAAACGGGCATGAAACGAAAATTTCATATACTTTTCGGGTAATCCCCAAACTGCTTGCCCAGGAAATTACTAGTGGCTTTTTTTTACTCTGCCCGGTTACTTTAGCCGGTGAGTTTAGCGCGCAACTCAACAAAAGATTAAAGTTTATAATTTATTAACTCACAAAAATTAGAATTATGAAAAAAGAACTAGGTTTAAATGTGTTTGGTGTACAAGAGCTGGGCAGAGAGGACTTGAAGAGTGTTGAGGGGGGAGATGATAAAAATTGGTTAGCAGTAGCGACAGGTTATTGGTTGTCAGAATTGTTATTTGCTTATGCAGATGCTAATCCTGGATATAGAGAATGCCCTATTTAAATAATAAAAAATTGTTCTATAATGAAAAAAGAAAAATTTAATATGGAAAGTTTGACTAGATCTAAGTTAAAAAAAGTAAATGGCGGCATTATTCTCTGGCTATTAGCAACAGTTGCAACTGCATGTATTGGTGCTAGTGTTGAAAATCCCAATGATTTTATGTCAGGAGTAAATCAATCTATTGCAGAACACGAATAAAACAGCTATAAATCACATTAAGAGGACAATAATTATTGTCCTCTTTTATTCAAAACAATTATAAAATGGAATCTGAAAAAATATGGCTTTTTTTAAAAATCTTTTTATTGCATTAGCGTGTTTCGTTTCAATTTTATTTGTTCAATACTATGTTCGCGAATCTTACGACAATATAATCATTCAAGTATTCCCCAGTTTCTTTGCAACAATTGGAGGTTTCTATTTTTACATAACATTTCACAATAATTTTAAAAAAGCATTAGCATTTACTTTTGTTGTAAATATATTTCATGAAATAGAAAGGTATTGGGACCAGGATATAAGAATAGATATAAATGATATAATTGCGATTGTTATTGCAAGTTTATTAGTTGTTTTTCTAACGAAATGGCGCATGCAAGGGCGATTTTGGAGATTGCCCCCAGCCAGCAAGGCCGAAAATAAATAAAAGCAACAATCAGTTTAACGCTGTCGGGTACAAGTACGCCGACAGGTTGTTTTGGGCAGAAACCTGACAGCGTCGAAAAGACCTGTCAGCGTTTAAAAATCTGAACTTAACAACGACAGCTGTCCGAAGAAATCTGCGGCAGTCGGCGTTATATGCGCGAAACAAAAGTAAGTGGTCGTCTTAAAATAAGTTGCTGAAGCGACCTTTTATTTTGTTCAGGTTTAGCTAATTTCCCTCCATCGGCAAACAGAACCATATCAATACAAAAGAAAAACATTAAAATACTACCTGTTTCTCATCTTATTAAAACTGTTTATTCTCCAGAGTATACGATGGAACTCGTTCCGAAACATTGGGACTCGTTTCAGTCTTTCTTTATCATTTAAAGGGGCCTTCAAATTAGTACCATCCATTCTCAGGCCAAATGCAATCCGAAATATTTTTGTTAAAATTGCAGATAACATCAGAAAACCTATTTACTATGCATACTGCACTTTTGTTTTCTTTTATCGGCGCATCGTTGGTGCTTATTTTTATGCCCGGCCCCGATAACATTTTTGTGTTAACCGAAAGCCTTACCAAAGGCCGGAAAAACGGTCTTGCTGTTTCGTGCGGACTGGCCTCGGGCATAATTGTTCATACCCTGGCAGCGGCAACGGGGCTGTCGATAATCATTCAAAAATCGGCGCTGGCCTTTAGTGTGGTTAAGTACATTGGCGCTGCTTACCTCATTTATCTGGCCTATAAATCGGCGAAAGAAGGCAAGCCGGCAATTCATTTCGAAACGGGGAATGCCGCTATATTTAGCTTCTTTAAACTTTACAGGAAAGGATTTTTAATGAATGTGCTAAATCCGAAAGTGGCCTTGTTTTTTATCGCCTTTTTCCCACAATTTGTTAGCCCAAGAGGTTTTAATTCCATCTGGCAGATGATAATTTTGGGTTCGGTGTTTATGATTCTAACCTTGCTGGTTTTTGGATTAATTGCCGTGCTGTCGGGACAGTTAAGTCGGTACTTGAACAGCCCGAAATTCTGGAGGATTACCAAATGGAGTAAAGTTACTGTACTGTCGGTTTTGGGAATTACGCTGGCACTTTCGAGAAAATAAAAAGCTGTTGAGTGGAATGTGATATCATCCTTTTTATTTAACAATACGCAATTTGTTATTTCTTGTGAGAGTTGCCCGAGTGCAGCGCAAAACTCGTAGCTTTTGTTCCATTGGATTGTAATTTTCTGGTAACAATTTCGGTTTTTCGTTGAAAATTGTACATTTGAACAAAATGCATATTATGCGGACTAAAGAACTACAAATATTGGTTTACGAGTACGATACCATGGATGAGCTGCCCGAAGCCGACCAGAAATTGTTACTGGCAGCACGCGAGGCCTGTAAAAATGCCTATGCTCCATACTCTAACTTTCAGGTTGGTGCAGCATTGTTACTTAACAGTGGAGAAGTTATTAAAGGAAGTAACCAGGAAAATGCAGATTTTACCGATGGCTTGTGTGCCGAGAGAGTTGCAATGTTTTATGCCAATTCGACCTATCCGGATGTACCTGTAGTGGCAATTGCAGTAACTGCCCGGAATCAAAATGGTTTAATCGAAAAGCCCGCAAAACCGTGTGGTTCGTGCCGTCAGGTATTGGTTGAAACCGAAACGCGGTATAAAAAACCGATGCGAATAATATTGGATGGGCGAGAACATATTCAGGTATTTGAGGGGGCCGATAATCTGCTTCCTTTTGCTTTTAAACCCGATGCGCTGGATTAGGGTTCTCAGAAGTTGATGGTTACAAATTTTGTTATTTTTTTTCTGTGCAATTGCCCGCGTTTCACACCTCCACGGGGCTGAACTTTCCGGCTTTGAAAATCTTCAGAAATTCATTCCATACCGGATCTGCAGGAGGATCGGCCACAATACTCATTGGTTCTTTCCGAACCGGGTGGAGCATTTCAATTCTTCGGGCATGAAGATGGATGCCTTTGTCTTTGTTCGAACGTTGAGCACCATATTTTAAATCGCCTTTAATGTGCAATCCAAGCTGGTTTAGCTGAACCCTTATTTGGTGGTGTCGGCCGGTGTGTATTTCTATCTCCAGTAAATGATAGCGGTCGATGCTGGCCACATGCCGATAGGTTAGGCTAGCTAATTTTGCCCCTTCAAGTGGCTCGTTAAATGCATAACTTTTATTTCGTTCCTCGTTTTTTTTCAAGTAATGCTCAAGCGTGTCGGTATATTTGGGCGGACGATTATCTACTACAGCCCAGTATATTTTTTTTACCCCACTTTTTGTTTGAAAGAGTTTGTTTAAACGAGGTAAAACTTTGCTTGTTTTCGCCAGAACAAGGATTCCGCTTGTGGGACGATCGAGCCGGTGGGGCAGTCCAAGATAAACGTTTCCGGGTTTGTTGTATTTTTCCTTCAGAAACTTTTTTACCTTGTCCAGTATGGTTTCGTCGCCGGTTTTATCGCCCTGCACAACTTCGCCACACGATTTATTAATTGCAATAATATGGTTGTCTTCGTAAATTACTTTCACTTTATACGCACTTATTTCATTTCGAACGTTGCGAAATCTGTTGCTAACTGAAGGGGGATGGAAATTTTTTGTGACTTTCAGTTTCTGTTTTCCAACTTTTTAATACTGTTCTTTTTCGTTAGGGAAATCCTTCGATTTTACGTCGTTAATGTAATTTCCTACAGCCCCTTTTATTTCTGCTGCCAGGTTGTGGTATCTTCTTAAGAAACGTGGCGAAAACTGTTGGGTAATTCCCAGCATATCGTGTATGACCAGTACCTGCCCGTCAACACCTCCTCCTGCACCAATTCCTATAACAGGGATACGAACTTCAGCTGCCACACGGCTGCCTAATTCTGCCGGTATTTTTTCCAGCACAATGGCAAAACAACCTGCCTCTTCCAGTAATTTTGCGTCGCGAATAAGTTTGTCGGCTTCGGTTTCTTCTTTGGCACGAACGGTATAGGTTCCGAATTTGTGAATGGATTGTGGCATTAATCCCAGATGACCCATAACTGGAATTCCGGCCGAAAGAATACGTTTTACTGATTCAATAATTTCCTCGCCACCTTCCATCTTTACCGAATCGGCTGCAGTTTCTTTCATAATACGTATGGCCGAAATTAATGCCTCCTTTGAATCGCCCTGATAGGTTCCGAATGGCATATCAATTACCACATGTGCGCGTTTTACTGCACGTACTACCGATGCGCCGTGATAAATCATTTCATTAAGAGTGATAGGTAGGGTGGTTTCGTGACCGGCCATTACATTTGAGGCCGAGTCGCCAACCAGGATTACATCAACTCCGGCTTCGTCAACCAACTGTGCCATGCTGTAATCGTAGGCGGTTAACATCGATATTTTTTCGCCACGCAGTTTCATTTCCGATAAGCGGTGGGTGGTAACTTTTCTTATTTCGCTGTGTACTGACATTCTTTATACGTTCAAGTTAGACGACAAAATTAACCAAACCTTTTGTAACGCCCAAAAACAAAGGATTTTATCCAATATAAAATGGTTTTTGTTAACTTTTATTAACCGGTGCATGAGTATAGTTTACAGAAGGTTTGCTTTCTTTGCGCTTGAATTCAAAAGTCGAAAAATGAGAAAAAAATATAATTCTTTTGTAAAGCTTTTTTATACCTTATTTTTTGTTGCAACTGTTTTTGTTGCTTTTGCTCAAGAGAATACCATTAATAATGAAGTGGTGTCGTTTAAAAAGAGGGAGTTAAATTCTGGTTTTGTATTTGATGTTAGCAATCAACAAGACAAGAGCGATGAAATAAACTATAATAATGAAGAGACTTCGTTAAGTGCGAAATTTCGTTTCGAAAATAGCTTCTACAATCTCCTTGATTACAAACAGGAGGAGCTTAATGCTGCCTTCGAAATCGGACCTTTTGGCGGATTTGATGAATGGGAATATGACTCAGGTAGTAAAAATGTAAATGCCAATCAGAATTTTTTCGGAATAAGTTCATCGGCAAACGTTAGTTATTTAAACCGTTTTTATTACGACCCGAAAAATTTTACTGTTTTTGATATTAGCGCCTGGGGGCGTTATGATTTGTATCAGCTAAGCTCGGATTCAACTATTGTAACGTCGGGAGCGACAAATAATTACGATGAAAGCGAAACAAAAGACCAGTTTAGTTATGGATTTGATGTAAAAGCTGGTTGGGGAGTTGGTCGTTTAAGCCCAATGAACCATTTAATGACAGCCCATTATTTACTGGAAAAATATTATCCTGGCCGGGTTTTTTCTGACTTCGAAATTGCAGAATTGGCACAGGTGGTTGCTGAGATTAAGAACAATAGAGATCTTAGGAAAGGACACAAACTGGAAGAGGAAATGAGCTATATTAGTAGTTTTATGAGCAATAAATTGCTGCTGGCACCGGCGGATGCCATGCAAGACGAATGGCAATATAGTGAGTTTGACCCACGCTATGAGGGGAAACGCCTGGAATTTGGCCCTTATTTTACTTATTCGAATCAGGAACCTGATTTTGTTTATGGCGGTTATGTTCAGTACGAAAATTCGAAATATCGCAATGTAAAATGGAACCGAAATTTTAGCGCCGAAATCGTTTATCACCGTTATGAGGATCAAGATTGGGGCACTGCTGAATTAGACCTGGGCTGGACTTATTTCCCAAATTTGAAAAACCAGTTCGATTTTGGAGTGAAATATGTATCCGGAATTGAAATTGACGGACTTGACAACCTTGGCACGCTCAGTCATAATGCCATTCCTTATGCCGCCTGGTATACTCAGTTTAATTCAAAATCGAGAATGAAAATGAATCTCGCCTGGCGCATTGCTGATGGCGAACAATTTGTTTTGCCTGGCCCTGAGTTCTCGTTGGCAATTTACCGCAGCAGGTATTAACCCGGGTTGGACTATTAAAAATTAGTTGAATTTGAGGTAAGAACATTGAACTCTGGCTATTAATTATGAATGTTTCGAAAGTGCGACGTGTATTTGTGCTGAATTCACTACACAGGTTATGAAGTTGCTCTTATATGATATTTAAGCTGATGGAGAATCTGTCTTTTTAGTAACCTCTAAACAATAGCGAGGCTTACAATTAAAATCAGTATATCGATTTAAGTTCCAAACGAATTTGCCAGTCAATCAGAGAAAAATTTGATTACATTTTGCATGTTTGTTATTCCTGCAAACAGCTACACAAATATTGAGTTCATATCAATTGCCCTATAATGTAATAGCCAGCCGCTTCTCCTATAATGGTCGATAGCCACGTTGAAAAGTGGCATCCGCAAAAAAAAACTAATTCCACCGCAGAGCATGTTTAAAGTCGATGTTCAGCATTTTAATATTCCCCGATAAAATGGAGAGAATCCGTGTGTCATAAAAAAAATGTCCGACTCCCTTAACTGCCAGATGATGCATATTTAGTGCAGTGATGGTGCGGGTCTGGATTTTTGCGGGGATATATTAATGGAGTTTGGCTTATTTAAACCCTGGGGCTTATTTAACGCTTGTAATGTCTTTTTTGGATTAGTTGTTAAGGGCTTAGCTGCTTTGTTTTTTTATTCCTGAGTTTACTTTTCTTGCTTTTGTTTTTCAAGCCTCCTGTTTGTTTTTCTTTATTTCTGTCTTTTTGTCACCGATATTGACAGGGTTTGTTGTCCATGTTCAGAAATGTGTGTCAGTTTTTCCATCATTTTTGTCGAATTCCACATGGCACAATCATTGATTAATGCTAAGCGAAGTTTTTAAAAGAAATAAAAATTAAAATATATAAACGATGGGAAAAATTATCGGAATAGATTTAGGAACCACGAACTCGTGCGTTTCGGTAATGGAAGGTAACGAACCTGTAGTTATCCCTAACAGCGAGGGAAAACGTACAACACCTTCTATTGTAGCATTTGTAGAAAACGGCGAACGTAAAGTGGGAGATCCTGCAAAACGTCAAGCCATTACTAACCCAACAAAAACGATTTCTTCAATTAAACGTTTTATGGGTGAAACTTTCGACCGTGTTTCAAAAGAAGTGGCTCGTGTTCCATACCAAGTAGTAAAAGGCGACAACAATACGCCACGTGTTCAAATCGACGACAGAAAATATTCGCCACAAGAAATTTCGGCAATGATACTTCAGAAAATGAAGAAGACTGCAGAAGATTATTTGGGGCAAGAAGTAACAGAAGCTGTAATTACTGTTCCTGCTTACTTTAACGATGCACAACGTCAGGCAACAAAAGAAGCTGGTGAAGTTGCAGGTTTGCAAGTTCGCCGGATTATTAACGAGCCAACCGCCGCTTCGTTAGCTTACGGAATGGATAAAATGGATCGTGACATGAAAATTGCAGTGTTCGACCTTGGTGGTGGAACATTCGATATTTCAATTCTTGAGCTTGGGGATGGTGTATTCGAAGTAAAATCAACCGATGGTGATACGCATCTTGGTGGTGACGATTTCGACCAGGTACTTATCGATTGGCTGGCCGACGAATTTAAAAGCGAAGAAGGTATTGATTTGCGTCAGGACCCAATGGCATTGCAACGTTTGAAAGAAGCTGCTGAAAAAGCTAAAATCGAATTGTCGAGTTCTTCTCAAACTGAGATAAACCTGCCTTATATTATGCCGGTTAATGGTATTCCAAAGCACTTGGTAAAAACTTTAACTCGTTCAAAATTCGAGCAGTTAGCTGATACCTTAATTAATGCAACAATCGAACCTTGTCGCAAAGCTTTACAAAATGCTGGTCTTTCGGCAAGCGATATCGACGAAGTAATTTTGGTAGGTGGTTCAACTCGTATCCCTGCCATTCAGAATAAAGTAAAAGAATTCTTTGGAAAAGAAGCTTCAAAAGGAGTTAACCCTGATGAGGTTGTAGCCATTGGAGCTGCCATTCAGGGAGGTGTATTATCTGGCGAAGTAAAAGATGTTCTTCTTTTGGATGTAACTCCACTTTCGTTGGGTATTGAGACCATGGGTGGTGTAATGACCAAGTTGATTGAGTCGAACACAACTATCCCTACTAAAAAATCGGAAACATTCACCACTGCTGCTGATAACCAGCCTTCGGTAGAAATTCATGTTTTGCAAGGCGAGCGACCAATTGCATCGGGTAACAAAACTATCGGCCGTTTCCACTTAGACGGTATTCCGCCATCACCACGTGGTATTCCACAAATTGAAGTGACATTTGATATTGATGCGAATGGTATATTGCACGTTCATGCAAAAGATAAAGCAACCGGCAAATCGCAGTCGATTCGTATTGAAGCATCTTCGGGCTTAAGTGAGGATGAGATTACGAAAATGAAAGCTGAAGCTGAAGCAAATGCCGAAGCCGATAAGAAAGTTAAAGAAACTGCTGATAAAATCAACCAGGCCGACAGTTTGATTTTTCAAACAGAAAAGCAGTTGAAAGAATTTGGCGATAAATTGCCAGCCGATAAAAAAGGCCCGATTGAGAGCGCATTGAAAAAACTGAAAGAAGCACATGCAAGTAAAGATCTTGCTGCTATCGATACGGCAATGAATGAGTTGAATACTGTATTCCAGGCAGCTTCGCAGGAAATGTACAATGCCTCGCAAGCACAGGGAGGAAACGGAGCTCCCGGGGAACCTCAGGGAGGTCCTGCAGGAGGTGCTCAAGGCGCACAGGCAGAAGGCCAACCCAAAGACGATGGCGAAGTAACAGATGTCGACTTTGAAGAAGTGAAATAAGCTTTTGTAAAACGATATATTTTGAAGAAGCCTCTCCGTAACGGAGGGGCTTTTTTTGTGGAATAAAAACAGTGATGCTAAGCTGCCTCAAAGACATTTTCCAATTTATTTGCCTCCAACCCACTAATTCCATTTATTTCGATTTTTTTTGCAATTTGAATGAAATTGATTTTGGAGTGTTTACGATTTGGGATGATGACCTTTATTTGCTGAATATGAAACTAAATAATATTCATGATTCGTATCCGAAAATCGGTATGTCTCTAAATGGAAAAACATTTCAGATTTAATAATGCAGTGATATAATCTAATACTTGACAAGCTTATACTATGGTAGAAAGCAAAGGTTGTTTCAAATAATTTGTAAACAGAATAGAAGTAATTTATGGAAGCCTGCAAAATGATAATTTAGAATTGTGCTCCCTCATAATACAAAGGAGAGAAAGCCCCGAGTGGAATTTCAAAATAAAACCACCCGATGAATAATAGTGTTTACGCCCATTAACATTTAGCCAAATGCTGCATGAACGGTATTTTGGTTTTTGATGACATATTATTTGCTTTCTCGTTTGAATCTTATTTGGGGTTTTGTGCCTGCCAATAAATCGGCAATTATCTTGGTTTTGGGGAACTGGTCTAAAATAATTCGAAAAAATACTGTAATTGGTATAGACAATATCAAGCCCGGGACATTCCATAAATAACCCCAAAACATTAACATTATTAGCACGGTTATTACATTTAATGCAAAGGTTTTTCCCATAAAAACAGGCTCCAAAATTCCTCCCATTAAAATTTGCACAGCTGTAATGCATAGAATAAAAAACAAGAGAGTTCCGCTTGGGTCGAGCTCAATAAACGCAAATAATGAAAGCGAAACCACTGAAACAACAGAGCCAATCATTTGAACAAAATTGATAACAAATGCAAATAAACCCCAAAAAATTGGAAAACTAACATCGAATATTAGGCAGGCCAGGCTAAAACCGATTCCTGTAAACAGACTAATTAAAAACTTTACTTTAACAAAAGTAATTATGTCCTTTTCTATTTTTACAAAGGTTTTTACTGAAGAGTATTTTGTTTTAAAAATTGTTTGGTTAAGAATTTTCTGAAAATTTATTGACTCTGAAAGTAATAAGACCACAAAAAATGTCGTCATTAAAGTCATGGTAAGCGTATCGCTTACAAAGCCAAGCGTACTCCCGAAGTTTTCCATAAAATTGTTTCCCTGAAAATAGTGCATTATTACGCTCTCATCCTGAAGTCTTTCAACTCCGAAAAATTTTTCAAGCGTAACAATTAAATCTATTATTTTGGATTCTGCTTTTTGGAAAATAACGCCATCGGCATCTAATATCTCGTTGCTTGTGAGTTTAATCAGAACACCTCCGGCTTTTAATATTCCTACAATAAATGCAATTACAATTGTAATACTAACGGATTTGGGTACTCTCCTTTTTTTCATCCATCGCATTAATGGTAAAAACAAAAGGGCAATAAACATTGATAATACCAAGGGAATAAAAATAAACGATAGTATTTTAAGTAAGTAAAAGAAAAGAGGTATTACAATTAGAAGTAATAATATATTTGTTGTTTTACGGTCATTCATTTTCTTCAGTACATGATAGAAATATAAATCGTTGATTATTAGCAGAGTAATTCTGTAAAAATTGAAATTAGACTTTGGTCGTCAATATATTAGCAGAATAATACCACTCATTTTTCTAATGAAAAAAATCAACGTTCTGAATAAAAGTAAGGATTTCATTTCAATATTGAATACTCATTTTCAAGGAAAAGATAATTTATCACGGTTTAAACTTATATTCATGTTGTTAATGCGCTATGTAAAGTTCAAATTGTTGGATTTGAGAAGCTAGCTAATGCATTTTACTTATTGTAGTGATAGCATTTGTTTGGTGTTTCCAAACCGGAATATTTATACATGAGAATTTGAAGAAAATTGAAATTAAAAAATATGGACGAAAAGCTATGAGCATATTTTAATGAGGGCTCTCATACATCGCTCATGTTCTTTTAAATTCTAAAAATCAAAATAATATTGAGATATTTGATTTTTTGTCATGTCCTTATGAATCTGAGAGGAAATTACGATGTTGAACTCAGTTTATAAAGTTTATCCTCTTTTTAGGTATTCCTTAGGCGTTTGCCCGTGTATTTTTTTAAAGCATTTGCTAAAATACGAATGGCTGTTAAAGCCGGTTCTATAAGCAACCTCGTCAATTGTATAGTTTTTTGAATTTAAAAGAGATGTTGCTTTATTAATTTTAATCATTGTGATATATTCAGAAGTCGTATGGTTGGTTATTTGCTTCAATTTACGATAAAGCTGGCTTTTACTTAATCCAACTTCTTCTGCCAATATATCAATGGTGAAGTTTTCATCGTCTATGGAATTTTCGATAATTGAATTTACTTTATTCAAAAAATAGTTGTCGAGACTATTTATGTCTATCGGCTGGTTGTTAACCAACTTACGCGAATAGCTTTCCTGAAGTCGCTTTCTTTGCTTTATTAAATTGTTTATTTGCGACATAAGTACTTTATCGTCAAATGGTTTTGAAATATAAGCATCTGCGCCCTTTTCTAATCCATTAGTGGTGTTCTCAACCGACGTTAGAGCCGTAAGTAAAATGACCGGAATGTGACTGGTCTCAATCTGGGTTTTTATTGACTGACAAAATTTAAAGCCATCCATTTTAGGCATCATTACATCTGAAATAACCAAATCAATATTTTGTGTATCAAGCATTTTAAGACCTTGGACTCCATCTTCGGCGAAAGTTACCGAGTAGTTTTCACTAACTATTTGCCCAATATAGTCTCGTAAATCTTTGTTGTCTTCTACCACCAATATTTTTATTTTTTTATCTATCGTTACTTGGTTAGTATCGATATCCAATGCTATCAACTTATTTTCTGGTTCGATATTTCTGACTATTTCAGTTTTGTCGAAAAGTATTCTTTGTGCTTTTTGTTTGGTAGGAAGTCGCAACGAAAAACGAGAACCTTTGCCAGGGGTACTTTGTACGGTAATCATTCCCCGATGCATTAATGTAAATTCTTTACAAAGGTTTAGCCCAATGCCTGAACTGTTAATTTTATTTCTACTGTCTTTTGTCTGTTCAAATCGTTCGAATATATGGGGAAGCTCCTCTCGTTTTATCCCTGCTCCGCTATCACTGATTACAATCTCTACATAATCTTCGTTGTAGAGTTCACCAAAGCTGAGTTGGTTTATAAAGGATTTGTTGTTATCAGCAATTTTACCTTGTATGCTTACAGTGATAACTCCATTCGATGGGGTATATTTGAAAGCATTCGAAAGAAGATTGAATATGACTTTATCAAGTTTCTCATCATCGGCCTCAATGGCAATTGAACTGGTATTGTAGTTGAACGTAAGATTTATTTTTCGCGACCTGGCTTCTTCCGAAAAATAGGATATACGCTGGTTTATAAAATCAATCATTTCAATTTTGGAAATGTTTAAATGTGTAAAACCTTTTTCTGCTTTTCGTATGTCTATTAACTGGTTAATGAGCTGAAGCAAACGATTGGTGTTTCGGTTAACAGTATCGAGCTGCTTCTGTTGGAAGGGGGTTAAATTATTCGCATTAATCAAGTTTTTAACAGGGCCGCTTATTAAAGTAAGGGGGGTGCGAAACTCATGAGATATATTTGTAAAAAACTTAAGTTTCGTTTCATTTAAATTCTCATCGTGTTCATGTTTAATTCGTTCAAATTGTAACTCTTTTTTATAGGCAGCACGATCAATGTAAAAGCGAACTATCAGAAATGTAATTGTTATAAATGCGACAAAATAGAGTATATATGCTACGGCTGAACGATACCAGAATTCGCAAATTTTAATTGATAAAGTGCCAGGAATTTCGTTCCAAATTCCATCGTTATTACATGCTTTTACTTCAAAAATGTATTCACCTGCAGGAACATTCACAAATCTTGCTTCACCACTGCATCCTCCTTGAATCCATTCGTCTACATAATTGGTAAGGCGATATTGAAATTCATTTTTTTTAGAAAGTAAATAATTATCTGCTGAAAAATAGAAGATTAAAGAATTCTCTCCGGGTTCAAGAATTATCTTTTCGAAAGTATTAACCCCTGCTTGTATGGGTACAATATCCTTATTGTTAACTTCAATTCGGTTAATTAATATGTTTGGAGCCCTCTTATTGGTTGCTACTGTTTGTGATTTGCGTAGGCTAAAACCATTGGTCCCTCCAAAATACAAATTCCCTATTTTATCTTTGAAAATTGCATTCGGATTAAATAGATTGCCTTGGATACCATCGGTTATAGCAAATTTTCTTGACTTTTTTGTTTTAGAATTGTATAAGATTAACCCATCGTTACTTGTAATCCAAATATCGTTACTCAATCCTTCAATAATACCATATACATCCTTACCCCCGAGTAGCCCATTGGCATTAAAGCAACGAATGGAGTCACTGTTGTGGTTGTAAATATATATTCCATTTCCTTCGGTGCCTATCCATATATTTCCGTCAGATAATTCTTTGGCAAAGTAAAACGATTGCCTGTTTTTTTTATATTTTTCATCTGTAAATGGGCCAAAATGAATGAGTTTTTTTGAAGGAAGATGAATTTTAAACAATCCATTGTTTGTAGCAGCCCATAAGTTTTTTTTAGAATCAATAGATAGAGTATTTATCGCATAATTAAAAAGAGGTATTTTCAATTTCTTATTCGACACAAAGGAGATGGTTTTTGTATTAAAATTATAAAAGTCAATGCCTCCTTTGCTATTCCCAATCCACATCCCCGAATCTGATTTACAGAGCGCGTAAGTTTCTTTATCGGAAACATGAGCTCCATCTTCTTCTCCTTGCGGAAAATGTTTAAAACAAGTGCTGTTTTTGGGGCGATAAAATACACCGTTAAATGCCGATGCAATCCACAATCCTCCGTAGGCATCAAAATCCAGTGCCTTAATGTTTAAAACGGTATTTGATTCTTTCACACGAATGTGTTCAAACGAAGAAGTGCTCATGTTAAATTTGTTCAGACCAAAAAGTTCTGTTCCCACATAAATATCCCCATTGTCTGCTTGTGTAAAGGAGCTCACCATGTTGTCGGAAATTGACAACGCCTCTTTTGTGTGCTTGAAGTTAATGAACATGTTATCAGAAGAGTGCAAATAGGCTACGCCGCCCGACCATGTTCCTATCCATATACCACCCTGCCTGTCTTCATATATATCAAATATTGAATTGTGCGGTATTTCCTCATAGTCATTCATGTCGAAACGTATCAACTCATTATTAATGCTGCAGTATAAACCGAGATAGGTTCCAATCCAAATCCGACCCTGAGTATCTCTACATATTTTTCGGATACTGGTTGATTTAATATCATATTTAGGATCTTTAGTATAGGTATAATGTACTTTTAAATTTCCATTAAAATCATACTGGCAGGCACCATGGCTCTGAAACCCAACCCAAATTCGATTATTACTTGTACTAATAGTGCGCACATTTGACCCAGGTCCATTAATAATCTTTTTAAATATGTGGCTTTCCTGATCGAATAAGTACACCGAACCATCCTTGGTACCTATCCAAATACGATTTATTTCGTCTATATGAATCAGTATAGGACTATCATCGATACCCTCATTTATTTTGATTAATTGTTTCTTATTGTAGTCGAGGTAGCCGAAACCTTTCCTGTCCGCTATCCAAAGAATCCCATTTTTGTCTACTTCCGCCGAAAGAATATTGGGTTCCGCTTCCGAACCATCGTCGTAGGTGTATTCTATTTTATTAAATTCTTGTGTAAAATGATTGAACTTGCAAAGTCCATTATTCGTAGCTACTATTATATTATTGTCATCGTCAATAACAGTTGATGTAATATAGTTACTTGGAAGTTTATTGGCTTGCTCCGGATTATAATTGAATCGTTTTATTTCTTTTGAATCATACCTGATTATTCCCGCAAAACCACCCATCCACATGTAGCCGTGTTTATCCTGATTGAAAGAATGTATAGCCTGGAAGCTATATCCTCCTGGAGGAGAAATTCGTCTAAACCGAATATCATTCGTTTGTGCAAAAATTAAAAAATTTTGAAGTAGTAGTAGAAAACAGAAAGAAATCTTTCTGTGCATAATTTTATTTTTGTTCAAATATATATCTTTTTAAACGGTTGAGTCTATAACATATTATGCATTGATGCATTATTTGTTTTAAAATGCTTCAAAATTTCAAGCCTTTGCTCATATTTTCCTAATTGTTGGCAATCTCTTGTCATATTTTAGCCTTGACTAAAACGACTAGTTAGTCCAGTAAAACTAAAATGAACGGAAGGATCTTAACACATAAATTTTTATTAAATATTTAGTGAGATTACTTCGGACTCTTTTTAATGATACTCATAAAAGAGTCTGGATTTTTCTAAATCCTTTCAGAAAAATATACCTAAAAAATGAAGAAACTTATTTCTTTTGGCTTATTAATTTTTTTATTCGGTTGTAATTTGCGTCAACCCGAAAGAATTGACCTTGTAATTGAGCAATCGGAAGAACAACTGCAGGCGGCTTTAAAAAAAATAGCGCCCCTTCGTACCAAAAATTACATCTTCCCCCGAACAGTTGTAGACGACAAAATTCAGATGGTTCCGAGCAAGGACTGGACTAGTGGGTTTTTCCCCGGAACACTGTGGATGATGTACGAACTTACCGGCGAAGAAAAGTGGAAAGAGCAGGCACTCGAGTATACCTTGCCTTTGGAAACCGAACAGTATAATGGAGACGACCACGATATTGGTTTTAAAATATATTGTAGTTACGGGCGGGCAATAAAATATGTCGACAATGCAGAGTTTAAAAAAATTCTAATTCAATCGGCCAAAACACTATCCACCCGCTATAATCCGATAGTTGGATGTATTCGTTCGTGGAATAGCAACCCAAACACAGCACAGTGGAAATATCCGGTAATTATTGATAATATGATGAACCTTGAACTGTTGATGTGGACAGCCCGGGAAACCGGAAATGAAGGTTTTCGCGAAATTGCTAAGCAGCATGCACTAACCACCATGAAAAACCATTTTCGCGATGATTATTCGTGTTATCACGTTGTGGATTACGACCCGGAAACAGGTGAGGTATTGAATAAAAATACTCATCAGGGATATGCCGACGAAAGCGACTGGGCGCGTGGACAAAGCTGGGCTATCTATGGTTTTACTATGATGTATCGCGAAACCGGAATGAAAGAATTTCTTACCCAAGCTATACATATAGCTAATTATTTGCTTCAGGTTGATGGTATAAAAGAAGGAAAAATTCCAAACTGGGATTTTAAGGCACCCCATAAGCCCGATACACCCAAAGATGCTTCAGCTGCTGCAATAATTGCATCGGCATTATTCGATTTGTCGGAATATGCTAATAATCATTTTTATTTCGAAGTTGCCCAAAAGTTGCTTTTCAATTTATCTTCTCCTGATTTTTTTGCAAAAGTGGGAGGAAATGGTGGCTTCTTGTTGAAGCATTCTACCGGTTCTATGCCTTTTAACTCTGAAGTGGATGTGCCTTTGGTGTATGCCGATTATTATTTTCTGGAATCAATTATTAAATATAAAAATATGAGTAAATAAACAGGTTAATCTTTTTTTAGGATTTAAGAAAATCAATAAAGTAATTCTCTAAATTTTTAAAACTATTTTTTATGAAAAACAAAAATGAAGTTATGAAAGCGTTATGCTTTGTAATGTTCACCCTCTTTTTCGTAGCGCTTAGTGGTGGAGCTTATGCCCAGCAAAAAGCCGTTACCGGAAAGGTTGTAGACGAGAAAAACCAGCCAATGCCTGGTGTTACCGTAGTGGTGCAAGGAACTTCGCAGGGAACGGTTACCGATATCGACGGTAAGTTTAACCTTAACGGTGTAACTTCGGAAACTACTCTTGTTGTTTCTTTCGTGGGTATGCTTAGCCAGCAGATTTCTGTTGGAGATCAGACGGAATTTAACGTAACCATGAAGGTTGATGCCGTTGGTTTGGAAGAGGTAGTGGTTGTGGGTTATGGTACTCAGAAGAAAGCTACCTTAACTGGAGCTGTTGATCAGGTGAATTCTGAAACCTTTAGTGATAGGGCTACAGTAAGTCCGGCTTTGGCTTTGCAGGGACAAACTCCTGGGTTAGTAGTTACGCGTAGTTCATCCCGACCAGGTGAAGAAGAACTTGATTTTACCATTCGTGGGGAAACTTCTGTAAACGGTGGAGACCCACTAATCGTAATTGACGGGGTGCCTGCCATTAGCGATCAGGCCTTTCTAAACATGAACTCAGATGATATTGAGTCGGTAAGTGTGCTAAAGGATGGTGCTGCGTCAATTTATGGAGCACGTGCTGCCAATGGTGTTGTGCTGGTAACTACCAAAAAAGGTAAAGGAGCCATGAAAGTTAACTTTACCAGTAACGTTAGTGTGCAAACAATTGGTATTCAACCTACATCACCTACCATGGGAGAATATGCTACGGTTTTCCTGGAGGCAGCAGAACAGGATGGTGACTATGCCAGCTACTGGAACTGGTATACGGAAGACAATATGTTGGATATGCAAAATCAGGTTGCCCAGTACTATACAACAGCTTGGGGCGATATCTGGATGGCGAATTCCCGTCGTTTTGATGATACCTATGGGACTTCTGTATCGAACCAGCAAAATCTTAGTATCTCAGGCTCTTCAGAAAGAACCTCTTATCGTCTTTCTGTAGGTTATTCAGAAAATAGAGGTATGTTAAAACTTGCTTACGATGGAGTAAAACAATACAATGCTCGTTTTAACTACGATTATAAAGTAACCGATTGGTTTAAAATTGAGACAGGAATTTCGTATTTAAATACTGTTCAAAATAATCCTTCATCTGGTTTTGGTTCGAATTCCATTGATCAAGACCCTCCTCTCTTTCCTTCTAAAACTCCTGACGGACTCTGGTACGCAAACTTTGGAACCGCAGGAGGTAAAAATACGGTTGCCCAGATGACTGATGGTGGTAAAGAAAATATCGATCGCGATCAGGTTCGCCTGAATATTGCTGCCACATTAAACATTACCAAAGACCTGTCGTTGAGAGGAACTGCTTCGTATGAAAAAGAATTTCTTGATACTGATAAGTCTGTGTTAGAGGTGCTTACTTACCAGTGGGATGGCTCTTTGGCAGCCAGTAGTATAAATAGTACCTCCTATATGAGTTCGGAAAATGAAACGAAAACCTATAAGACTTTTGGTGGATTTATGGACTATAATAAGAAGTTAGGCGATCACTCTTTTGCGGCTATGGCAGGTGTAACAGGCGAATTAAAAGAGTATAGCAGCCTGTACGGTTACCGTCAGGGGCTTGACGATTATGGTGTGTACGACCTCGAGGTTGCTTCTCAGGAATCGAGCGAACAGAATGAAGGCGGTTCGAATCACTGGGGACTTTACTCTTATTTAGGCAGGGTTAATTATAGTTACCAGGATAAATACCTTTTCGAAGCTACTTTCCGTAGAGATGGTTCGTCGAAAATGGGCGATGAAAACCAATGGGCAAACTTCTCTTATGCGTCATTAGGTTGGGTAATGAGCGAAGAAGATTTTATGAGCAATCAGGATTTAATTTCTTTCTTGAAACTTAGGGCCAGTTACGGTGAAACAGGTAATCAGGAGGGGATAAATACTTATTCGGATATATCGGAAATGAGTTTCTCATCTTATGCTTTTGGAACAACAACTGCGGCAGCACAGGACGCGGCTACTGTTGACGGGATGACAACAACTTCAACAACATGGGAACGTGTACAAAATACGACCCTTGGTGTTGATTTTAGATTGTTAGATAGTAAACTATACGGTTCGTTCGATTATTTCTGGAAAAAGAACGACGGGATGCTTATCGAAGTAGAATATCCCGGAATCCTCGGAGCTACTGCTCCTAAAACCAATAGCGGAGTACTTGAAGTAAATGGTTGGGAGGTTGTTCTCGGTTATAAAGGACAATCTGGTGACTTTAAATATAATGTTACCTTCAACATTGGCGATTCAAGAAACGAATTAGTTAGTATGGAGGGAGTTAATACTTATTCTGCCGGCCTGAATGAAAACGTACAAGGTTATGCATTAAATTCATACTTCTTATACCAAACCGATGGCTTTTTTACAGATGATAATGATGTGGAAGATTATTATACCGATAATGATGGCTCTGGTAGCAATGTACCTGACTATGACGATGGGTCTCAAAAACTACGTGCAGGAGATACTAAAAGATTAGACATCGATGGTGACGGAGCAATTACCAGTTCAGGTACTATTACTGCAGGTGATGGCGATGTGAAAGACATGGGAGACAATCAGGCGCACTACAATTATGGACTTAACCTTAATTTTCAATATAAGAATTGGGATATGACAGCATTCTTCCAGGGAGTATTAAGTCAAAATGTGGTACGATCGGGAAAAATGAGTTACCCGTTTAGATATAAATGGGCTAACCAAACGCCTGCCTATATCGGTAAAACCTGGACAGAGGAAAACACAGGTGCTGCTTATCCAAGAATGACATTCAATTCCAACAGAGCTTCATGGAACTGGGCAAATAACGACTTCATGATGCAAAACAATCGCTACGTCCGCTTGAAATCGCTCGTGCTGGGTTATACATTTAGGGATGTAAATGTGAGAGATGTAAATGTTGATAAACTTAGGATCTATTTTTCAGGAAACGATTTATTTGAATTTACAAGTCTTAAGGATGGCTACGACCCTGAATATGGTGAAAGTTCCAGTTCTTCTTATCCTTTCGCAAGATCATGGTCTATGGGTGTTAGCGTAACATTCTAAAAATTTCAAAAAGTGGAATAAATGAATAAGGCTTGAAAAAGGAAGTATTTTCATCCTATTTATTATTCTTAAGAAATAAATAAAAAGTAAAAAAGATGAGAAAAATATTATATTTATTATTAACATGTGTGATGGTGCTTTCAGCATGTCAGGACACATATTTGGATTTGGATCCTACGGACTCCATTACGGAAGCTTCGTATTATACAACTGCTGAGCATTTTAAAGCTGCTTCAAACTACTTGTATTTTGGGATGACGGGGTGGGCAACACTCTGGGATGGTGTTGAATATTTTGATTATGGTTCGGATTTAACCGGACGTGCCCAGGAATATGGCCGGGGTAATGATGAAATTCCGGAATCGGATGACTTCTGGACCGATACCTACGAATACATTAGAGAGGCGAATTTGATTCTTGAAAAGGCCGAAGAATATACCGGAGATGCAAGCGAAATTGAAGAATATGTAGCTGCGGCCTATTTCTTTAGGGCAATGCAACATTTTTTCTTATTACAACGTTACGGGGGGGTACCTATTGTAACTGAAGTATTAGATGTTGACAGTGAAACCTTAACTGCAGCACGAAATTCGCGTTACGAAGTATTTGCCCAGGTACTGGAAGATATTGACGAGGCTATTGATGGCTTACCACTCGAAAGCGAAATTGCAACAGCAGATAAAGGTAAAGTTAGTAAATATGGTGCAGTAGCATTTAAAGCCAAGGCTTTACTTTTTGAGGCTACATGGGAAGATAATGTTGGAACCACTACAGATGGCGACGGCGTTACAGATGGTGCTGGTACTACTAAGCCTGACGGCTATATGACGACAACAGAAATGTTGACCGAGTCAAATTCCTTAGCAAAAGAAGTTATGGACGATGGAGGTTACAGCCTTTGGAATTACAACGAGGAGTCGGACAATTTAAGTAGTCTATATCTTTTCGATTTGGAAGATGCAGACTCTAATCCTATGGGTTTAGAGAAAGCTTCTAACAATGAGTTTATTCTTTATCAAAAATTTGATTACGATTTGTACCAGCCCAATAAGATGATTTCTCACGTAATGGGGGGCCGTGGCGCACCATCGCGTAAATTCATGGATATGTTCTTGTGTACCGATGGTAAAACTATTTTCGATTCTGATTTATTCCAGGGCTATGCAACTTGTGCTACAGAGTTCGAGAATCGCGATTACCGAATGAGAGCCTATATTGCCGATAATAGCGTTGACGTTTGGGATACCTGGCCTGCTGGTACTCTTGTGCTTCCAGGAGCTAGTGATGGTTATGGTGTTGGTTGGTCAAACAGGAAGTTCTATTCTTATAATTATGGAACCTATAGGGCACAGGCAGACGAAGCGTTTGATTACCCAATAATCCGTTTGGCCGAGGTATATTTAATTTATGCAGAAACATTGTATTTATTGAATGGTGGCTTAACCGATGCTCAAATGGCAGAATCTATTAACCTGGTTAAAGAACGTGCCGGACTTCCTGGTCTTACCAATGCCTTTTTAGATGAAAACGGAATGGATATTTTCGATGAAATTATGAGAGAGCGTGCCATTGAGCTTTATTTGGAAAACAGTCGTTATTTCGATCTTAAACGTTACACATTAGCCGAAGATGCGCTGAGCGCATCTCTTTGCGGACCTATTGTAGAAGGTACCGAATATGAAGATAATTTAGATTTATATAATCCGGACGACTACGCTTTTGGTTGCGAAGAAATTGAAACTCCGTTTGGTTTACTTGATGCGGTGATTGTAGATCCTTCGTCTATTCGTAATTTTGAAAGACACCATTATTTGTTTCCGCTACCAATTGATCAAATGGATTTAAATGAAAATCTATTGCAGAATCCAGGATATTAATAAATGAATCGAGCATGATAAATATTCACACTTTTGCGATATATTAAAATCATGCGGGTTGCATCTTATAACATAGAAAACAAAGAATCTTTATAAGATCAAATTTTATAATTCATAGAATAAAAAGAATAGCTGGCAGTTTGTATTCAATACAACTGCCGGCTATTTGCCATTAAAAGGAAACAATCTAGCTTTTGAAGTATCCAGGTCTCGTTTAACAAAATGAATTTACCTGCTCTTCTCTTGCAAAGCCTCTTTTTATTGTTTTTCAAAGCTACCTTCTGAAATACCAAAACAGGAAGTAAATTTTATTCTATCTCATAGAAATGAAATATAAGGTTTATTTTGTCGCAATTTTGGCAGAACACCAAAATCATATCAATTAATTAGAAATGGATTTGCTGTAATTAGTTTGAAACGATAAATAGGAAGGTCATCTGTTGATTAAAGGAGGGCTTTTCGTTTTTAAGGTTTGAAATTTTAGTTCTTCTCAACAGGCAACGAAATAAAAAAGCAACAGCCTTTCCCATCTTCACTTTTCACCCATATTTTACCATTGTTTAACTGAACAAATTCATGGCATAAGGCAAGACCCAAACCTGTTCCTTTTTCGTTCGATGTCCCCTGACGCTGTGTTTTATTGCCTGCTATAAATAGGTTGTCTCTTATTTCTTTGGTCATTCCAATCCCCGAATCCTGAATGCAAATTTCAACGCAATTGTCTTTTTGGTTTCCCGAAATTAAAATTTCTCCTGCAATATTGCTAAACTTAATGGCGTTGTTAAAAAGATTCGAAATAACCACTTTTATTGTTTCTTTATCGCTATAAATAAGCACATTTTCGGAGGTATTCACCACAACAGAAAGCTTTTTTTGCTGGGCACTGCCCATGAAAGGAGATATGCTTTCATTCAAGAGTTTCTTTAGCGGATAATTCCTTTTTGTAATTTCAATCGATTCGCCCTGTGCACGTGCCCAGTTTAATAGATTCTCCAATAAAAATAATGTCGACTCCGAACTGTTCGATATCAATGAAATCATTTCTTTTTTCTCTTCATCAGAATATAACTCGAAACTATCGGATAATTCATTGCTAAAACCAAGAATGGCATTAAAAGGGCTTCTTAAATCGTGGGCAATAATTGAAAAAAGTTTGTCTTTCGCTGCATTTATTTTTTGAAGGCTTTTTTCGCTTAACTGAAGTTTGCTGAAATTTTCTTCGAGCAGTTCTTTTTGTTTATTAATAAGTTGATGTTGCGAGTGAAGGACATTTTTGTTTTTCCTTAGTTTTAGGAAGAAATAAAAGAAAATAATGACGGATAGTAAAAGAAGACAGATGGTAATTAAAGTAATTCTTAATTCTAAACGTAGCTGTATGGTTTCATTTTCCGCCTGTTTGGCTAATAATTTTTGCTCCAGAGCTTGTTTCTCAAGCACTATCTTCGTTTTTTGCTGATTCTCAAATTCCGCTAAGGCAAAAGCAACTTTTTTATTTTGTGCCGATTCCCTGAATTTATTTTCATTCTGCTGTGCTTGAAAAGCGGCTTTGTAATTTCCCAGTTCTGAGTAAGCTTGCGCTTTAAAACTGTAAATTCGGGGAAACTCTTCAACAATGCCAATTTGTTGCGATAATTCGAGACACTTATTAAAAGCCTCTATACTTTTACTGTATATTTTTTGTGCGAAAAGTAACTCCCCGGACCTTCGATAAACCCTCGCTTTAATGTGTTGAAAATCGTATTCTTTGCACAGCTTGTCGGCTTTTGTTATGCATATTTGTGCCGAATAAAACTGCTCTGTGGCAGTATAGTATCCCGCCAGTGAAAGATAGAAATAAGCACGTAAATAGTCGTTTTTTAAGTTCGGAAGAAGAAGTTTTAATTGGTGGTAATCCTTTGCCGCTTCTTCGTATTTTTGATTATCGGTTTTTAACACCCCTATATTCGAGTAGCTTATTGCCATGTTCAAAGAATCGTTGGCTTTCAAATCCTCATCAAGGGTGCGTTCGAAATAATACAAAGCCGATTTGTAATCGTCGAGTTTTTTGTATGTTGTTGCCAGGTTATTATAAATAACGGGTAGGGTTGCCGAGTCGTTTAATTCTTCTGCAACCGCCAGTGCTTTCAAGCTATACTCTAAACATTCAATTTGACTTGCTCCGTACGAAAATGCATAAGCTATTCCACGATAGACATTGAGTATTTTTTCCTTATCGTTTATTTTTTCGAAGTAGGCAAGGGCGTTGTTGTAATTTTCGATGGCTTGTGGAAACATCCCTTTTTCAATTAATGCCCGGGCAAGCATAAGATGGGCATCGGCTTTTCCTTTTGGGTATCCTTTTTCCCCGGCAAGAATCAAGGATTGACGGCTGTAAAATACTGTACTGTCGGTATTAATTTCGTTAAAAAGAGAGGCAATTTGGTTGTTATTGTCGATAGTTGTTTCAAGAATGCTTACATTCCTGTTTATTTGTTTTAGTGAATCGATTTGCGTTTGGACCTTATCTTGCGCAAAGCATGCATACCCCCCGAATAGCAATATAGTAACAATGCTTTTTTTTATGTATTTAGTTGTAACCTTCAAATTTTTGGTTTCAAAAATAGAAAAACGATATACAATTATTGAGATGCCATATTGTTTTTCATGTTCATGGAAATTCTTTTGTTTTGTAAGGATAGCCATTTTATGACTTCTTTTTACTTTAGCTACCTAAAATATTTCCCTAATTTGGCGTTTTATTAAAAACAAAGTTATGCGAATCATACTAATTTTATTTTTATTTCTTCCCATTATTGTATTTTCTCAAATAAACGAAACTGATGCTGATGGCTTGCGACAAGGGTTGTGGCAAAAAAAACAAGCTAATGGAAGATTAATTTACGAAGGTGAGTTTAAAGATGGCGTACCAGTAGGAGAATGGAAACGTTATCACCCGGGAGGACAGCTAAAAGCCCTAATTACTTATAAGGGCGATACTGCTCAAACTCAACTTTATGATATTTGGCAAAAAAAAGTTGCCGAAGGAAATTATGTGAACGAGAAAAAAGAAGGTGTTTGGAAGATATATAAACAAAACCGGGTGGTTGCCGATGATGAATATAAACTCGGATTAAAAGACGGGATTTCGCACCGATATTACGAAACTGGTGAGAAGATGGAAGAAAAGCATTGGCAAAATGACAAAGAACACGGCGACCATCAGGTGTTTTATGAAGATGGTAAACCTTATATGCAATGCAAAATGAAATTCGGCATGCGAAATGGTTTGTTTATTATTTATTTCGAAAACGGACAGCAGCAGCTTGTAGGCGAATACCAAAATAACCTTAGGCACGGTGAATGGAAATACCAAAACCAGCAAGGAGAGCATTTGTATTCACTTTTTTATGATAATGGGCAGATACTGAATCCCGCAGTTCGCGATAGTATTGGCAACCTGGAGATGCAGGATTTGGAAAAAAACAAAGGAATAATTTCCGACCCCGAACAATTTCTGGAAGACCCTTCGGAGTATATGAGAAAAAACAAAATAATCCGGTAATACATTCCTGTTATTTCATTAATTTGCCAAATTATTACACCCAACTTTTGTGAGATATGAAGTACGTTATTTTATTATTCTGTTTTTCGTTTGTTCTCGCTTTTCAATTAAAGGCTCAAAATTATTACTGGATAGCTTTTACCGATAAAAACGACACTGAATATTCGCTCGAGAATCCTGCCGATTATCTTTCTGAACGCTCCATCGAACGTCGCGAAAAACAAAATATTCTCATCGATTCGCTCGACTTACCCGTAAATAAGGTTTATATCGATTCGGTGCTTACCCTTGACGTGCAATATGTTCATTCCTCGAAATGGTTGAATGGAATGACGGTTGAAACAGAACTGGATAGTTTGGGGAAGTTAATATTGGATTGGTCGTTTGTTGATGAAGTCCAGCGAACAAAATCGGATGTAGCAACTAAAAGTGTGAGAAATAAATTTGAAGATACTAACGGCGAATCTGTATCCATCGACACATCGTATTATGGCCAGTCGGTTTACCAGATGGGGATGTTAAACGGGCAGTATTTTCACGAAAATAATTATAAAGGACAGGGAATGCATATTGCTGTAATTGATGCCGGATTTCTCAATGCAGATAACCTTTCGGCTTTCGATAGTTTATGGACCAATAACCAAATTCTCGGTACCAAAGATTTTGTTAATCCTGAATCTAATTTTTTCGAAACGTATTATCATGGCATGAGCGTTTTGTCGTGTATGGGCGGTAATATTCCTGGCTCGTTAATCGGTACAGCTCCCGACGCATCTTATTGGCTAATACGCTCAGAAGATTCCAGTACGGAATACATTATTGAAGAAGACAACTGGGTTGTGGCCGCAGAATTTGCCGATAGTGTAGGGGTCGATATTATTAATTCATCGTTAGGTTATTACCAGTTCGATGATGAGGACACCGACCATACATACGCAGATATGGACGGAAAAACAACACGCGTAACGCAAGCTGCAAATGTGGCTGCTTCGAGGGGGATGCTGGTTTTTAGCAGCGCCGGAAACGAACGCGATGATGAGTGGCAGAGGATTATTGCCCCTTCCGATGGCGATGCGGTGATTGGCGTTGGAGCTGTTGATGTAAATTTAAATCCGGCCTATTTTACCTCGGCAGGCCCTGCTTCTGATGGCGATATAAAACCCAATGTGGCGGCTATGGGATTTCTTACTATTGTACAATATCCAAATGGTATGGTTAGTGTAGCTAACGGAACTTCGTTTTCCTCACCCGTTTTGGCAGGAATGGCAGCTTGTTTGTGGCAAAAAAATCCTGAAAAAACACAGCTTGAAATTAAAGAAGCGATTGAGGCAAGCGGGCATCAATATTTGAGCCCCGATTCGTTAATAGGTTACGGAGTGCCCGATATGCAGCTGGCCGATGAACTTTTAAATCCCACGTCTGCAGAAATAATATCACGAAATTCCTACTGGACTGTATATCCAAATCCGGTAATAGATAATATTGTAATTCAGTATTCGGGAAATATAGAATTTAATGAGGTTAATATCAGTTTGATTAATGTTAGCGGACAGTTGTTGAAAAGCTGGACAAAATCAGCGGGTAATAAGATTGCAGTAAATAACATTCCCGACAATCTGAACGGATTATTTTTTCTGAAAATAGATACCGAAAACTATTCGGAAATAGTAAAGTTGATAAAATACTAAACGCTGATGGAACAAAAGCTCTCGCTCTCTCAATTAAATAATTTAATAAAAGATGCTTTGCTGGATGCTTTCCCGGGAACCGTTTGGGTAGTGGCAGAAGTAAGCGAATTAAAAGAAAATAGAAGTGGGCACTGTTATCTCGAATTGATTGAAAAAGAGGGGAATACTATTGCAGCGCGTTCGCGGGCTACCATTTGGTCGTATACCTACCGCATGTTAAAACCTTATTTCGAAACTACTACAGGGCAACTTTTTTCCCAGGGAATTAAAATTATGGTGCAGGCGTCAGTTGAATATCACCCTGCTTATGGTTTGAGCCTGAACATTAAAGATATTGACCCAACATACACTGTTGGCAATATGGCCTTGGAGCGAAAAGAAATAATTACGCGTTTGCAAAACGAAGGCGTTTTCGAGATGAACAAGGAGCTGGCTCTGCCATTTGTGCCGCAAAAAATTGCCGTTATTTCGTCGGCAACGGCTGCAGGTTTCCAGGATTTTATGAAACAGCTTGAAAGTAACGAGTATGGGTTTAAATTCTATACAAAACTATTTGAAGCATATATGCAGGGCTCTAACACTGTGCCTTCGATAATAAATGCCCTGGAAAGAATCTTTCAGTACGACGATTTTTTCGATGCAGTTGTTATAATCCGGGGTGGGGGAGCAACGGCCGATTTAAGTAGTTTCGACAGCTACGATTTGGCCTTAAATATTACGCAGTTTCCCTTGCCTGTGATTACTGGAATTGGTCACGAAAAAGATGATACCATTATCGATTTGGTAGCTCACACCCGGTTAAAAACACCAACGGCAGTGGCAGAGTTTCTTATCAACGGAATGGGCCGGTTTTACGAGCGGCTTCTGGAGCTGGAAAATGGAGTGCTACAGTCTACCCGCGAAAAAATGGAGTATCAGAAAGAAAAGCTGGAGCGAATGGCAGAGGGATTAAAATATTCGGTTTCTGATTTTATTAACGACAGCCAAATTCAGATAACACGAAAAGGAAACCTGTTGCAGCAGAGTGTTAAAGTTTTTTCTTTCAAAAAACAACAAGAATTAACGCAGTTGAAACACGATTTAAACTCAGCTCTTTCGGTATGGTTTGTTGAAACAAAAAATGACGTTAAAAGTAAAGAGCGGATTTTTAAACGGGTTGTTGGTGAAAACGTTTTAAAGGAAAAGGCTACGCTGACCCATTTGAAGGATATTTTGGCTGGAGTTTCGCGTAAGCATATTTTGAAAGAACAGGAACGTATTCGCCTAAATGAAAATATAATACGTTTGTTAAACCCCGAAAATGTATTAAAGCGCGGATTTACCTTAACTTTGAAAGAGGGTAAAATTGTAAAATCCGCAGAATCGGTTGATGTGGGTGACGAGTTGGAAACTCAGTTTGCTGATGGAAGTGTAAAAAGTAAAATCATAAGAAAATAGAAGAATGGTTGCAAAAAAAATATCGTACAACGAGGCAATGGCAGAGATAGAAGAAATCCTCGAGAAAATTGAAAACGAAGAGTTGGACGTGGACGAACTGGCCGAAAAAGTAAAACGCGTTTCGGTTTTACTGAAAACCTGCAAAGACAAACTCACCAAGACTAACGATCAGGTGGAACAAATTTTAAAAGAAATGGAAGAGTAAAGTGTTATGAGGTTCAAAATAGCTTAGCTAACATTATCTTGAAATCGGTGGAAGATGTTTTGTAGAGTTATGTGCCGCGCTTTAGTTGCTATAACTCCGATTTGACTGGAATTTACCAGCTTAAATAAAGATGGTGAAATTCCTGTTCGAATATAAAATGCCGCTTATTAATCAACCCTGTTGTAACAAAAAAGAATCAGATTATATGCGGCATTTTGTGGGTAATTTGGTCGTTAACAAGAGCGGCTTTCTGATTTGGAGCTGACGTTCGGTTGGCAAAAGAAATCATTGTAGTTGAAGATGATTTTGTAAAAATAAAAGAGATTATAAAAGCATTAATTGAAGAATAAAATATGTATACAAAAGAACAGGTTGCAAAAACCATAGATCATGCAGTTTTAAAACCCGAACAAACAATTGAAGATTTAAAGGCAAATGCCCAAATGTGTATCGAAAACAATGTTTTCAGTATGTGTGTAAAACCCTGCGACATTAAAGACGCAAAAGAGTTGTTGAAAGACAGCGACGTGAAGGTTTCGTGTGTGTTGAGTTTTCCGCACGGCGCCGATGCCACACCTGTAAAAGCTTTTCAGGCTAAACAAGCCATTACCGATGGTACCGACGAAATTGATATGGTAATGAATATTGGTCGCTTCCTTTCGGGTGAATACGATTACGTGCTCGAAGATATTAAAGCAGTGGTTGAAGTGGCTCATAAACACAATATTTTGGTGAAAGTTATCCAGGAGAGTGGATTTCTTACGCCCGAACAAATTGCTAAAGCCTGCGAACTGTCGCATTTGGCTGGTGCCGATTTTGTAAAAACATCAACCGGATTTGGGCCTGGCGGCGCAAAACCTGAATACATAGATGTGATGGTGAAAACCGTTGGCGACAAAATGCAGGTAAAAGCATCGGGCGGCATCCGCGACTGGAAAACTGCGGTGGCATTTCTTGACCAAGGAGCCAATCGTTTAGGTATTGGTTCTACCGGGGCTGTGCTGAATGGTGCCAGGGCTGAGGGTGATTATTAAGTTGTTTTTTTTATAATTCTCGGGGTGATATTCGCGAAGCGTAATACATCACCCCGTGGTTTTTTTATTGCTGCCAATGGTTAAAAATAACCAGAATCTGAAACTCTGAAGGCAAACAAGCTACCAAAAAAGATGTGGATGAATTAGCATGGGACGAACAAATCGTCCATTTCTTTGTTCTGTGACCTCAAACATTTTTTTACACCTTAAAAAAACTGCATCTTTGCGGTTTTTATAGAAGCAGCTAATAAACAATGTATTTTTTACACGGAGACAGAACATATATTAAGCCGGAAAAGGTTTGCGGAAACATATACGATCAGATAGAAAGCTGCTTATCTCAGCTTTCGCATTTGAATTCGGACAAGCGAATTTTTAAGTTGAACTTTTTTGTCGATACCGATTCGGACGACAATTATTTGCAATTGCAAAGAACGGTTAAGAACCAGCTAAAAGAATTATTCAAAGAAAATATAATTCAGGCTTTTATTGCCCAGCCACCGCTAACCTGTAAAGTTATAATTGAAGTATTTTATTTCGACCCGAATATTTGGGAGACGAAAACTGTTTCTGGCTACGAAAGCGATGCCATTTTATTTAGTAATGGCAATACCAAAATATTAATTGGTAATGTACAGGCTAATTTAGGAGTATCGTGTAAGGTAAATTCAGAACAGGCATTCAATGAGGTAAGTCGTATTTTATCCGAAACCAATTTCCCTGTAAATTCGGTTGTTCGCCAGTGGAACTACCTGGAAAATATATTGGGTTTCGATGGAGAAGCTCAGCGCTACCAGGAATTTAATGATGTTCGTTCGAAAGTTTATGGAACTGTATTCGAAAAAGATGGCTATCCGGCAGCTACAGGAATAGGCATGAACCGGGGGGGCGTAATTATCGAATTTGTAGCTGTAAAATCGAGCGAAGTAATTACAAAACCTGTGGATAATCCCGAGCAAATTGCAGCGCATGTGTACAGCGAAAACGTTTTGGTTGGCGAAGAATGTGTTTTAAAGACTACCCCAAAGTTCGAGCGTGCCCGCTATTTTCAGTATCACGATAAAAAGATGATTTTTATTTCGGGAACAGCATCCATAACCGGCGAAAAAACAGTGGGAGTGGGTAATCCGGTGGAACAAACCAGAGTATCTATTAAAAATATCCAGCGTTTGTATTCCGATGAGGTATTAAAAGGTTTGTCGAAGGAAAAACTTAAACCGAGATATGGACACGCCAGAGTTTATGTGAAAAATCGCGGAGACTTTGACGCGATTCGCCGTACATTCAAACTACATTATGGCGAACTTCCCGTAGTCTATATTATTGCCGATGTTTGTCGTGACGATTTGTTGGTGGAAATTGAAGGAAAGGTGATTCTTGAATAAACACAACTCATAATATTTTATCCTGAATAGATTTCTGTTCGCAGGAATTTACACAGAGGCTAACAATAAATTAAGTAAATTGGCACTCTTGTAATCCAATTTTGGTGAAATGCGTATTTTATTGTCATGCTTTTTTGTTTTGTGTGCAACCCACATATTTGCCAGCTTCCAGGGGGAACCCATTATAAAGAATTTTTCAAGCTCCGATTATAAAGGAGGAAGCCGCATTTATTCAACGGTTTGTACTTCCAATGGTTTGTTGTATGCCAGCGATAAAAGCGGTGTGCTGGAATTCGATGGCGAAAGCTGGAGAAAAATAGATTGTGGTTTTCTTGTCACCTCGCTGTGTATCGATAACAATGACGTGGTATATGTGGCAGGGAACAAAGGAATTGGAAAATTGGAGCCAGATTCGAACAACGAACTGCGTTTTGTGTCGCTCCAGAATTATTTTTCGGAGATTCATTCCGAAAGTTTAAGGCACTCGAAAGTATTTAACATTAATGGCGAAATTGTTTTTGTATTAGGGAACGAAATTTTAGTAATTACTCCCGAAAGGCTTCGGGTAATTGAGTCGCCACATAATTTTATATATTATCAAAAATTAAATGACGAACTTTATTTGTATTCGTCAGAAGATGGTATTTATAAGTTCAGCAATTCGAAACTCGATTTGAAATTAAATGCTCCGGAAATAAAAAATCTCGATGCAAAAGGTTTCTTTAGTGCGCATGGTCATGAGTTTATGGTTACCCAAAACAACGGGGTTATTCGTTTTAACGGCGAAGGGATAGTTAAAGTAAGCTCTGAAATTGAAGAGTTTTTAACCCGTTCAAGGTGCCAGGGTATATCTCAGCTCAACGATTCAACTTTTGTGTTAACCACTTATTACAACGGATTTGTAACCTTTAACCAAACGGGGCAGATTGTAAATAAATACAACTATAATAATGGATTAATTAATAATACTGTTTTTGGAGTAACAAATGATTCATGGGGAAACCTTTGGGTTGGAACGGCTTCGGGAATATCGGCCATTAGAATGCAATTCCCGTTAACAATTTATAATACCCGCGAGGGCATTGGAACCGGTTACGCAGCTGTAGTTTTCGACAACAGTATATTGCTTGCTACAAGCCGGGGATTGTATCAGAGAAACAGGGATGCGAGTAAAAATGTAGCCTATGAAAGATTGTTTTCAGGTCATATTTTTGGCTTACATAAAATACATAATACCATTTATTTTGGCCACGCTACCGGCATTTATGCACTTGTTAATAATAAACCAGTTCAATTAACACAAATCCCTGGCGGATGGCATTTGAAACAGGTTTCCTGGAATGAAAAGTATTTTCTTTCGACCACCGTAAAAGGAATAATGCTTTTTGAACTGGCAAAGAACAAGGTTCTGGTTCCTGTTGGTTTGGTGAAAAATACTCAATGGGCAAACGAGCATATCGAGTTCGGAAAAGACTCAACTGTATGGGCCGAGAGTAAATATGGAGCCACCCGCTTTTCTTTAAGCGAAGATCTTTCAGATGCCGGCGAGGTGGTTCATTTCGATAGAATTGAAGCCGGAAACCGCATTAAAAACATCAGTAAAATCGATGACACTATTTATTTTCTTTCTGATAGCGGTGTATATCGGTTTAATGCAGAACACGAAACCTTTAGCAACAGTGTCTTCAATGTTTATTTAACTAAGTTGCATGGTTCTCCAACCAACCTTTTTGTCGACAACAATAATAAGGTGTGGCTTTTTACCAATAAAAAGTTGCTTCAGTTTAAATACGTAGACGGAGCCTATGCCAAAATATCGGCTGGAATGCTGGAATATGCCAACGATTTATTTCCAACTGGTTACGAAAGTATTTCCGACCTCGATTCAGATTTAATTCTAATTGGACAGGAGCAGGGTTTTTTGTGTTTTAACCAAAACAATCGACAAACAGGTCCCTATTCAATGGCAATTTTGCGAAAAGTGCAGATTACCTTAAATAATGGAGAAGTGAAGAATGTGTTGGGCAATGTTGAAATGGTTGATAACTCTTCGGAGTTTCAGTTAACCGAAGATATTCGGTATATAGATAATTCAATTAAATTTTATTACGCCTCGGGGTGCAGCAATTATAGCGAAATTAGATACCAGACCTTTTTGGTGGGTTTTGACGAAAAATGGACCGATTGGAACAGTGAAAATATCCGCGAGTTTACTAACCTGCCGTCGGGAACCTATAAGTTTGTTGTTCGCTCTATAAATCAAACTGACGAATACAGTTACATTGCTCATTGCAATTTTACCATTAATCCGCCATGGTACTTCTCTAAGATTGCCTTTCTGGTTTATATTTTATTATTCGTTGGATTAGTTTTTGGAACAGAAAGGTTGGTGCGCTTCAGAGTGAAACTTATTCAAAAGAGAAATCAGAAAAAACTGGAAGATATTCAATTTCGCAAAGAGCAGGAACATATTCATAATGAATTGATTACTGAAAAAGAGTTGATTCGTTTAAAAAATGAGAAATTGAAAACTGATATCCTGTATAAGTCGAAGGAACTGGCCGACTCAACCATGAATCTGATTGAAAAGAATCGTTTTCTAACAGATATAAAATCGGAGCTGGAGGAAATAAAAGAGCTGTCAAAAAAGAATAAATTGGTTACCCCCGATATTGTTAAGGTAATCCGAAAAATAAATCGAGGGATTGATAATGAGGAAAATTGGAAGGTTTTTGAGGATTATTTCGATAATGTGCATGCTAACTTTTTCAAGAAAATGAAAAAGAAATACCCAATACTTACAGCAAAAGACTTGCGGCTTTGTGCTTACTTGCGTATGAACCTTTCGACAAAAGAAATTGCCCCGCTTTTAAATATTTCAGTCCGGGGTGTTGAAATTAGCCGTTACCGTTTGCGTAAAAAAATTAATATCGCCAAAGATGAAAACCTTATCGATTTCCTTCTGAAAATATAAATAGAAGTGCAGAATCAAACCCAAAATATCCACATTGTTTTTAGTCATTTTGCTAAGGATACATTAAGAAATAGTTCTGGATTTGCGAAAAATGAAGAACAGATAATATGCTTTGAAGATAAACTAAGCATTGGACCGGTTGGCGCTAACCCTGCCGAAATTAGAAAAAGAAAAGTTTGGTTATCGCTGGTTTTAAAAGGTTCTGCCCGGAAAAAAGAAATCGTATTATCGGTAGATAAAGATCTGGGAAAAATAAATTCGATAATTGAAAGTACAGAGCATCTTGAAAAAATTTATCTGTGGACTGGAGATGACACTTCAGAAATTATCTCTACAGCGCGATTGCTTTCTATGATATCTGTTCAAGATGTTGATATTTTTAAAACAAATTTCTCGCAGGTTGCCATTAAAAACCGGAAAGGAGAAACATTTTATCCACGGAGTTTTACCGAAGTTAACGCATCGCAGGTTGCTGCAGTCGCTAGTCATTTTGAACCTCTCTTGGAAAATGATTTAACACGATGGCAGAATTTATGGGAAAAGGTAAATGCAGAAGAGTCGGTTGTAAAAGTTTTAACAGAATACAGAAACATTCAATTTTGTGATGAAACACATTTTGATAATTATTTAATCGCAAAGTGCTCCAACAAATTTCAACTTGCTGCAAAAATTATAGGAGAAACACTTGTGGAAACTGATTTTGCTGCTCCCGACTGGTTTCTAAACTGGAGGTTGAAAGAATTGGCAGAAATGAAGCGATTGGAATTCTGTGGAGAAATGGAAGAAATGGTTGGTTACGAGGTAAAAGAGTTATAATCAGGATAAAAAAAATACCGGGCTGTTTAAAAACCCGGCATTTTGTAATATTGTGTCGAACTGATTAAAATTCAAGCTCTTTGCCTTCTTTGCTTACATAATGAACTTCGCCAAATCGTTCCAGATTCTGGTCTTTTAGTTCTTCAGCTTTCCCATCAATCAACACCAAACAGGCAAACGGGTCGATGTATTTCTGTGCCATTTCTTTTATATCGCTTTTGGAAACCTTATAAATTTCCTGAACGCGGGTTTGCATATAGTTGTCAGGAAGATTGTAGGTGTCTTTGGCCATGGCAAACGAAATATAAGGAATTGTTGAAATGCCGCTTACCGAACGCGAGAATTCACCAATAAGGCTTCCTTTTGCAATTTTAAAATCGAGATCGGAAACGGTGGTGTTTCTAATTCGCAACATTTCTAAAATAATATTCTCAACTGCAAAAGCTGTAACATCGTTCCTTACCGAAGTGTTGATGTGGGCATTTCCTCCTGCGGCAGAAGGGCCAATGCTTGAGCCAACAAAATAGCATAGGCCTTTGTCTTCCCTCAGATTTTTGTACAGGTAAGCATTCTGGCTCGAACCAAAAATTTCATCCAATAATTGTAATTTTGTCACATTTTCAGAATAAGGGAATGCATTCTGGATGTTCCAGTGAAAGGAAATTTTCGACTGTACGGCAAGTGGATTGTCAATCACATAAATTTGTCGGCTAACCAGACGCGATTCGGTGTTCTCGAAGTCGTTTTTGGTAACATAAGGTTTGCCGGCTTCCCATTGACCAAAGCTTTTGTTTATCAGTTTCTCGCATTCTTTTTTACTGAAATCGCCAATCAAAACAATAAGGGCATTAGTGGCCACTATTCTTTTGTTTTTGTAGGCCGTAATATCTTGCACACTAAGCGTATCGTAATTAAGAATTTGTTCTTTTTCTTCCTTTTGGCTTGCTTTGCTGTGCACCAACGAATCGGTTAAACTTATTCCAAAGTTATTTTGTGTAATCGTCTTTGGTTGGGCTTGTTTTTTTGCCTGTCTCCTGGTGTAATCTTCTCCTTTTTTCTGAATATCTTCCTGGGTATAAACCGGGTTGAAAAGCGCTTCGGTGTACAAGTCGAGTAAGGCTTCAATATCGCGTTTCATTCCTTTAATGTACCCACCGTTTTGCGTAACCCCCATCTGGGCTCCCAATTGGTCTGTTAACGAATCGCGGACACCTTCAGCTAAATTTACCGAGCAGTTTTTATAATACGATGCGTTAAGAATAGTGCGTGGTTCCTGATTGTCGTCTTTTATAGCGGGTTGCTCAATGTTAATGGACATGGTAAACTTGGTGTAACCCGGGCGGTTTACAAGAAAGACTTTTAAGCCATTTTTTAATTGAAAAGAGCTCATCTGTCCCAGATCGAGCGTTTTGGGTGCTTCGGCTTCGGGTGCATGGCTTCTGTCAACCTGTGCACACAAAAATATACAAGGGAATAGTAATAGTATGGTAATAAATATATTTTTCATATTTGTTCCGTTTTATGCAGCTTGACTAATCTTCTTTTTCGGGGTAGTAAATAATTACAGTACGGTTGCTGGGCTTAAGATATTGTCGGGCAACTTGTCTTATCTCTTCTTTGTTTACCGATAGCAATTCTTCCAGCTTATTGTTGAATTTTGAGGCTTCTCCCCACGAAAAATGGTAGCTGGTAAGGAAGTCGGCTATCATTTCGTTGTCGAAATATACATCGGAGTATCCCGATTCTAAACCGTTCAGAATTTTCGAAAGGTCGGTGTCGCTAACCAGTTCTGTTTTTAAACGATCAAACTCTTTATCGATTTTGGCAATTACCTCTTTTTCTTTTCCTTCGGTGTTTAATCGTGCCTTTACTTCCAGAAAACCAACTTTCTCCCAAAGCTGTGGTGTTGCAATTATTGATGAAACTGTTGTGTCTTTCGATGTTATATTTTTCTTGAAAAACGATTCAGATTCATTACCTGATAATAATCCGGCAAGTACATTTAGCACTACCGCATCTCTATGGGTTTCGGGCTGCACATAGTAGCCCATGGTAATTGCGGTTTCTTTTATGCCCTTTTCTGTTTTTTCAATTATTTTTTCCATGCCCGAAGGTTTTCCAAAATAAGTGGGCCTTTTAATGTCTTTCCCGCGGGGAATATCGCTAAAATAATGCTCAATCCATTTTTTACATTCCTTTATGTCGATGTTTCCAGTTAGCACAAGACAAGCATTGTTCGGAACATAATAAGTATCAAAAAACTGTTTGAAATCCTTTAGCGATGCTGCATTTAAGTGATCCATCGAGCCAATCATCGTATGCCCGTACGTTTTGGTATCGTACATCGAACAGATAAGGTTGTTGTAAGCATTCCCGAGGGGCTTATTGTCGTAGCGCATGCGTTTTTCTTCTTTCACCACTTCGCGTTCGCGGTCAATACCCTTTTGTGTAAGCACCGGGTGAAACATCCGTTCCGATTCTAACCATAAGCCAAGTTTGAATTCATGAGCCGGAAAAAATTCGTAAAAATAAGTGTAATCGTAGCTGGTATAAGCATTCGAGTACCCTCCGGCTGTCATTACAATCTTGTCAAATTCTCCCTGTGGGATATTTTCTGTTCCGTGAAACTGAACGTGCTCGAAGAAGTGTGCAAATCCGGTTCTGTCGAGTTCCTCATTTTTCGTTCCTACATGGTATTTAATGCCAACCACCACGTTGGGTGCTGTTTGGTCGGGATATAAAATTACATGAAGACCATTGTCTAACTCATATTCCACAAAATTTAGTTTGTAGCCATCGCGGGCTTGTAAAGCCAATGGGAATAAGAAACAAAAGAGAAGTGCTATATTTTTCATTTTAATGTCGTTAAATTGAATCTGAGTTTATTGCTGTTAGTGATAGGTTTTTGTCATTAATTCCTGAACCACAATGTTATAGTCGCCGGTGTTATTGTCCTCTTTCAGGTTTAACACGTCTTCCTGTCGCGAAACCGAAATGGTAACCACGTCTACATCAGGATTGTAGTGGTTTAAGTAATACACAATACTTTGTTTGTCTTTGGAGTGATATACTCCGTTGTAGTGCAAAAAGTATTTTCCTTCTTCCCAGTTTTTTATAATGTTATAACCCATGGTTGCATCTTTTATGGCCTGAGCTTTCACCAGGTTGGTGCCTTTATATCTTGCCATTGGATTGCTCGAATTGTGATTGGTGTCATCGTCGGAAGCAAATAAACTTAGCATTTTAGCATAAGCAGGTTGTTCCAGGTCGTAATGAATGGGTAGCGGCGGCAAATACTGGTAAGCTTGCTGTGGCAGGCTGTCTAAATAGGCTTCTCCTTTTTTGTAAAGCACGCTGGCATAACGGCGCGGAATATTGGTGCAAATAAATTTCAGATTGTTGCGAATGGCTATACCTACAAGAGGTTTGTAATCTTCAAAATTAGGCCAGTTGTTGGCCGCTTCTGTGTACGATTTTTTGTCTATCATTCCGCTCAGTAACTCGTCCATAAGCAACTGCTGATCGGTTTCCCACATCTCTCCTCCTAAAATCAGGTCTTGCCCTTTCTCCTCGAAAAGCTTTTCTGTAACAACTTTTTCCATCCAGTGCGAAATTGGGTCGTCATGAAACTCGCCAAAAAGGCAGATGTCGTGCTTCGAAAGGCCTTCCAGCATTTCTGTAAATGAAATTTTTTCGCCTGCTGAATTATAAATTACATAGGCAGGAAAGTCGTTGCTGTACTGAGTGTCCTTGTTTTTTTTATCTTTTTTGCCTTGTGCCGTTACTGAGCTGGCAAATAAAAATGCACAAATAAAAATGTAAGTTAAGTATCTCATTCTTTATCTTTTAAGTTGTTTTTAATTGACCGGCGGGGTCAATTATTAATTACTGTCTGTGTCTGCTTGTGTTTTTTTTCCTCTTTCTGATTTTAGAAATAGAGGTTAATTTTTGCTGTAATCGTATTCTTGTAAGTATCTGTATCCAATAGCGAATAACTGTTTGTTATTTTTATGTCGAGGGGTTTTATATAGTTGTACTGAATTTTGTATTCGGTTTTAAGTTTTCCGATGTAAGTATACCAAGTGGCATCAATATCGGCTTGAAGAACATCAGCCGTGTTAAATGCCATTTCGTTGTAGGCAAGGTTGGTTGTATAAGGCTTGCTTGCTGCGGCTGCAACCTCGTGTAAATAATCTAAATTCATTTTATAACTTGCCGCTGCATCAATTGTAAATTTGTTTTTCGAATTTACAGCACGGAAATAACCTGTGCCTAAGCTTGCCATTAGGTTTGTATATTTCATTTCGTGGGCGTAAGTCATGTCTTTTTTGCGAATGCTCTCCAGGGTTACCCCGAATTTGTTTTTGTAGAAGAAGTTCTTGCCTTTTCTGTTTAGGTCGGCAGTGTAATCGACCTTAAATGCTTCGTACAAATATGTGGCTTGGTAGGCGATACCACGAAACTCGTAGCCATCGCCCAAAATAAGGTTTGCGCTTAGTTTATTATACAGCTCGTAATATTTTTTCGAGAGTAAATAAGTACCTGTGAAATTATTGTTTAGGTATTCGTACTTATAATATTTTTCGTCGGTGAGACTAGTGAGTGATGTAATTTTGTTATTCCATTCTTCATTGCCCGGGTAGAATGAAAATATCAGGGCTAATTTGTTCTTTTCTCCGGAAAAGTAAGAAAGCAGGAACTTTGGGTTTTTATCGGTGATAATAATATCATCGGCCATTTCGGCTGCGTTAAAATCGCCCAGCCCATTTAGAGTATAGAGGTCGTACTCCATGCCCGAAGTTTTATATTCGTTGGAGTAGGTGTTGGTTGTTTTTTTGTAGTAATAGGCTACTCCCAGCGAAAGATTGCGATGAGCATTGAAGTTGTAACTTAAGGCGCTGCTGGCATCAATGGTAAGGTTGTATTGTTCGTTTCGGGTATCGCGTATTCTGAAGTGCAGATCGCCGTCGTAATTAATTTGTGCTCCTACCGACCATTTGTTATTCAGCTTTTTGCTTAAAGCGCCTGCAAGACCGTAATTCTTCGAACGGAAGTCACCCATTCGTTCAATAACTACCCGAAAAGGGCTGCCTACATCCGATTTCGAGAAGGACATGTTAAAATAGGCCTCGTTGTGTACCGAATTTTTGAAGGAAAATTTGCCGTAAAATATCCAGTTTTTATCCGTCATTTTCTGTACCGATTCGGTTTCTATGGCTAAACCATATTCTTCGCTAAAATCGTCAACGGTTTTAAAGTCGCCCGACCGGTAGAAACCATCAAAGGCGATGGTTGAAATACTGCCGTAATTCCAGTTCCACAGGTTAGTAGGAATGGTTTTGTAAATATCGAGACGGTTGTAAAAGATATCCGAGCGCATTAATTCGTTTTCCAAAAGAAGCATGTCCTTTGTGGCTGTCTCCTGTGCCAGGGAGGTGCTTAGGAACGTAAGGCTAAATAGTAATATGGTAATTGTTTTTTTCATTTACAGTGAAATCTTTCTTTCGGATATATGAGCTTGTATTCTAGAGAATTAAAGTTTCCAGAAGGCCACCTGGTGGGGCAGCCTTCTGAAATTTATGTTATTAGTCAAAACTACCAGGAGTAGGAAGTGAAAGCATTTCAAAGTCGTTGCTACTGTTGTTGGTGTCCATGAGTACTTTTCGGCCGTCGTCAGTTGTTTTTGAAACGATTCGCCTCAGGCTCTGGCTTGAATAAGTTCCATCGCTAACGTAGTTAAACCCGGCATCAACAGATGTTGGTAAGCGTTTAAAGGCAGAAGCTTCGCCATCCCACAGAAAGTCTACGCCGTCGATAATGTCAGCAGTATTCAGTTGCAGGTAATAAATTGGGTTGCTGTCCGAAGAATTTGGATCTAAAATAGTTTCAGTAGGAACTGTTTCGCAATCTAAAATGGCTATACTGGCACCATAACCGTTAAAGGTCATGAATCCATAGTTTTCAACATTCAGGTAAATGCAGTTCATGTTGCTAACATCCACATTGTCAATGTCGAAATAACTGTTTCCTGTGCGTCCCAACGACTCTAGCCAGTCTACAGCATACAATTCGAAATCGGCATTACTCAGGTCTACCGAAATATCGGCTTTTGCTCCATCATCAGTCCAGTCTACTGCACTGAAAGCTATAACTATACTTTCGCCTGGCTCGATTGGATAGTCTGTACCATTTCCGGGAATCTGCGATACCTTATCAGCATATACATGTTCTTCCAGACTTAATCCCAGGGTATTGTCATTGTCGTCGGAGCCAGTGGCCGTCGGAGCCAGGTTGGCCAGGTACAAGCCATCAGCATAAACAACTTCGCTTGAGTTATTGTAAATTTCAACAAACTGGTCTTTAAACAGAATCGACCACGTTGGATCATTGGCTCCGCTGTAATATACTTCTTTAATAACTAAACTGCTGCTTGGTTGTCCGTCAAGAGTAAGTGTTGATGTTGATTCAATCCCGGAGTATAGCTCCACATTGTTCTCTACTCCGTTCAATGTAATTTCTTCATAATAGCCCGAAGCTTCTGCTGCTTCTTCGGCAGTTAAATCGGTAGAACAAGATGCGTTGTAGGTTCCGGGAGCCATGTCGATAAATTCTGCTACCCCGGAAGCATCGGTGGTTGAAGAAGTCGCTGAGTTATCAACTGTATTTGTAATTGTAACGGTTAAACCTTCTACTTCGAGACCTGAAAAGTCAGCCGATGCTTCAACTGTAACGGTAAGGCTAGCCAATTCAACGTCATCGTCGCTACACGAGAATATGCTCATGCTCAGAAAAAAGACGGCAATAATCTTTGCAAATAGTGTCATTTTGTTTTTCATAATAATCAGAGTTTTTATTTTATAATTTGAAATTTAATCCAAAGCCAAAGGTTACTTTCGAGTTCAGGTAGTTTATCGAGTTATCTGTTTCGTCGGTATATGAAGGGGTGTGCCATAAAAAGTTATTGGCGTAAAATGAGAAACTATGCCCTTGTTTTGTTTCTTTTCTTACCTGCAGATGAAAATTAAAGTAGGTAGGTGTTGGCGAGTCGTTATAAAAATCGGGCGAATAATACAAATCGGAGTAATCGTCGCTCGAGCGCATTTCTTCTGGTATCGGGATGTAATTTCCCTGGTTGTCGTAATAGCCAATTGGATAGGGGCTGGGTATATCAACCGCTTTGTATTCATAAGTCCAGTTGGTTTCTGCAATCAGCGTGAAAAGTAATTTGATTTCAGGAATATGTTGTGCAATGGTTAGGTTAGAGCGGCTTTGTGTAGATTGGTAGGTTGCGTTTTCGTACACCCCGTAGCGGTTGCTTTGTGCTCCGGTAAGCGAAACTGATGATGCTATTCTTGGGGTAGTTTTTAATGTTTTAGTGCGTAAAAAATTCCCCGAAAAGTTAATGCTGGTATTCGTGGCCTTAAATTTGGGAAATTGAATAGAGAGTTCCAGCCCATTGGTTGTCGACGAAAGTGCATTGGCATAGTACGATAGGGTGGTGGAAACATAAATAGAACTGTCGGTTGGAGCAACAGTTGACCTTTCTCCCTCCAGTTCATCTACAACTTCCCAAATTACTTTTTCGTAACTTTTAATCGTCGATGCCGAGGTGATTGCATTTCCTAGTTTTTTATGAAAGCCGGTTAGCCTTACATTAAAGCCATTGTGTTCGAAATCAATACCCCCTTCAAAAGTATCTCCCCGCGATGGTTTTAAATCTTCGTTGGTTGGTTGGTAAATATAGGTGGTAACCACCGCAAACGAGTCGTCGTCATCTTCTGAGTAATGGCTCTTGTTAATAATGTCGAAATAATAAGGGCCGGGGTATAGTTGCAGCATCGAAGGGGCTTTGTACGACAGCCCGTAAGCCAGGCGCACCCTGTATTTCTCGAAGTATCGTGCCGAAAAGGATAAACGCGGCGACATTAGGTGGTAGCGTTCAAGCATGTAGTCGTAACGCGCACCAAGTTTCATCAGGTAGTTGGCATTTTCGCGGTCTAAGCTTATATCGTCCTGAAAATACAGGGAATAGATTTTTGAGGCAGGCACATTGTAAAAATCCATGTCGCGGGTGCCGGCTCCTGTTGACGCTGTATTTGTTTCTGAGTCGATAACGCGGCCACGGCCATAGTTTTTGTTGAACGAATACTCAAGGCCAATATTGGTATTGTGCACTAAGCCCCAGTGTTTAAACGATTGTTCGGTATCAATGCGTCCATTAATATTTACGGGTTCGCCATACCATTCGGTTTTTTCATAAAACGTTATGGGTGAATAAGTGGTAATAAAAGTTCCTTCTTCCAACGATTCTATAATAGGAACCGGGCCATCTTCCGTCACATTTTTCAATGAATACTGGTGGCGGTAATTGGCGTTTAGCGAATAATTTGTTCGGCCTAAGAATTTTAAGCTTCCGTTAGTTCCAAATCGAAAGCTGTGGTTTCTGTTTGTAGATTCCGCCACCATTACTATTTCATCCGGATCGTCGCGCTCTCCATCGAAATAAAATCCATAGTCGAACGACAAGTTATTGCTCCATGCTAATTTTTTCGAAAACTCTTTGGTCCAGCGTGTTCCTGCATTAATTCGTTGATAATAATCTTTTCGTGATGTTGTTTTCGAATTAGAGTAAGTGTAATCGAAGCTGGTATTTAAAAAGCCGCCTTTGTTCAGTCGGTAGCCTTTGTTAACTCCTCCCTGGTAGGAGTTGGGAGTACTGTTAAAATTTGCTCTCCAGGGCGTATAACCAGCTTTCTTTTTAATAATAACCGCTCCTGATGTGATGTTTCCGTATTTGGCACTTGCCACCCCCGAAACCACTTCAACCGATTCGATGTTCGAAGCCGAAATCTCACGTAAATCAACTCCTTCATTAGCTGAGCTGTTTAGTCCATCCTGCATATTTGCATCGTTGCTATACTGGTTGCCGTCCACAATTATCGACGTCCCAAATGAGTTTACGCTTTCATAGCCTCCTGCATTTCTTAGGTTTATTTGGGCGTTATTGTTTAAGTCGGTTTGCCCCACCTGGTTTCCTGGAATGAGCTGCAAAATGTCGCTGACACTTATGGGCTGAACCTGCTGAATGGCATCGTTACCAATTTTGTATGAGGTACTTCCTTCCTTACTTTGCGAAACTTTTGCCGTTACCACAACATCTTGTAAGGCCAGCGATGATGCTTCAAGTTTGAAATTGAGTTTTTCCAGCGATTTAGTGATTTCAATTTCTTTCTCGATTTGCTGATACCCCAAAAGAGTTATTAAAATGGTATATTTTCCGGGGATTATATTACTTAGTTGATAGGCACCTTCTTCATCAGTTAAATCATAAGTGGGCGTGCCTTTTAAATTAATTGCAGCATAATAAAGGGGTTCTTTTGTTTGGGCATCGTTTATATTTCCACTTATGCTTACTTTTTGTGAAAGCCCTATAAGAGGAAAACAAATAAGAACGAATACTATATTTACAATTAATTTATTCATTAAAACAAAAGGTTTTGATTTTGAGAAGCAAAAATATCTTATTTGTCCTCAAAATTAACGAATGAGGAAGTAGTAATGATGTAATTATCCGTTGGTGTGTTATTGTTAATGTACAGTAGTACAGCGGATTAGTGCTTGTGTGAATGAGAAAGTAAAAAGTTACTTTGTTGTAGCGGTGTTGAGGTGGTAAGCTTCGGAAAGGTGCTTTCAGAATGAATGGCGACAGGGCTTAATTGTTGCAGAAATTACTAAAATGATGGATTTTTGTAACGAATTGCAAGTTGCCGGTGTGTTGTAATGGAGTCAAATTTTATGAATCAGCGTCCAACTATTAATTGTTTTTCTTATAAATTTCAAGAATAACATTTAGGCTTAAATTGTATGAAATAAAAAAAACCATGTCTATCAAAAAAAATAAACATGGTTTTTGTCAGAAGTTCTCAGCTTTTTGCCCTTAGCCCTAAAACTTAAAATCGATGCCGAACATAAAATGTGTTCCGGCCTGCGGATAATAACCATCCATTTTGTAACGGGTGTCACCAAGTAGGTAAGAATATACCCAGGCATTGGTTTCATATTCGTGATTGAACAGGTTGTTCACCATCAGGTGCAGGGTAATTTCGTCAAAAAGTTTTGATTTAAAGTTGTAATCAGCTTTAACATGGTTTACAAAATAGGCATCCAAAACGCGGTCGCTGTTCGATGTATTGTCGACGTATTGTTCGCCCACATATTGCGAAACAAACGACAGGTTAAAGTTTCCAGGTGTGAAAGAGAACTGGCTGGTTCCGATAACATTGGGAGAAAAAGCAAGGTCGGTAGTTCCTAAATCGTAGGCTTCCTGTCCCCAGGTGTCCCAGTTGTCAACGTATTCTGTAAAATCTTTAATCTTGTTTGTGCTAATGGTAGTGTTGCCGTTCCACTGGAAGTTTTTGCTAATTTGCACTCCAGCCTGCAATTCAATACCAGCGCGGTAACTATCGTCCACATTCACCATAATTGCCGAACCTACATCGTTAATCTGGCCGGTTAAAACCAGTTGGTCTTTGTAGTTCATGTAATACAAGTTGGCACCAAACGAAAAGTTCGATGAGGCAAAGTTGTAGCCCATTTCCAGATCGCGCAGGGTTTCGTGTACCGGCGAATCGTAGCCTGCGGGGTAATCGACAAAGGCAGAGCGGTTGGGTTCGCGGTGGGCAACGGCAAACGAAAGGTAAACTTCCTGGTTGGCAGCCGGCTGGTAGAAAATTCCCCATTTGGGATTGAAGAAGTTGAATTTGTGTTCCTGATCGAGTACCCTTAAGTCGTCATCAGTTCCTTCAATGGTATAATCGATATGGCGGTATTGCAAGTCGGCAAATAAGTTAACTTTTTCAGAAACCGACAAGTTGTATTTTGAATATACATTAAAATCTTTTTTCAAGCCATTGCCTCTGTACCACTCGTGGTTGTAGTCGGCTTCGCCCAGATATTGAGCCCAAATAACATTTCCGTAATGGTCGCCGTCGTATACATTGTAGCCGCCGCCAAAGGTGAAGTCGCTACGGTTTTTGGTGTAATTCAGCGAATACGTAAATCCATAGAAATCGTTATCCAACCATTTGCGGTTAATTAAATCAGTGGTTTCAATGGTCTCGCCGCCAAGAGTAATGTTGTCAAGCAGGTAATCGGCTAAATCTTCATCTGCTTTATAATTCTCGTAATAACCGCGTCCATAGGTATAGTGCAACGATGCATTTATATTAAAATAAGGATTCACCTTGTGCGAAAAGTGCAGCTGGTAATTGTCTTGCTGGTAATTGTCAACCTGGTTTTCGTAGGTGTAGTAATTGTATGTTCTGCTGTCGGAGGCCATCATATGGTCAACCTCTTCCTGTGTCATCAACCAGTTGTCAGCGTACTCTTGCATGCCATCGTAGTCGTCGTTTAAGCGTACTGTTGGAACACCGTACCAAGCCTGGTAGGTTTCTTCAAATCCCGAAAAAACATTTAGCTTAATCACGGTGTTTTCGGCATAATATCCTCCCGAAACGAAAAACGATTTTAAATCGGAGCTGGCACGGTCAATAAATCCGTCGGAAGTAACTTTCGACAAACGTACGTCAACGGCAAAATGGTCGTGAATCAAACCACTTCCTGCAGAGAGTGTATTTTTAAAGGTGTTGAAAGTTCCGGCAGCTGTTTTAAATTCGCCGTATGCTTCTTTTTTCAGCGCATTGGTTTGCAGGTTTATGCTAGCACCAAAAGCGGCAGCTCCGTTGGTGGACGTTCCAACACCGCGCTGAATTTGTACATTTTCGAGCGATGAGGCCATGTCGGGTTGATCAACAAACCAGGTTCCGTGCGACTCGGCATCGTTTATCGGAATACCATTTACACTCACGTTAATCCGGTTAAGGTCGGTTCCTCGTATGCGAAAATTGGTGTATCCCACGCCTGCTCCTGCGTCGGATGTGGTTACAAACGAAGGGGTAAGTTGCAGCAGGTACGGAATATCTTGTCCCATGTTTCGTTGGGCAATTTCTTCACCGCTTAGGTTGCTGTAGGCCATGGGCGTTTTGTTGTCGGCGCGGGTAGCCGAAATCAAAATCTCGTCGGTCATTACCACATCGGGCTGAAGTGCTACTTCAATATCTTGGCTCGCACTTATTTTTAAATCAAGCTCTTTGGTTTCGAAACCTATAAACGACACCTTCAATTTGTAGTCGCCGGCTTTTAGGTTTTTAAATTCAAAACTTCCGTCGCTACCCGTGGAAACTCCGTAATACGATTGATCAATTACCACACTGGCTCCAGCCAGTTTTTCTCCGTTACCTTTAACAAATCCTGTTAAATTAATTTGCCCGAAAGCTACTACTGCCATTACTTGCAATAGCAATAATAAATTAAGTCTTTTCATTTTGTATTGAAAATTGGTTATAAAATTAACCAATGGAGTAGGACGAATCCTTTTTTGCTTTCCCTACGCCGGAATTACCCGGATCAGGTTATGTGAGTATAATCTCAGCCCTAAATTTTTAGGCACCCCATTGCATAAATATCGGGAACAAAGGTATAAGGGATTTTTAAACTGACAAAAAATGTTAAAAAAGAAGGAGGAGGATTTAATCTTTAGTTGATTAATTATTCTTGAAACAAGAAGCTCTCAAAATTCTCGCGATACTTCACAATTTTACGCGATGGACGTTGTGTAGCCTTGTCGATAAACAGAACCTTTTGCTGAGCCGTGGAGCATACTTCGCCATTTTCGTTCAGAAAACGGAAATTAAAGTAAGCAAAAACATTCGCCATTTCCGATACCCAAACTTCAACATGCACTTCGTTATTCAGGAAAAAAGGTTTCTTGTATTGAATATTGGTTTCAGTAATTATGGGCATTATCTCATCTTCTTGGGCAAGCTGCGCAATTGATAATCCCATTGCTTCGGTAAGTTTGTTACGTGCATTTTCCAGCCATTGAACATAGATTATGTTGTTTACATGCCCAACAAAATCAATATGATAAGTGTACACAGGTTCGGTATATTGTAGCTTTTGCATCGTTATTTTGGATTGAAATTCAGGTCGGCAAATGTAGTTTTTTTCTGGATAAAGAACTTCCACATTATGCTTTGATCGAACACTTGTTCATGATTATTTGTGGTTACCTTCTTAAGCAGCTCGTTTCGTTTTTTACGAAGAGAAGGTAGGCTTTTGTAAAAGTCGTAGTGGGCTTTTGTTACGGCTACAAATGCTTTAAATTCCATTCCTGCCAGAAACTTCGCTGCAGCTATGCCATCCAGTACCATCCGGATAATAAAACGTCGTTTGAATTTCTTCTTCGGAAGGTTTTTGTAGAGCATAAAAAGGTTGTTGCGAAAATTCAAAAATACTTTCCTGGGATTGCCATATTCTAAACTGCCTCCACCCAAATGGTAGATTACACTTTTGGGTTCGTAAACAATTTTGTAGCCCTGATTTTTTAGTCGCCAGCATAAATCAATTTCTTCCATATGTGCCCAAAAATCGCTGTCTAAACCTCCGGCATGTTTAAAGGCTTCGGCCCGCACAAACATACAGGCTCCGCTTGCCCAAAAAATTTCAGTTGAGGTATCGTATTGATTCTGGTCTTTTTCAACATGGTCGAGAATACGTCCGCGACAAAAGGGGTAGCCATACTTGTCGATAAAACCACCGGCAGCGCCGGCGTATTCAAAACAATTGGGCTCTTTGTAGCTTAGCACTTTGGGCTGTACGGCTGCAATTCTTTTATCACGATCGAACTGTTTAATGCAGGGGGCAATCCAACCTTTTTTAACCTTTACATCCGAGTTCACCAACACAAAATAATCAGCCTCAATTTGTTGCAAAGTCACGTTGTATCCTTTTGCAAAACCGTAATTTTGGTTTAAATCGATTGTGGTGACCGAAGGGAAATTTTCTCTCAAATAAGAAAGCGAATTATCGGTTGAGCCATTATCGGCGATAATAATTTCTATGTTTTCGCCCTGCGAATGTTTAATAATTGAAGGAAGGAAATCGGGAAAAAGTTTTGCCCCATTCCAGTTTAAAATAACGATGGCAATTTTGCTCATAAACATCAACTCAAAAGTAATTTTGCAATGAGCAAAGAAAGGTTTTCTTTTTCAAGGGTTTCAAGGATTTTTCCTATTTTTTTTGTCTTTTCGTTACTGTCTGTTTTTAGGAGGGCTTCAATTTCTTTCACTTGCTTTCCTGTTAATTCGTCCTGAAGTAATTCCCAAACTTTTCGCTGTTCGTCTTCTCCCTGGGGTAGTCCCAGCTTTTCGAGTTCCATGATAGTGGCCTCCAGTATTTCGCGTGCCTGCATTCTTACCGGGTCTTTGTCTTTTGTTTTTCCTGCAGCTGCCGTGTCGCGCAAATTCCAACTCGAATAATCGTAACGCAGCTCCTGAATAAGCTTTAATTTGGAATTATCCTTTCCAAATATTCTTTCCAAAAAGATAAGTGTATGATTTTTCCAGGCTTCCAAATCGAAATTCTTTTCGTTTAGGCTTGCCAGTTGTTCTTTTAATAGGGAAATTTCTTTTTCGGCCATAGTTATTGTTTTTTGCAATTTACGAATTTATTGATGTAAAATTGCATACCCAGGGAGCATAAAGAGAAATGTATTTTTTTACGAATTTGTATGTTTAACCGCTAATTCGAATGAAGAGTTTACTAACTGATAAGCATATTTTGTGTGGATGGTTTTGCCTGGTTGGCTCATCGAATTTATATGGTGATGTTTATTTTGTTCCCAGATGCTTATTTACCACTTCAAAAAAAACGGGGAAATAAGCATTACTGGCTGAAATAATTTCGCCTCCGAATAACCAGTCGTTGCCTCCGTTAAAATCGACCGTTTTTCCTCCGGCTTGTTGCAGAATAAAAACTCCGGCCGCCACGTCCCAGGCATGCAGTGCATGTTCGAAAAAAGCATCGAAACGACCGGCAGCGACGTAGCACAAGTCGATGGCTGCAGAGCCGAAACGACGGATTCCACGAGTGCTTTGCATCAATACTTTCATGGCTTCCATGTAATCGTCCATGCGGTCGAAATCGTAGTAGGGAAAACCTGTGGCTATTAAAGTGTCTTCCGATTTTGCACGGGAGGCAGCTTTTATTTCCATGCCGTTACAAAATGCCGGACTGTTTTTCCAGGCATAAAACATTTCATCAGCGCCCACTTCGTAAACCACGCCCATAATTAGCTCGTTGCCTTCTGCTAAACCAATGCTAACCGAGTGCGGAGCCAAGCCATGAATGTAGTTTGTTGTACCATCCAGCGGGTCGACAAACCAGGTGTATTTTTCATTGTTCGAGACTGCTGTTCCTTCTTCGGCTACAAATCCCGATTCGGGAATTAATGCTTTTAGGGCTGAAACAATTTGTTGTTCAGCGGTTTTGTCAACATAAGTAACCAGGCTGGCAACACTTTTGATTTCTATGTTTTTTTCAGTGATTTTTTTCTGTTCCTCGCGTATAAAACTACCGGCTTTGCGGGCAATGTTCTGAACCTGTGAGCAAAGGTTTTTGTAATCCATTTTTTTTGTTTGAGGTAAAAATATCGAATTAATTAAGGGATGAATTCTACCGCTACATGTCCATTGGGCAGAATTGATTTTAACTTAACTGTGCCAAGTTGGTTCACTAAATTCTCATTGTATGGAATCTCGATTTTTATGTAGTTGTCGGTAAAGCCAACCATTTTGTTGTGTTTCTTTTGTTCTTCAAATAAAACAGTGTGTTCTGTTCCCAAATATTTCTCGTAAAATGCCCTGAGTTTTTTCTCCGAGAGGTTAATGTATTTTTGAGTGCGGTGCTTGCGCTCTTCGACCTCTACTTTGCCGTTTATTTTTAAGGCCTGTGTTCCGCTTCTTTCGGAATAAGTAAAAGCATGTAACTGCGAAATTTCAAGGCTGTTTAGAAAATCGTATGAAAGCTGAAAATATTCGTCGGTTTCGCCATTTGTGCCGGCAATAACATCTACACCTATAAAAGCATGTGGTACAATTTCGCGAATACGGTGAATTTTGTTTGCAAACAATTGGGTGTTGTATTTTCGTTTCATCAGTTCAAGTACTTCATCAGAACCGGCCTGCAGAGGAAGGTGGAAATGCGGCATGATTACCTTCGATTTGGCAACCATTTCAATGATTTCGTCTTTTAAAAGGTTGGGCTCGATGGAGCCTAAACGCAATCGTTTTAATCCCTCGACCTGTTCCAGCGCTTTTAATAAATCCACAAAATTTTCACCTGTCGATTTTCCAAAATCCCCAATGTTTACTCCGGTTAAGATAAGTTCTTTAAAGCCTTTGTCGACGGCCTTTTTGGCTTCAGCTGCTGTGTTTTTAATGGTGTCGTTCCTACTTCTTCCGCGTGCATAAGGAATGGTGCAATACGTACAATAGTAGTCGCAGCCATCTTGTATTTTTAAGAAACTGCGGGTGCGGTCGCCCCAGGAAAATGCCTTGTGGTAGCTTGTTATATCGGCTAAGCGTGTGGTTTTTATTTCAGTGAATTCCTTTTTGCTCAAGTCGCCAAGGTATGCAGGTATGTGAAACTTTTCCTGTGTCCCCAAAACCAGGTCAACACCTTCGATGTGCCCCACTTCTTCGGGTTTAAGTTGCGAATAACAGCCAACAACGATTACCATGGCATCGGGGTTTTGCTTGGCTGCCTTACGAATAATATTTCGGCTGGTTTTATCTCCCTGGTTGGTAACCGAGCATGTATTTATAACATAAACATCGGCTTTTTCATCAAAGTCAACACGTTCGAAACCAACTTCCTTAAATGCTCCGGCAATGGTTGATGTTTCCGAAAAATTGAGTTTACAACCCAATGTGTAAAAAGCAGCTTTCTTCCCCTTGTAATTCATCCTGTTATCTTTATTCTTTCTAAATAGCTTGCAAAGGTAGAAAAATCTGCTTAAGTAGGAATAGTGCAGTTTTTGTTGCAAAAGAAGAGTATCGTGTTTTGAATCCGGAGGATGAAGATGCTTAAAGAATGGTAAGATTTATGAAAAAAACAACACGGGCTGGCGTCGAATAAATCTTATTAACCGGGTTCTCGATAAACATATAAATCCTCCGGACTCGTCTTTTACTAGTATGGATTAGAGTAGGTTGCTGGCAAGTTCTGCCAGATAACTACGTTCGCCTTTCACTAAATTAATGTGGGCAAAAATATCCTGGTTGCGCATGCGGTCGGTCATGTATGCCAAACCATTCGATTTCATATCTAAGTATGGAGAATCAATCTGCCACAAGTCTCCGGTAAAAATCATCTTTGTTCCTTCACCAGCGCGGGTGATGATTGTTTTTATTTCATGTGGAGTGAGGTTTTGTGCTTCGTCGATAATAAAAAAGGCATTCGATAAACTCCGGCCGCGGATATAGGCGAGCGGAGTTATGTTTAGCCGTTCTTCTTTCACCAGTTCTTCGATAAGCTGATATTCATTGCTTCGCGGATTAAAGCTGTGTTTTATTACAGCAAGGTTGTCGTAAAGAGGCTGCATGTACGGATTGATTTTTTCAGTTGCATCGCCCGGAAGATAACCAAGGTCGCGGTTACTTAAGGCTACAATTGGCCGGGCCAAAAGAATCTGTTCGTATTGGCGGTTTTGCTCTATTGCAGCGGCCAGGGCAAGCAGCGTTTTTCCTGTTCCGGCTTTTCCTGTCAGGGCAATTAACTTTACTTCAGGGTCCATCAATACATTCAAGCTAAAAGTTTGTTCGGCGTTACGTGGTTTAATTCCATATGCCGATTCCTTTTCAATCCGGAAAATACGTTCCGATTTTGCATCGTAACGGGCAAGAGCACTCGACGAAGTCCCACGGAAAATAAAGCATTCGTTGGGTTCGGGGCTTATATCTTTTACCTCGGAAACGGCGAACGAGCCTTTTGAATAAAGAACATCAATTAAACTATCTTCAAAATTATCGAATGTGGTAACGGTTTTATCTAAAATATTTTTATCTGTTACCTGATCGGTCTTGTAATCTTCAGCCTGAATTCCCAAAGACTTGGCTTTCATCCGAAGATTAATGTCCTTACTGATAAGAATTGTTTTTCTTTTAGGATAAGCTTTTGCGGTATAGTCGGCAATGGAAAGTATCCGGTGGTCTGGAATGTCCTCGCGGAACGATGTTTTCATTTCCGGAGAAAAGGGCTTTCCGGTTTCTATACGCAGGTTGCCTTTTCCAATACCCAGCGATTTGCCACCGTTAAAAATGTCGTCACCAACAATGTCATCGAGCACACGTGTAAACTCGCGCGCCTGAAAGTTGATGAGGTCGTTTCCTCGTTTAAACTTGTCCAGCTCCTCGAGCACGGTAATCGGAAGGATGATGTCGTTATCCTGGAACTGGTAAATACAGGTGTGATCGTGTAAAATGACGTTTGTGTCAAGAACGAAAATTTTACTCTTTTTAGTTTTACTTAGCATACCTAATTGATTTGTCTTAAATGTAGGATATTTTGCTTACATTTTATCTGTCGATTAATAAAAATTAATAAACTTGCACTGTTAATAAATAAAGCTTTAATTGAATTATAAAGAGACTTTAGAATATTTGTTTACGCGCTTGCCAATGTTTCAGCGAATTGGGCCGGCAGCGTATAAAAGTGGCTTGGATACTACACTGGAATTAGATGCACTTTACGGAAATCCACATCGTAAATTTAAAACAATCCATGTGGGAGGTACGAATGGGAAAGGGTCAGTTGCACATATGTTGGCTTCGGTGTGTCAGTCGGCTGGGTTTAAAACCGGGCTTTATACTTCTCCTCACTTAAAAGATTTTCGCGAACGAATTCGAATTAATGGTCAGGAAATACCCGAGCACGAGGTTGTTTGTTGGGTCGATAACTTTCGAACTAACAATGTAGTGTGGAAAATTGAACCTTCTTTTTTCGAACTGACGGTTGCTTTGGCATTCGATTATTTTGCCCGGCAAGAGGTTGATGTTGCAATTATTGAAGTGGGGCTTGGCGGAAGGCTCGATTCGACCAATATTATTACGCCTGAAGTAAGTGTAATTACAAATATTGGATTGGACCACACCAACCTGCTGGGAGAAACACTGGAAGCAATTGCTAAAGAAAAGGCTGGAATAATAAAAAGTAATGTGCCGGTTGTAATTGGAGAAACTCAAAAAGAAACGAAACCTGTTTTTTTAAATATTGCAAAAGAAAAAGGGGCTGAAATTTGTTTTGTCGACCAGGAATTTGAAGTGGTTTATGCATTATTGGGCGTTGACGGAAAACAAAAAATGAGTATTGAAAAGAATGGGCAAGCTGTTTTGCGTGAATTGAAATTGGATTTACTAGGGAAGTATCAGCATAAAAATGTTCCAACAGTATTAAAAACAGTGGAACTTTTAAATAAAAAAGGTTTCGCTATTGCTGAAAAAAATATATTCGATGGACTTGCTTCAGTATCCGAGCAAACGGGTTTGCTTGGGCGATGGCAGATAATCGGGAATAATCCTCTTGTTGTGTGCGACACCGGACATAACGAAGATGGAATAAAAGTGGTTGTTGAGCAAATTAAAAACACCGCTTATAAAAACCTGTATATTGTTTTTGGGACAGTTGGAGATAAAAATCCGGACAAAGTTTTGACTTTATTACCTAAAAATGCAAAATATTATTTTGTAAAAGCAAATATTCAACGCGCCATGGATGCAGGGGAGTTGGCTGCACGAGCAGCTCGGTTTGGACTTGCAGGAGAGGCTTATTCTTCTGTAGGTGAGGCTTTAAACGAAGCTAGGAAAATGGCAGGTAAAAGCGATTTTATTTTTGTTGGAGGAAGTACTTTTGTTGTAGCGGAGGTATTGATGTAACTTTTTTTTAAATATTTTTTGCAGAACTGAAAATAGGTCTTATATTTGCAGCGCCTTACTCAAAAAGGGGGTGCGTTCAAAAACAAAATAGCATAAATGGGGGGTTAGCTCAGTTGGTTCAGAGCATCTGGTTTACACCCAGAGGGTCACTGGTTCGAATCCAGTACTCCCCACAAAAGGTCGACAATTAATCGACCTTTTTTATTCTTCAAAGGTCGTGAATTTGAACATTGGAGATTATGCTTTAATAAGGTGAGTTTCTGCAGAATGCAGACAAAATAGTCAGAAGTAGAAGTAACATATATTTTGGGGGGTTAGCTCAGTTGGTTTAGAGCACTTGGTTTACACCCAAGGGGTCACTGGTTCGAATCCAGTACTCCCCACAAAAAAAAAAGGTCGACGTTAGTCGGCAATTTTTTTTGTCATAATTTTAGCCTTAAACTTCTTAATCTTTCTTCTCAACTTCTTCTTCTTTTTGCTTTTTTGTAGAGTAGTAGTCGCTTGTGCTGTTCTTTCTTTTTAGCTGTATGAATAGCCGCTCTACCTGGTCGGAAGGAGAAAACCTGGCCAGACTGATGGAGGAAGCCTCAGTTCGCAGAACTCTGTTGTGTTCCGTCATTGTTGACATTACTGGTTCATTATTGTCCTCTATTTTTGCATAACCAGGAGTTTTGTATTCATTTAAAAACACCAGGTTTTTCTGAGCCCGATCCATGTCAGAGCTTTGTTCGGGCGATACAAGTATTTCAGGTATGTCAACATTTTCAGAAACTAAAGTAATAGTGGGATTTATTAATAATGTTTGAACTTTAACTATTTTTCGGAAAAACGAAATGTGGGAAAGAATTAAGGAATCGGTAGGTGACACCCATACCGCAAAAATACCATTGGAGTGGCTGATATCTTTGTCGTGGCTATTAAGGTTGACGATGTAAACGTCGGTAATCGGATTTCCTTTTGCATCGACAACTATTCCCTCAATAAGGAACTTCTTTTGCTGAGCAAAAGCAGATATACAGCATAGTATAAGGAATGTAGTTACAAAAGTTTTCATTTTTTAGGTTTTATTCATTAAGTTATGAAAATTCTATCCAAAAAACCAATCAGAAATTTTGAAACTACTTTAATGTACGAAATTTAGTTTTGTTTGTTATCGTATTTATGAGGGTGTTTATATATATTCTATTTTTACTTTTTTAAAGAATTTGTGTACCAATAGTTTTACAATTCGTTTAATCACAAACTTTCGTAACTCTAGTTCCAATGGTTGATCTGGATCCTGGTGTGCCCAGTTTATCCGTGTTCCTACAATAATGTCGATACTGTCGTGCAGAAGGAGTAGTTTTGCAATCTGCTCCGGGGTGCTGTCCTCAAGTCGGGTGTCGCTGTTGTAGTTCTCCAAAACCTCCTCCACTTTTCCAAGCGTAAGGATTCCTTCTGTTACCATTTCGAATCCGGCCATTTTGGCGCTTGGAGGAAGGGTGTCGGGGTTTTTATTCCCATGCTGAATTTCAACTGTAAGATTAAGTTCGCGGGCAATAATCTCGGCGGTTGTTCCTCCGCAAATAATTTTCTTGCCATCGAAATCCTGAATTCGACCAACGAAATCGAAGTCTTTTATTTTATAAAATGGCGGGCCGGTAATGAGCATAAATTTTCGGGGCTGACGAAAATACATTACACCGCATGTGGTGTCGTCTTTTACCGAAAAATTATCGTTCATAATGGCCTGGTTTGTAATTTTACGCGACAGTTTTGTTGCCGACATGTCGGGCATACGAGCCAGCTGGTTTTGTATAAAATTTTCTACATTGTCAATTCCCCAGCCCATGGGGAAACGTTTGTTGCCTAATCCTGACTGGGTAACCCCGTCCGACATAAAAATAATGCGGTCTTCTTTTCGGGCAATAAACTCTTTGCATTGCAAAACTTTTCCCTGGTTTTCCTCGCCTTTTATTGTCAGGTTGTATTCTTTCAGTTGAATGGAGCGTCCATTTCGTAAAACCAAAATACGGGGGTTGTCGTAATTCACTATTCTCACATGGTCTTCATTATCGAGTTCAATAATGGTAAAAGTGGCGTAACTTTCTTTGCCTTCGCTACTTTTGGGCAGGGTTTCCATAATAATGCGGGCGGCCACTTCGGGCTTGGTGTGAAGAGAGGTGTATTTTAAGGCCATGGTTGAAGTAAGAGTTGCCAATACACTGGCTTTTATCCCATGCCCAATTCCATCGCTTAAAACGAGTATGGTGCGACCTTCTTCTCTAATAATATTCGATTGAAATACATCGCCACAGGCAATCTCTCCGCGCGGCCTTTTTTGCTGAACGTCAATTTCTACGTGATAGTCAGGATTTGTCGTCGTCACCATAGCTGTAGGTTTCAATTATTGAATTCAGTAGCTCTTCAGTATAGGCAGCATTTTCTCCTAACAGGTAAGCAATTTTTTGTACCGTATCAATGTTTTGTCGATTAATTTTCCGGGCGCGGCTAATAATTTCGTCCTGTTCAAGCATAGGTGCCGACATGTCGCGGAAAACTGCACCAACAACACGGTTTTTGTATAAAGTAACCACCGATACATGTAACAATCGGTTCTGGAATTTTAGGTCGCGATCCAATTTATCTTCTCCCGAAACAATGGCACTCGACAACATTTTAAAAAGTACATCAGGCACCAATCCCCGAATGTCAGCACCTTCCAGGCCGGGAATCGTTTCGTAAAGTTCTTCTGTTTCCTCGCCCATTAGTTTGGCAAAGCTTTCGTTTGAATCAACAATTTTAAATTCATGGTCCATCATCACAATTCCTACCGAAATTTTATGGATCATGCGCGATGAAGCCTCCATTGATTCCTGGGCTTTCTTTAGCCTTTGTTCCGTTCTTTTAAGTTCGGTAATGTCGTTAATCGAACCTACAATCCCAATAATTTTATTTTCGTTATCTCTGATAACGGCTTTGTTTAAAATAACATGGTGCGAAGTTCCATCGCCATGCCGCACTTTGGTGTTGTATAACTGAATGTCGGGATTGTTAATCAGTTCCTTGTCTTGTCTAAGGTACATGTCCGCAGTCTCCTTTATGTGTACATCGTGAATGTGCTTGCCCACAATTTGGTTTTTTGTTTTTCCAGTAAATGTTTCGTGGGCTGCATTACACATTTGGTAAATGCCATTTGTATTGCGGTAGAAGATTGGAATGGGCAACGCATCAATTATTTTCTGATGAATTTCTGGATTTTCAATGTTGCCGGTAAGAAAAGATTTTTTATCGTAAATCATGGTGCAGTTAATCTTCAGAATTTCTTTTGTTTCTGAAAAATAAGGAATTTAAATGAAACACGCATAATCGAATTATTAACCCCGGTTCATCTATTAATCAGATTCGGGTTATTAACCTCTGTTCGCTTTATAATTGGTACTTAGCCGAGTACCTCGGTGAATGTTTAAACTGCGCATTGTAAATAAGCGATAAGCTGAGAAGGATTGAAGGAAGATTCAGTACGATTTAAACAACCGCTGAATTCTTGTTTCATCTCCCTGAAATGATAAGAATTACTTGTTTTTAATCATTTTAAATTCTAAAGAACATGTTCTGAAAGCATGTAAATCATTTCTTGTAAGCCTATATTTGCAGGTAAAGAAATTAAACACAGAAAGGTGAAGCTAACCGAAATTATTGAATTAACCAATGCCAGAGTGGTTGCCGGAAATACGGAAACGGACCACAACCTGCGATATGCATTTAGTTCAGATTTAATGAGCGATGTTTTAACATTAGATAACGAACATATTTTGCTAATAACGGGCTTGTCGAACGTGCAGCTTATACGAACCGCAGAAATGGCTGATATTGAGGTGGTCGTTTTGGCCAGAAACAAAAAAGCGACAAAAGAAATGATTGATCTTGCCAACGAAAACGGGCTGGTTTTGCTCGAAACTCCGTATTCTATTTATCGTTCAAGTGGCATCCTGTATAAAAGCGGATTAGAACCTGTTTATTAATGAAGATGGAATTCGACATAACAAGCGGCGATTTTAGCAGGGCAGGCAAAGCTTCGAGCCAAATTAAAAAGGTTTTGAAACAATTGCAGATAGACCCTAAAGTGATAAAACGAATTGTTGTGGCTATTTACGAGGCCGAAGTAAATGTTGTAGCGCATTCGGTTGGAGGAAAATTAGTCGCTCAAATTGATGGTGATGGAATTCGGGTGGTTTTGAAAGACGATGGCCCCGGTATTGAAGATATTGAAAAGGCTATGCAGGCCGGATTCTCGACTGCTTCGAAAAAAGTGCGCGATATGGGCTTTGGTGCCGGAATGGGCTTGCCTAATATTAAAAAGAATACCGACGAATTCGATATCGTAAGCATTGTTGGTGAAGGTACTACGTTAACATTTAGTAATAGATTTTAAGATAGAAATGGTTGAAAAATATCATGCCATAAAAGTGAATCCCGAAAAATGTATGGGGTGTACCCTCTGCATGAAAGCCTGTCCTACGGAGGCTATTCGGATTAGAGATGGTATAGCAAAAATAAATCCTGACCGGTGTGTCGATTGCGGAAACTGCTTGCGCGCCTGTCCGGTTAATGCCTTTTACGTTGAACAGGACAGCCTCAAGCAACTGAATAACTACAAGTATCGGGTAGTTCTGTTTCCCGCAGTCATGATTGGTCAGTTTCCTGAAATTTATACCGAAGGCAAAATTTATGAAGCACTCCATAAACTAGGATTCACTCATATTTTCGAAGTGGAGCAACCTATCGAATTGTTAACTCAATCGATAATCGAGTCTGTGAAAGATTTGGAGCATAAACCTGCCATTTCATCTTTTTGCCCGGCCATTGTACGCTTAATTCAGTCGCGGTATCCATCGTTGGTCGATAATATTGTGAAGGTTAAAGCTCCTCACGATTTGGCGGCATGCTATGCTGTTGATATGATGAGTAAAAAGGGAATTGCACGTGAAGACATTGGTATTTTTTATGTGTCGCCATGTTCTGCAAAAATAGCTGCAGTAAAACGTCCGCTCGGCGAGGAGAAATCGATGGTGGATATTTTAATAAACATGAACGATTTGTACAACCAGATAATGGGGGTTATTTCGAAAGTGGAAGAAAAAGATACTTCTAATTTACGTCAGAACCTTACCCGCGATGGAATCCTATGGAGCTTGCCTCGCGGAGAATCACGACAGTTTAGACGGAAATCGATGGCTGTAGATGGTATTCATAATGTGGTGAAAATTCTTGAGCGCATGGAAAATGAGGAGATTCCAGAGCTTGATTTTCTGGAGCTGAAATCGTGCCACCTGGGATGTGCCGGGGGGATTCTGTTAACAGGCAACCGTTTCCTTACCCGGGAACGTCTGCAGAAACGATCGTTACGATATCCTGTGGCACGTGAGATGAATATTTCGCAATTTGAGAGTGCCAACCTAAAAGAAAAATTAAAAGCTGGCGCTATTCCGCCCAATTACGTTTTTGCTTTAGATACCGACCGCATAAAAGCCCTTGAAAAATTACAAAAGGTGGGCCGCATTTTGTGCCAGCTTCCTGGAATTGATTGTGGTGCCTGTGGTGCACCGAATTGCCATGCCCTTGCAGAAGATATGGTGCAAGGCACTGCAAAAATGACAGATTGTATTTTTCTACAAAACAGATATTTAAACGAAAAAAAAATAACCATAGAGAAAGCGACACGTAACCTCGAAAAAGCTTGGGGTAAAAATCGCTTTGATGCTGACTGTAATAAAAAAGGAGGTAGGAATGAAGGTTTCTGAATTGGTTGAGAAGTTTGGATTAAAAGTGTTTTCAGGTATGGCAGGCCTTGAAAACGAGGTAAATGGCGGATATGTTTCCGATTTGTTGAGCGATGTAATGGGAAATGCAGCCGAAGGAGAGCTGTGGGTAACGCTGCAAACCCATCAAAATGTGATGGCCATAGCCTCCCTGAAAGATCTAGCCGCGGTAATAATTGTAAAGGGATTTGAACCCGACGATGACACCGTAGAACACAGTAACGAAGAAGGAATTCCGGTTTTGGGAACCGGTTTAGATACGTTTGAAATTACAGGACTTTTGTACAATGCCTTAAAATAATCATGATGCAAAAATACAGGGCCGACTTACATATTCACACCGTTCTTTCGCCCTGTGCTGATTTGGAAATGACACCGGTTAAAATCGTCGAAAAAGCAAAAGAGGCAGGTCTGCACATTATTGGAATTACCGACCATAATTCGACTAAAAATGCAAAGTTAATCCGGCAACTGGCAGAAAAAGAAGGTGTTTATGTTTTAACTGGGGCCGAAGTTACCACCAAAGAAGAGGTGCACTGCCTGGCATTTTTCGAGCAGGATCATCAGCTCGATGAGTTTCAGAATTATTTGGATACACACATTTCAAAAATTTCAAACCCTCATGGGCACTTTGGGTATCAACCAGTTGTTGATGCCGACGAAAAAATTCTTGAAATGATACCTTACTATCTGGCTTCTGCTCTTAACAAAGGAATTTCGTCCATACAAAAGTATGTTTACGAGTTGAATGGGATTTTTATTCCGGCCCACGTAAACCGACCCATGAACGGGCTTTTTAGCCACCTTGGTTTCATTCCTAAAAATCTGAAATTTGATGCCCTTGGAATTACAGGAAGAACCTCCGAAAATCATGTTCGAAAACATTATGATCTGGACAGCAAAATTTCGTTACTTTATAATTCAGACGCCCATATTTTAAACCAAATAGGTAGTGCCTTTTCTGTTTTTAATATCGATAAAATCAATTTTAAAGAAATTAAAATGGCTTTGAATCAGCAAGATAATCGTTTTGTGGAAATTATATGAGAACGCTATCGGAACACATACTCGATATTGTACAAAATTCAATTAAGGCAAGTGCCACATTGATTGAAATCATAGTTGAGGAAGACAAAATAAATGACCTTTGTACATTGATTATTAAGGATAACGGTTGTGGAATGTGCGCTGAAACAGTAAAGCAGGCAGCCAACCCATTCTTTACATCCCGAACAACCCGAAAAGTTGGAATGGGATTACCGTTGTTAAAACAAAATGCCGAAATTGCCGGAGGAACTTTTAAACTCGAATCGGAGCCAGGGAAAGGCACAACATTAACAGCGACTTTCCGCCTGTCGAATATCGACAAACCGCCCCTTGGAGATATTTGGGAAAGCTATTATCTAACACTCTTGAGTTACAACAAGGGAGAGTTAATTTATCGACATCGAACTGATAAAGACGAGTTTTGTATCAGTTCTAAAGAATTAAAAGAAGTTCTTGGCGATGTTTCGCTGCAACAAAAAGAGATTAGAGAAGGTATACTTGAACTTATAAAGTTTAACCTTGAAGACATTGAAGTAACAAAATAAAAAATAATTCGAATCGATATGGCTAAAATTAAATCACTGGCAGACCTTCGGAAAATGAAAGAAGATGCACAGACAAAAATTAAGTTGAGGGAAAATAGCGATAACCCTGAAGGGTTGGTTCAAATTAAGGTTGGAATGGCAACCTGTGGAATTGCTTCAGGAGCAAAAGAAACCATGAAATATTTTGTGGAAGAACTTGAACAAGAAGCTATTGATGCCATTGTTACACAAACCGGTTGTATGGGATATTGCTATGCTGAACCAACCGTTGAGGTAACTCTGCCGAATAAAGAACCTGTTGTTTTCGGACATGTTAAGAAAGAAAAGGCGCGCGAAATTATCGACGTTTACATTAAGCGCGGCGAACTGGTTGACGGAATTATTCCGGTTAGCTTTAAAACTATCGACGACTAACTAAACTTCAAACCTTAAACTATGACTGACTACAAAATGCATTTGCTAATATGTGGCGGAACAGGGTGCAAGGCATCGGAAAGCAATGAAATAAAAAACAGGTTAGAGCAACTTTTAAAGAATCTTGATCTTGATGATGAGGTTCAGGTGGTTATGACCGGGTGTTTTGGTTTCTGCGAAAAGGGGCCTATTGTAAAAGTGTTGCCAGATAATACTTTTTATGTGCAGGTAACGCCTCACGATGTGGTTGAAATTGTTGAAGAACATATCGTGAAAGGCCGCCCGGTGCAGCGTTTGTTGTATACCGATCCTTCTACCGATAAACACATCCCCGATTCGAAGGGTATGGATTTTTACAAAAAGCAAATAAGAATTGCCCTGAAGAATTGTGGTTTTATTAATCCTGAAAATATTGACGAATACATTGCCCGCGATGGTTATCAGGCACTGGGTAATTGTTTAACCGAAATGATTCCCGAAGAAGTTATTCGAGTGGTAAAAGACTCCGGACTTCGTGGTCGAGGTGGGGGAGGGTTTCCAACCGGATTAAAATGGGAAATTACCCGCAATGTTGAAAGCGACCAAAAATATGTGGTTTGTAATGCCGACGAGGGCGACCCTGGGGCATTTATGGATCGTTCAATTTTAGAAGGCGACCCGCATTCTGTAATTGAAGCGATGGCCATATGTGGATACTGTATTGGTGCCGATAAAGGATTAATTTATATCCGGGCCGAATATCCACTGGCAATCGAACGATTAAAAATTGCTATTAAACAAGCCGAAGATTATGGCCTCATTGGTGATGATATTCTGGGAACAGGATTTAAGTTTAATCTGGAAATACGCTACGGTGCCGGAGCATTTGTTTGTGGTGAAGAAACTGCACTAATTCATTCAATGGAAGGTTTACGTGGGGAGCCAACTTTTAAACCTCCATTTCCATCGGTTTCGGGTTATATGGGAAAACCAACCAATGTAAATAACGTTGAAACATTTGCCAATATTCCGGTAATTTTAAATAAAGGAGCGGCATGGTTTAGCAGCATCGGAACTGAAAAGTCGAAGGGGACAAAAGTGTTTGCGCTGGCTGGTAAAATCAATAACGTTGGTTTAATCGAAGTGCCTATGGGAACTACACTGCGCGAGGTTATTTACGACATTGGTGGTGGGATTAAAGACGGCAAAGAGTTTAAAGCCGTACAAACCGGAGGGCCGTCAGGAGGCTGTTTAACCAAAGAGATGCTTGATATTCCCATCGATTACGACAACCTTATTGCATCCGGATCGATGATGGGATCAGGTGGTATGATTGTGATGGATGAGGATGATTGTATGGTTTCAATTGCAAAGTTTTACCTCGAGTTTACTTTGGAAGAATCGTGTGGGAAATGTACGCCCTGCCGTGTAGGGAATAAGCGCTTGCATGAAATTCTCGAGCGAATTACTCAAGGCAATGGTGAGGAAACCGATATTGAAAAGCTGAAAGAGTTGAGTTATGTAATTAAGGATACAGCACTTTGCGGGTTGGGGCAGACTTCGCCAAATCCGGTACTTTCAACCATTAAAAATTTTGAAGACGAATACTGGGCGCACGTCACAGATGGAAAATGTCCGGCAGGGCAATGTAAATCGCTGTTGCGCTACGATATTATCGAAGACATTTGTACAGGGTGTACCCTTTGTTTCCGGAATTGCCCTGTAGGAGCAATAAGCGGCGAACGTCTGCAGCCTCATTTTATCGATCAGGCTTTGTGTATAAAGTGTGGAATTTGTTACGAAAAATGTAAGTTTCATGCAATAACTTTAACTTAAGCAGCTAACTTGAAAATTATGGATACAGTTAATCTTATCATTGATAATAAGCCGGTTGTGGTGAAAAAAGGAACCACAATTTTAGAAGCGGCATCGGGCATCGGGATTGAAATCCCTACACTTTGCCACATGAAACTTGATGATTTAAATATCGAAAATAAACCCGGTGGCTGCCGTATTTGTGTTGTTGAAGTGAATGGGCGACGTAACCTGGCTCCGGCATGTTGCACTGATGTGAACGATGGAATGGTAATTAGCACTCATTCAATGCGTGTTATCAATGCCCGCCGCACGGTTATGGAATTAATCCTTTCAGACCACCCTTTCGACTGTTTGATTTGTGCAAAATCGGGTAACTGCGATTTGCAGAATATGGCCCATAAGCTTGGTATCCGCGAAATTCATTATAAAGGCGAACAATCAACGTATCGCGAAGATACATCGCCTGCCATTATTCGCGATGTTGATAAATGTATTATGTGTCGCCGTTGCGAAATGATGTGCAACGAGGTGCAAACGGTGGGCGTTCTTTCTGCGATTAACCGCGGATTCGACTCGGTGGTTTCTCCCGCTTTTGAGATGAATCTCGACCATTCGGAATGTACTTACTGCGGACAGTGTGTGGCAGTGTGCCCTACGGGAGCTTTAACCGAGGTCGACGAAACAAGAAAAGTAATCCGTGCCTTATCCGACCCAACAAAAACGGTAATCGTTCAAACAGCTCCGGCTGTGCGTGCAGCTTTGGGTGAAGAATTTGATATGGAAGCCGGTACGCTGGTGACCGGGAAATTGGTGGCAGCCTTGCGGCGTTTGGGATTCGACCATGTTTTTGATACCGATTTTGCCGCCGACCTTACCATAATGGAAGAAGGAACTGAGCTTTTAAACCGTTTGGGAAAACACCTCGCCGGAGATAAAGATGTAAAGCTTCCGATTCTTACTTCCTGCTGTCCGGCTTGGGTGAAATTCTTCGAACATCAGTTTCCCGAAATGAAGGATATTCCTTCAACAGCGCGGTCGCCACAACAAATGTTTGGTGCCATTGCCAAGACTTATTTTGCTGATGAGTTAAAGGTTAAACGCGAAGATCTGGTGGTGGTTTCCATTATGCCTTGCGTGGCAAAAAAATACGAATGTGGACGCGATGAATTTAAAACAAATGATAATCCGGATGTCGATTATGCATTGACTACCCGCGAGTTGGCGGCATTAATTAAATTGTCGAATATCGATTTTAAGTCGTTGCCAAACGAAGATTTCGACAACCCTCTGGGAGAATCAACGGGCGCTGGCGTAATTTTCGGAACAACAGGTGGAGTAATTGAAGCTGCAGTACGTACTGCTTATGAAATTCATACAAAAAAGGAACTGCCTCGTTTAGATTTTGATGAGCTGCGCGGTATGGAAGGTATTCGCGAAGCAACTATCGATTTCGATGGCCTGCCCATAAAAATAGGAATTGCACATGGACTTGGAAATGCGCGTAAATTGCTGGAAGACATTCAGGCAGGGAAAAGCGAATTTCATGCCATCGAAATTATGAGTTGCCCAGGTGGTTGCATTGGGGGCGGTGGCCAGCCTTATCATCATGGAGATGCTGGTATTCTGAAAAAACGACAAAAAGCAATATACCAGGAAGATAAAAATAAGGCCATCAGGAAATCTCACGAAAATCCATACATAATCGATTTGTATGAGAAATTCCTGGGAGCGCCAATGAGCGAGAAAGCACATCATTTGCTACACACCCAGTATTTCGACAGAACTTAAGAAATTGCCAGTCTCAGTTCACAGCAGAGGTTTGTGCATACTATTTAAAAAAGGACTCCTAGCTACAGACCGTTTATTAGGCACATGATGTTGAATTTCAATTGAAAAAACTTAAATTAATTAATCATGCCAAAAATAGAACTCGCAGAAAATACAATAGAGCTTATAAAGAAAATTTGTGCTGAATTTGAAAATAAGGATAGCGAACTGATAAATGTACTTCACAAGGTGCAAAACAAATTGGGTTATTTGCCGGCAGAAGTTCAGGAGGTTATTGCCAAAGAATTAAAATGTGGGGTAGCCAAAGTTTATGGAGTTGTTACTTTTTATAGCTTCTTTACCATGATCCCACAAGGCGAATTCCCTATTTCGGTTTGTATGGGAACAGCCTGTTTTGTGCGCGGAGCAGAGCAGGTACTTGCCGAATTTAAACGTCAGTTAAAAGTTGAGGTCGGCGAATCAACCGACGACGGTAAATTTTCAATCAACTGTTTACGCTGCGTAGGAGCCTGTGGTTTGGCTCCGGTAGTAACCGTTGGCGAAAAGGTTTACGGTAGAGTTGCTCCGAACGACGTAAAAAAAATTATTGCTGAATACCAGAATGTTGCTCCCAAAGAGGTGAAATCGATATAATAACCCGAGTTCGATTTAGAATCTGAGCTATTCATTAAAATCGAACTCGGTTAATACCGGTTTTATTTTGAAATGAATAGCCTTAATTTGTTTTGAATATTTTATATTGTTTAAACTAAAAAGAACAGGAGACTAAGGTTTGTTTTGTTGAGGCATTGGTGGTGTAATGAGCTATTCAATAGGGGTTTAGTTGTGTTTCTGATTAGGTTTTTCGTTTTTTCTTTTTAGCTGCAGGAAACAAAACATTATTCAATATTAGACGGTAGCCCGGAGAGTTGGGATGCAGGCTTAAATCGGTGGGAGGATCGCCTATTAGGTGGCGATAATCTTCGGGGTCGTGGCCACCATAAAAGGTCCAGAATCCTTTGCCTTTCTCACCATGAATGTAACGGGCTTCGTTTGCTGCTTTGTTTTCTCCCAGCACCAAAACATTCGATTTTAAAACTTGATTTCGGTAAGCTGTGGTTTGTCCCATAAAACCTTTTATCAGATTTTGGTGGTTCTGGCACAGCATCGTTGGAATAGGATCCCATTTTGCTGAGAAATCAAACAACGTGAAATAGTCGTTTTCGCGAAGTACATTTCGCGTATCGGTGTCGTCAATATTTGAGAATTCGTATACATATGGATTTTTTTCGAGTTTGAAATTTTCGAAGGCAAGTGTATTTCTGAAGTTTAATTTTTCATCCACATTTGCTTCCATTGGATCTCCGTCAAACATCTGTTCGCAAATGTCGACACCGGTTGCAGCCAATGAAATATCGTAAGTGTCGGTTGCGGCACACATGGCAAACAAAAAGCCTCCATTGTTAAGGTATTTTGCAATTTCGCGGGTTACGTACGATTTCATTTCTGAAACCTTCAAAAATCCCAATTTATTAGACAGCTCCTTGTTTATTCTCACTTCTTCCTGATACCAGGGCATGTGTTGATACGAACGCCAGAATTTTCCGTACTGTCCGGTAAAATCTTCGTGGTGGAGATGTAACCAGTCGTATTCAGCAAGTTTGCCATTTACAATTTCCTCGTCGTAAATAACATCGTAGTTAATTTCGGCGTAGGTTAAAACCAATGTTACGGCATCGTCCCATGGTTGTTTATTGGGTGGCGAATAAACGGCAATTTTTGGAGCCTTGTTCATTGCCACTGCATCCTGGTTTACATCAGGTTGGGCAATTTCTTGTAGTATGGCATTGGCCTTTACATCGGTAATCGATTCGAAAGTTACCCCCCGGATAATGCATTCGTTTTCAATTTCCGGGTAGTGCTGAAGAAGAAAACTTCCGCCACGATAGTTTAAGAGCCATTTTACTTCCACATTTTTTTCAAGCACCCAATAGGCTATCCCATACGATTTTAGGTGATCCTTCTGGGTTTCATCCATCGGAATAAGCAGATGGATAGCTTTGGCCTGAGAAAAGGCAAAAAGAAGCAATAGCACGAATAAAATATGACGTTTTGTTTTCATCTTTTGATTTCAAACTAATACAATAAAATGCACGTTTGGTTCATGTTAAAACGGCGCATTGTTCGTTGAAACATTTTGATTGTCAAAACCGCTGTTTGTTTTCATGCCGGCACTTAAGTCGTCATCATCGTTGTTCATCGACGAACCAAATGTTTGAACATTATTGCCGTTAAGGCCTTGGTCGAATTGCGGATCCATATCCGAGAAGCGGGCCATCTCTTTCTGAAAGCGAAGGTGCACATCGGCAGTGGCTCCGTTACGGTGTTTGGCAATAATCAGTTCAGCAACACCCAAAAGCGAGTTCCCCGATTCGTCTTCAGTAATACCAAAGTATTCAGGGCGGTGAATAAAGCAAACAATATCGGCGTCTTGCTCAATCGCACCCGATTCACGAAGGTCGGAAAGCTGCGGGCGTTTTCCTTCGCGCGATTCAACGGCACGGCTAAGCTGCGACAGTGCAATAATTGGTACGTCAAGCTCTTTGGCAATGGCCTTTAACGAACGCGAAATCATACTTACTTCCTGTTCTCGACTTCCCCGGTTGTCCGAGCCGGCAGTCATCAGCTGAAGGTAATCGACAATGATAATGTTAATATCGTGCTGCATTTTTAATCTCCGGCACTTTGCCCTGAACTCAAAAATAGAAAGGGCAGGTGTATCGTCGATAAAAATGGGTGCATCGTCGAGGGTTTTTATTCGTTGGTTAAGCTGGGCCCACTCGTAGTCTTCCAGTTTCCCTGTTTTAATTTTTTCACCTCCTAATTCGGTTTCTGCAGAAATTAAACGGTTAACTAACTGAATGGACGACATCTCCAGCGAAAATACGGCCACGCCCTGGCGGTGTTCAACGGCCATGTTTCGTGCCATTGACAGAACAAAGGCTGTTTTACCCATTGCAGGTCGGGCTGCCAGAATAATTAAGGCAGAACGTTCCCATCCTGAAGTAATTCGGTCGACTGCCGTAAAGCCTGAGGGCACACCACTTAACCCGTCAGGTTTGCTACGTGCTGCTTCAATTTGAAGTACTGCCTGGTTCAAAATAGGCTTAATGGGCACCGTTTCCTTCTTAATGTTACCTTCTGATACCTGAAACAATGCTGCTTCTGAGAAATCAATCAGGTCGTCAACATCAATCGTGTCGTCGTAGGCTTTTGTTTGTATTTCGGACGAAACACGGATGAGCTCACGCTGCATAAATTTTTGTGCAATTATGCGGGCATGAAACTCGATGTGGGCAGCCGAAGCCACACGGCGGGTAAGTTGGGTAATGTACCCGGGGCCGCCAACGGCATCCAGTTCTTCTCGGTCTTTTAATTCCTGAGTAACCATTAAAAGGTCAACCGGTTTTTCTTTTCCCGAGAGTGCTTTTATAGCTTCGAATATTTTCTGATGCTCTTCTTTGTAAAAACTTCTGGCGTCTATGGTGTCGGCAATGGTAACATAAGCATCACGCTCAAGCATGAGCGCTCCCAAAACGGCTTCTTCCACTTCAACAGCCTGTGGTGGAAGTTTCCCATATTGAGCATTGATTTGTTCTATTGTGTTTTGTGCTTTTTGATTTGATTTTCTACGTTCTGCCATCTTTTAATACTGAGTCAATAGTCAATTTTAATTTGGGCATGAGGATTACAGCAATCAAAAGTATAAATAACATATCCTGTCAGCAAGATATTATTAGTACTCTTTTCAACCCGGGTTATTCACAATTGTTAATTTGTTGATTACGAGAGCTTGTCTTCTATTATTTGTGTAATTATTTCCTGAAGAGTTTGGCCCATGGCAGCAATTTGTTGCGGAATAAAACTGGTGGCAGTCATTCCTGGAGTAGTGTTTACTTCCAGGAAATAAAAGTCTTCATTTTGTTTAATAAAATCAATTCGAACAATGCCCGAGCATTCGCAGTAATCGTAAATTTCAGACGTAAGTTGCTGGCATTTTTTAAAAAGAGGCTCAGGCAAACGAGCCGGGGTGATTTCTTCGGCTCCTCCGGGTGTGTATTTAGCTTCAAAATCGAAAAACTCATTCTTCGGAAGCACTTCGGTAATGGGGAAAATAATTTTTTCTCCCTTAATTTTTACTGCCCCGCAGGTAAATTCGTGCCCGTCGATAAATTGTTCAACCAGCGCTTCGTTACTTTCTTTCCAGGCTTTTTCAATGGCCTCTTTTAGCTGTGCTTTTTCTTTAACTTTGGTAATTCCAAAACTCGAACCACCTGCATTGGGTTTTACAAAAATGGGCAAGCCCAGTTTTTCAACAATAGCCGCGGTATCAATTTTAGCGCCTTTTGAGAATTTTAATGAATTTGCCATTAAAACGCCAAGATTGCGCAGGTAATTGTTGCAAACCCATTTATTAAAGGTTAAGGCAGACGCGTTTACGCTGCAACCTGAATAGGGAACCTTCAGCAACTCGAGATAGCCTTGTAAAATACCGTCTTCTCCGGGTGTTCCGTGAATGGTGATGTAGGCAAAGTTGAATTTAATTTTTTCATTATTTAGAAGAAAACTAAAGTCAGACTTATCAACATCAGCGATTTTTTGTTCGTTTTGAAATACTTCCCATTTTTCGCCCACTATTTGTACCAGCCAGGGGGTAAATTTTTGGGTGTCAATGGCCTTCATTACGTTGGCCCCACTTTTAACTGAAACAACAAATTCCGAAGAATCTCCTCCGGCAATTACTGCAATGTTTGGTTTCTTATTGTTATTCATTTCTGTTGGTTATGTAATTTTCCCATTTCTCAATTGCGTTGGCCAGGTCGTCGGGCAACTCCGAATTGAATGTCATCTTTTCTCCGGTTTCAGGGTGGATAAATCCAAGGGTTTTTGCATGCAGCGCCTGTCGTGGTAGCGTTTTAAAACAGTTATGTACAAATTGTTTGTATTTTGAAAAAGTTGTTCCGCGCAAAATCTGATCGCCGCCATAATTTGCATCGTTAAACAAGGGATGATTAATGTGTTTCATGTGTACGCGTATCTGGTGTGTACGTCCTGTTTCCAAGCGGCATTCAACCAAAGTAACGTAACCTATGCGGCGTAGCACTTTGTAGTGAGTAACGGCATGCTTCCCAAAATCGCCTTCAGGAAAAACCGTAAACACCTGTCTGTTTTTTAGGCTGCGCCCTATGTTTCCGGTTATGGTTCCTTCGTCTTCTTTCAAGCTTCCCCAAACCAATGCCTGGTAACGTCGTTCGGTGGTTTTCTCGAAAAACTGGAGGGCGAGTTTATTTTTGGCCATCTCAGTTTTTGCAACCACCAATAAGCCCGAAGTGTCTTTGTCAATACGGTGAACCAGCCCTGGGCGGGGATCTTCGCTGTTAAAAAGCGGGAGGTCTTTAAAGTAAAAGGCCAATGCATTTACCAGTGTGCCCGAGTAATTTCCGTGCCCCGGATGCACTACTAACCCTGGAGGTTTGTTTATAACAATCAGTTGGTTGTCTTCATAAACAATATTCAGCGGAATGTCTTCAGGTATAATTTTTAGTTCCCGACGGGGATAATCCATTACAATCAGAATCTCTTCGTTGGGTTTTACCTTGTAATTGGGCTTTACGGCTTTCCCGTTAACGAGGATATTGCCTGCGTCGGCGGCTGCTTGTATGCGGCTGCGAGATGCGTTGTCGATGCGATTCGACAGAAATTTATCGATTCGAATGGAAGACTGTCCTGGATCAACCGTTAGACGGTAATGTTCGAACAAGCCACTTTCTTCTTGTTCATCGTTTTCTTGTTTAAATTCTTCCATGGGTATTCATATTATTTGTCGAATGCATTATTTATTTTTATCGTATCCACAGTTATCCATAAGTCGACAGAAGATCCCAAATCAACTGTTGATACAAATTTAGGATTTGGCAACTGTTTCCATATTCTGGCTTGTAAAGAATCTTCTTTGGTTTCAATTGAATCGTCGTAGATAAGTACGCCCTGGTTAAGTTTTGCATCGGCTAAAGTAGCCCGGGTTTCTTCAATGGTAAAGCCTATTAAATTGGGTAAAGGCGTTTTGTGGTTGCCTTTGCTCCGTCCTATTATTAAATCAACGCTACTGCCTTTTATTATTTTTTCGCCAGGTAAAACTTTTGTCGAATTTTGTCTTACTTCCAGTACCAGGTCATTATACTCCGAAGGCTGGTATGAAATTTCACCGGTGAATAATCCGCAATTTTCAATAAGCACCTGAGCCTGACGGAACGAAATATCGGTGAGTTTGGGTAAAATTATTTCCTCGGGGTGCAGCGAATTAATGGTAACAAAAACAACACGGTTTGCCTTTACTTTTGAATTGGCTACCGGTAGTTGATCGATAATAGTACCAGGTTTGAATTTCTTGTTAAAAACTGAATCCAGAATTTCAAGTTGCAAATTATTGGCTTCTACACTTGCTATGGCCTCGTTTATGGTTAGTTCGGTAAGGTTAGGCACCGGATAAGAAACTCCATGATGGGTGTAAAATTTTAAACTTTGCATTGTTACCCAAAGAAGAACAATAACCAAGGCTATGGCAAGCAACAGGTTTTTAATAAATGCGCGGCTTGTTATGAATTTACCTATACTCATTTTTTGTTGTTGATGTAAATAAAAAACAAAAATAAATCAAAAAAAGTATGTAGAAAGCAAATGTACAAGAAACAAATTCTAAGTGGCTATTTAGAATGTTTCAAGTATGTTGTAAACCGTATCGCGTTCTGCCGGAACTAAATTTAATTCTTTTATCATTGTTATCAATTCGGTTCGGCTTGCAGTTGGTTTTTCTTCGCCTCCGGCCATTGAATATATTTTTGTTGTGTCGTCAATGGTTCCGTCCAAATCGTCAACCCCAAAACTTAACGATAACTGCGCAGCTTGTTTGCCAATCATGGGCCAGTAAGCTTTTAGGTGAGGAATATTGTCGAGAAAAATACGTGAAATTGCGTAGTTTTTTAAATCTTCAACGGTTGTCGATTCTGAAACCTTTGAATAGTTGTTGTTTGCTCTTTTAAATTTTAAGGGAATAAATGCATTAAAGCCGTTGGTAATGTCCTGAAGTTTGCGAAGTCGGTCTAAATGGTCAACCCGATGTTCGTAGTTTTCAAGCAAACCATACAGCATAGTTGCATTAGTTGGGATACCCATCTTGTGAGCTTCTGCGTGGATTCTTAGCCATTCTTGCGAACCTGTTTTGTCGGGGCAGATTTCGGCGCGGATATCCTCGTCGAAAATTTCAGCACCTCCTCCCGGCATCGATTCCAACCCGGCCTCTTTTAATTTTTTTAACCCATCTTCAATTGAAATGTTAGCCATTTGGCACATCTGGTCTATTTCAACAGCCGTAAAGGCTTTTATGTGTAGGTGGGGAGCTGTTTTTTTTACAGCTAACAACAGGTCTACATAAAAGTTAATATCGCGGTCTGGATGTACTCCGCCTACAATGTGTATTTCGGTTGCCCCACTGCCATTAAATTTTTTAACATCGCTAATAATTTCATCAATGCTGCATTCCCATGCTCCTTTTTGTCCCTGGCGCCGGCGGTACGAACAAAATTTACAGGAGTTAATGCAGATGTTGGTGGGCTCGATATGGAAATTCCGGTTAAAAAATACATAGTTCCCACTTAACCTTTGTTTTACATGATTAGCCAAAACACCAAGCAGGGCAAGGTTAGAACTGTTATATAATTCAAGAGCATCATGGGTAGTAATTCGTTCGTTTGCAAATACTTTTAATGCAATTGTTCGAATTTCTCCGGGAAGATTTAGCGATTCGATTAAATGTTGACCTGAGTTCATTTTGATTACAAATATCTATAAACACGAAAAGGTAAAGAAATACATTCTTTACCTTCCCGCCAAAAGTTCCTAAAGATATTAACTATCTTTTATGTCTTGGTTCGTCTGAAACAGACAATTTCTTTCTTCCCTTAGCTCTACGGGCTTTAATTACTTTTTGTCCACTTACAGTAGACATTCTGTCTCTGAACCCGTGTTTATTCTTCCTTTTCCTATTTGATGGTTGAAATGTTCTCTTACTCATTTCTATAAAGTTTTACTTGTTATCACTGTTTTTTTCGGACTGCAAAAATAGTTCTTTTTTTATTTCTTCCAAAAACTCTGGCACTTTTTTGTCGGGAAAGGCGAAAGTTTTTTGCTGCGAACGAATTGTTTATCAAGATAGGGCATATTCATTCAGTTTTCTTTTTTTATCGAGAAGCGGAATCCAATGCCATGTAAGTTGGTAATCTTAACGTTTGGGTCGGCTTTAAAATATTTTCGCAGGCGAGAAATAAATACATCGAGACTGCGTCCAAGGAAATAGTCGTTGGAGCCCCATACTTTTTCAAGTATCTCGTTACGGCTTAATACTTTGTTGGCATTTTCGGCAAAAAAGCGTATCAGTTCAACTTCTTTTAAAGTGAGGTTTCTTACATTATCGTGAACTGTCAGTGATAAATCGTCGGGATGGAAATCGAAATTGCCAATTTTAATTTTTACCGAAGGGGTTTCGTTCGAAATGGGTTGCGACTGGCTACGTTTTAGGAAAATCTTAATTTTCAGCAATAATTCTTCCATGCTAAAAGGCTTTGGAATATAGTCGTCGCCACCAATGGTTAGGCCGGTAATTTTATCTTCGGTCATACTGCGGGCCGTTAGAAAAATAATTGGCACTTGTTCGTTCGTTTGTCTGATTCTTTCGGCCACCTGAAATCCATCTATTTTGGGCAGCATCACATCGAGCACAATTAAATCGAAGTTATTCTTTTCAAAAAGTTGAAGTGCAACTTTTCCATCGTTGGCAACTTTTACCTCATAATTATTTTGCTCCAGGTTGTCTTTTACAATAAACCGCAAGGCTTCATCGTCTTCAACAAGTAGTATTTTAAAGCTTATTTTATTCATTTTTAATTCGGAATGGTTAATGTAAAAATACTTCCTCCCACCGGATTTTTATCGACTTTAATTTTCCAGTGCTGCGCTTTCACAATTTTGTTTACATAGTCGAGCCCGAGTCCAAATCCCTTAACATTATGAACATTTCCGGTAGGAATTCTGTAAAATTTTTTGAATATTTTTTTGTGATATTCCCGAGCAATGCCAATTCCATTATCGGTAAAGCTAAGTTCTATATTGTTTTTCCGGCTTCTCAATTCTACTTTAATTCTGGGTGAATCGTCGCAATATTTCACTGCATTTTCAAGAATATTGTTGATTAGGTTGGCAAAATGAAACTTGTCGGCAAAAATGTTGCAGTCTCCGATGTCGAACTGGGTTGTAATATCGGCCTTTTGTCCCGACTCGGTTTGTTTAAATGTTTCGATGGTGGCTGGTAAAAACTGTTTCGGATTTATTTCTTCGATGTTAAGTTTTATGCGGCTTTTTTCAATTGTGGCCAGGTTTAATACTTTTTCAACGTTTTTTGCCAGGCGCGAATTTTGTTCCTGTATAATTCGGGCATACTCAAAAAGGCGTGTGGGTGATTCCAGAATTTTTTTGTTGCTTATAACTTTTGCAGAAAGTGCAATCGAAGAAATCGGTGTTTTTAGTTCATGAGTAAGGTTGTTGATAAAGTTCTTTTGAACTTCTGAAAGCTGTCGCTGACGAATAATAACCGAAAGTGTATACCCAAAAAACAACACAACCAGTATTAGCAAACCGGTTAAAAAATACCAAATAGACATGCGCGAATGAAAATAGGAGGAGCGATTGGGGAAATGAATCCCAAAATAATTCCTGTATTTTTCATTTACCGGAAAGGAATAAAATGATGGCTGTTCTTGTGAATTCGCCAATACCAAAGTTCCTTCGTCCATTTGCTCTTCTACCGGATTGAAAATGGCGAATTCGAAATCGTAATAAATTTCGTGTTTTTTTAGTTCTTTTATCAGGTTTACTTTTAGCAGCTCTTTATCAATTGCTCCCTCCACATTTACAAAATAGTTATTGTTAGAAATAATCTCAACCGGGGTTATGCTGTCAAAAGTTTCTGTGGTTCCGTTAGCCAGCATGATTTGCCAGGCAACTTCTTTTAAGGCAACACAGGCACTTTCTTTAAATTGTTCGTCCGAAATATTGTACGAACTTTTGATAAATGTAAACTGGATAAGAAAAATACCGGCGATGGATATTGTTGCAAGTAATATGATATATTTTAGCGTTTTTCCTTTCATTGTTAGCGGTTAATAGCAGCAAAAAGATGGTTGACAGAGTTGCTTTACAAAGAGCGAAACTACAATTTTTTTTGTTGAAACCCACGGTTAACATCTCATTAACAAAATATTGAAACCAATTAACAAGGCAAATCAAAAACCATTAGTACTTTTGTTAACAAATTAGATATCAACAAACAATCTTAAATTATACTACAAATGAAGAAAGTTTTACAATTAATGATGGTATTTGCTTTGGTTGTTGCTGCAGGTGCAGTAATGGCTCAGGGTAGTGCAAAAATTGTTTTTGAAGAGCAGGTTCACGACTTTGGTTCTTTTTTGGAATCTGACGGAGTTCAGACTACATCGTTTAAGTTTAAGAACGAAGGCGAAGCTCCATTGGTGCTTTCTAATGTTCGTGCATCGTGTGGCTGTACAACTCCAAAATGGACCCGCGAGCCGGTTGCTCCTGGTGCTTCGGGAACTATCGATGTAAGTTATAACCCTAAAAACCGTCCAGGATCTTTTAATAAGTCGGTAACTGTAACTTCTAATTCTGAGGCAAGCACAGTGGTTTTACACATTACAGGAAAGGTAGCTCCACGAGAAAAAACTCTTGCCGAAGAGTATCCGCGAAAAGTAGGTTCTTTACGCGTAAAATCGAATTACCTGTCGTTTGCTAAAATAACCATGGGAGAGGTCGTAACCAAGGAATTGGAATTGGTAAACGATTCGGAAGAACCGGTTGAGGTTGGTTTTCGTACTGTTCCCGGTCATATAACTGCAACATTAGAACCTTCCACAATACCTGCTAATAGCAGGGGTACTTTAGTTGTTACTTATGATTCGAAAGCTGCCAATACTTATGGATTTGCGTCACACCGTATTTATTTATCGTTAAATGGCAGCAAAGACTATAAAAATTCGATTGGAGTGAGTGCTACAATTGAGGAAGATTTTTCTAATTTAACTGAAGAACAAATAGCACAGGCTCCTGTAGCTGCATTCGAGCCTAAAACATTCGATTTTGGAGAAATGAAACAAGGCGATAAAAAAGAACATACTTTTTCGGTAACCAATGAAGGTAAATCTGATTTAATTATTCGCAGAGTGCGTTCTTCATGCGGATGTACAGCTGTTGCTCCTTCTAAAAGTGTAATTTCTCCCGGCGAAACAGCTCCTATTAAAGTTACTTTCGATTCGCGGGGAAAACGAGGTCGACAAAGCAAATCGATAACAGTAATTACCAACGACCCAAAAACACCAACAACAACTTTGCGTATTTCGAGCAATGTTGTAACCACAGAAAGCTAGAGTAGAGCGTGTTGATAGAACTGAAACTCATTCGGGAAATTAGCACTCTTATCAATAAAAGTTTATTTTAGGTCAAAAGAAAAGAAGGTGTTGCAATTTAAATTTGCAACACCTTCTTTTTTTTTACTTTTGTGTTCATTAATTAGGTTCTAATGTCGGAGAAAGATAAACACCATGTTGAAAATAATCCTGAATTTAAAGGATTAACAGTAAATGAAGGAATTGAACAACCTGAACCGGTAAGTAACGATTCGGTTAAACGTTTTCTAAATAAAAAAAGGAAGCTTCATTCGGTTGAAGAATATGTAAACGGAATTTTAAAAGGTGATATAACATTGCTGAGTAAAGCGGTTACTTTGGTTGAAAGTGCAAACGCGAAGCACCAAAAACTGGCTCAGGAAATTATTAAACAGTGCCTGCCACACAGCGGAAATTCATTGCGGATTGGAATTACTGGCGTTCCTGGTGTGGGGAAAAGTACCTTTATTGAGGCGCTCGGAAAGTATCTTACCTCTAAAGGCGAAAAGCTGGCTGTGCTGGCTATCGATCCCAGCAGCGAACGCACCAAAGGCAGTATTCTGGGCGACAAAACCCGAATGGAAGAACTGGCTAACGATAATAATGCTTACATCCGTCCAAGCCCTTCGGCAGGTTCGCTGGGTGGTGTTGCCCGTAAAACACGGGAGATTATAATTTTATGCGAAGCTGCCGGTTTTAGCCATATTTTTATTGAAACCGTTGGGGTAGGACAGAGCGAAACTGCTGTTCATTCAATGACTGACTTTTTTTTGTTGCTGATGCTGGCTGGTGCCGGCGACGAACTTCAGGGGATAAAGCGTGGGATTATGGAAATGGCCGATTTAATTGCCATTAATAAAGCCGATGGAAGCAACTTTGAAAAAGCTCAAATGGCCCGGGTGCAGTATCGAAATGCCATTCATTTATTTCCTAAAAAAGAATCGGATTGGGAACCGGGAGTTTTAACCTGCTCGGCTTTTAACAAAGTGGGGGTAAACGAAATCTGGGAGCAGATAGAAAAGTATAAAAAACAAACCTTGGAAAATGGTTATTTCTCCCGAAAACGTAACGAACAGGCTACCTATTGGATGCACGAGACAATTGAAGAGCAATTGAAACGAAATTTTTATGATCATCCAGAAATTAAAGCGAAGTTGAAGGTGTTGGAGAACTCTGTTTTAACAGATAGGATGAGCTCGTTTATTGCAGCCGGCGAATTACTCGATTTGTATTCGAAATTGAAGTAATCTTAAATTGACTACAAAATGTTGTTTTTTAATTCATTCTTTTCGTTTCATCGGCGATGAAGAATGGTACTTTAGGCATTCTGTCATTTTTTGCCTTGTGCAAGCGAAAAATAACCTGCACATCCATAGCGGCATTATACGATTAAATTGAGTACAAACTAACGATTGGTAATAGTAGGATGTTTGTATTCAAAATAAAGTAAGCGCTAAGCGGTTCAAATCACTTTAGTGCTTATTTTTATTCATTGTTTAGCTCAGATTCCCTCTCTTAATTCTAGGCAGAAACTTTCGAAATTGCCAGCAATTCTTTGTGCAGTGTTTATTATTAGATACTGGATGATAAAAATATGCATTGCATTTATGCCTGCACAAACAGCTAGCTTATTCGAGCAAGGTTCAGTATTTATTGATAAACCAGGGTTGTTCCCGGCCTTTAGGAATACTGTTATTTGCCGTTCTGTTTATTGTTTCAGGGCATTTGTATCTTTGGGGTAAGTGCGAAAATACGGTAAAAATAATTTGAAATAGATTACCAAATGCCATATGCAAATTAATTTATTTTCGTTTTTACGGTGTTGTCAAATGGTGCCAGCGCCAGGGCTGTTCTACCTTTTTTGGCTTTGTGCAAACGAGCATGAGAGAGTGTTCACACGCAAGAGATTTATTTAAATTATGCGCTTTTTTTTGTTATTCCTTAGGAAACAGACAGTATTAATACGATGAATGATATTCTGCATATTTAAACTGCATTTTTAGTACTAAATCGGATAACAACAGGAATTTAAAACGAGAGTTATTCGTGTAGGCAATACTACTTGTTTTAAACTTATACCATATACCACAGGATTAAGGATCGATTTTAAAACGTATTTTTGTAAAACCTTTCTTTTATGAAGGTGTTATATTAACTTAATAATCAAAAATAAAAAAGAACTATAATGAATTACGATGTAATAGTAATAGGTAGTGGTCCAGGAGGATACGTTACTGCCATTCGTGCGGCTCAACTTGGGTTTAAAGTTGCTGTTGTTGAAAAAGAAAATCTAGGTGGAATTTGTTTAAATTGGGGATGTATCCCAACAAAGTCGTTGTTGAAAAGTGCTCAGGCTTACGAATATGCTATACACGCCGCAGATTATGGTGTGACAATTAAAGGAGAAGTAAAACCCGATTTTGAGGCCATGGTTAAACGTAGCCGGGGTGTTGCTGAAGGAATGAGCAAAGGGATTCAGTATCTGTTTAAAAAGAATAAAGTTGAATCGATTTTTGGTTGGGGTAAACTTGTGAAAAAAAATACCGTAGAGGTTACCGATAATGCCGGAAAAAAAGTTTCATACACAGCAAAGCATATTATTTTGGCTACAGGAGCCCGTTCGCGCGAGCTGCCAAACCTGCCTCAGGATGGTAAAAAAATAATTGGTTACCGTAAAGCATTAACCCTCGAAAAACAGCCCGAAAGTATGGTTGTGGTTGGTTCGGGAGCTATTGGAAGTGAATTCGCGTATTTCTATCATACAATTGGTACAAAGGTTACTTTGGTTGAATTTATGCCAACTCTAGTTCCGAACGAAGATGTTGATGTTGCGAAACAGTTGGAACGCAATTTCAAAAAATCGAAAATGCAAGTAATGGTAAGTTCATCAGTCGAAAGTGTTGATACCTCGGGTGACAAATGTAAAGTTACCATTAAAACCAAAAAAGGTGTAGAAGTTGTTGAGGCCGATATCGTTCTTTCGGCAGTAGGAATCGCTCCAAATATCGAAGGTATTGGATTGGAAGAGCTGGCCGTTAAAACTGAAATGGGACGCGTAAAAGTTGACGAGTTTTACAGAACAAATGTTGAGGGGGTTTATGCCATTGGCGATATTGTTGCAGGACCTGCATTGGCGCATGTTGCCTCGGCTGAAGGAATTACTTGTGTTGAAAAAATAGCAGGTTTAAATCCAGAACCAGTTGATTACGGAAATATTCCTGGATGTACTTATACCAATCCTGAAATTTCGTCGGTGGGTTTAAGCGAGGCTAAGGCAAAAGAAGCTGGCTACGAGGTGAAAATTGGTAAATTCCCATACTCCGCGAGTGGAAAAGCTAGTGCCGCCGGACAAAAGGATGGTTTTGTTAAACTAATTTTCGATGCAAAATATGGCGAACTGCTAGGTGCCCATATGATTGGTGGAAATGTTACCGAAATGGTAGCAGAATTAGTTGTAGCCAAAAAGCTTGAGATAACCGGCCACGAGTTGCTGAAAACAATTCACCCGCACCCAACAATGAGTGAGGCAGTGATGGAAGCAGCAGCAGCTGCTTATGACGAAGTGATACATATATAGATCATAAAATATATTTTTGTAAAGTTTTATAACTGGTTGTTGGCCGGTTAATTATCGTAAAAAACCCGAAGATTTTTTCTTCGGGTTTTTTATTTTTTTAAAGTTCGAACTTCTGACATGATTGTTTGAAAAGTTTATAAAACATTGAAAATCAGCAAGAAACTTTTGGTAATTAGAAAATAATTCTAAATTTGCCTTTCAAAATCAGCTACTAAAACTGTAATATTTTCCAATATTACTTTTGTTAAATGGGGTGAAAAATCTTTATTAAAATAGAATTACATGAAGAAACTGACATTGTTAGTGGCATTAGTTATGCTACTACAAATGGCCTTTGCAGGCGGACTACTAACGAACTACAATCATAGTGCACAATACATCAGGATGCTGTCCCGGAATGCCTCGATCGATATTGATGGAGTGTTCTATAACCCGGCAGGCTTGATAAAGATGGAAGACGGATGGCATTTTGCTTTTTACAGCCAGAGTGTTTTTCAAACCAGAGAAGTTACTACAGCTTATCCTTTAGAGCTAACCAGTACTTATTACGAAGGAGAAACATTTATCCCAATTTATCCGGATGTTTATGCCGTATACAAAAAAAACAAATGGGCTTTTTCGCTGGGAATAGGACCTGTAGCGGGGGGTGGTACTTCCGAATTTTCGCAGGGAATACCTTCGCTGGAAATTGGCTATGCAAGCGCTGTTTACGGGTTGTCTGGATTGGGAGTAACGGGTTACGATTTAGATATGGCTTTCGATGCGGCATCCACTTTTTGGGGGATTCAGTTGGGGGCTACTTATGCTATCGACGATAAATTTTCGGTATATGGTGGTGCTCGTTTAATGCCGTCGTCAACGGTCTACCAGGGATACATTAAAAACGTTCAACTGGAGGCAAATGGAGAAACGTACAATGCTTCAGATTTCTTAACTTCATACGCCGGAACAGTTAGTGATTTGGCTGATGGCGCTTTTAACGCAGCTGATAACATGCAACTAATAGTGGCTGCAGGAGGAAGCAGCTATTCACTTGCCCAACTTGAATACGCCGGATTTATTAGCTCAACAGACCGGGCGCAGCTTGAGGGAGGATTATTGGCTTTAGGGGTGTCGCAAACCTATATCGATAACATGACTGCCAGCCAGATTCAAGAAACTTATACAGCTGCTGGTAGTGAACTGGAAACAACTGCTCAAACCTTGGAGGTTGCTTCTGAAGGTATGGAAGATCGGGAAGTTGATGCCAAACAAAAAGGTTTTGGTATTACGCCAATTATTGGCTTCAATTATTCTCCAAACAACGACTGGAACTTTGCCATGAAATATGAGTTTAAAACAAAACTAACCCTTGAAAACGAAACCAAAGTAGACGACATAGGCTTATTTCCCGATGGAGAAAAAAAGGTGAATGATGTGCCTGCCATTTTTGCTGCAGGAGTTGGCTACCGGGGCCTGGATTGGTTGGAAGTTCAACTTTCGTACAATATGTACTTCGATAAGGATGTTGACTATGGTTATAACATCAGGTATTCCACAAATGGAGAACTGGTACATCGCGATATAGATAATAATTATTGGGAACTTAGCTTGGGACTTCAGTTTAATTTATCCGAGAAATTGGCTATTAGTGTTGGCGGTCATCGCGCGAAAACCGGAGTAAGTCCAGAGTTTCAAAGCGATTTTAGTTACAGCAACTCATCGCATACCATTGGAGGTGGAATTATGTGGAAAATAACCGATAAACTAACTTTTGACTTTGGGTGTTCGAATTCCTTCTATGAAGATGACACTGTTGAATTTGCCGACTCTAATGTTGGAAACTATAACGAAACATATGGCAAAAAAACATTTATGCTTGCCACCGGCTTATCGTATAGCATTTTTTAAACCAAGAACTTAGGTTCGTATAAATATGTGAAGGGTGCAACTATAAGTCGCACCCTTTGCTTTTTATAGAATACCAATAGCAAATCTAAATATGCGATATTCATTCTCTCATTTTATTATTTGTACCAATATGGGCCCCAAATGCCGCATGTGTACTTGTTCTTTATCGTTATTTCATCTTATTAAAATTGTTTGTTTTCTATGGAATAAGATGGAACTCGCATGATTTTAAGAAACCTCCGATGTGTGAATATTTCTCTCATGCTCGTTTCATTTGCAAAAAACTACTACGAATCGATTACGGCATTTTAGAATCAAATTAACAACAAAATTATTTTAGGTCTTTATCATGAAAAAAAGCTGCTTTATTTTTGATAAGCAGCTTTTTTTGTCGGTGATAGTGTTTTCTACAAAGCCTCTGCTTCTACGTATAAGTCATACACCATTTCAACAGAAAAGGACATAGGAGCGCTATTTGTTGTTCCGTATAAAGTTAAGGTTATCGATTTATTTGATTTTAATTTGGCGGCTACCTGTTCAAGTTTTGAATCATCAACTACCGGCGATTGAACAGGATTAGAACTGGTAACATTAGAGATGGTAGCAATATCTCCAACTCCAGTAACGGAAAGAGTGATTGACTCAATTTCTTGTTCCGAAGCTAATCCATAAAATGTAATGTCCAGATCTTCAATTTCAATCGACTTAATTTTGTTTAAGTAATCAACAAGGTCTGGCTCGCTTGATAACGATAGAACAGCAGTTTCGGAAAAAGAATAGCTTGCAACCGATTTTACATTAGCTGCAATAGGTTCCAGAACGCTAATTGGTACTTCAACTGTAACAGATGTGCTAAAATCTATGGTATTAGCATCTTCTATTAAGCTGCACGAAAACATAAGTACAGGAATGACTACAAATAGGAAATAGATTTTTTTCATGATAGTGAATATTAGAATTTGGTCCTATAAGTTACTAAAAATAACTCGATGAAACGACGTATTATGTTGAATGCCAGGATAAAAATTAAATCATTAAGCGTGTTTTTAGAACGACGAAAGGATTGTTGAGGGGGGTATTGTGTGGAAAGTTGTAAAACTTTTAAAAAGACGCAACACTTGGTTATTCAGCTAAATATAGAAAGTAGAAAACCATAACAATTTTAAACAATGGAGGATTGCTGCTTCGTTTTTTATTGGAAGAATTGGGCCGGAATAAGCCTTAGCTTCTTGTCGCGTTTATAGGCGATAAGTTAATTCTGTTCAAAGTTAAAAACCTTATTATAAGTTTCTCCGTCTATAAGTTTTGCCGCAAGAACAAATTCTGTTTTTCCCTCATTAATTAGCGGACTTAAATCAAAACGAAATTTTTTGGTGTAATAGGCTTCGCATAAATCGTTGTTGGCGTTATGCATAATTTCGAAAAAAGGAACAGTTGAGCTACTGGTTGTATCCGGTTGTATTCGTGCCAAATCGATGCTATGATCTTCGCAACCGCCACTATAGGAAATTTTAAAGTAAAGACAGCTTTCATCTACATAAGCCTCGTGCAGGTATACCGGATCGAAGGTAAGGCTGTCGTAATTTTCGGAATACACATCCACATAAGCAGCACAGGCAAGCTCTTCAATGTATTTTATTTCGCAGGCAATACCATAGTCGCAACTGGTATGAACAGTGTTTAGTTCTACGTATTCAACTAAAACAAGCTGTCCGTTCGTGAAGGTGAAATCTTCAGGATAATAGAGAGGCAGTATCTTGTTGCCGTTTTCAAGTTCAATAACATAGCCACAGTCTCCGGAACTTCCGTAATCCACCACAAGACCGCTTTCCGTGAACGAGGTTTCTTCTTCGTTGTCTTCACAACTGGCAAAAACAACTAAAAATATGGATAGTATTACGACAAGTCGTTTCATGGCATATTGTTTTATTGTTTAACGAAGAATGTCAGTTTTTAGTCTGCTATTTAAAATGGTTAACAATAATTAAGAAATTACCATTTTCAATTTTCATATTGCGGATTCTGAACTTCGCCGATAAATAAAATGGCGTTGGTATCTTTTTCGGTAATGGCAAAAACAAAAGGCTTGTCAACTGTAAAATATATCTTCTGAGCAGGTTCTTCTATGCTGGTTGTTGTAAACACTATTGCTGTAACAGCTGCGGCTTCGGTTCCGGTTTCGTTAACATCGATGTAGGATTTGTGAATAACACCGCTTATAAATAAGTCGATATCCGAAATGTTAGAAAAGTCAGCCAGAGAAGATGAAAAAGCCTTTTGCATTCCCATTTCTTTTAAAACCGGAATCAGATCGAGTTGATATTCGAACTTAAAGCGGGGCATGGTAATCACAACGTTGTCTTTGGTTTCAAAATTGTCATTCCATATTTTCCAGTTATCAACCGAAAGTTCATCAATAAGTGTTTGGGAAGTCTCTCCTTCGGCCGGGCGCAGAATCAACATATTGTATTGTCCGGTTCCGTATGGTAATTTTACAGCGCTGAAAATATTGTTTGAAGTATATTCCAGTTTATCTTCTTTGCTCATCATAGCTACTTCTTTGTTGCTGCCATCAGCAAAGTAGAAGTTTAACATTTTTGTGCCGTCCTGGTCGAATTCGTTCGTCCAGGTGCCGTAAAAGTAGATGGCATTCAGTAAAAGCATTCGATCGTCAGGCGAAAGTTGGTCAAGTATTTTTGCGATTTTATCGTGGGTTTTTTCAGCTACCCAGCTGTTAATGGTTTCCAGCGCTGATGTATTCGAAAAATCCAGCGCATTCACTTCTGCATCGTAGTAGTTTTTGTTGATGTCGATAAAATTTTGTTTTACCGAAAAATCATCTTTATAAAATATCGCATCGGCAATTTCGAAAATGACGTCCTCGTCGAGCGACAGCAGTGCCGCAATCAGGTTCTTATACGAGGTGTTTATTTGCTCGGGAGTGAGGCCGTTCAGTTTCATGGTCTGTTCCATTTCATTTTGGGTATCGCCATTGGCTCCGTTATAGGCCATGGCAAGAGCCAGTGAAATACTCAGTGGCGAAATCATAATGTTTTCTTCATCGCTTTCTTCCCGTATTTTCTGAAAGAGCTCCAGTCCGAAAACATTATCAGCTTCCACCAGTGCAGCTGATTTTTCATCCAGCTCAATTAGTTGGTTGCTTGTGGTTTCTATATCGTTTTGGCTGCACGACCAAAATGTTGCGATGAATAAAGCCAGAGTGAATATAAAAAGGGTTTTCATAGTTGTTGTTTTTACCAAAGTTACAAAACCAAGATGATTTAGTTACTAAAAAGGTTGTGTAAAGAATGTTTCCGTTTGTGTTTTTCGCAAATTGTTACGAGCCGGGCCATTGCCAAAAATTCCAGAAAAAGACAACAGCAGCGTCAGTTTTCATTCGGCACTAAGTTTTAGTGTCGAGGAGGCCGTTAAATAATCGAAATTACTTATCATTTTGATGCAGAGGTTGGTTAATATGCAACCAGACGCATATTTATGATTAAATTTTTAAGCGAATTGGGGTTTATTAAGGCTTCGGCTTGACATCCCCAAAATTTCTTTTATATTTTTGCATCATATTTCATGGTAGTTTTTCAAATCAGGGAATTCAATTAATTTTTAACCGATATAAAACTGCAACCAAATTTAGTTTCTGTTTTGTCGAAAAAGGTGGTTGCAGTAGTAATTAATTTATTTTAGATGAAGACAGGGATTTATATCACAAACACCGAAAGGCGAACAGGAAGGTCGCTCGTTGCATTGGGAGTATTAAAACTTATGCTCTCGAAAGTTAGTAAGGTTGGTTATTTCCGGCCCATAATCGCCGATTATCCGCAGGGAAAACGCGATAACCACATCGAAACTATGCTTTCGTATTTCAATCTCGATATGGAATACAAAGAGGCCTACGGCTTCACCATGTCGCAGGTTGTAAAGTATAAAAACATGGGGCAGGAAGACCGCTTAATCGAGAAAATTATCGAAAAGTACAAAACCATCGAAGAAAAATATGATGTAGTACTTGTTGAGGGGTCTGATTTTGCTGGAAAAGGAGTGGCCATTGAATTCGATTTGAGTGCTGAAATTGCCAAAAACCTTTCTCTTCCAACTATCTTGGTTAGTTCGGCAAAGAATAAGGATCTGGCCGATGCTGTTTCAAACCTCGATTTGGCCGTAAAAGTTTATGCCGAAAAAGATGTTGAGGTGCAGGCTGTATTTATGAATATGGTTGACGAGTCGGAGTGCGATCTGATGAAGGAAGAGTTGGGAAAAGTAATACCTTCGGAAACCGTAATTGGTGTTATCCCTGAAATAAAAAAACTGAGTAGTCCAACAATTCAGGAAATTTACGAAGAAATTGGAGGGCGAATTTTATTCGGCGAAGCACTCCTCTCCAAATACGCCGAAAGGTACGATGTTGGAGCTATGCAGCTTCGAAATTACCTCGAACGTGTGGAAGAGAATAGTCTAATTATCACTCCCGGCGACCGATCGGATATAATTTTAGGAGCACTGCAGGCCAACGAATCATCAAATTATCCGAATATTTCGGGAATTGTGGTTACCGGAGGTATTGTTCCTGAAAAACCAATATTAAAACTTATTGAGGGCTTACCCAATATTGTTCCAATTATATTGGTTGAGGATGTAACTTTTGTGGCAGCTAATAAAATAGCCAATGTAAAACCTAAAATCAGACCAGGTATTACCCATAAAATCGATCTTAGTATTTCTACTTTCGAAGAAAATATTGACACCGATTTCTTACTCAATAAATTCAGAAGTTTTAAAACCAATGTGGTTACACCCCACATGTTTCAGTACAATTTAGTTGCTAAAGCCAAAGCCCGGAAAAAACATATTGTATTGCCCGAAGGAACTGATCCCCGAATTTTACGCGCAGCAATAAATCTTGTTGACCAGAATGTAGTGGATATAACACTGCTTGGAAACCCTGATGATATTTTGGCTGCTGCTGCAAAAATTGGTGCAGTAATAAACGAGAGCATAAATATTATCGATCCGGTAAACTCGGAATATTACGAAGATTACTGGAAAACATATTATGAATTGCGCAAACATAAAAATATTCCCCAAGACATGGCTCGTGATGCTATGGCCGATGTGTCGTATTTCGGAACCATGATGGTTTACAAAGGACATGCTGATGGAATGGTTTCGGGAGCTGCACATACAACTGCACATACCATTATTCCTGCATTGCAGTTTGTAAAAACACGTCCAGGGGTTTCTACCGTTTCGTCATGCTTTTTTATGTGTCTCGACGACCATGTTTCTGTATTTGGCGATTGTGCGGTTAACGTTAGCCCAACAGCCGACCAGTTGGCAGAGATAGCTATTTCTTCAGCCGAATCGGCAAAAGCATTTGGCATTGAACCTAAAGTCGCTTTGCTTTCGTATTCTTCAGGAACTTCGGGAAGTGGTGCCGAGGTTGATAAAGTAAAAGCTGCCACCGAAAAGGCTAAAGCTTTGCGCCCTGATTTAAAAATTGAAGGACCTATACAGTACGATGCGGCAGTAGACCCAATTGTGGGTAAAAGTAAAATGCCCGATTCGGAAGTTGCCGGACAGGCAACTGTTTTGGTATTCCCCGACTTGAATACCGGAAACAATACCTATAAAGCTGTTCAGCGCGAAACCGGTGCTTTAGCTGTCGGCCCAATGCTGCAGGGATTAAACAAACCGGTTAACGATTTAAGCCGTGGTTGTACGGTTGAAGATATTTTTAACACGGTGGTAATTACCGCTATACAGGCACAGGAAGATTTTTAAATAGAGTATAAGGTTTAGTTATGAGAACCCGGAACCTTTGACGAGCATTGGCAGATAAGGCTCTAACTGAACACTTCTCGTTGAATTCTTCTGCAGCAGCAGTGGGTAAAATTGAAATAAAACTAATAATTTAAAAGATTAACTTATAATGAATATTTTAGTGATTAATGCAGGTAGTTCGTCAATTAAGTATCAGTTAATTGATATGAATACCGAGTTGCCATTGTCGAGTGGTATTGTTGAGCGTATCGGTCTCGAGATGGGGGTAATTAAGCACAAAACTTTTACCAATGGTAACGAAGAAAAAACGGTTGAGGAATTTCCAATTCCCGACCATGGCGTTGGATTAAAGCGTGTGGCCGAGTTACTTATGGATGAAAAAGTTGGTGTTATCAGCGATCCTTCCGAAATTAAGGCCGTTGGACACCGCCTTGTTCATGGTGGCGAAACATTTACCGATACGGTTGAAATTACCGACGAGGTTAAAGCAAAAGTAAAAGAGTTATTCCCGTTGGCACCCCTTCACAACCCGGCAAACCTTATAGGTGTTGAAGTTGCAGAGAAAGTATTTCCAAATGCAAAACAAGTGGGAGTGTTCGACACGGCTTTTCATCAGACTATTCCCGAAACTGCATTTCGTTATGCACTTCCCGAAAAGTTTTACACCGAAATGCGTATTCGTAAATATGGTTTTCACGGAACATCGCATAAATTTATCTCCGAGAAAGCCATTGAATACCTGGGGAATAAAGATGCCAAAATAATTACTATTCACCTCGGAAACGGAGCATCTATGGCTGCCGTTAAAGGAGGTGTTTGTATTGATACTACTATGGGAATGGGCCCGCTTTGTGGATTGATTATGGGAACCCGCTCGGGCGATATCGACCCTGCTATTATTTTCTTCCTTGCACAACAAAAAGGCTACTCCGTTGATGAAATTTCTGAGTTGCTTAACAAGGAGAGCGGAATGAAAGGACTCACCGGGCAAACCGATATGCGCGATGTGGAGAAACTTCAGGCCGAAGGTGACAAAAATGCAATTCTGGCCTTAGATATGTATGCTTACCGTGTGAAACAATTTGTGGGTAGCTATGCAGCAGCCATGAACGGTGTTGATGCCATTGTGTTTACAGCAGGGATTGGCGAGAACGACACTATTATTCGCGAAAAAGTATGCAAAGATATGGAGTATCTGGGCATTACATGGGACAAAGAAAGAGACAGAACCCGCATGGATGGTGTACACGAAATTAGTTGCGAGGGAGCAAAAACAAAGGTGATGATTATACCTACCAACGAAGAGCTTGAAATTGCAAAACAAGCATTGGAGCTGGTTAAGTAAGAATAGTTTTTAGTTACTATAAAATTAAAAGCCCGCTTTGTTTTTCTAACAGAGCGGGCTTTTGGCAACGATATAAGCCAAGTTCGTATTTTATTAATTCTTGTATAAAACGTCGCATATTTTCTTGTATTATCCCGAAAGTACTTCAAAATTCTGCATTAATTTCTGCTGAAAATTAGTAAAAACTGAGGCAAGACTTAAAGTCGAGCTCGGGTATATACCTTATTTGGGTATACCGGTTGTGCCATTTTATTCTTTTAATTCGGAGAGCTAATTTCCCGTTTGTATTTCTCTAAAGCTCTTTTTCTGGCAAAATGATGTTCAATTATTGGCGACGGATAATCTTTGGTATGCAATTCGGGAATCCATTTTTTTACATAGGTTTCATTCTTATCGAACTTATTGAGTTGTGCAATGGGGTTTAAAATTCTAAAATAAGGAGCAGCATCGCAGCCTGTACCTGCAGCCCATTGCCAGTTGCCATTATTCGACGACAGTTCGTAATCTAAAAGTTTTTTTGCAAAATAGGCCTCTCCAAGGCGCCAGTCGATTAAGAGATGTTTGCATAAGAAACCAGCTGTAACCATTCTTACGCGATTGTGCATAAAACCAGTTTGGTTTAATTGTCTCATTCCTGCATCAACAAGCGGATATCCTGTAAGTCCTTTGCACCATTTCTCAAAGGCATTTTCGTCCTTCCTCCAATTAATCCCATCATATTTAGAATGAAAATTATTTGTCACCACTTTGGGGAAATGAAACAATATTTGCATAAAGAATTCTCGCCATATTAATTCATTAAGAAAGGTTTGGTCGCTTTCGTTAAGTTCTGCAATTATTTGTCGGATACTAACGGTGCCAAACCGAAGATGGGGGCCTAAAAATGATGTTGCGTCGAGAGCCGGAAAATTGCGTGTCTCTTCGTAGCATTGAATATTGTTGAGATTAAAATCTCTCACTTCTATTGCTGATTTTTGAAACCCAAGTTCTTCAATTTGCGGAAATTGATAATTGCAACGGTGAAAGTTTTCGAATGTTATTTTCGAATTTACGATTTGTGGCTTGTACTGCTGAAGCCATTTATTCTTGTAAGCTGTAAAAACTTTGTAGGGTGTTCCATCCGCTTTTAATATTTCAGATTCTTCGAAAATAACCTGGTCTTTAAACGCTACTAATTGGATATCATGCTTCTCCAGTAAGCGGGTTATTTTTTTATCTCTTTCTAAGGCATAGGGCTCATAATCTTTGTTTGTGTAAACCTTGTCAATATTGTGTTCTTGAATCAATTTAGTCCATACTGCTTCAATATTTCCCTTTAAAACCAGGAGAGAAGAGCCCTTTTGCTGAAGTTTTTGGTGAATGGCGAGTAAGCGCTGGTAAATAAAATACACTCGAGGGTCATTGTTGGGGAGTTCGTTTAAAATATTATCATCGAATATAAAGATGGGTAAAACACTTTTGCTTTGAGCAATGGCTGCAAGTAGGGCGGTATTGTCGGTAAGCCTTAAATCACGTCGAAACCAAAAAACAGAAATTTTCATAATTCAATTTAAAAAAAATATATAAGCGTTTAACGATGTGGCAATAAGTAGCCAAATAACATAAGGCGCCAATAGTAAACTTTTTATTTTAAGTTGCCTGTACCCGCTAATAAACTGATATGCTACAATTAGGGTGAGTACAGAAATGCAGGTTAAGGCAATAAATACTTGATTAAAATAAAAGAAAACAGGACTCCAAACGACGTTTAATATCCATTGAGCAGAATAAAGTTTGATGTTTTTCTTTCGGGCAGATTTCTGTTGCAAGAGATAGGCCATGTAGAAGGCAAAACAAACCATTATTAAAGTCCAGGCGGCACCAAATACCCAGCCGGGCGGGGTCCACGGTGCTTTATTCAGATTCTCATACCAGTTGGAAGCAACACCTGGTTGTGTAAATATACTTCCTAATGCCAGTGCGGTAAAATTCAGGAATAGAAATAATAGGAGGCGTTTAAGTATTGTCATCGGTTAATTTTCTAATTAATCCATTAAAGATAATACCATGAAAAGGTAACATTAAAAACCAGTAAATTCTTCCCCAAAGCCCCAGGGGTCTGAATGTTGCAGTTTGGATAAGTTCATTGGAAGTAAGTTTAAATTCGAGCCAGGCTTCACCGGGTAGTTTCATTTCTGCAAATAATAGTAGCCGACCTTCTTCCGGGTCAGCATATAACACGCGCCAAAAATCAAGGGCACTGCCCACGTTTAAATCGTTAGTGCTGGTACGTCCCCTTCTTAAGCCAACTCCTCCAACAACTTTATCAACAAAGCCTCGTAATTGCCAGAGCCAGTCGCCGTAATACCATCCGGTTTCTCCACCAATACTCCAGATTCGTTGAATACATACATTTCGGTTAATACATGTTCTTTTTCGCTGGTCAATGAAACAGCCGAAAGTTGGAACTTGAATATAGTCAGATATTTGACTGTTAATTCCACTGCTGACATAGGCATCTTTCCAGCTTGATACTATATCGTTACTTTCAATTCGTCTAAAAGCCCGGGCTATACATTCCCTGTAGTTTTGTGGGGTAATATTTAAAATTTTATTTAGATCATTGTTCCGGCATATTACTTCCACTTTCATACTGCTTACCAGCGCCACTGCAAGTTTATACGAGGTTGACGTTACAAAATACAACCAGTATGACGATAATCTGGGGGTCATAACGGGTATGGTATATATGTGTCTGTTTAATTTTCTAACCTTACTGAATTCTAAAAGCATTTCTTTATAGCTCAGAATATCGGGGCCTCCGATGTCAAAATTCAGGTTATAGGTAGAGGTGTTTCCCACTGATTTTGAAAGAAAGGATATTACGTCGGCTATTCCAATAGGTTGGCATCTGGTGTTTAACCATTTGGGCGCTACCATAATTGGTAGTTTTTCTACTAAATCCCGAATAATTTCAAAAGATGCACTTCCTGAACCAATTATAATTCCAGCCCTTAAGGTTGTGAAGTTGTACTTTCCCTTACTCAATTCTAGCTCCACTGTCCTTCGTGATGCTAAATGTTTTGATAATACTTTTTCATTGGTAATTCCACTTAAATAAATGAGGTGTTTTACATTGGTCCTGTTCAGTGCTTCGCGAAAGTTTATTGCAGAATCTTGCTCCAGACTTTGGTAATTCGATGAGGCGGACATGGAATGAACTAAATAATATGCGACATCAATATCCAACGGGACGTGCTTCAGCGATTCCGGGTCAAGGAGGTCTATTTGTACTACTTTAATTTTTTTCAGGATGGAATCTGCCGGTTTAAACCTCTTGGTGTCGCGTACACAACAAATTACTTCATGCCTTTCTTTTACAAGAACAGGCAGAAGGCGTTTCCCAATGTATCCGGTTGCCCCTGTTAATAGTATCCTCATTTTTTAAAGGTATTATCGAGATAAAACAATATTTTCAGAAAATAAGTTGGGCGAGCAAGTCGTTTATTTGTGGCCAACTTTTTTTCATCAGCATTAGCCTATAAATTACGAATTTTAGCTGTGATTATAAGAAATAGAGTTTTGTTTTTTCCGGCTTCATACCTAATTGACCACAAACGGACAGAACTTGCAATAATTGAGAGAATTATAGAATTCGACTTTGGGGCCAGTGAAGTCACAAAAAATAAAAAGTTATTTACCAAAGTAAATAACTTTTTATTTCCTGATGGGTGGAACGAAAACACCTAACTTTATAAGCAGAGTTCGACTATTAATTTATCAACGGCAGAAATACAGAGGTGTGCAAAATTTTGTTTCACATTTTACTAAAAAATGACCTAAATTGAGCAAAAGTTTAGAATAGAGCTGCGCTCAATAGGTGATTTCTAATTCGTGCATATTGTTCTGCATTTCAATTTATTCGAAGAATAGGGTTTGAATAGATTGATTAAGCAATTTTTTATTTATTGGTTTGGTGAGATAGTCGTCGCAGCCCACCTCAAATGCTTTTAAACAATCGCTTTCCTGGGCAAAAGCTGTTTGTGCAATTATTTTTACATTCGAATTAAACTTGCGAATTTCTTCAGTTGCTTCAAATCCGTCAATGTTTGGCATTTTAACATCCATTAGGATAAGATCGATGTCGGGATGTAATTTTGCCATTTCAATGGCTTGTTTTCCATCTTGGGCAATTAGTATTTCGCTGGCTACCTTTTTTATAAATAAACTAAGCAACTGCACCGATACTAAATCGTCTTCAGCAATTAATATTTTTAGCAAGTCGTTTGTGGGTTTTGTTTGTTGTTCTTGTTCTTCCATAATTTGTACGGTGTGATCCTGTGTTTCGTTAATCGGTAGTGAAATAAAGAATGTACTTCCTTCGTGTTCTTGCGATTCAAGAGAGATAGTGCCGCCCAACATTTCGGTGTATGATTTACTTATTGCCAGTCCAAGGCCTGAGCCTTCAAATACCCTTGAGTCGGCAATGTCGGCCTGTACGAAACGCTCGAATATGGCCTGCTGACGGTGTTTGGGAACCCCAATTCCTGTGTCGCGAATGAAAAATTCGATATGTTCATTTTTTAACGTGTATCCGAATACTATTTTTCCTTCTGGTGTAAATTTTATAGCATTTTTAATAAGGTTAGATAAAATTGAGTGGAGTTTTTCTGAATCAGAATACAAGCGTATGGATGAACTATCCTTGCTGTTTGCAAAAACTAGTTCCAGATTCTTTTTGTCCGCTTCAGGTTTGAAAAATTGATATAAATCAACCATAAATGATACCAATTCTATTTCACTTTGTTTTATTTCTTCCAAACCTGATTCAATTTTAGAGATATTAATAATATCGCTAATGGTACTCATCATACGCTTACTGCTTTCCTGAATTATTTGGATGAATTCCTGTTGTTCTTCACCTGATATTTCGGGATCTTTTAGAAGATCAGTAAAACCCATAATTCCATTCATAGGAGTGCGGATTTCGTGACTCATGTTAGCCAAAAATGCAGTTTTTAACTTGTCGCTTTCTTCTGCTTTTTCTTTGGTTTGCTGCAAGTCGTTCAGGGTATTCTTTAATTTTGTAACATCCTCTTTAACGGCGATAAAGTGTATTATTTCTCCTTTTTTGTTAATTACAGGAGAAATTGCGGCATTTTCCCAAAAAAGTTCACCGTTTTTCTTTTTGTTAAGAATTTCTCCCTGCCAGTTTTTTCCGGCGAGTATTGTATTCCACAAGCTTTTATAAAATTCAGGAGATTGGTTCTCCGATTTTAAAATATTCGGATTTTTACCAAGTACCTCTTCGGCACTATAACCCGTCATTTCGGTGAAAAATTGATTTACATATTCTATGCTTCCATTTTTATTCGTGATAATTACACTAACCGGGCTTGCTTCAATGGCGGTTGAAAGCATGTTGTTTCTGGTTTCTAAACTTTTTCGTTCGGTAATGTCAATAGAAATTCCTCCCAGCAGAGGTTTTCCCTCTTGCGAGTCAATGGTGAACTTGTAGGTTAAAAAATCGCGTATTCCACGTCCTTTAACAACGATACTTTCTTCAAATTTATGGCGCCCTTGTTTAAAGGTTTTCTTGTCATCCTCAATAACCTGGGGTAATATTTCGGAACGAACAAGATCCTGAGTGTTTTTGCCTATCCACTTTGCTGCGTCTAAATTCTTTTCCATAAAGCGGTTGACAAACAAGTAATTTAGTTCGTGGTCTTTTATAAATGCTGAACCCGGCAATGAGCCCATAAAGGCAGCAAATTTTTGTTCGCTTTCTTCCGCTTCTCGTTTTGCCTGTAACAGTTTTCTTTGAGCTTCTTTTCGGGCACTTATATCATGAATAATGGAGTAAAGGAAGTTTTGTCCCGAGAACGACACAGTGCCGCTATAGACCTCTACGTCTTTTATTGTGCCGTCAGCTAACTGGTGTTTAAAGAAAAAATGGTTTCGCTTTTGCTGAAGAGCCAACTGCATTTCTTCTTTCATTTTCTCTTCTGAAAGTAAATTAATTTGACTTATTTTTAATGCAGTTAACTCGGCATAACTGTATTGGTAATAGTCGCAGGCAGCTTGGTTGGCATCAATAATTTGTTGTGAAGCTGGTTCGATAAGCAGCATAACCGACGAATTATTCTTAAACATTGACTCATACCTGATTCTTGCTTCTTCAACCTTTTCTTTTTCAGACAGCAACTCATTATTGGCTCGTATCAGCTCATTGTTAAGCAATTCTTTCTGATGGTTATGTTCTATTATTTTTAATTCATATTGTTTTCTTTCCGTTATGTCGATATTAATACCTACTATTCGTATAGGACTATTATCGCTATCTCGCTCAATTACTTTACCAAAATCTTGTATCCAAATCCATTTGCCCGATTTTGTTTTTACACGATATTCTGCTTTAAACAGCTCTGTTTTACCTTTTAAGTGATTTCTAAAGATTTGGCTAACGTTTGGTTTGTCTTCGGGATGAACTAGCTGTAAATACCACTCCTCATTAACCTCTGTTTCTTCCTTTTTGTGACCGATTATTTTGTACCATTTATCGCCCACATAAAATCCGCCGGTTTTCAGGTTCCACTCCCACAAACCCAGATTTGCCCCGTCAATCGATAATCTTAGCCGTTCTTCGTTGTTTTTTAATTCTGTAACATCGGAGCTAAATACCAAAATGCCGCTAACATCTTTGCCATTTTCGCGAATGGGGAATTTGCTGGTCATTGTCCATCGCGTATCGCCATTGGGAAGGGGTAATGAGCTTAAAAAATTAAGTTTTGGTTTACCACTATTAATCACCTCCAAATCGGCGGCGTAGTACTTATCTGCCACCATAGCTCCCAACACGGCGGCGTGTTTACCTTCAATTTGCTCTTTTTTTAAGCCCGTTGTTGCAAGTACTGAATTACTTACCTTAAGTATGTTGTTTTTAGTATCCTTAATCCAAATATAAGTAGGGTCGTTATCGAAAATAGTTTTTAGTTCCTGATAAACTTTGGCCAGTTCTGCTTCTGCCGATTTTCGTTTCGTTATGTTTGAATGTGTTCCAATAATTCGATGAGCTTTCCCTTCGTCATTAAAATAAACATTTGCACGCGCAAGAATGTCAACCCAATGTCCTTTCTTGTGTCTCATTTTAAATTCTATCGAGAACTTGTCGCGTTCTTTGTGAATGCACTGATTAATTACTTCCCTTGTATTTATTAAATCCTCAGGATTCATTAGTTTTTCCCAGGTAGAGAATTCATCTGTTAATTCGTTGTCTCGATATCCAAGAATCGATTTCCATCGGGGAGATAAATAAGTTTCATTGGCAATTAAATTCCAGTCGAAAAGTCCATCCGATGTGGCTTCCATTGCCAGGTTAAAGCGCTCGTTGCTTATCTTTAGTTTATCGGCTACTTTTTTTTCTTGAGTAATATTTTCAGCTGTTACTACTACTCCCAATATATTGTTATTGGCATCTTTTAATGGCATTTTATTAGTTCTCCAGAACTCTTTTTTGCCATCTGCACCTATAAATTCTTCCCCGTAATTTAATTTTGGTTTTCCCGATTGTATAACTTCCTGGTCGTCAGCCCGATATTTTTCTGCATATTTTTCCCATGCCATAGTATCATCACTTCGGCCAACTAAATCTTCAGCTTTCTCAAAACCAGAGACTTTCAAAAAATGAACATTGGCTCCCATGTAAACTGAATTCAGATCTTTCCAGAAGATACGCGCTGGAGCCGCATTAATAACCACTTCGAATAAATCGCGCTGTTTTTTTAGTTCATTCTCGGCATTTTTATGCTGGGTAATATTATTCGAGGAAGAAAGTACTGAAACAAGTTCCCCATTTTCATTTCGTGTTGCTTTTAACCGGTTCTGTACCCAAATTATTTCGCCACTTTTATTGTAAATCCGGTATTCAACCGTTTGCTGATCGGCGCCCTGTTTGAATTTTTCGAACCCTTCCTTAAGTATATTTTGGTCGGCGGGTAAAATATTATTAAAAGCGCCAATTTTTTGATATTCGCTAATTGTGTAACCGGTTAGTTCTTCGATATTGGGAGAAAGATAAGTGTACTCGCCCAAGGGATTCAAGCTACTCAATACATCTGAAGTATTCTCGGCAAGGAAACGATATTTCTCTTCACTTTCTTTACTTGCCGCTAATGCACTCCTTAAACTTTTTTCTAATTGTTTAATTTTTTCATTCTGGGCTTGTAATTCGTCAACCGTCTTTTTTAATTGTCTGGTGCTTTGTTCTGCCTTTTCTCTGGCTTTGGTTAATTCTTGTTCTTTTAATTTAAACGCCGTAATATTCTGTTGAGTCCCCAGCATACGAATCGGCTTCCCGTTTTCGTCACGAATGAGCATCCCGCGGCAGCGTGCCCATATTGTAGAGCCATTTTTGTGGGTATACCTAACCTCCTGCTCGTAGTATTTTTCCGGATTAGCAATATATTTATAGAAATTGTCGAGGGCTACTTTTAGGTCGTCGGGGTTGATAATCGACTTCCAGGCACTGGATTTATGTGGCATTTCATTGGGATTGTAGCCAAGAGAAGTCCAAAATCTGGCATTCAACCATTCGTCTTCGGGACTTTCCAGGTCCCAATACCACAGGCCATCAAAGGCCCTTTCCTGTACAAAATCGAAGATGCTTTCGTCTTCTTTGATGAGTTGATATAATTCCTTTTTTAGGTAATGATTCATGGTAAAAATTTAGGTCGTATTCGATAGCATTTCTTCTATTCTGTTCCTGTTTATGAATGTACAGCTTATTGAATTAGCGATATGTTTGTATTTTGAAACAAACTTTACCGCAATAATTTGCTGACGAAATATAACAAGTATATTTCAATATCTGTTATTGAAGAAACGACTTTGAATTCGTTATAATATTATTTTGATATAAGACACAGCTGGTAATATTTTCTTCTCTCCTGACCGGATAGCTTATTTTATAATTTTTAGTTGGAATTAATCAAGGGGAGCTCAAAAATAAATTCGGCACCTTCGCCATACCTGCTTTTAACGTATATGCGGCCATGGTGTGCTTCAATTATTCCTTTTACAATTGACAGCCCAAGCCCAACTCCTTTAAGTTTTCCTTTTTCTTTGGCATTTATCTGCATAAATTTTTTGAATATTGCATCGAATTTGTCTTCCGAAATTCCCGGTCCCTGATCTTTTATGCGGGTTATAATATGTCCATTTTTTTGCTCTGCAAAAACCGAAATAACATCTCCCGGCTTCGAAAATTTTAAGGCATTGGAGAGGATGTTAATAAAAACCTGTTCAATTTTTACGCTATCAAATTTTAGCATAACACCCTGAATATTGCTTTGAAAATCGATACTAACATTTTGCCGTTTTAGCACTGCCTGGTTTTCTGTTATTTTAGTTTCAATAAAACTGAGGTAATCATGTGTCGATAAATTCAGTTTAACACAACCCGATTCAATGGCTGAAATATCGAGGAGGTTATTGACAAGCTTTAACATGTTCTCACTTAAATCGTGAATAATTTTAATATAGGAGCGCGACTCCTCATTAAGCTCTTTTTCAAACTCGTTATCTTCTAAAAGCAGTGAAGAAAACCCGTTTATGTTGCCAATGGGGCTGCGAAGGTCGTGTGCTACCACTCCAATAATTTCATTTTTATCTTTATTTATTTTTTCTAAATCTGCATTTGTTTCTTTTAACTCCGACGTTCTTTGTTCAACCAATTCTTTTAACTTTTTATTCTGACGTTTTTTTAGTTGCAGGTAAATATACAACACCAGCAATAAGGTTAGCAATAAGCCAATTCCTATTTCAAGCATTATAATTCTTTGCTGCGATACCTCTGGTTTATTTATAACAATGGCATTCTTCGTTAACAGGTTTGCCTCAAGGCCATGCTCAATAAGTAAATTGTAATCTAAGCAACTGGTACTTGCTCCTTTTTGATAGATTGATGGCGAAGTGTTTATTCCTTCCAGATAATTAAAGGTTAATTGGGCAATGCTTTTCCCTTGACTGAAACCGCGAATAATAGAGCCTCCAATGATTCCCTTTCCTAAATAGAAATCCCACGATCCAAAAATGGGTACTGGTGTATTTTCTTCAATAATTTTTATGCCATTATTGTACGATATATATTGCCCTTCTCTATCCATATTTACCACTAATAAATAGATAGAATAGTCGTTATCAAGCGTACTTACTTTTTCTTTTAATTCGCCGATAGTAAAAGCGTCGAAAAATTCAAAATCGAATGTACCTTTGAAGGCCGGAAGAATTTCTTCCAATTCGTTCCGAATGGCTTTCCCGGTTTTTGTGTTATCGTTTACAATTAGTACTTTCTTTCTTTGGGGGAAGAGTTCGTTAAGCATTAATAGTGTGCCTTTATGGTCGGCTACCTCTTCAAAACCATAAAACTTTTTTTGGCTGTTCAGTTTCTCTTTATCAAGAAAATTTACTCCACAAAAGAAAACGGGTGTGGCCGGAAAGAATTCGTCGCGGTACTGGCACATAAAATCGTAGGCCGCGTTATCGCAGGCAATAATGGCATCGTATTTTATTTTCGACGACCGGGCATGGTACAAGTCGACCAATGAATGGAGATAAGTTTCGGAAGAATTTCTTTTTGTATCTAAATATTCGAAATATAGATTATAATTGGGATGGGTTTTAAATATGGAAGAAATACCAGAGGAAATAGAGTCGGTCCATTCAAGCCCTTGGTGGTAAGAGTGAAGGATAAGTATATTTCTTTCCCTGGCTGCTAATGATGATGAACTTATCCCGACAAAAAGAAAAACAAACGCAATTATTAAATACTTGTTAAAATGGATGCTTTTATCTGGTACGTAAATACTACTCACAAAATATATTTTAGGTTGTTCTATTCGTTTAACAGTTCGGTATATAAACTACATGGTTGAGGCTAAAGATATAAAAGCAAATTAATTTTGAAACGTTTTTGTGGTGGCGAACTGTAAAATTGAGACTTCCCGAACGAAATGAGGTAAGTGGATGAGAAGCTGCTCGTGAATTTGCCTGTTTGCCCTTAGCAATTGCCTGATTTTATTCCTGTAATTTGCTGATTTAGTTTCGAAGAGAGGAAGATTCACCCCTGGTTTCCTAAGTGCTAAGAAGGAGTATGGGCCTTTTATTCCGATAGTGCTTCAAAACTTTGTGTTATATTCTGCTAAAAGTTAGCTTAAAGTATATGGATATTTTGTGGCACCCCGCCAGTGTTTTCGGTTTGTATGTTGTGCTGTACATGTTTTTCTGTCTTGTAATGCAGGTAATGGGTGCTTTAAGGCTTAGGGGCACGTTCCTTCAGGCTGGTGTTTTGCTACAAGCAAACTATCGGCCAATACTTTTTTAACACCTATGAAATGCTAACTTCAATAAGTTTTATGAGTTGTTCTTTATCTATTGGTTTGGTTATGTAGCCATTACAGCCTGCGCTTAGGGCTTTTGCTTTATCGCCGCTAAGAGCATAGGCCGATTGCCCGATAATAGGCAGCTGTTTGTTAAAAAGGCGGATTTGTTTGGTGGCTTCAATTCCATTTGTACCGGGCATTTTTATGTCCATTAATACCAAATCGATTTTGGGGTTGTTTTTTACCATATGTATCGCTTCTTCACCATTTTTTGCACGATATACCTGTACCGCCTGTTCTTTTAGCAATAGCTCAAGATGTATGTAGCTGATATCATCATCTTCTGCTATTAATATTTTTAATTTTTTACTGGTATTATTATTGTTTTTCTGCCGATGAGGTGATTGGGCTTCATCGTTCGGTTGCATTAAGAAAGGTAGCTTTACCGTAAATTCTGTTCCCTTTCCAACAGTAGATTTTACCAGTATTTCTCCACCAAGCATTTCGGCATACGATTGGGTAATGGCCAGTCCAAGACCAGCTCCTTCCAGTGCTCTAACATCTGACAGGTCAGCCTGTACAAAACGTTGAAAAATTGCACTAAGGCGGTTTGCGGGGATACCTATACCGGTATCTTTTACACTAAAACTAAATACTTTTTCTTCTAAAACGGCATTGATTTTAATCGAACCCTTTTCGGTGTATTTTATGGCATTTTTAATTAAATTACTTAAAATGGAGTATAATTTATTTTGGTCGGTAGATACTTTCTCGCAACCGGGTGGAATTTGAACGTCAAACGTAAATTGCAGTTTTTTGCTGTCTGCTTCTGGTTTAAAGAATTCAAAAAGGGTATTTAATTCGTCCTGGAGGTTGATTAAGGAGTAATTTATTTGTACCTGTTTGGCATGGATCTTAGAGATATCGATAATATCGTTAATGGTATCCAGCATACGTTGCCCGCTTTTTTTTATTATTGCGATATAGTTTTGTTTCTCTTTGCCACTTAGCTGGGGCTCAGACAGTAATTCGGTGAACCCGAGTATGCCATTCATTGGCGTTCGTATTTCGTGGCTCATATTGGCAAGAAATGCCGATTTTAATTGCTCGCTCTCTTCTGCTTGTTCTTTTGCTAGTACCAACTCTTTGTTCGTCTTTTTAAGCTCGTGTTCAGATTGTTGCAGTTCCATTATCTTCGACGCAAGGTTTTGTTTGGTAAGTTTTATTTTCGTTGTATCAATAATTGCAACTATACTTTTGGTAAAGTCGTCGAATGTAAAAACATTCAGAATCGCATAAATTGTTTGTCCGCTACGATTTATAAACTCGGTTTCCAGGGTAATCCTTAATTTGTCTTTGGCAATAGCCATTAATAATTGTTTGAAAACGGTAAATGAGTTGTCGTTGAAAATTTTGCTGAAGTTTCTTATAAGTTCTTCTTTGTTGTCGAATTCAAAAAGATCGAGAGTCGCCTGGTTTATTTTGTTTATTTTTATTGCGCGGGCGCATTCTGTTACAAAGTCTGGATTTTCATTCAAATAGCTTTCTAAATTCTCAATTCTGCACGGGAGTTGTTCCAGTAATTTCTTCACGCCTGAAAAATCTTCTTCCCACAACGAAACAGGATTATTTTCAAATAAATGCCTGAACCTGACTTCATTTTCTTCAGCCAATTGTTTGGCGGCATTTATTTGCTTATTTTGGTATTTGTATTCTTCATTTAACTTCTCGTATTGTTTGTTTTGTTGAATAAGTGCTTGCTCAATTTTTTGTCGTTTCAATATATTTCTCGACAGAATAATTATAAAACCGATAAGTAAAATAAATATAAAAATAGTGGTTTGAACCAGCTCTTTGTTTTTTGAAATGAATGTTTCGGGTTTGTTTAGAAGCATACTTTCTTTGGGTAAGTTTCTTTCGCTAAGGCCAAAACGTTGCAATTGTTTATAATCGAAGAGAATTACATTTGGGCTCTGGTTAACAACCTTTAAAGAACTTAAATCGGCTCCTTGCCAGATTTTTTGAAGCATGTTGGCTGCAGTTTTGCCCTGCTCGTAGTGCGAAATAATTTTACCACCTAAAACACCTTCGCCCATACCATGCTCCCAAAGATGAAACAAGGGGGCTTTCAGGTTTTCTTTTAAAAGTTGCATTGTTTCTTCGAAAGTTATGGTTGTTTGTTTGCTGTCGTGATAGGCCGAAAGTAATAACACAGGCACATCCTCGGGGATTCGACGCAGTTGTGTTTTGTATTCCTCGAAATTCATTTTATGGGTTAAAATTTCCAGGAATTCGAATTCAGGCATATCTGCAGCTAGTTGGTAATACTTTTTTAAGTCTCCTTGCCCACTGCTTGTATTGTCGCTTATGGCATATAGCTTTTTCGAATGGGGGAATAAGCGTACCATAATTTCGACGGTTTCTTCCAACGAAACAGATTCAATGGTTCCGGTAACCCAGGGGTTGGTGTTTTGATCCAATGCCTTTCGAATATTATTAACTCCACAAAAAACGATCGGAATATTCTTAAAAAGGCTGTTTTGATTTTTGAGGACAAAGTCCAGGGCATTGTCATCGGTAGAAATTATGGCATCGTACTTTGTTGAATGGGCAAGTTTATAGCTTAAGTATTGTGTGAAAAGCTCCGTGTTTTTTTCTTCAACAAAGCGTTTGCTGTCCATAAACTCAAGACTAATTTGGGCAACCGGATCGAGCACCGATTTAATTCCGTTTATTTGTTGATAAAAAGTAGGAAATTCAGAGTTGTACGAGCTAATTAGTAAAACTCTTTTGTTTTCTGAAAATACAAAGTGTTGTATTAAAACAATAGTGAAGGTTAATATAAGTTTTTTTAGCATCGATAATTTTCCATAAGATTGGTTAACAGATTGACCAAAGATAATATAAAACAGTTTATTACAAAAAGCGATGCAGGGCTTCCATGTCTTTGGTTTAGAAAATATTGGCTATCCCATCTTCCTCTTCTGTGCTGAATAATTCGTAAAACCTGCATTGAATTTTGCGTTTTGTAAATGAAACGAGCATGAGAAACATTCGCACAAAAGTGATGTAGAAAAATCATGCGAGTTCCATGAGTTATCTCTGAAAATAAACAATTTTAAGCGAATGAAACGAGCATGAGAAACATTCGCACATTGGCGATTTATTAAAATCATGCGAGTTCCATCTTATTCCTTAGAAAACAAACAATTTTAATAAGATGAAACATGTAATATTATGTTCATTATTTTGTTATTCAAATAAATTATTCAGACACTGAAGTAATTTTGTTTTATTAACAGGTTTGGTAATAAAATCATCGCAACCCATTTCAAATGCTTTGGCACTTTCTTCAGGTTGTGCAAATGCGCTTTGGGCAATAATTTTCACATCGGTATTGAACTCCCTGATTTTTACCGTTGCCGTTAAACCATCCATCTGGGGCATTTTAATATCCATCATGATTAGTTCGATGTCAGGATTTTCTTTTACCGTATTGACAGTATCCAGCCCGTTTTCTGCAATAATAATTTCAGAGGCATACTTTTTAAGCAGAATTTTTAACAATTCAACAGACGTTTTATCGTCTTCGGCAATTAATATTTTAAGCTTATTCGACGAATCTTTATCTTTTGTTTTCGTGATGTGCGAGACTTTTTCAACGTTTACCTCATTGGCCACAGTTACTGGCAGATTAATATAAAAGGTTGAGCCTTTTTTTATTTCTGATTTAAGAGAAACAGTTCCGCCAAGCATCTCTGTGTATGATTTGGTTATGGCCAGGCCCAGGCCTGAGCCTTCGAACATGCGCGAATTTGCAACATCTACCTGAACAAATCGTTCGAAAATGATCTGTTGCCTGTCCTGAGGAATTCCAATTCCTGTATCGCGTACATAAAACTCGATGTTGTTTCCTTTTAATTTGTAACCAAAGGTAATGTGTCCTGTTTCGGTAAATTTAATGGCATTTCGTAAGAGATTGGTAAGAATTGAATTAAGCTTGTCCGAATCTGAATAGAGCAGCTCCAGCGGTTTGTTGTCGTTTTCGTCGATAAATAGCTGTAGTCCTTTATTATTAATTTGAGGATGAAAAAAGAGATACAGGTTGTTCAGGAAATGATGTAAGTTTAATTTTTCGTTTTTGGTGCTTATTAGCCCCGATTCAATTTTGGAAATATTAATGATGTCATTTATCGTATTTAGCATCCTGTCGCCGCTTTTGCGGATTATTGCTACAAATTTTTGCTGTTGTTCGCCTGTTAAAGTTGGATCTTGCAGCAGCTCGGTAAAACCCAGTATTCCGTTCATAGGAGTTCTTATTTCGTGGCTCATGTTGGCCAGAAATGCTGATTTTAACCTGTCGCTTTCTTCAGCTTTATCCCTGGCTTTTTCTAACTCCTGCAGGGTGTTTTTCATTTTGGTAACATCTTCTTTTACGGCAATAAAATGTTCGATTTTCCGGTTGTCGCCAAAAATGGGCGATATATTGGCTTGCTCCCAGTAATATTCTCCATTTTTCTTTTTATTATATAGCTCTCCTGACCATGTTTTACCACTAAGAATCGTGTCCCATAGCTTTTTATAAAACTCTTGAGATTGGTATTCTGATTTTAATATCGAAGGTTTTTTCGCCAGGATTTCCTTTAAATTGTAGCCTGTTTTTTCCTCAAAATACGGGTTAACGTATTCTATATCTCCGTTAATATCTGTAATAACTATACTAACCGTGCTGGTCTCTATTGCTTTCGAGAATATGATGTTTTTGCTTTCGAGTTCTTTGCGTCGGGTGATATCACTAATAAAACCTTCAAGCCTTAACTTATCATCTGAGTCAATTTGCTTTCCTCCTTCCCAAACCCATTTTTGTTGCCCCAATTTTGTAGTTATCCTGTATTCCAATTCAAACGATTGGTCATGGTTAACCGCTTCCTGAATGGTTTTCTGCACATAATCCCTGTCGTCGGGATGAATTAGGTCTTTATACGTTATAGAACTGTCGCTGGTAAGTTCGCTGGGGTGATAGCCGAGCAAGTCGTAACATCCCCGGCTCATAAAGAGCATGTCCCAGGTTGGATTATTTTTGCAGGTATATGCCATCCCCTGAAGGTTGCCCAAAAGGTTGTTCAATTTATTTTGGTTAAGGCTAAGCGCTTTTAACGCTTCTTTATAGGCCGAAATATCGCGAAGCGTAACCTGAAAAGCTGGTTTGTTGTTGTATTCAATTGGAATAACAGATACTTCAACCGGAAGTTGTTTGCCCAATTTCAGTTTGGCATACGATGTATAGCGAATGGGGACATCTTCCCTTGTTAACCTTTTTTTATACATTTCAGAAATACGCTTCTTCTCGGAAGGAGCAATAAAGGAAGTAAAATCTTGGCCCAAGAGTTCTTCTTCAGGAGTGTTGAAAGTTGTACATAGCGAAGGATTTACATATTTTATTATCCCATCTTGCAAAATAAAAAGCGAATCGCTAAGCGAATTAATCAAATTACGGTATTTGACTTCACTTTCCTCTAAAAGTTTTTGTTCGGTTTTCGACTTGGTTATGTCTCTTATGCTGGCAAGATGGTATTTGTTTAGTGGTTTAAATTTAGTTGAAATGGAATAGGTTCTATTGTTATGGGAAAGTTCAAAAGAATCTGCCTGCTTGGTGGTTAACAGACTGTTTGCCAAGTTTTGTAAGGTTTGTTGTTTTTCGACAGAGAACAATTTATTGGATAATTCCATCCCATTTATACCAATAAGTTCATTTTTGTACATGTCCACAATTCGGCAGAACTCCGAATTCACATTTATAATATTTAAATTGTTGTCGAGTACAATAAAGCCATCTGCTGAATTTTCGAATAACAGCTCCCAGTCTGCTTGTTTTTGCTGCTTGCTTAAAACCAATGCAATGTTGTTGGCAATATCGGTTAAGGTAACCTTTTCTTTGGGGTGCCTGGCGTCTTTTTCAGGAATGCTTGCACATAATAACCCGAAAATCTGATTGTCCGTTTGTATAGGTACAACAAATGATAAATAATTGTGCTTGTTTGCCAAGGGGGGCAGATAGTTTGATTTAACATCTGCAAGTATTGTCAATTCATTTTGTACTATGGCTTTCTTATACGGCTCAGGTATTTCTTCACCCAACAATCCATTTTTAAACTGCTCTGCGAACGTGCTCTCGCCATAATATTCAATGGCACGTATTTTTTGGGTACTATCTAATAAAATAACCCACGAAGAAAAATAGCCTCTGGTTTTTACCAACGTTTTACAAATCAAATAAGAAATTCTTTTTTCATCTTTTTCGAGAACAAGAATTCGGTTGATTTCGCGTATGGTATCTAATATTTTATGAAAGTGTTTAGTTTTTATATCAGAAATTCTGGCCATGGTTAAGGTCGTTTTTTTGTGTTTTTTGTGCACTAATTCACTGGGGACTTTTTGATTTTTTAGGTGCTAAATGGTATTGATTAGTTAATAGCTTTTTTAACGCCACACAATATATAAAATAGTTTTGGATTGTTGATAGTGGGCGAGGCAATTTGGATGCAGAATTTTATGTGTGAACTTAAGTTTACTAAGGGTATAGAGAATGTTCGTCCCGGATTTTGTTTTCTTTCTCTAAAATGTTTGAAGTATTCACCTGTGTTGGTAATTAATTTTAACCACTGAAATACAGAAACATGCAAGATTTATGTTAATAAAGATGTAGGAATAGCGGGTGATTTTTAATTTAATTGGTAGTAACCCATTTTTAGTGCGAAGAATGTGCGAGCCTTAATTTTCCTTTGGATTTTGCCAATCTTTGCATAAATCACTCCAATATTTCTCGAAATAATGTTCGGGCTTTGCCAAGTATCCCGCTCGCATTTCAAAATTATTTATCAATTTTATCTTATTAAAATTGTTATTGGCATAAAATGGAACTCGCTTTATTTAATAGTTCGTTTTAATGTGGAAAATTTCCCATGCTCGTTTCTGCTAAAAATTAGTGAAACCTGAGGCGTGTTTTTTTGTCGAACCTGGGTTAATAGGGCTGGAGTATAAATAGCTTGAACGAAATAAAGTAGGGGTGAGTTTGATTGTAAAAAAAAAGGTGCCTCTAAAAAGAAGCACCTTTGCTATACATTTATAAAATTCTTTTTTATGCAAGAATTGCTTTCACTTGTTTGTAAACGTTTTCGCCGTTAAAACCAAGTTTGCCATCTAATACTCCGGCAGGAGCAGAGAATCCAAACGAATCAAGACCAAATACTTTTCCATCGGCACCTACTAATCCTTCGAGGGTTACAGGTAAGCCGGCTGTTAAACCAAATTTGGCTACTCCGGCAGGAAGAACTTCTGCCTGGTATTCTGTACTTTGTGTGCGGAATAGGCCTTCCGAAGGAACTGAAACAATGCGGCTCTTAACCCCATCTTTTGCTAATAATTCTGCACCGGCAACTAAAGTACTAACTTCCGAACCACTTGCTAACAAAATTATATCAGGTGTACCTTCACAATCTTGAAGTATATAAGCTCCTTTTACAGCTCCCTGAGCCGTTTCGTAAGTGGTTACATCTTTAATTCCCTGACGCGAAAGAATCAGTGCTGTTGGTGTATCTACATTTTCCATTGCCATTTTCCATGCAACAGTTGTTTCATTGCCGTCTGCCGGACGAAGAACTAACATTGCGTTTTTGTGGCTGTGGTTTTGTAATTTTTCCATCAAACGAATCTGTGCTTCGTGCTCAACGGGTTGGTGGGTAGGACCATCTTCTCCAACGCGGAATGCATCGTGTGTCCAAATAAATTTAACGGGAATTTCTTGCAAGGCAGCAATACGTGCAGCCGGTTTCATATAATCGCTAAATACAAAGAAAGTACCGCAGGCGGGAATAATACCACCGTGTAACGCTATACCGTTCATTATACAAGCCATGGTTAACTCGCAAACACCAGCTTGTAAAAACTGACCACTAAAGTCACCTTTTTTAAAGGCTGTTGTGTTTTTCAGGAACCCGTCGGTTTTATCTGAGTTTGAAAGGTCGGCAGAAGAAACTACCATATTTTCAACTTCTTTTGCAAAAACCGAAAGCACCGTTGCCGAAGCTCCACGAGTTGCAATACCCGCTTTTTGTTCAATCTTGCTGTAGTCAATTGCAGGAATCTCGTTGGCTAAGAAGGCCTTTAGTTTTGCAGCCAGTTCCGGGTTTTTTGCTTCCCACTGCGCTTGTGCAGCTTTTTTCTCAGCAGCAGCAGCAATTAATGCAGCTTTGCGGTTTGTGTACAAGTCTTGTACATCATCAAATATTTGGAAAGGATTTTCAGCGTCGCCACCTAAATTTTCAATTGTTTTTGCAAACGATGCACCGGCACCACTCAATGGTTGTCCGTGTGTCGAGCATTGACCTTCGAAATTCGCATTGGCTTCAGTTACCGCTCCAAGCCCCATAATTGTTTTCCCAATTATAAGGGTTGGTTTTTCTGTTTCGGTTTGCGCATCTAACAATGCTTTGCGAATTGCAGCCTGGTCATTACCGGTAATCGTAACAACTTTCCAGCCCCAGGCTTCGTATTTTTTTGCAGTATCTTCGGTAGTTACCTCGTCAGTACCTGTCGATAGCTGAATGTCGTTCGAATCGTAGAACATAATCAGGTTGCTTAAACCCAAATGTCCTGCTATACGGCCGGCGCCCTGCGAAATCTCTTCCTGAATACCACCGTCAGAGATGAATGTGTATGTTTTATGAGCCATCCACTCGCCAAAGCGTGCTACTAAAAAACGTTCGGCAATTGCTGCTCCTACAGCCATTGCATGTCCCTGTCCGAGCGGGCCAGAGGTGTTTTCAACACCACGAGCTGCATCCACTTCCGGGTGACCAGGAGTTACGCTTCCCCACTGGCGAAAGTTGGCTAAATCTTCCATGCTATAAAAACCGGCTAAAGACAAAACACCATATAACATTGGCGACATGTGCCCCGGATCAAGAAAAAACCTGTCGCGGTTGGCCCAAGTCATGTCCGATGGGTCGTAGTTTAAAAATTCGGAATAGAGGACGTTTGCAAAATCTGCTCCACCCATAGCTCCTCCGGGATGGCCTGACTTTGCTTTCTCAACCATTGATGCAGCCAGTATGCGAATGTTGTCAGCTGCTTTTACTTCAATACTTTTACTCATGTTTGTTCTTTTAATTCAATAAATTTTTAGGTTGGACAGGAATGTCAAAAATAATAAAATTGAAAGACTTCATTCGACTCTTTATTCGTTATTAATGATTATTTATGATTAAAAGTCAGCACTTAACTGCAGCCCGAATGCCGTAAGTTATTTTATTGATAACTACGGTAGCTTCTTTAACTTTTAAATTGGCTGGCTGCCGGGCTTTCCGCTATAGCTACCTCGTCTTTGCCGGTTTCGCAATCAGTAACCAGGGAGCTTCCTTCGGTCGCTCCTAATTGCTGTGCTCAACAGGCAAAGCCTTCGGTAGGCTGTCGCTTCAATTCCTGCCAGAAGCCTGTGGTTCTTTTTAGTAGAAATATTTTCATAAAAAAAAGGGAGAAACCCATTGTTGCAGGTTTCTCCCTTTTTAATATTTTAATACCGACTTTGGTTTTCGGGTCGCTTTTTATTTTGCGTCAATAATGCGAACCATAAAAATGCCGTCAATAGCCATTAATTCTTCTTTTATCGATTTATCAATGGATTTCGAATCAATATCGATAATATTATAAGCAATATCGTCACGTTTGCGGTTTAGCATGTGGTCGATGTTTAACCCTTTTGCGGCAAGTACACTCGAAATCTGACTTACCATATTAGGTACATTTCTGTTGGCAATTATCAGGCGGCTGCTACCGTTTCTTTCCATTTCTGCAGCAGGAAAGTTTACCGAGTTCTTAATGTTACCGTTTTCCATGTAATCGCGCAACTGCTCAACAGCCATAATGGCACAGTTGGTTTCCGATTCTTTGGTAGAGGCTCCAAGGTGGGGAATAGAAATTACTCCATCCATTTTCAGGCAGTCTTCATCGGGGAAATCGGTTACGTAAGTCGATACTTTTCCCGATTCAAGTGCTTCTTTTATATCTGTGTTGTCAACCAGTCCTCCTCGTGCAAAGTTCAGAATTTTAACTCCATCCTTCATCATCGAAAACTTATCTTTGTTTAAGTAACCTTTGGTTTCCGGTGTTTGTGGAATATTTATGGTTACATAATCGGCCTGTTGCAACAATACCTGAATTCCATCAACCCATGTTACATTTCTACTCAGTTTTAATGCATGTTTTACCGACATGTATGGATCGTACCCAACAACTTTCATACCCAATGCGCTGGCAGCATTTGCTACCAAAACTCCAATGGCTCCCAAGCCAATAACGGCTAAGGTTTTGCCTTTTATTTCCTGGCCTGCAAAGTTGTTTTTACCTTTTTCAACCAACCCCGGAACTGCATCACCCTGGCCGATTAATGTTTTTGCCCAGTTGCAAGCTCCAATAATATCGCGCGACGAAAGCATCAAACCGGCAATAACTGCCTCTTTTACTCCATTTGCATTGGCTCCTGGAGTATTAAAAACAACAATACCTTTTTCGGTACATTTTTCAATTGGAATGTTGTTCACTCCTGCGCCTGCTCTTGCAATTGCTTTTAACGACGATGGCAACTCCATGTCATGCATCTTAAAACTTCTTAATACAATGGCGTCCGGGTTCGGAAGCTCGCTTGCAATTTCGTAATTGCCTAAAGGAAAAAGCTTTAACCCGTCAGGGTCTATCTTATTCAAAGTTTGAATTTTGAACATCTGACTATAATTTTTAAGTGATACTTGTGTAGCTGATTGTTGACAAATATCAGCATTTTATCTATAAATTGGAATTGAAAGCGAGGATTAGTTTTCAATATGAAATTAACATTAATGAAACAAACATAAAAAAAGCCACCCGCAACCAACGGATGGCTCATCAATTCTCAACTACTTACCGATTTTATAAGCAAAATAAATGAAATAATTGTTATGAACAAATTGTATTGTAAAAGTAGACTGCAAATAAAAGGAGATGGAATGTAGTGGTCTGTAATTAAAGTCACAAAAGTCCTGAGAAATCAATAAAATTTCTGGAAATTTCTATTTTCCCTTTTTTCTCCAGCTTTTTTAGCTGGCGTGATATTACTTCACGCGAAGAGTTGAGTTGCAACGCTAAATATTGATGAGTGCCCGTGAAAGTGGTTGCCCCTGATTTTTTGTGCCGGTCGGTAAAGTACTTAACCACTCGCTGGTCGAGTTTCATAAACGCAACGGCATCAAGTGTTTCAATTAATTTTCGAAATCGGTGTTGGAATGTTTGCATAACAAATTCATTCCATAAAGGGTATTTGGTTGTCCATATGCCCGGCTTTTCCCGGGGAATAAGCAGAACCTCTGTTTCTTCTTCTGTTACCGCATTTATGCTGCTGGTTTGTTGGGTCATACAGCAAGTTAGCGACATGGCACAAACTTCGTTTTCGTGTAAATAGTAAAGTAGTAACTCGTTGCCATCATTATTGGTGCGGGATACTTTAACAAGGCCGTGTAGTATAAGCGGAAAACTTGAAATAAATTGTCCTTCGCGAAGAACCGTTTCACCGAGTTTCAATGTTTTATGAACGGCAACTTTCAAGATTTCTTCCTTAAGTTGAGGTTCTAAAAAGTTGAATTGCTTATTAAAATTTTTCATTTAAAGAGTAACAGTTCAGACAAAATTAATGTTGTGTAGTTTTTTAACCAAATTATATTCTAAATAAGTTGAAAGGTTGTAATCTGTCATGCTGATTGTTAGGTGATTAATGTTGTTCTTATTTGGAATATTGATATTTAATATTAATTTAGAATAAATAAAAATAAGATGATTTACTTTTGCACATCAATTTATAACTCAATTAATAATGAAACATTATTTAGCTATTTTATTGGTTTTGTGTATGGTGGCTATTGCCCAAGCACAGAATAATCCCCAAAATGCTGCAGATGTTCTTTCTTCAAAATCTGATTCAAAAGTTCAGATTGGAGGTTATGCCCAAATCGACTACAACCAACCGCAAAAAGAAGGCGAAAGGAATAATGCCAAACTCGACGTGCACCGTTTAGTATTGTTGTTTGCTTATCGTTTTAATGAGCGCACCACATTTGTTACTGAAATTGAAATGGAGCATGTTGTAGAAGTTTATGTGGAGCAGGCTTTTCTGAATTACGAAGTTCTTCCATGGCTCGATTTGCGTGGTGGTTTAATGTTGGTGCCCATGGGAATTGTAAACGAGTATCACGAACCTCCTACATTTAACGGAGTTGAACGTCCAAATTTGGATAGTAAAATTGTTCCTAGTACCTGGCGAGAAATTGGTTTCGGAGTAACCGGACAACTGGATAATACGTCGTTGAAATACCAGTTGTATGTAATGAATGGGTTTAATGGATTCGATGGAAGTGGAACATTTCGAGGAACTGATGCTTTACGTAAAGGTCGTCAAAAGGGAGCCGAGTCCTTTATGAGCTCACCAACTTTAGCTACTAAAATCGATTATTATGGAATTCCAGGCCTAAAATTAGGTTTTAGCACCTACAATGGAAAATCGCAATCGAGCCTTTTTGACGGTTTGGAAGACGGAGATCTGGTGTCAGAAATGGCAGCTGACTCGTCGCGAATTGGAATTAATATGCTTGGTTTCGATGCCCGTTATGTAAAAGGTGGATTTGAGGCACGCGGGCAGTTAAATTTTGCCAATTTAAATAACACGGCCGAGTACAATACCTTTACAGGAAATGATTTAGGCAGTCAGTTGTTTGGTTGGTATGCCGAAGTAGGTTATAATTTATTGCACAGCGCTGAAACCGAACAAAAGTTGGTGCCATTTATCCGCTACGAGAAATACAATACGCACGCTAAAACTGATGGTGGTTTGGCCGTAAACGAAGCATACGATAGAACCGATATAACTGTTGGAGCCGGTTGGTGGCTAACTGCGGGAGCTGTAATAAAAGCCGATTACCAGTTTTTCGATAATGAATCTGGTAGTTCATCGGGGCAGTTTAATATGGGAGTTGGTATATGGTTTTAATAAAAACACAAATGAAACGAGCATGGGAAATATTTACACATAATCGATATAATAAAATCATGCGTGTTTCATTTTATACCGCAGAAAACAAAAAAATAATAATAAGATGAAAATAATAGTATTTTTATTTTTTCTACTCTTGTGCATAACCTCTTTTGCTAACGGGTTTTATCCTGAAGAAAGTGCTTTGCGTATGGCAAAAATTAGCTTAAAGAACAAGAACATTGTTTTTGTTCGAACCATTGCGCTAAATTCAACAACGCTTAAAGATGGTAGAATTGTCTTGTACGAGTTTAGCAGAGGAGAGGGGCAAAATTTTTATGTTGCGATTGCTGAAGCAAAAGGGAGGTATGATTATTTTGATTATTTAATGGCCGTAAATAAAGATTTTAAAATTGAGAAATTACGAATTTTAAAGTACCGATCGGAGCACGGAGACGAAGTAAAATCGAAAAATTGGCTATCTCAGTTCGAGGATTATAGTCTTGAAGAACAACTCAGATATAAAAAAGAAGTGTCGGCACTTTCCGGCGCCACTTTGTCGGCAAATGGTTTGGTGAATGATATTCCGAAAACACTTTCTATTTTAAAAGAGAGTGTGCTGGAGGAATAGTATTTCGGGTTCTTATAAAACGGAAAAGGTTCGGTAAAATTAATTGCCGAACCTTTTTAATATCAATTATTTCCTGTTTATTCGAACATATCCCTCATTTTTTTGAAGAATGATTTTTCGGATGCTGACGGTCCTCCTTGAAATCCTGCCGAGCCCTGAAGTTTTTCCAAAGCTCGTTTTTCCTCGTTGCTAAGTTTTTTCGGAATCCAAACATGCACACGAACCAATAAATCGCCACGTCCGTAACCGTTTACATCAGGAATTCCTTTTCCACGCAAACGAAGGATTTTTTCGGGTTGTGTACCCGCGTCAATTTTTACCTTTACCTTGCCTTCTACGGTTGGAATTTCGGCTGTAGTTCCAAGTGTAATTTCAGGGAACGAAAGGAAAAGGTTGTAAATTAAATTGTTCCCATCGCGAACAAGTTCCGGATGATCTTCTTCGGTTATAACCACTAAAAGGTCGCCGTTAATGCCACCACGTCGTCCGGTATTGCCTTTCCCCGAAACATTAAGTTGCATGCCTTCGCCAACACCTGCAGGAATTTTAATGCTGATAACTTCCTCGTCGCGAATAACTCCTTCGCCTGCACAGTGGTTACATTTGTCGGTAATCATTTTACCTTCTCCCTGGCATGTTGGACAGGCTGAGGTGGTTTGCATTTGTCCGAGCATCGTATTTTGTATCCGGGTTACCTGTCCCGAACCACCACAGGTTCCACAAGTAGAATACGACGAGCCGTTTTTCGCTCCTGTTCCGTTGCAATGATGACAAGCAACGTATTTCTTTACTTTTATTTTTTTCTCAACGCCATTAACAATTTCGTTGAGGTTAAGTTTTACTTTTACTCGCAGGTCGGAACCTCGGCTCACTCGTCGTCCGCCCCGGCTGCGCCCTCCGCCGCCAAAACCTCCGAAACCTCCAAAATGGCCACCAAAAATATCGCCAAAAGTCGAGAATATATCTTCAATGTCAGAAAACCCGCCACCGCCATATCCGCCACCGGCAGCTCCACTCATTCCGGCATGGCCAAACTGGTCGTAGCGTTGTTTTTTCTCCTGATTACTTAAAACTTCATATGCTTCCGCAGCTTCCTTGAATTTTTCTTCAGCCTGGCTGTCTCCCGGGTTTTTGTCGGGGTGATACTGAATCGCTTTTTTACGGTAAGCTTTTTTTATTTCCTCGGGGCTTGCATTTTTGCTAACCTCTAATATTTCGTAATAATCTCTTTTTGCCATCGTCCCTTCTCTGTAGAATTATTCTCCGATTACAACTTTGGCAAATCGGATTACCTTTTCATTTAAACAATAACCTTTTTGAACAACGTCAACCACTTTTCCCTTTAAATCTTCACTAGGAGCAGGTATTTTTGTAATGGCTTCGTGCAAATCCACATCAAAAATTTCGTTTAGTGCTTCAATTTCTTTTACATTATTTTGTTTCAGAAATTCTTGAAATTTGTTGTAGATCAGCAATGTACCTTGTTTGCCTGCATCATCATCGGCTGCTTCTTTTAACAATCCCAATGCACGTTCGAAGTCGTCTATTACAGGAAGGATGTTTATTAAAACCGATTCGCCACCTGATTTAATCAAGTCAGCTTTTTCTTTCATCGTACGCCTTCTGAAATTGTCGAATTCGGCCTGTAACCGCAGGTGCTTGTCTTGAATCTCCTGAAGTTTCTCTCCTAACTCTTCAATTTTGGCTTCCTTTTTATCTTTCTTCGATTTTTTCTTTTTTTCGGTCTTCTCTTCTTCTTCCGCCACTACTTCTTCTTTTTTCTTCGAAGTTGCTTCCCCGTTTTTCTGAGCTTCATTAATTACTTCTTCCGAAGTTACTTCCGCTTCCTTATTTACTTTTTCTTCTGCCATTTTTACCCTTTTTATCCAAGAGATTTATACTTATATGTCATCTATTTCTGTCTCGATTAAGTTTTAAAATAATTTTTGTCACTTTAAAAAGTGGTTCACTTAATCGGGATTAGCCCTGATTATTAGTTTTGTTTTTAAAATTAAAATTCATGCAGGCTAATTTGCTTCGCTGACATAGCAAAAATTTTGCCATGCAAAGATAAAAGACAAATTGGCACTCAATGTAATTTTTGAGTGCCAATTTGCTCGATTTAGAATTTTGTTAATCTGAATGAATTGTGTTGGGGCTAATTTAATTGCGATATTCTGGTGTAAGCGCAAATGTATTATTTAACGTATTTTTCAAGTGCTGCTTCCAGCATCGGTCCACGAAGATTTTTAGCTAAAATAATTCCGTTTTCGTCAAGTAACAGGTTCGAAGGGATACTTCTTATTTGGTAAATCATGCGGAATTTTGACTTCCATTTTTGAAAGTCGCAAATGTGGTAAGGCCAGTCAAGTTTGTCCTTTGAAATGGCACCTTTCCAACTTTCTGCCGAACTATCGAGCGATACGCCGAATACGGTAAATCCTTTGCCATTTGTAAATTTGGTGTCTTTGTATTTATTGTAAGCGATAACAACATTTGGGTTTTCTCTTCGGCATGGGCCACACCAGCTTGCCCAAAAGTCGAGTAGCACCACCTGCCCTTTGGTATCCGACAATTTAATGGGTTCTCCCTTGGGGCCTTTCCCAATTAATTCAGGAGCTTTGTTGCCGATGTTTAATCCTATTTCTTGTGAAAATGAAATACCTGTTCCCAGAAAAACTAAGGCTAAAAATAAAACAGTCTTCTTCATAATGTGATTTTCTTTTTGGTGTAAATATAATTTGTAATTATAAATTAACGAAAGACCGTAGCAAAAGTTTAAGGGCTTTATCTATTTAGGTTCTGGATATTTTTGCCCCGAGCCTATTTAATCGTCCATCGATGTTTTCGTAGCCACGGTCGATTTGTTCAATGTTGTCGATGGTGCTGGTTCCTTTTGCCGACATGGCCGCAATAAGCAAAGCAATTCCTGCGCGAATATCGGGTGAGGCCATTTGGGTTGCCCTTAAACGAAGTGAGCGATTGAGCCCGATGACTGTTGCCCGGTGCGGGTCGCAAAGGATAATCTGGGCTCCCATATCGATTAGTTTATCCACAAAAAACAGACGGCTTTCAAACATTTTCTGATGAATAAGTACACTCCCTTTTGCCTGGGTTGCTACTACCAGAAATACACTCAGCAGGTCGGGGGTGAGTCCAGGCCATGGTGCATCGGCAAAGGTCATTATCGAACCATCGATGTATGATTCTATTTCGTAGTAATCGGTATCTTTTACGAGCAGGTCGTCGCCAGCCTGTTCTATTTTTATGCCTAATCGTCTGAACGAATCGGGGATTATTCCCAGGTGTTCGATACCCACATTTTTAATAGTAATTTCAGAGGCAGTCATGGCAGCCAGACCAATAAAACTACCTACCTCAATCATATCGGGAAGGATTCGGTGAGTCGTTCCTTTTAATGACCTTACGCCATCGATGTGCAAGAGGTTAGAGCCGATGCCACTAATTTTAGCCCCCATCGAAACCAACATTTTGCACAGTTGCTGAAGATAAGGTTCGCAGGCGGCGTTATATATGGTTGTTGTTCCTTCGGCGAGCACAGCTGCCATAACAATATTGGCAGTTCCGGTAACCGAAGCTTCGTCGAGAAGCATGTAGGCACCGCTTAGCTTTTGTGCCGAAACCGAGTACCAAAGGTTTTCTGCTTCGAAATTAAAATTTGCCCCTAATTTTTGTAAGCCTATAAAGTGAGTGTCAACCCGTCGGCGTCCAATTTTGTCACCCCCGGGTTGGGGAATAAAAGCTTGTCCGAAACGTGCCAGTAACGGACCAATTATCATTATCGACCCCCTTAGAACAGAGGCTTGTTCTGCATATTCGGTGCTTTTTAGAAAATCAATGTCGATGTTGGCTGCTTTGAAACTATAGCAGCCTTTTTTTATCCGTTCAACAGTAACTCCTAAGCCTTTCAGAATTTCTATTAGTTTTAAAACATCGCGTATTTCAGGAATGTTCTCGATGATTGTTTTATCTGAGGTAAGCAGGGTGGCACAAATAATCTGAAGCGCCTCATTTTTTGCCCCTTGAGGTTCGAGGTTGCCTCTTAATTTATAGCCACCTTCGATTTTGAAAGTTGACATTGGAGTTTAGGTTTGAATTGAAAATTTATTTTTTCTTTTTGTTCTGTTGCTTATTTGACTGTTGGTTTTTCTTTTTGCCAATTAATACTTTGGCATCAGCCAACACAAGGCCTTCGGGTATTTTTAGTCTGCCTCCTGATAGTTCTTCTAAATCGCCAAATATTTTTTCATCTTCCACGGCATCCTTATTCCACGCCAGGTAAGATTTTTTCATGTGATTGGCCAGCTGAATAATCATAATTTCGCGTTCTTCGCCTTCGAATTTTTCAGCCTCTTCAATCATCAGTTCCATGGTTCGCCCATAGTGTTTGTATTTGATATAGTGTTGACTATACGGTACTTTTCCTGGTTTTTCGGTGAGTATTTCGCGTGATGGCGGATTGTAAGGGTAATCGATGTCCAGTTGAAAATCGGTCATAATGGCCAGGTGATCCCATAATTTATGTTTAAACTCGGGGACATCGCGCAAAAACGGGTATAAATTACCCATTACATCAATAACAGTTTGAGCCGATTTATTTCTTTTTGCTCTATCTTCAATGGTTAACAGGTAGTCAACCATATTTTGTATATTCCTTCCATATTCAGGAAGTGCCAGTTTTTTTCTGTTTGAATTGTAATCCATGTAAAATCTTTTTTTTTGATTTCGTTTCTATCTTCAAGGAAAAATGAGGATTTATTCCCGAAGGGAAAGTACAAAACTAATGAATTCCTTACAAATAGCGAATTATTAAGCGTTAAACAGTGTTATCCCTTAATTTTCAGCTTCGCGTATTTCAGCAGCAATTGTTTTTGTGTTCCAGACTGAAAAAATACGGTTGCTTTAATATCCGGAGCAGTACCTTCAATGTTGAGCACCTTTCCTTGTCCAAATCGTTGATGTTCAACAACCATTCCCGACTGAATTTTTGAAGGGTCGTCGCCAACGAATGAGCTTTGTGCTTTTCCTGATTCTTTAAGTGAAACGAGTTTTTTATTGAAAATGTTTTGCGCATCGCGTGTTTTAAACGAAGCTGCCGGTTGCCGGCGTGTAACCTGTTGGGTAACTCGTTCTGCTGGTGTTGTGTTTTGCGGCTGTCTTGCAGATGATGAAAAATTTTGGCAGCCAGAACTGTCGAGGTATTTTTCGTCAATTTCTTCAAGAAAGCGACTTGGTGAGCAAAAATCGAGATTTCCCCAGCGGTAACGTTGGTTGGCAAACGAAAGCCAGGCATTTTGCTCGGCACGGGTGATGGCCACGTAAAACAGGCGGCGCTCTTCTTCCAGGGCCTCAGGTTTTTTATCGCCCGACTGGTTCGACGGGAAAAGGTTTTCTTCCATACCTACAACAAAAACATTTTTAAATTCGAGTCCTTTTGCCGAATGAACGGTCATTAAAGTTACCTTGTTTTTGTCTTCATCCTTTTCGTTATCCTGATCGGTAAGCAGCGCTACGTCTTCCAGGTAATTTTCCAATTTCTCAGGATCGCCTACTTCTTTGGCATTTATACTGAATTCCTGAATACCATTTAGCAGCTCTTGAATGTTTTCGTGGCGGCTTACTCCTTCGGGCGATTTGTCGTTGTGCAGATCTTTTAAAATTCCGGTTTGATCGGCAATGGCTTTAGCTGTTTCGAAGGCATCGTTTTCTGCCGCCAGTTGGTTAAATTTTTGGATGAGAGCAACAAAATTCAGAATTTTATTGGCCGTTCCTTTATTAAGGCCGGCATGGTTAACTGTTGGCAAATCGCTGATGATTTTCCATATTGACGTTTCATTGCTAATGGCTGCCGTTTCAAGCTTCGACAGGGTTGTAGCACCAATTCCCCGGGCCGGATAATTAATAATGCGCTTCAGTGCTTCGTTGTCTGCTGGGTTAATGGTCATTCTGAAATAACTCAGCAAATCTTTAATTTCCTTTCGCGCATAGAAACTTAAACCTCCGTAAATTTTGTATGGTATATTCCGTTTTCGCAGCGATTCCTCAAAAATCCTGGACTGTGCATTGGTGCGGTATAAAATGGCATAGTCTTGAAATTGAAAGTGATCGCGCAGCTGGGTTTGCGAGATTTCCTGAGCCACCAAAAAACCTTCTTCGTTATCGGTTAGTGCAGAAAGTATTTTTATGGGATTTCCCAGAGCATTTTCCGAAAAAACTTTTTTGGGAATTTGTTTTTTATTTTGGGCAATTATACTGTTGGCGGCGTTTACAATGGTTTGTGTTGAGCGATAGTTTTGTTCAAGTTTGAATGTTTTATGCCCCGGATAATCGCTCTTGAAATTGAGGATGTTTTCTATTCGCGCTCCGCGGAAAGAATAAATACTCTGAGCATCGTCGCCCACTACGCATATGTTTTTATGTACTGCAGCCAGTTTTTTTATTATCAGATATTGCGAGTAATTGGTATCCTGGTACTCGTCAACCAAAATGTAACCAAAACGTTCCTGGTAATTTTTCAGCACATCGGGATGGTCGCGAAACAGCAGGTTGGTTTTCAATAGCAAATCATCGAAATCCATGGCGCCCGAAAGGAAACAGCGTTTGGCATATTCCTTGTAAATTTCTGCAATGGCCGGCATTCGCATACTTTTATCGGCCGAACGTATTTCTGAAGAGTTCGCATAAACATTAGGCGTTATCAGGTTGTTTTTTGCCATCGAAATTCGGGAGGCTACCACATTGGTTTTATAGGTCTTGTCGTCGAGTTGAAAACTCTTAATGATTGTTTTTATCAGGCTTTTACTGTCGGCACTGTCGTAAATGGTAAAGTTCGACGGGTAGCCCAATGTTTCGTGTTCGTACCGAAGAATACGGGCAAAAATGCTGTGAAATGTTCCCATCCAAAGGTAGCGGGCAATATGCTCACCGGCAACGCTGGCAATTCTTTCTTTCATTTCCTTTGCCGCCTTGTTTGTAAAAGTAAGCGACAAAATACTTGACGGTTTAGCTCCTTGTTTTAGCAAGTTGGTAATTCGGTAGGTTAAAACACGTGTTTTTCCCGAACCGGCTCCTGCGATAACAAGCGATGGGCCTTCGGTGCGTAAAACAGCTTCTCTTTGAGCTTCGTTTAGTTCCTTAAGATAATCGAACACAATTAATTTCCTTTAAATATTTTGGCACAAATATAATTAACAGAATGCTTTAATAGGCAGATTCCGACAAACTTCATCAACGGGATTAGCCTAACAAGAAAATTTTTATAGGCAAAAACCGGAGTTCTGCGAACAAAAGTAAATCATGCTTCAGGTTTATCCTGCTTTTTTAAAAAGCATTTATTAACAAAACAAAGCAGGCTTATCAATTCAATGCTTATTGTTGACTATTTTTGTAGCCGAACAAACAATTAAATAAAAATTATACGTTAATATTGTATCTCAAAGAACGATATTTATGAAGAAAGGTCTTTATTTTTCACTGATTTTTATTCTATTTTCAAATATTCTTCAGGCACAAATAACTGCTCCTGATGCTGATGGTAGCGATGAAACGCAATATCCTGTTTTTTCAGAAACCGACGATATCTATATATTCTGTACCGCTGATTCAACTTTTGGAATTGGAGCACTTACTGTAAGTACTGAACTTGAAGGAACCAAAACTTTTCTTTGGGAGAAATACAACAAAGAGTCGGCCGATTTCGAGTATTTTTCTCAGGAGAGTATGGATGGGTATGTCTCACAAATAAGTAATTTGGCAGATGGTTGTTATAGGGCGACAGTAACACAAGGCGAAACTTCGGAAGTAGATCGTGCCTGGGTGTTTAACAACTGGACCGTGGTGAGTGGATATACCTCTGATTCGAATTGTGAGTTGTTTATCCTAAATGGCGAATTTGAAACAGCAGAATTATTGTATTATGATTTAAGTGATAATGCAGAAATTCAGCTAAGTAAAGAAATTGAAATGGAATGGCAACAGGATGGCGATGCCGTTTCTTCACTTTTAGTTGCAACTATTTACGATCCTCCAACTGAAGATACGAACTATACCTTAACGGTTTCCGATAAGTTTGGATGTACAACTTCGGCTACCGTAACTTACGAATCGATTGTAACCGAGGCCGAATTTACAGCCAATCCAACGAGTGGGGAGGCGCCTCTAACAGTTACTTTTACAAATACCTCTGAAAACGGTACTTCGGGCTATTACGAATGGTTTCTTTATCGCGATATTTATGAAATTACAGATGAATCGGAAGATGCAATTGAGCCGGTGGACAGTATCTTAATAATGGAGTATGATGATTCTCCGGTTTATACCTATGAATACACTGGTAGTTATAAGGTTAAACTTGTTTCGAAAAACGTTTCCGAATTTTATACTTGTACCGATACTTTTATCATGGAAGATTATATCGAGGTGGATTCCTCTGTTATCGTTGTTCCAAATGTATTTACGCCTAATGGCGATGGAGTGAATGATCAACTGATCGTGAAATTTGAATCGCTGGAAAGCCTCGAGATTAATATTTATAACCGCTGGGGGAAAAGGGTGCACCACTGGAAAAGTGGCGATGTGGAAGGATTTGAAGAAACCTGGTCGGAAACAGTATGGGATGGAAAAATTGGAGGGAGTTACGCTAGTCCCGGAGTATATTATTACGATGTGAGAGGCTATGGGCGCGATGGTATAAAGCGCTCGAAACATGGTTTTATACATCTCTTTCGCGGTAAGTGAACAGGATTGTTGTGCCTTTCCTGTAAGAAAACTTTACGCTGTCAGGGGTGTCGTCCTTGAGTAAATAAACACTATGTTCGATTCAAAATATTATTTTTAGAAATCCGGAGTCGTATGAAATTTGAATTAAACTAGCCGAAAAAATAGCAGTCTATCCTATCATTAAATTGGTGTTAAACCATTTTTTTTCTTGAATCACTCCAATACTTCTCTAAACAACGTTCAGGTTAAGTTATCTAACCCCAAAGTACATCAAAATTTATATCATATTCTGCTAAAAATTAGCTGAAACTGAATAAGGGTTTTAAGGCGTACTAAGGGGTTTTGTTAATTTAGTGGCAAGGTAACTTCGAATGAGGTTCCTTTATCAATTTCTGTATTAAAAGTTATTTTACCTGAGTGCTTATCAACTATCTTTTTAACAATATCCAAACCCAGGCCAGTTCCTTCGCCCGTATTTTTGGTTGTGTAAAAAGGCTCAAAAATATGAGGCTGGTGTTCGCTCGGTATTCCGCAGCCTTCGTCGGCAATAGTAACCGCGACCCATTGTTTGTTGATGTTCTTAATTTCAATAGTAAGGGTTCCTTCTCCGTCCATTGCTTGAATGGCGTTATTGATGAGGTTGTTCCAGACTTGGCCAAGTTCGTCTTGATAAACCTTAACTAAAGATGTTTGCTCGTAGTGTTTTACCACATTTATGCCGTGTTTTATTCTGTTTCTGTTTAAAATTAGTACAGTTTCAATGTTTTCTGCCAGATTTATAGTAGCCTTCTCGCCATGAAGACTCTTATGTGCGTAACTTTTTAATGCATAAACAATTTTACTGGATTTATCGGTCGCCAGTCGTATGTTGGCCGAATTTTTAATAAGTGATGAGAAATTTCGGGCTGCACTACAGATGGAAAGAAGATTTTTATTTTGCATCCATTCCAATGGCACCGATTTAAGATTCATATATACCAGAAGTTCTGCTATTTGAATGGCATTTGGACAATTATTTTCTTGCAATTGACAGATAAGCATCTTTTTTCTTTGTCGTTTTTCTTTCGAGATAAGGTGTGTTGTGTTTTCCTTTGATGAAGAAATTAGTTGTTTAAATATGTTCAAATCTGTTTGCGAATACTTGTTCAGTTCGTTTATGAAGGTGTTAATCATGTTTCCCAACGACTCCTGAATATTTTCGGCAGATGCTCCTATGGCACCAAGTGGTGTGTTTATTTCGTGTGCAATTCCTGAAATTAGTTGCCCAAGGGCTTGCATTTTTTCAGACTGTATAAGTCTGGATTGAGTTTCTTTTAGTTCGTTAAGTGTTTTTTCTAGCGAACTGCTTTTTTCGCTCAGCTTATCGTGGGCTTCTTTTAACTGCTTTTCAAATAACTTTAATTCAGTAATATCCTGTGATATGCCAAACGTGCCAATAACTTTTTTACGAGCATCGATTAATGGGTGTTTTGTTGTGGCAACGTACGTTACCCTTCCGTCTTCCCAAACCTCTTTTTCCTCCTGGCTTTTTGCAGTTCTCGTTTTAATTATTTCCTGTTCATCGTTATAGGCTTGCTGAGCGTGCTCTGTGTCAAAAATATCAAAATCAGTTTTTCCTATTATCTCATTCATGTTTTTTAAGCCACAGTAGTGTAGCATCGGATTGCTAACAATAATAAACCTGCTTTTTAAATCTTTAAAATAAATATTTAGTGGCAATTCCTCCATTAGCCGGTCAAACAGGAATAGTTTCCGGCTATTTTCTTGTTTAATAACTTCATCCATGTCAATAACTTCAAACAAGAAGAGTTCCTTTCTGTTTTCGTCAATTGGTTTCAGCGTGTAATTCAATTGGTACTCATCCGACCCATTTAGTTGAAGTGCCACGGAGAATTTTTCCTCCTTTAAGTCTAAGAGCTTTGCTCCGCCTAATTGTTCAAGGATATTTGAACATTCTGGGATGAGCTCTGAAATATGGAATTCCTCATTAAATTCCTCATGAATTCTAAAATAAACAGAGAAACATCTATTGTAACTTTTTACAATTCCTTCATTATTAATAATAGCTATTGGTTTGCTGATTAATTGAAGTATATGGTTGGTATTAAAAATGTTGAGGTTTGTACTAGTTTGCATTTTGATTTATTATAGTTTTCGTAAAGGTAAAATTTTCGATTAATAATAATTAGTGATAAATAGAATTATTGATTTATGTTTGCTCAGCATGTTTGGTAAAAACAGAAGTGCAGTTTACGTTACTTTACATTGAAAAATGGCGACAGTTATGGCTTGTATAGCGTTGAGTGGTAGGTGTATAGGATGGGTGGGGTGAGAGGAATGCTAACAGATTGATTGAAAATTGTATTTTCAAGGCTTATGCAATAAAACTTGCTGATAGCAACGAAAATACAATGTAACAATAATCTGCCCCAAAGAGGTGTGGTCGCTGTTGAGATAACTAGAGGCAGGTAGGTAGAGCCCTTTGTTTTGAAGTGGTTTCAAAGCTGGATAGATTTTTTTAGTGCATGCTTCGGGATAAATATCAGTTAATAATATTGAGGGAATAAAAGGTTTGTAGAAAATACTTGAGTCTGCGAATAGTTTTAAAGAAGAATGGTTACTTTTAGGCCGCTGTAGCTATTTTTGAGGCTGCACAAATTTGACGTTTTTTTATGGTAGGTGCATAGTCGTTTGTTTTACAAAATGTTAATTTGCTTTTTTTGTATAAAGCAACAAAAATACATGCCCTTCGTTAGTTCAATATTTAATTGGTAGAAAATGAAACTTATCCCTTGTGCTAGGGATAAGTTCCATCTTATTCCTTTGAGAATAAACAAATTTAATAAGATGAAAAGAATTGCTGTAATTGTAACATTGGTAGTTTGTACTGTTTTGGGAGTTTACGCACAGAAAGATATTACTGCGTGGAAGAATGAGAAAGGTATGGAACAACAGTACGAAGTTTTTAAAACAAATCTGAATTTTTGGAATGGTTCGTATTTTATGAAGCCCGCTCAGCTTGAAGAATATTACGGTGCATTAAAAGACTCGGTTGAGGCTTTGGAAAAATTAAATGAAAACAGTAAAAGCCAAATATTGACGCTGAATAATGAATTGAGACAGAGCCAGGCTCGTGTACAGGAAATTCAAAGCAAACTTGACGAAAGTATAAAGAATCAGGACTCGATTACTGTTTTTGGGATGTTGGTTCATAAAAGTACCTACGCCTTTGTGCTGTATTCGATTATTATTGGGCTTTTGGTGGTTGCCGGTTTTGTTTTTTTGTTGTTTAAAAGAAGCAATAAAATAACAACACAATGCAAAAAAGATTTCAATGAATTAAAAGAAGAATACGAGAGTCATAAAAAAAATGCACTCGACCGCTATACTAAAATAAATATGGAGCTGCATAAAACCAGGCTCGAGTTGAATAAAAGGTAGCGTGCCCGAATACTGCAGAGTCATCGATTTAAAATTTATTATACCGAGCTCGTTTCAGTATTTTCTTACGGATTTGCCCAATTTTTTTGATAAATCACTTCAAAATTTCTTTTTAAAAGCCCGATAGTACTTTAATATTTTGGTCAAATTTTGTTACGATTCGGATTGATCGATTAACGAAGGAATTGTTTTGTAGTACTTTTAGGGTAGAATAGATTTTCTAAAGCATAGCAGGAAATTCATATTGGTTTGATATTGCAAATAAAAGAAAGCCCCTGTTAAATAGCAGGAGCTTCCTTGTTAATTTATAGTAATATGGATTAGAAAATGGTCTATTCTTCTTCCTGCTCAGCTTCGTAGGCTTTCAGCAGTTCCTCCTGTACTTCTGAAGGTACTTTTTCATAACCATCAAATGCGAGGTTAAATACACCGCGTCCACCGGTTATGGAACTTAACGAAGTGGTGTATTTGTTCATTTCTTTTAAAGGCACTTTTGCGGTGATTTTTTCAAGTCCTTTTTCCGAACCCATGCCCATAATCATGGCACGGCGCCCTTGTAAGTCACTCATTACATCACCCATTCTGTCCGATGGTGTCCAAACATTGAGGTTGTAAATTGGTTCCAGTATTTTTGCTCCTGCGTTTTTAAATGCTATGTTAAACGCATTTCGTCCGGCAAGTTTAAATGAAATCTCGTTTGAGTCAACCGGGTGCATCTTTCCGTCGTAAACATAAACGCGTATATCGCGGGCGTAAGATCCTGTGAGTGGTCCTTCTTCCATTTTTTCCATTATTCCTTTCAGTATTGCAGGAAGGAAACGGGCATCGATTGAGCCTCCTACAATGCAGTTGCAGAAAACAAGTTTTCCGCCCCATGACAATTCGTGTTCTTCAACAGCGCGAACGGATAGTTTTTGTTCTTTGTCTCCAAACTTGAACATCTTTTTGGGTTCGCTTCCTTCTTCATAAGGTTCAATAATTATATGAACCTCTCCAAACTGACCAGAACCACCTGATTGCTTTTTGTGCCGGTAGTCGGCCTGTGCCGGTTTTGTAATGGTTTCGCGATATGGGATTTTTGGACTAAGAAATTTTACATTGATTTTATGAACGTTGTCGAAATACCATTTCAAAATATTTATATGATATTCTCCTTGCCCGTGAACCAATAATTGCTTTAATTCTTTCGAGTAGTCAATAATGTAAGTTGGATCTTCGTATTTAATTTTGTTTAATACTTCGCCTACTTTTTCATCGTCAGAGTCGTTCTCTGCTTTTATGGCAACTGTATGCCTTGATGCGGGAAATTTTATCTGTTCAAATTTAGTTCCGGCTTCTTTTACCGAAAGCGTTTGATTGTATTTGGTGTCCTTTAGTTTTACAGTGCAGCCCAGGTCGCCGGCAACGAGTTGCTCAACTTTTTCGCGGTTTTTGCCCGCTGATACAAATACCTGAGATAAACGTTCTTTGTGTCCGTTTTTAGAATTTATCAAATCCAACCCTTCTTTAATAGTACCCGACATAACTTTAAAAAAGGTGATTTCGCCAACATGTGGTTCGACAGCTGTTTTAAAAACAAAAATACTTGGTAAATCAGAAGCGTCCATTTTTACTTCTTTGCCTTCGGTAATGGCCGTCATTTTCTTTTCGCTCGGAGCAGGAGAGATATTGGTTATAAACTCCATTAAACGACCAACGCCAATATTTTGTTTTGCGCAAGTGCAGAATACGGGAAAAAGTCCGCGTTCCAACATCCCTAGCTTAATGCCCTGGCGCATTTCGTCTTCCGATAGGGTGCCTTTGTCGAAATATAGTTCCATTAAAGATTCTTCGTTTTCGGCAGCCATTTCAACTAATTCGTTGTGCAATGCGTCAGCTTTTTCTTTTTCCGATGCCGGAATATCCAATATTTCTGGTTTTCCACCATCTTTTGGATATTTGTACATTTTCATCTTTAAAACATCTACAATACACGAAAAAGTAGGGCCTGCATCCACCGGATACTGTACCACCGTTACCTTGTTTCCGAAAGCTGTTTTGCATTGGTCAAGGGCGCTGTCGAAGTTCGAATTCTCGTGGTCTAGCTGGTTGAAAACAACCACCAGAGGAGTATCTGCATTTTCTGCCTGGCGTCCCGCTGCTTCTGTGCCGGCTTCAACCCCATTCGATGTATTTATGGTGATTAGGCTAAGTGCTGTTACGCTTAAGGCCTGAACAACACTTCCGCAAAGGTCATCCATGCCGGGAGTATCAAGAATATTGATTTTTTTACCGTTATATTCGGTGTACAATAAAGTAGAAAAAACAGAATTGCCATAATCCTGCTCAATTTGGGTGTAGTCAGATACCGTATTTTTCGCGGTAACTTCACCTCTACGATTAATAACTCCACCCTCGAAAAGCATAGCTTCTGCGAGGGTGGTTTTCCCACTGCCGGCATTACCAATTAAAGCAATATTCCGGATTTCTTCAGTTTTATAAACCTTCATGTCGTATCAGTTTTATTGATTTGTTAAATTCTTTGTTACTCCTAAGTTTGAAGCCGTGACACCAAAAATAGTAATAATTTGTTAACAATCAAGGGGTGTAAATCAGCGTATAAAATTATATAATCCGGCCTCTCTTTATGGTGAGGGTTAAGTGGTTTTACAACAGTGTTTTGATTTGTTTTGTTAATAATTGTTATCTGTTTGAAAAGACAAAGATTGGGAAGGAGTAAAACTTAATTGATTTGTGTCTGAAATTCGTTTAGAAATTGCTTGTCAGATTGTAGGAAATTACTGTTGTGCAGAAAATGGAATAGTTCGAGGCTTTTGAGCTTGTTCTTGTCATGTAGCATGTGTAAGCTTGATTTGGGTGTTGCCTGTTATAGATGGCTGTACCCATTAAAGAATTGGCTTGGTAGATGTCTTAATTTGAAAATTAATCCGCCGGCAGGAACTCAGTAAAGCGATGAGATATTCCTGATAACAGGAGGGTTAAATTGCGATGAAAATCCAATAAGGAGAGTTCTTAATTTTTTCTATCTTTCCGCTTCAAAACTTAACTATGTCGAAATTCCCGTTTTATCAGCAGTTTGATGCTATGGATTGTGGTCCCACCTGCTTAAGGATGGTTGCCAAATATTATGGGAAACATTTTAACACCGAGACGCTTCGGGAAAGATCATTTATTACCCGCGAAGGAGTTTCTCTGCTGGGGATTAGCGATGCGGCCGAGTCGATTGGTCTGCGTTCGATGGGCGTGAAAATTACTTTTGAGCAGCTGAAAAAGGAGGCGCCATTGCCATGTGTCGTGCACTGGGGGCAGGAACATTTTGTGGTGGTTTATAAATTTCACAAAGAGAAGGTGTGTGTGGCCGATCCTGCCTATGGCCTTTTGGAATACAGCGAGAAAGAATTTTGCGAACACTGGCTGTCCACGGTAGCGAAAGGCGAGGAGAAAGGGATTTGTTTGTTGCTTCAGCCTACTCCTGAATTTTACCAGAGTAACGACGAAAAGGTAAATAGAGCCGGATTCCGTTTTGTGTTGAACTATTTAAAACCATACCGAAAGTTGGTTATTCAGTTGATTCTTGGTTTCTTTTTGGGGAGTCTTATTCAACTTGTTTTACCGTTTCTTACTCAAAGTGTTGTTGATATCGGAATTAATAACCAGGATATTGGGTTTATTTATCTTGTTCTGTCAGCGCAGTTGGTTTTATTTGTTAGCCGCATGTCGGTTGAATTCATTCGCTCGTGGATTTTACTGCATATTAGCACCCGGATTAATATTTCAATCATTTCCGATTTTTTAATAAAACTGATGAAGCTGCCCATTGGCTTTTTCGACTCAAAAATGATTGGCGATATCTTGCAGCGCATCGACGATCATGATCGTATTGAGCGTTTTCTTACAGCTCAGTCGATAGGAGTATTGTTTTCGGTTTTTAGCCTGGTGATTTTTGCCATTGTTTTGGCCATTTACAGCTGGACGATTTTCCTGATTTTTATTGCTGGCTCGCTGCTTTATTTTGTCTGGATTTACATGTTTATGAAGCGGCGTCGTGAGCTCGATTTTAAACGTTTTAACAAGCTGTCTGAAAATCAGAGCAAATTGATTCAGATTATTAACGGCATGCAGGAAATAAAGCTAAACAATTATGAAAAAGAAAAGCGCTGGGAGTGGGAGCGGGTGCAGGCCGGCTTGTTTAAAGTGAGCGTAAAAAGTTTGTCGCTCCAGCAATATCAGGATGCAGGCTCTGTTTTTATTAACGAAACAAAAAACATATTAATTATTATTATTTCGGCGACAGCGGTCGTAAATGGCGAGCTTACTCTTGGTATGATGTTGGCGATACAATACATAATTGGTCAGTTAAATACGCCGCTCCGTCAGCTTATAAGTTTTATGCACAATGCTCAGGATGCTAAAATGAGTCTGGAGCGTCTTGCTGAGATTCATGATAAAAAAGTTGAAAGTGAAGCAAATGCGGCGCATGTAAAAATTTTGCCCGCGAAAAAAGATATTTCAATTTCAAATTTAACTTTTCAGTATGAAGGGCCGCGTTCGCCAAAAGTATTGAATGAAATAAATCTTGAAATTCCTGAAATGAAAACAACAGCGATTGTTGGCACCAGCGGAAGCGGGAAAACGACGCTTATAAAACTACTTCTTGGCTTTTATCCTCCAGTGGAGGGCGATATTAAAGTAGGGGGGACTCGTTTGGTAAATTATTCGCCTAAAATGTGGAGAGAGAACTGTGGAGTGGTTATGCAGGACGGATTTATTTTTTCTGACAGTATTGCCAGAAATATTGTGGTTAATGATGGAGTAATTGATCAGGAACGTTTGTTGAATGCTGTTCAGATGGCCAATATTCAGGATTATATCGAATCGCTGCCTTTAAGTTATAATACGAAAATAGGGCAGGAAGGAGTCGGGCTGAGCCAGGGGCAAAAACAGCGGATATTGATTGCCCGTGCCATTTATAAATCGCCCGCATATTTGTTCTTCGATGAAGCAACCAATGCCCTCGATGCCAATAATGAAAAAATGATAATGGAGAATATGGGCAAGTTTTCGCAGGGGAAAACAGTTGTTGTTGTTGCTCACCGTTTGAGCACTGTTAAAAATGCCGATCAAATTGTGGTGTTGGAAGCCGGCGAGATTGTAGAAAGAGGAAATCATGAAGACCTGATTGAGAAAAAGGGTAAATATTTTGAACTGGTTAAAAACCAACTAGAGTTAGGAAACTAATGACAATTAACAGATGGCTGACGAAAAAAAGATAGAAATAAGATCTGGCGAAGTTCAGGAGATACTTGGCCGAGTTCCTTCGCGGATGGTGCGTTATGGAATTTTTGTTTTTGCAGTCATATTTTCGCTGATTATCTTATCTGGTTTTTTATTTCATTATCCCGATATTCTTTATTCGAGTATTGTAGTTACCAGCGAAAACCCTCCTGCAATACTGGAGGCAAGGGCAACCGGGAAAATCGACAAGTTATTTGTGCGAGATAATGATGAGGTCGTTGAAGGGCAGATGATTGCCTTGATTGAAAATCCCGCCGATTTCGAAGATGTTTTTCTGCTGGAAAAGTTAATTGAGGGAATTCAGCCGGCATTTGATACGATGAACTTTGTTGTTCCGGCAAATTTTCGAAAAAATTTACAGCTTGGAACGATGCAGGAGTTTTATTCGCAGTTTCTTACGCGGTTTCAGGAGTTAAATGAGTTTTATCAACGGAATTATTATGTTTTAAAAGACAAGTCGTATGAGGAACAGCTTAGAAACTCCAGGATTCTTTATAAAAGGCTTTGGGAGCAAAAAGTTGCCATTGATAAAGAATATGAAATTAAACAACGGAATTACGAACGCCAGAAAAATTTATTGGCAAATGAATTGGTTTCTGCTACCGAATTAGAAAATGCAGAGTTAGAAATGCTTAGTAAAAAGTCGGAGTTGGAAGGCCTCCGTTCCGATTTGGCTGAACAACAAATCGATATTAGTGAGATTGATCAAAATATTATTGAAAACGATAACGAGTTTTACGACAAGAAAAATCAGTACGAGTCGGCCGTATTGCATGCCTTTGGTATATTAAAGAGTGAGGTTCGGAATTGGTTTCTTACCTATTTAATTCGTTCACCATTGGAAGGAACAGTTACTTTTAATAAGTTTTATGCCGAAAATCAAAACATTAACGAAGGAGACAGGGCTTTTACAATTGTTCCGGATGACGTTGGCCAGCTGATTGGAAAAGTGGAGTTGCCGGTTCGTGGATCTGGAAAAGTAAAAGAAGGGTTGAATGTAAATGTAAAATTCGACAACTATCCGTACATGGAATTTGGGCTCGTGAGAGGAAAGGTGAAAAGTATTTCTCTTGTGCCTGAGAATAGCTTTTATATGGTAGAAGTTGAATTTCAAAGCGGGCTGGTTACTAATTATGGACACAAGCTTCAAATGCAAAGTCAATTAACTGGGCAGGCGGAAATTATTACTGAAGATTTGCGTTTAATTCAGCGCTTTTTTAATCCGCTTAAGGCCCTTTGGAAAGAACGGGTGAATTAGCGTTCGTATTTTCGATTTGACCAGTTTGGGCATAAAACAATGGCCAGATGGTGCTTTTATTTCAGTATGCATTTCTGCTATGAGTTTACTGCGAGTGAGTATAGTTGTGCGTGTAACTAGTTGTAAATAAGGCCTGTATTGGGCTGTTTGTTTGCCTGTCGTTCTTGGGGGTGAGGTGTCGTTGGGTATTTCTGCCAAATGGTTTTTTCGTTGCAAAATACTGTTAGCTGTTATAGATTTTTTAAGTTCTCTGTATGGTGCATTCAGTATGGTTTGTGGCTGATCTTCGAGCCTGGTTTTAGGGTTGTGAAGGCTGTAGTCAAAAATGTATTGTACATTTATTTGTTAATTTGCGTAAATCAATTTACGGGTCTCAACCTAACTTGTCTAAGCTTCAGTGTATTCCAATCTTAATTTTTTCAAAAAAAAGCTCAAAACCCATTGTGGATTAATTAAAATTCGTACTTTTGCGAGCCGTTTTTAGGGGAAAAGTGTGCTTTTTCGTCTGGAAACGATTGATAATTAAGGATTTTTGCATATTTTTGCAGTCCATTTTGAGAAAAGATTATTAACTATATAAAAAACAGGTAGTTATGCCAACTATTTCACAGTTAGTTAGAAAAGGAAGACAAAGTAAAGTGGAGAAAAGTAAGTCTCCGGCTTTAGATTCATGCCCACAACGTCGTGGAGTATGTGTTCGTGTTTACACAACTACACCTAAAAAACCTAACTCGGCAATGCGTAAAGTTGCAAGGGTTAGATTAACCAATGGTAAAGAGGTGAATGCCTACATTCCTGGAGAAGGACACAACTTGCAAGAACACTCTATTGTGCTTGTTCGTGGTGGTAGGGTAAAAGACCTTCCGGGTGTTCGTTACCACTTAATTCGTGGAGCGCTCGATACCGCAGGTGTTGAAGGACGTACGCAACGTCGTTCTAAGTACGGTGCTAAAAGACCGAAAAAATAAAAAAAAAAAAGTAAAAAAAAGAGTAATTAACTATTGTTATTTGCAGTGGTTTGGTTGAGTAAGTAATTCTCCCTAATGTCTTCCGGAGGAGAGCTGAAGACCGCCTTAGGGCAGCCGATTTAGATAACACTAAAAAGTTTTAAAATGAGAAAGTCGAAACCAAAGAAGAGGATTCTTTTGCCGGATCCAAAGTTCAATGACACATTGGTGACCCGGTTCGTAAACGACCTTATGGTGGATGGTAAAAAGTCAACAGCTTATACTGTGTTTTACGAAGCTATTGACATGGTAGAAAAAAGAGTAAAAGATACTGAATTGTCTCCACTTGATGTTTGGAAAAAAGCATTGGAGAACATTACTCCAGCAGTAGAGGTGAAAAGCCGTCGTGTTGGTGGTGCTACATTTCAGGTGCCTATGGAGGTACGTAATGAAAGAAAGCAGTCTATCAGTATCAAGAATATGATATTGTTTGCCAGAAAACGTTCTGGTAAATCAATGGCCGACAAATTGTCTGCAGAAATTGTTGCTGCATTTAACGAAGAAGGTGGTGCTTATAAGAAGAAAGAAGATACGCACCGTATGGCCGAAGCAAACCGTGCTTTCGCACACTTCAGATTTTAGTTTAGAGAGATAAGAATATAGTTTAGTAAATATTGGTAATTAGAAAATAGGTTTAAAAATGGCTAAACAAGATCTGAAATATACAAGGAACATTGGTATTATGGCGCACATCGACGCCGGAAAAACCACCGTATCTGAAAGGATTCTGTTTTATACAGGTTTGACTCACCGTATTGGTGAAGTGCACGATGGTGCAGCAACTATGGACTGGATGGAGCAGGAGCAGGAAAGAGGTATTACCATTACCTCGGCTGCAACTACTACTTTCTGGAAACATAATGATATTCAGCATAAAATTAACATTATTGATACTCCCGGACACGTTGACTTTACTGTAGAGGTTGAACGTTCGTTGCGTGTGTTAGATGGTGCCGTTGCGCTTTTTTGTGCAGTTGGTGGTGTTGAAGCACAATCGGAAACCGTTTGGCGTCAGGCAGAAAAATACGGCGTTCCACGTATCGCTTTTGTAAATAAAATGGACCGTTCTGGTGCTGACTTTTTTAATGTATATAACGACATTAAAACAAAGTTAGGTGCTAACCCTGTCCCTCTTCAAATACCTATTGGTGCTGAAGAAAATTTCGAAGGCGTTATCGACCTTATCGAAATGAAAGCCGTTCGTTGGTTCGACGACGCTAACATGGGTACCAACTATAGTCTGGAAGAAATTCCTGAAGACTTAATGGAGCAAGCTTTGGAGTGGAAAGAAAAGTTGGTAGAATCGATTGCTGAAGTGGACGACAATATTATGGAGCGTTACTTTGATGATCCGGATTCAATTACTAACGACGAGATGCGTGAGGTAATTCGTCAGGCTACTCTGGATGCAGTAATTATTCCAATGATGTGTGGTTCGGCTTTCAAAAACAAAGGAGTACAGCGTTTGCTAGATGCTGTGTGCGAATTCTTGCCAAGTCCTTTGGATAGTGGAGTTATTAAGGGTGTAAACCCTGATACGAATGCAGAGATATCACGTAAACCCGATTCAGAAGAACCTTTTGCTGCATTGGCATTTAAAATTGCAACCGACCCATTTGTAGGACGTTTAGCTTTTTTACGTGTTTACTCAGGAAAAATTGAATCAGGTGGAACTGTGTTAAATACTCGTTCGGGTAAAAAGGAACGTATTTCGCGTTTGTACCAGATGCACTCGAACAAACAAAACCCAAAAGATGTAATTGAGGCAGGCGATATTTGTGCTGCTGTTGGGTTTAAAAGTATTCATACCGGTGATACACTTTGTGATATGAAAAACCCAATTGTACTGGAAAGTATGGACTTCCCAGAGCCTGTAATTGGGGTGGCAATTGAGCCTAAATCGCAAAAAGATGTTGACAAACTCGGAAATGGTTTGGCAAAATTAGCTGAAGAAGATCCGACCTTCCAGGTTAGAACTGACGAAGATTCTGGTCAAACAGTAATTCGTGGAATGGGTGAACTTCACCTTGAAATTTTAGTTGACCGTTTACGTCGTGAGTTTAAAGTAGAATGTAACCAGGGAGCTCCTCAGGTAGCATATAAAGAGGCAATAAGCCAATCACTGGAATTCCGTGAGGTATTCAAAAAACAATCCGGTGGTCGTGGTAAATTTGCCGATATTATTGTGAAAATAGAGCCAAGTGACGAAGGTAAACCAGGATTGCAGTTTGTTGATGAGGTAAAAGGTGGACGTATCCCAAAAGAATTTATTCCTTCAGTTGAGAAAGGTTTTAAAGAAGCTTTAAGAAACGGACCTCTTGCTGGTTTCCCAATGGACAGCTTAAAAGTTACATTAATTGATGGTTCGTTCCATGCTGTGGATTCAGACCAGTTATCATTCGAAATTTGTGCTAAACAAGCTTTCCGTAATGGAGCATCAAAAGCAGGACCAAAATTATTAGAGCCTATTATGAAAGTGGAGATTGTTACTCCGGAAGAATATATGGGCGATATAATTGGTGACTTAAACCGTCGACGAGGTGAAGTTGCTGGAATGGAAGATAAAGCAGGTGCCAAAGTAATTAACGCAAAAGTACCTCTTGCCGAGCAGTTTGGTTATGTAACAGTGTTACGTACACTTTCTTCGGGTAGAGCAACCTCTTCAATGGAGTTTAGCCACTACGCAGAAGTGCCAAAAGGTTTAGCAATGAAAGTACTTGAGGATGTTCAAGGTAAGACAGATTTATTATAATAATTATAACAATTTTCTCTTATGAGTCAAAAGATCAGGATTAAGCT